>PBFG01000034.1 GCA_002718585.1 Fidelibacterota bacterium | reverse complement strand
TTTCAAACTTTATTTTTATGCCTATGACATTTCTGGGGGGGGGGTTTTATTCTTTAGAAATGTTACCTGGATGGGCACAAAAAGTTTCTTTATTTAATCCAATTTATTGGATGATTAATGGATTGAGGTATGCCACATTAAGTATTGAAGAAATTTCTTATATAACTTCACTTTTAATTTGCATTGGTTTCTCAACAATATTTACTATTATTGCAAGCTATCTATTCAAAAAAGGGTATAAAATAAAATCATAAAATTTTTTAATAACAACAAGGGAGTAAAAATGAAGAACATATTAATCATATTATCAGCTATTTCACTTTCATTTTCTGGTACTGCATATCTAGCATATGACTTTGATGAAACTGAAAACGTGACATTAGGCTATAATCATATGTTTAAAACATGGGTTTGTGAAGAAACGGGTAAGCCATCATGGATTTTAAATGGTGGTGTAAACTACGATGTTGTAAATGATGATGGAGGTTTTGCAAGTGTATATGCATTGCCTATGAAACCAGTATCAGATAGAGTATCAGTTTGGGCCAGTTTGGGTTATGCTGTTACTGTGGGTGATTGGTCTGATATGATTGATGGAGGTTTAACATACGGTCTTGGTATTCATTACTCTTTAAATGAAAATATGGGTATGGGTATTGGTATGGTAAATCATGATTGGGAAACAGAACTTCTCGGCATGACAGTTGAAGATACAGTTGAGAAAATGAGTATTTTATTCAGCTATAGGTTCTAATTTTCTTAAAGATTAAAAAAACCCCTTTTACACTTAAAAGGGGTTTTTTTTTTGTTAAAATTTTTAATATCAGTTTATAATAAAAATATTTAGATTAAGGCGTATGTTTAATAAACTAAAAAGAAACTATCTATTCATAGTAATCTTTGGATTGCTTACAACATGGTTTTTGGGTGCAATCTTTATATCTTTTATTGAACCTGGATCATTTTCAAATTTTAAAAATTCGCTTTGGTGGACCATTGTTACAATGACAACAGTTGGGTATGGAGATATGTCACCAACAACAACTGGTGGTAGAATTCTTGCTGTTATAATAATGTTTTTTGGAATTAGTTTAATTGCAATTGTTACAGGTTCAATTTCATCAGTATTCACAACAAGAAAAATAATGGAGGGTAAAGGATTGGGTAAAGTAAATTATAAAAATCATACTCTAGTTTGTGGTTGGAATAGTAATATTAATAATTTAATTGAATTATTAACTAAGTCTCAAAATACAAACTTAGTTTTAATTAATAATGAATCTGAAGATTCGATAAATAATCTTTTATCAAATTTTAGTAGTGAATCTATTAGATTTATTCGTGGAGACTTCACATTAGATTCATCACTTGAAAATGCTAATGCATCTAATGCTACCAATGCAATAATATTAAATGATGAACAAGTTGAAAATGATGAAAAAATAATATTAGCAACTCTTTCTCTTAAAAAAATATCACCAAAAATTAAAGTTGTTGCTCAACTAAATAATCAAGAAAAAATAGGTTTTCTTAAAAGAGCAAATGTTGATGTTGTTTTAACAAATCATAGTTTTGAATCTTTCATGACGACTTCCCATATAACCAATCCAAGTATAGCTCATGCTATTGAACATATTATTGATAAAGAAGCAAATAATAATATTAAAAATAGAAGAATTCCTGAAGAATTTATAGGCAAACCTTTTTCAGATCTATTCAATTACTTCTATTCTGAAAAACAAGAAATTTGTATAGGTACTTTTTATGAAGAAGAAAGTATTAGCATATCTGAGTTTTTATCTTCTGATGCGTCTGCATTAGATAAATTCATTGAAAAAAAACTTTCTGAACATGGTCATGGCCTTGAAGAGAGAAATAAAGTGAATGTTGATATTAATCCAAAAAAAGATACAATTATTAAAAAGGGACAAGGAGCATTAATAATAAAATGAAATTAGATGAAAAAAGACTTCAAAGGTTTAAGATATTTAATAATTTAGATATTGATGAAATTAAAGTTTTTTTAAAAAAAATTGATAATAAATCATTTAAAAAAAATGAAATTATTATGCATGAAGGTGATACTGGTGAAACATTACTATTTCTTCTAGATGGAGAAGTGAATATCACTAAAGCTCTAACCCTTTCAACAAATAAAAATAATGATGATAATGATTTGCGTGAAAAAGAATTTATTAGAGTAAATTCTGATCATAATGTCGTAATTGGAGAATTATCTTTATTTACTAAAGATAGCAAACGATCAGCTACAGTTAAAGCATTAATAGATTGTAAAATAGCTTATCTAAATAAAAAAGATTTTTTTAAGATTTGCGAAGATAATCCAGCAGTTGGTTATAAAATAATAAATAATCTAACAAAAATTATTGCTGAAAGATTGGTCGATACAAATCATCAAGTTTTAAAATTAACAACTGCATTCGGATTAATAGTTGATGGTTAGTTAAAAATATTTCTTATATCATTAAATATTGTAAATATAAATAATGATAAAATTAAGAATAATCCTACAAATTGAATTGTATACTTTACCTTAATTGGTAATTCTCTACCTATTAATCCTTCAACAATACTTATTACAGCATGACCTCCATCTAAACCTGGAATGGGCAAAATATTTATTAAACCTAAATTTGCACTAATAAAAGCCATTAATGAAATCAAAGCAATTAATCCCCCTGTCTTTGCCTCTTCATTTGCTACATTAGCAATACCAACAATACCTGAGACATATTCTAAAGGCATATTACCCGAAATTATGCTTACAAATCCAAAGAATGAACTCGATATAATTTTTCCAGTATTTGAAGATGCAATTAAAAATGATTCAAAAAAACCCAAATCTCTATGATAAGTATTACCCATTATACCTAAAACACCTTGATTAATAATTTTCTTTCCATCAAATGATGGTCTTCCAAGTAATTTAACAGAACCTTTTTTTTGAGATCCAAACTCTGTTTTCCAAATAACTTCAACAACAGAATCTGCTTTTTCAACAAGTGTGGAACTAATATCAGACCATGTATTAATTTTAATACCATCAATTTCTAAAATTTTATCATTTTGTTTTAAACCTAATTTGGAAGCTGGAGAAGTAAATGTAACAACTTCTTGATTTAAATTAGGTAATTCAATAACCTCTGATACACTATTTATAATTGGTTCTTCTGATAATTCATAAGTCCCATTAAAAAAGTATAAAAATGTAAAAATAACTATTGATAATAAAAAATTCATCAAAACACCTGCGGATAAAAACCAAAGTTTTTGAAAAGTATTTTTTGACCTAAATTCAAAATCTTTTGGTTTAGAATTTGAGTTTTTTGAATCAAGATTTTCATCAATAATTCCTGAAACTTTTACATAGCCACCTAATGGGAAAAGTCCAATACCATATTCTGTTTCATTAATAGTTTTTTTTATTCCTAAGCCAAAAAAGTTCATTCCTACATAAAATTTTTCTACTTTGATTCCAACTGAACGAGCTGCTAAATAGTGTCCAAGTTCATGTAAAAAAACTGGAATTGAAAGAATGAAAATCATTGATAATATAGATGTAATAAAGTCCATGTTTTAAAATTTGAATTTTTTTATAAAATTCTCTGTATCTTTAACTGCATATTTAATATCTTTTAAGGAAGGGTCTGAAACTGAAGAGTGTGAGTTTAAACAATCTTCGATTACTCTTTCAATATCTATAAAATTAATTTTATCTCTTAAGAATAAATCCACAGATAAATCATTCGCTACATTTAGTGCAACAGGATATGTACCCCCCTTTTGACCTGCTTCATAAGCTAATTTAATACATCTAAATTTATTAAAATCTACCTCTTCAAAACTAAACTTATTATTTAAAACAAAATCAAATTCTGTATCGTTACTTATTAATCTATCTGGATATGTAAAAGCATATTGTATTGGGATTCTCATGGTAGGATTACTAAGCTGCGCTTTTATAGAACCATCAATAAATTTAACCATTGAATGAATGATTGATTCAGGATGAATAACAATTTCTATATTTTTATAATCAATATCAAATAGCCAATGAGCTTCAATTACTTCAAATCCTTTATTCATCATAGTAGCTGAATCTATTGTAATTTTGCTACCCATTGACCAATTAGGATGTTTTAGTGCTTGCTCCCTTTCAATACTTTGAAATTTATTTTTTTTCAAGGTTCTAAATGGACCACCCGAACCTGTCAGAATTAGTTTATCTATCGTTTCATTTTTTTCACCAATGATACATTGCCACAAAGCACTGTGTTCACTATCAACAGGAAAAATATTTACTTTTTTCTGTTTTGCTAATTTTGTAAGAATTGAACCTGCTTGAACAATACTTTCTTTATTAGATAAAGCTAAATCAATTTTATTTTCAATTAATTTAATGGACATATATAAACCTTTGTATCCCATTATTGAATTTAAAGCTATATCTATATCCCTATCACATAATTCTATTAAACCTTCATAACCACCAGTAATATTTTTGTCTTTTAAATTCTGATCTTTATAAACTTTATATGCTTTATCATCAGATATACAAACAAATTTAGGTTTAAATCTCTTTTTTTGTTCCATGAGTTTTTTAAGATTTGTATGGCCTGAAATAAATACTAATTCAAATTTGTCAGGATATTGTTCGATAATTTCTAAAGCCTGTGTACCTACAGAACCTGTTGAACCTAAAATTCCTATTTTCTTCATATTTTGTAACCTATACTAAAAAATGGAGTAATAATTTTTTTTTCATTGATAAAACTATATTTTAAATTAGAAGAAATTAAAAAATTTTTAAAAATAGATTTCATCAATCCTAAATTTATTTTTTCGATTCTATCATTTAAATCAATAATTCCATATGAAAAAGTAAACCAAAGTTTTTTAATTTTAACATTCAACAATAAATCATATGACATATTAGTTTGATCTGTATTTTCATTATTAAATCTTAATCTATTATAACCTAACAATAGAACAAAGTTTTTAAAATAATAGTTGTTCATATTATATGTATATCCCAACGATAGATTATATCTAAGTTGGATATCATTTGAATCTTCAATTAATGATATTAAAGCAGAGGTATATAAATTATTTGAAAACCAATTATTTAGAAATAACATTTTTTGATATTCATTTTTATTATTTACTAAACCATAAAAAGATTTAAGTCCAAAACTTATTTTTGATTCTTGAAATGGAATATAGTTTTGAGTAATAAAATCATTTTTATTCAAATCATTAGAACAAATAAGTAAATTACTTAGACATAATAATAAAAAAAGATGTTTTATATAAGGCCCCTATCACTATTTTCAACAAAGTTAATAATTATTTTAATTTCATCTATCATTTTTAAAGAATTTTTAATTTCTTCAATTGCTTGAGAACGATTGTACTTAGATAAATAGATTAATTTGTAAGCCCTCTTTATTAAATTTCTCTTTTCTATATCAAAATTTCTTCTTCTTAATCCAACTGAATTTATTCCAGAATACTTTAAAGGTTCACCATTAGCTAATATGAAAGGAGGAACATCTTGTAATGCTACTCGACCACCACCAATAAAAGAATGTTGTCCAACTTTACAGAATTGATGAACAGGACTCATTCCACCAACAGTCGCATGGTAATGTACTTCTGAATGTCCACCTAACTGAACTCCGTTTGCCAATATTACTTTATCTTCAACAATACAGTCATGCGCTACGTGAACATAAGCCATAAATAAACAATTACTTCCTATGATTGTTTTTCCAGAAGCTTCAGTTCCTCTGTTTAAGGTGCAGTTTTCTCTAATTGTATTATTATCACCTATAATTAATTCAGAATATTCATTTTTAAATTTTAAATCTTGCGGATTTCCTCCAAGAACTGAACCTTGATGGATAGTATTATTTTTTCCTATTGTTGTATTACTCAGAATATGTACATAAGGTAAAATTTTAGTATTATTTCCAATTTTAACATCTTTTTCTATTATGCAAAAGGGTCCAATTTCAACATTTTCTCCTATGATTGTATCTTTATCTATTATACTTGTTTTATGTATTTTCATATTTATCTACAACCGTTGCCATCCATTCAGCTTCCGCTACAATTTCATCATCGACTTTTGCAATACCTTTAATTAAAGCATTATTTAACCTGAATTTAATCAATTCTACTCTCAAAAATAATTTATCACCAGGAACTACTTTCTTTATAAACTTTGAACTTTTAATAACAGATAAGAGCATAAGTTTATTTTCGGGAGAACCAACAGTCTTAAGTGACAAAAAACAACTTGTTTGAGCCATACACTCAATAATTAGTACTCCAGGCATGATTGGATTTCCTGGAAAATGACCTTTAAAGTAGCTCTCATTTTTACTCACATATTTGACAGCACAAACATACTCTCCTAATTTCCCATCTATGATTTCATCAATTAATAAAAATGGATGTCTATGTGGTATAATTTTTTCTATCTCAAGTCTATTATATTTAAATTTGTTAATGTTTTGTTTTAAATCAATTTTCTTTGCTAATTCTGTATTAAGAAAATGTCCACTTTTTTTTGAAATTATATGACCTTTGATTTCTTTACCAATTAAAGATAAATCTCCAATCAAATCTAATATTTTATGTCTGACCGCTTCATTTTTAAAAACTAATTTTTTATTTTTATAAGTTTTTATACCAATATTATCTTTCGTGATACACTCTGAAGTATTTTTATTAAAATCATCTATTTGCTCGTCCGAAATTGAGTCATCTAAATAAATAATAGCATTATCAAAATTTCCTCCTAAAGATAAACCAGATTTTTGTAGTTTTATAACTTCACTAAATGTGCAAAAGGTTCTACAGGGAGCTATCTCTTTCCTAAAATCATTTAAATTTTCTAAAATAAATTTTTGCTTTTTAATACTACAATCCTGAAATTCAATCTCAAATGTAATTTTATAACCATCATATGGTAAAATTTTCAAAGAGGTATCATCTTTAATAATTGAAATTTCACTATCAATCTCAATAACTTGCTTATCTTTTTCTAAAATTTTAATTCCAGCTTTTTTAAATGAGTCATAAAAATTCTTTGCACTTCCATCAAGAATGGGGACTTCATTACCATCAATTTCAATCAAAACATTATCTATTGCGTGAGAATATAAAGCTGACATTAAATGCTCTACAGTATGAACTTCAAAATTTTTAGAAGATATTGTAGTTCCACGATTAGTTTTTTTAACATTCTTTATATTTGCAAGAACACTTTTATCAGGATTATTTAAATCTCTAAAAACTATCCCAGTATCTGAGTTTGAAGGTTTTATATGAATTGTTGATTCTAATCCTGTGTGTAAACCAATACCCTTAAAACTAACAATTTCATTTAAAGTTTTCTGTTTATTCATAATTTGAAATTTTCTTATAAATTTCTGGAAGTTTAGATATTAAAATATCTTGTTTAATATGATCTGAATGATTTCTTGCGGGGTTACCTGAAACATATGAATTACTTTTAATTGATTTTACAACAAAGGACCTTGGACCGACAATTACATTATCTGCGATGATTAAATTATCAACAATACCTGTTTGACCACCAATTACTACATTATCCTTTATCTTGGTACTTCCTGCAATTGCTACTTGTGCACACATTATACAATTTTTACCAACATTTACATTATGAGCTATATGTACCATGTTATCAATATTTGTTCCATCTAAAATTATAGTATCATCGATTGTACCTCTATCAATAGTACAATTGCTTCCAATCATAACATTATTACCAATTTTAACATTACCTACATGAGGTATTCTATGATGCATACCATCCTTATCTGTAATAAGACCGAAGCCAGTTCCTCCAATTACTGAACCAGACTTAATCTTACAGTTTTCACCAATTTTAGTAAATCGATAAATAACTACATTAGCATGAATAGCTGAATTTTTTTCAATTTTGGTATTATTATGAATTACAGTGTTATTATCTATAAAAACATTTTCTTTTATTTCAACATTCTCACCAATAAAAACATTATTACCTAAATGAACATTTTCCCCAATTTTAGAAGAAGAATGAACAAATGAATTTCCGTACGAAGTCTTTGTGTAATTTATATTTTTTTTAGATTCATAATATTTAAGAAATTCTATAAAAGAAAGTGAAGCATTTTTGACTACTAGAAGAGTTTTATTTGGTATATTTGAAAAATCAATAGAACTATCTACAATGATTACAGAAGCATCAGTGTCTTTAATAAATTTTACATATTTTTGATTTTTAATGTAACTAATATGATTAGCTTTACCATTCTGAATACCACATGGACCTTTGATTATTAAGTCTCGGTTTCCATGTATCTTACCATTTAATATTTTATTAATTTTTTCAATTTCAAACATTTTAACTATTGGCTATCCTTATTAATTGACATCTTATTTAATTCATCAACTACTAATTGTGTTAAATCATATGAATCCAATTTATATAAAACAATTCCTTGTGAAATATCTAAAACAAAATCATATGCTTTTTCTGCTGCAACTTTATCTATTGCGCTTTGAATTAATTCATTAATAGGAGCCATTCGTTGTTGTAACATCATATATATTTCACCATTTGGCTGAGCAAAGTATTTTGATTGAAAAGTTTCAACTTCAATTTGAAGATTTTCAATTTCTTTTCGTTTTTCTACTTTCATATCTTCTGTCCACATTATTTCAAGCTTTGTATAATCCCTCATTAGACTATCTAATGTCATAGCTTTGTTTTCTAATTCTGCCTGTAAGCGCTTACCCTCCTTTTCAAAATCAGCATATGCTAATCTTGCATCTTCATTTTGAGCATAAATATACTCTATATTCACGTAACCAATTTTTTGTCCTTGCGAAAATAAAAAAGACATTGTTAATGTTATGAAAATTATAATATTTTTTTTCACATTTACTCCTTATTATTTTATATGTTTAATTTAATGGAACGCCAAAGATTAAATGTTGTTCCCAACCCCATGGTTTTTTAATATCATCATTATGATTATCAAATCCGTATCCAATATCATAGCCAATTACTCCTAACATTGGCATATTTAATCTAAATCCAAATCCAATCGATCTCTTTAAATCGAAAATATCAATGTTATCAAAATCTGACCAAATATTTCCAGAATCTGCAAAAAGTAATAAATACATTGTTGGAGATGGTGATAAAAGAAATCGTAATTCCATTGAATATTTGAACATAATGTTACCCCCTCTAGTATAATAACTTATTTGAGAACCAATAGAATTATCTAAATAACCTCTTAACATTTCTCCATACGGAACACCACTACCACCCATAGAAAAACGAACTCTAGAATTTATATATTCATTATCATTTAAAGGTTTTATAGCTCCGAATGTATAGTTTTGGAAAAAAACAATTTTTTTTGATTTAGTAATTGGTGTATACCATTTAAAATTAAACATATTTTTATGATAATTTTCATTACCACCCAATATTCCTCCAGCAAATGTACTTGACCAAACCATTTTTGAACCATCAGTTGCAAACTCAGCATTATCAATATTTGTTCTACTAATAGTTTGAGTAAATCTTATTCCATCTTTTTTTGCGTAATATTCATCTCCATCACTGTAAATATTATCAGATGAAAAATCACATGGATAATAAATTGATGTTACATCTGAACAACCAATGAGTTGTTCTTCTGAACCAAAATATTTAGAGCTATTCATACCAACAGACCAACTCCCACCAGTGTAATAATCAGGCCATTTAAATTGTCTACCAAATGTTAAAGAACCTCCAAATCTTTCTGAATCAGATTCAGAATAGCCACTTTGTCTGCCTTGAACATTATTATAAATAGAAAAACCAATTGAATTTTTAGAATCAAAAATTCTGGGATTGGTAAAACCGATAGAAAAAGACTCATAATTTGCATAATTACTTGATGACTGTTGTTGATTAATTCCTGAATTAATCTGATTTTGTAAACCGCGCTGATATTGAATATTTAATTTTAAGCCCTTACCTAAAAAATTAATAAACTCAAATCCTCCACCTCCTGAAAAACCATTAACTTCATTATAACCCATAGAAAAATTAGCTTTACCAGTTTGTTTTTCAATGACATCAATTGCTATATCAATTTCTGTATCAGAAACATCAAGTATTTCTGGTTTAACATCTTGGAAATAATTAAGCATGTAAAGAGATTTTAAACTCTCAATAATATTTTTTTTATTAAATAAATTTCCAGGATAAACTTTCAACTCTCTTCTAATAACATTTTCTTCAGTTTTATTATTACCTTTAATAAATATTTTTCTGATGTTAACTTGCTGATTTTCTTGTAGCTTAAGATTGAGGGATAGCTTATTATTATCTTTTGGTATAATTTCTTTACCGACATTAAAATAATAGTGACCTTCGTCCATATATAATGATGATAAATTTTCTGAAATAGAATAATTTAATTTATCAAAATTATATTTTTCGCCTATTTCAATACCTAATACATCAAGTAATTTATCATCTGAAAATTTTGTATTATCCAAAAAATTAATTGATTCATAATAATATTTTTCTCCTTCAAAAATATCAATTTTTATGTTGATTCCATTTTTATTGAAAACAATATCTTTATCTAAAATTTTAAAGTCTTTATATCCATTATTATGATAAAATAACTCCAAGCTTTTCAAATCCTCTTCAAATAATTCTTTTTTATATTTACCTCTCCATGGGAAAAGAAAACTAAACTTTTTAGTGTTTTTGAAAATTTTTGAAATTTGATTTTTTTCAAAAAATCTTTGAAATGGGAAGTTATTGTTACCATTAAAAATTATATTTTTAATTTTACTTTTTTTACCTTCATTAATATAAAAAACTAAATCTTTAACATGATTTAGATCAGTATCTTTAATTACTGTTGAATCGATTGATATAGCATGGAAGCTATCCTCTACATATTTATCAATAATATTATTTTTTGCATTAAAAATTTTGTTTTCCGATAAGATTTGACCCTCAGAAAGTTGCTTTGGGACTAAATCTTTGAGCGTTCTATCTCTTTTTCTTTTATTACCTATGAATTCTAAATTACCTAATACAGGCAATTCAACTAACTCAATATTAATTGAAATTTTATTATCTATCTGTTCATCTGCAAAAATTTGTATGTCAGAGAATCTACCAATATCCCATAATCTATTAATCGCTTTATTAATTTCATCACCTCTAACTATTTCTGATTCAGGATAAAGTTTGCTTATTCTAAAAATATCTTCTTTACTGAGTCTCTCTAATCCAATAATATTTATATCAGAAATTATCATTTTTACTGACTGTGTAAAACAAAAGCTAAAAAGAATTATAAATAGTTTAAAATTAATAAATTTCATTTTGCTAATTTACCAAATCTTCTTTCCCTAGTTTTAAAATCATGTATTGCAATATCTAAATCAGTTTCTTTAAAATCTGGCCAAAATACATTTGAAAAAAATATTTCAGTGTATGCGATTTGCCACAACAGAAAGTTAGAAACTCTATGTTCATCACCTGAACGAATTAATAAATCTGGATCAGGAATATCAGATGTATGTAAGAATTTTGAAAAAGAATTTTCAGTTATTTTAGTATCTTTACTTTGAATAATTTTATTTATAGCATGTAAAATTTCTTGTCTTCCACCATAACTAATTGCTAAAGATAAAGTTAAACCGTTATTTTCACTAGTTGAAGACTCAGCATATTTTAATCTATTTCTAGTTAGGATATCAATTTTACTCAGATTACCAATTACTTTAAATTTGACATTATTCTTTTTCATTTCATCTAACTCTTTATTTAAAGATGAAAGTAAAAGTTTCATTAATGCTAGAACTTCTTTCTTAGGCCTATCCCAATTCTCCTCAGAAAAAGTATATAATGTTAAATATTTAATACCTAATTCACTGCAATATTTGATTATTTTTCTGGCAGATTCTACACCTGCTTTATGACCTTCTGTTCTGCTTAATCCTTTTTTTGATGCCCATCTTCCGTTGCCATCCATAATAATAGCAATATGCTGCAATTTTTTTAGTTTATTAGTTGGCAAATTTTTATCCTTTAACTAATTGATTTACAATTTTCGAAAATATATGCTGTATATTAGAATTATCATTATTAATTACATAAGGTTGACCTACATCACAAGATTTTGATAGACTGTAATCTAAAGGTATTTGACCTAATAAAGGTAGACCTAATCTCCTACTTTCTTTTTCTCCAGATTGGCCACTAAAAACATTGTGTATGAAGTTGAAATTCCCTTCTTTATCAAAAACTACTTTTTCATCATTAATAACTAGACTTGCATTAGATAAATTGACATTGGTTATTTGACCTGATAAACTTGTACCAACCATATTTTCTACAACACCTAAAATTGGTGTGTCAACTTTACTAAACATATCTGAACCTTTTTTAACATCAACGTGAGCTAAATCTTGAGGAGTGGTGACAATTATTGCACCAGTTAATTTTATTTTTTGGACTAAAGTAAGTTGGATATCTCCAGTACCTGGTGGAAGATCTAGAATTAGATAATCTAATTCTCCCCATTTAACATTTTCAAAAAATTGCTGAGTCATTCTCGATACCATTGGGCCCCGCCAAATTGTTGGAGAATTTTCATTATTTATAAACCCAAAAGACATAGACTTTATATTAAATTTCTCAACTGGATCGATGATATTATCATTTATATTTGGTTGTTCTTTATAATTTATTAATGTGGGTAGACTAGGTCCGTAAATATCTAAGTCTAATAGTCCAACTTTAAATTTTTTTGATAACTCACATGCTACATTTAGTGCAATAGTTGATTTACCTACCCCACCCTTACAGCTAGAAATTGCTATGACTTTCTTAATATTTGAAATTTTATCAACATGAACACTTTCACTTTTTTCTTCAGTTAAGTTTTGACTATCGTTCAAAAAATTTATTATAACCTGATTGAAATTGAAATTACTTGTAATTTTTTCATAAATAGATTTTTCAATAATATTTTTATTTTCTTGATTTGTTGTTGATAATGTTATATCAATAATTATGTTATTTTGAGGGTCTGTGCTTATCTTACTTATAATTCCAAACGAAACTATATCTCTAGAAAAACCTGGATATTTAATAGTTCTCAACACATTTGTAATATTTTCAATTAATTTTTCCATTTTCGAAGAAAAGATTTATTCTTTTTATGCGATACCGTAATCTAATTTATTACTTTTGAATAAAATAGAACAAATATAAAAACATGTATAAAAGACTAGTAATATTTGAAAAAATTTTATTAATATACTACTGGATTTTTTTTGAAAACTTGATATTTAAATTAGATTGCACGTTAATTTTACTTTAAAACAAATTTTTTTCATCTATTTCTATTATTATTTAATATAGATTTTTATAATTTTTGATGAAAATTTATATACTTCTAATTTTTCAATTACCTATCAAGAGAAAAAGTAAAATCCAATTATAAAATATTATAGGGGATTATTACATGTCAAATGGTAATAATGAAATTATAATCAATTCTACAATTGGTAATACAAGAATTGTACTTACCAAAAATCAAGTAATTGATAATATTTTCATAGAAAGGCCTGACCACCAAAGGTCAGTAGGTAACATATATAAAGGTAAAGTCCAGAATGTAATTCCAGGTATGCAAGCTGCGTTTATTGACATAGGAGATTCAGTAAATGCTTTTTTACCATTTACAGAAATTGGTAAATATGATGTTGTAAACAATGAACCTTTTGAAATTGAAAATTCTAAAGGTAAAAGTGATAAAAAAATCAATATTGAAATTGGAGATGAGATTGTTGTTCAAGTAATTAAAGAGCCATTTAGTGGTAAAGGAGCTAGAGTTACAACTGATATTTCGATTCCTGGAAGCTTTATGGTACTTGTTCCTAATACTAATTATATTGGTATTTCTAAAAAAATATCAGATAGATATGAAAGAAATAAAATAAAAAATATCATTTCGAATTTTAAACCAAAAGATTTTGGAATTATAGCTAGAACAATATGCAAAAATCAAAAAGAAAAAAATATTAAAAATGACTTTGAAAGACTTCATAAAATTTGGAAAGAAATAAAGTATAAAATTGATACTATAAAAGGAATAAATTTAATTTATCAAGATTTTACGATTTCGGATTTAGTTATAAGAGATTTGTTTACACCTAAAATCAATAAATTAATTATTGATTCCAAACCATTATATAAACGTATTAATAAATTAGTAAAAGAAATAAACCCTGAATCCACATCTAAGATTATTCTACATAAATCAAAAAGCCCTATTTTTGATGAATATTATAACATAGAGGAACAAATACAAAAAGCTTTAAAAACAAAAGTTTGGCTTAAAAGTGGTGGACACTTGATAATTGAGCACACTGAAGCAATGGTAGTAATTGATGTTAACAGTGGTAGGTTCATTGGTAAAAAAAATCATGAAGAGAATTCTTTAAAAATTAATCTTGAAGCTGCAATAGAAATTATAAAACAACTTCGATTAAGAGATATTGGAGGATTAATTGTAATTGATTTTATTGATCTAGAAAAAGAGGAAAATCGGAAGAAAGTATATGATGCATTAAAAAAAGCAATAAAGATAGATGGTTCAAAAGCATCTCTTTCAGAGTTCTCAAATTTTGGATTATTACAAATGACTAGACAGCGAGTTGGATTGAGTTTATTATATACATTAACTGATAAATGTAATGTATGTCATGGGTTGGGTAGAATTCCTTCACTTGATACCATATTAACAGATATTGAGAATTGGATTAATAGATTCAGAAGTAGACACAGTGATAGAAGATTAATTATTTTCGTAAATGAAAAAGTTGAAGATTATATTTTAAAAAGTAAAAAGAAAAGCTTAAATAAAATTATGTTTAGAAAAATTATGTGGATTCAGATTAAAAAAGATGATTCACTAAATATAAGTGATTTCAAAGTTTACTCTAAAAAAAGAAAGAAAGATGTTACTAATGAAGTTTAACCTTGTTTATTTAATTAAAACTTCAATAAATTAGCAGGCTTAAATTGGAATATCATATGTACGCAGTAGTAGATTATATAGGAAATCAAATTTTAATTAAGGAAGGTGAAAAAGTTAAGATACCTTTCTTAGATAAAAAAATTGGTACCAAGGTTGTTTTTGAAAATGTTTTATTCTTTGATGATGGGAAAGGAAAAAAAGTTGGTAATCCTTACCTAAATTCATTGAAATTCACTGCTAAAGTTGAATCTCACGGTAAAGAAAAAAAAGTAATTGTTTTTAAAAAGAAAAGAAGAAAAGGTCATCAAAAAAAGAATGGCCACCAACAAAAGTTCACATATGTAACAGTTGATAAGTTCTCTTCAAAAAAATCGGTCAAATCAAAATCAACATCAACTAAAAAAGATGCAAAGAAGATTGTAAAAACATCTTCATCAAAAGTAAAAAAAACCTCTAAACCTAAAACACCTAAAAAAAAGGATTAAATAATGGCACATAAAAAAGGAATGGGTAGTACAAAGAATGGAAGAGATAGTAATCCACAATTTCTTGGTGTAAAAAGTAGCGATGGTCAATTTGTATCCACAGGAAGTATCATTGTCAGACAGAGAGGAACAAAGATTCATCCAGGATTAAATGTTGGTAAAGGGAAAGATGATACTTTATTTGCTTTAATGGATGGATACGTTAAATTTCAAAGAAAAGGCAGAAGTAAAAAACAAGTTAGTATTTTAGAAAAAAAATAATTATTAATTATTTTTATTATTCAATTCAATATTTCTTGAAATTGAATCAAACTTAGCACGTTTCATAGCACTCTTTTTGATTATTTTCTTATAATTTTTTTCACTTAATTTTTCCCAATCACCTTTTGTCATATCTTTAATTGTATCTTTACTCAAAAAACGTTTTTCTTGCGTTTCAGTTGAAAACTTAATATTCCAAGGGCAAACATCTTGGCAAATATCGCAACCATAAATCCAACCATTTAAATCTGATGTTAAATTATTATTAAATTCACCTTTATGCTCAATTGTCAAATAAGATATACATTTATTTGAATCTAAAACATATGGTGTTAAAGCATCCGTTGGACATGCTTCTAAACATTTAACACATGTACCACACAAATCGTTTGGAAATTCATTATCATATTCTAAATCTATATCTAGTAAAATTTCACTAATAAAAAACCAAGAGCCAATTTGATTACTAATTAAATTTGTATTTTTACCGATCCATCCTAAACCAGAATTTTGGGCCCAGGCTTTTTCCAAAATTGGAGAGGTATCTACGCAAACTCTATAATTTATATTCTCTTCTTTCGATTTTATAAAACTTAATACCTCATATAATTTTTCTTTAATTATAACATGATAATCTTCACCTTTAGCATATTTAGATATTTTATAGTTTTTATCCATAGAATTGACTTCATTATGAGTAGAATAATAATTATAACCAAATGAGATTACAGATTTAACTTCAGGAAAATACTTGAAAATATTTTTTCTTTCTTCTTTTCTAGTTTTTATCCAATTCATTGAGGCATTATATCCTAAATCCAACCATTGCTGTAGATTAACCGACGGTTCTTTCATAGCTGTTTTAGCATTCGATACACCAACAAGCTGAAAGCCTAAGGATTTAGATAAATCTTTTATATTAGAGGTTAATTTTTTTGTTTTCAAAAATTAAAAACTTTCAAAATAAATAACTTTTAATTCTCTATTCATTGAATCAAATGATTTATTATTTTTAAAAATATCATTAATATTTATTTCTAGCATTAAATTATTTGATGCAGACCACCTTAATCCAGCATTTAAGTAGCCTTTTCCATCTCTATCAATTAAATTTTCTATATTAGCAGATTCGTCTCCATTAAAATAATCATCATCACGAGCAAAATTGTATTCCCCAAATAATGAAAAACTTTTATTTATTTCTTTGTCAAATCCAAAAAAAATATTCAAGTCATCATCTTTATCATCGTTTTCAGATATATTTTTATTCAATCCAAAATGAAATCCTAAATTTCCAAGTAGTGAAAAATTTCTACTCAAAGCTAAGTAAACTCCATATGATTTTTGGTCATATCTATTTAAAACTGTTGACTGATTATTTATATTTAAAGTTGGTAAATGTTTTTCATAAAATTCTCCTCTTCCTTGTGTATCAATACCTATTACTAATGCGGGAATACTTTGTGTTTCATCAAATATCCTATATTTGATTTGAACTTCAGGATAAGATTTAAATTTTTTCAACTCTCCTATACCTATGAAATTTGATATACCAAATGACATACCCAATGTAAAATTATCTGTAATACCAATCATAAATTTTGGTACTATACTACCATTATTCATAAAAATGTTTTCAAAGGAATAAAAACCTTTAGGCATTGTTCCAGCAGTTGGAATTGAAACTAAATTTGTATGAGGATATGGTTGCTCTCCTTGTGAGATAATAATATTAAATAAAATCATAAACAGTATGTTTTTTTTCATTATTTATCCTTTTTTAAAATGTATTTTAATTACAATCAAAATATATTCATTTAATAATAAATTGAGAAACTAAATTATTAATTTTGTGCAATTGCAACGCAAAATATTAAAATTAATAACTTCTTTATCATCTATTTTTTCATATCAAGCTTCCAACCATTTTCAGATGGAAAATATAAGTCTCCCGTTTGAGAGTCCATCATGACTACAACTTCATTTTGATTGATTTTTAATGGCAGATATCTACCATTTTGTGGAAATTCTTTTAACCATTTTTTCTTTTCTTCAATATCAGTACTCGTCATTCCAACGAATAAAAAAAGACAGGTTGCTCCTAAAAATCCAATGATTATCGATTTTAAATTTTTCATATTTTCTCCTTTTTTAAAATATATTTTAATTACAATCAAAATATATTCATTTAATAATAAATTGAGAAACTAAATTATTATTTTTATTTAATTGGGAAAGATAAATACACTGGCATATGATCTGATATGTAAGATTCATAAATATCGAACCCTCCCATATAATTATCAATTGGTATTGTATCTACAAAATAAGTATCTTTTTTAATAAATGAAGAAGATACTAGTATATGATCTAAAAAACTTACCCATGGCTCTTTGGGATATGATGCCTTTGATACATCATAGGTTATATCATGAGTAGGAAAATAAAATCTATCATCATTCATAAATGATTCAAAACAATGCTCTCCAGGCAAATCTTTAGTATCATCATTCCAATCACCTAAAATAATAATATTCTCATTAATAGTTAAATTTGAAACTACGTAATCGTAAAGCATATTTGATGCTTTAATTCTTCTTTTCAAACCAGAGTCGCAACATTTCATATGTAAGTTAATTACAGAAAATTTTAGATTATCTTTATATATAAAATCAGCTTTTAAAGGGGGTCTTCCTGCGAAATTATAATCATTTTCAGAAAAAATTTCTAATCTATTAATTAATGAAAAGTCATTTTTTTTATATATAATTGCTTGATCCATGAATGAAGATTGTTGTGAAATAATATAATTATATTCTGGTAATAAATTCATTAGTTTCCCAAACCAACCTCTATTTTTAATTTCCTGAAAAGCAATTATGTCAGCAGATAAATCTGTAATTGCTTCAGATAAAGCATCTATTGTTGAGTCATTCGCTGTTGGAAAGAATTCACAATTCCACGTTATAATATCTATATTACTTTCTTTATTTATATTTGGGAAGTCCCAATTATCTGAGATATCAACATTTTCTCTATAATTATTAGGATTATCAGAATTTATTTTTGAATTCCAATCAGTATCTGAATATACTTTTTGATATGCTTCTTTGTTTTTTGTATTAATCCAATTATACATTAGATCATCATATCTAAAGTCATTTAAAAATAAAGTTTGAGATGACTGATTAGTTACAGCTGATTTACAACCCATAAATAATTTAGATTTGAAATCATAATTTATAACAAAATGACCAAAACTAGTTCCGCCTCCATAATTTTGGAATGTGTAAGTATGGCTGTTTGGATCATACCATGGCTTAGGATATCCCTTACTAATTCCACCTGATACAATGACATCAATTCCCTCAGCGTAAAAACCTAACTGAATTGCATTTAATTTATTTGGACTAATATTATTTTTCTTTTCCAAAAAGTCCTCGTAAACCTCTTCTCTATCCCATGGCACACCTGAACTAGTAAGTAATATTAAAACATCAACATCATTTTTTATTTCATCTATATTTTTTCTCAGTATGTCGATAGGATTTTTTAATACTAAATTTTCTAAATTTTGCGGTAACACTAAATTCACTAGATTAGGATTAACTATTCCTATAATACCAATGTTTAAATCATTTAATTTTAAAATTTCATAAGGTTTAAAAATCAGTGAATTATTATTTTGATAAAATAAATTAGCAGCTAAGAAACTAAAGTTAGCCCTCTTAGAAAGGTCTATCAAATTATCAATACCAAATAGAAAATCATTATTGCCAGGTACTAATGCATGGTATCCAACTTTATTCATCCAATCAATCATAGTTCTACCACTATCAACAATTCCAAGAGGGTGACCTTGAAAAAAATTACCTCCATCCATAATTAGAACTTTCTCATCTAATTCAGATTTTAATTCTTTTACATATTGAGCAAAACCTGAACCACCAATAATTGTTGGAGGGTGATTAGGATTAATGAATTGAGCTTTTTGAACATCAATGGAGCCATGTAAATCGTTTGTTGTAACTACATCTAGTAAACCAACTGAGGAAAATAGTAAACTAGACGTTAAAATAATATATTGAAAAAATTTTACCATTTGCCATACATTGGATTTGGAAAAATAAAATTATTATAAAAATCTTTTTCTTCAAAATCTCCCATTGCATCACCAAAATACATGACAACATCAAATGGACCATATTCAGACATGCGATTTTCTCCTTTAAAAACCTCATTTCTTCTGATTGTTTTTTTATCTTTTCTATCTAATCTTAATAAATAGATATCATCATCGCTAAAAATATTTAAACTCTTCATATTTTTTTTTGTAGAATCTAAACGCTTATCCATTCTATTACTAATAAAAATTAATTGTATTCCTATATCTCTAGCTAAATCAATAAATTCTTTTGCTCCAGGGACTAAACTTGCTTCAGATCTATTTACCCATTTTGCCCATGATTTCATATTAAAAGTTTCACCTTTTCTAGAAATTTCAACTTGATATTGTGAATTATTTAATATTGTTTCATCTAAATCCATTATTATAGCTTTACCAGATATATCATCTGATTCTAAATAAATTTCTTTTAATCTAGACTTAGCTAAATCATATGTTTGAATGCATATCATTTCATATTCATCAGATTTGACAACCCATCTAATATCATTAGGTAATTTTTCTGATAATAAAAAATTAAAAACTAATATAAATAAAAAACTTTGTACAAATTTTAACATATTAAAATCCCCATTTAAATGTTGTTGAAATACTCATATTACTCTCGTTCACTTTTTCACAAAATTCATTACAATTTGTTTGATTAGTAGGAGAACCTACTGGAAAAATATCATCATATCTGTAATTAGTTATGAAATAAGATAAAGCAAAATCTACATTAAGATTTTGATTTATTTTTTTATTACTACCCATTGAAAATTTTGTTAGTGGATTTAATTGATTTAGTAAAGCCGTTTTATACTCTAAGCCCATTCTAACAGAATTACCCATTTTAAATTTATGTTCAAATGCTATTCTAAAATTACTTATATCTTCTAGTTTTAAATTTTCTGTTTCATTGTTATCAGAAAGATATTGTATATCATGTTCACTATAAAATTCTTTAACAAATTCAAAAATCATTAATGAACCTGAAAATTGCAATTCATTATATCTCATTCCTATAGTAATCTTTTTAGGCTTAAAAAACTCAGCTCCTTGAAGCTTTAAATTATACATCGAAGTTTGTTCATTAAAATCTAATAACCATGGTAGTCCTGATAAATTTGAAAAATAAAAATTAGTTGTGTAATTATTACTGGAAACTTTTGTTTTTGGTTCAAAGGCTAAAATAATTGAAGATTTATTACTTTTAAAGTATGGAACTTCTAAACTAATTGAAGGATAAAACTTTGATTTAATATGTGAAGTTTGAATTGATGACTCAAAATTTGATAAATTTTCGTATACATTTGGATTTATACTATTATAAACTGTATCAATAATAACTTCATCAGTAATTGATGTACTTAATAATTTATTTATCGCAAACCCTATTGATATTGGTCTCATATTAACATTTTCTATGGATAAACCAAAACCAAGTGATACTAAATCAATTGTTCCTTCATTTTTATAATTATGAAAACCCAAAGCTGCATCAACGACACCAATATCACCAGGGGTATCTATATCCATATTTTGAAATCTAATCTCTTCTTTATAATTATAATTAAACGATGAGATGGGCATTAAGGATAGACCAATTCCATATTTAACTTTATCATTAACAAGTGACTTTCCTCCCATAATTAAACCAAGAGAATTATAAAAATGACCATGCTGATTTGATACATAATCTGTTTCAGTTAAGAAGTCACCGAATGAATCAAGAATATTTATACTTCTTCGTTCGTAATAACTTCTCAAATTGAATTGAAAATCAACTGAAATACCTTCTTTACCATCAGGTAAATAAGCTAATCTGGCAGGATTTTTGGAAGTCACACTACTTGTTGTACCAGTAGTAGTATATGAATTAGCTAAACCCATTGATCTTGAATCTCCATACTGAACATCGCCGCCAAAAATTCTATCAAAATAGGTTTGAGAAAAAACTAATGA
>PBFG01000032.1 GCA_002718585.1 Fidelibacterota bacterium | reverse complement strand
TACACTTTACTTGTAGCTGTAATGTTATCTGCTCAAACAACTGATAAAAAAGTAAATCAAGTTACACCTAACTTGTTTAGTTATGCTTCAACGCCAGAACAAATGAATGAATTAGAAGTTAATTTTATTCAAGACTTAATTAAAGAAATAGGTTTAGCTCCAACAAAAGCTAAAAATCTTAAGAGGATGGCAAAACAATTAATTGATGGTGGAGGTATGAGAGATGATTGGGATTATCTTGAAAGTTTAGCTGGTGTAGGGCATAAAACAGCAAGTGTAGTTATGTCTCAATGGTATGGAATCCCTGCTTTTCCAATTGATACTCATATACATAGGCTTGCATCAAGATGGGGGCTATCAAAAGCTAAAAATGTAAAAATGACTGAAAGAGATTTAAAGAAACTTTGGAAAAAAGAACTTTGGAATAAACGTCATTTACAAATAATTTTTTTTGGAAGAGAGCATTGTCCAGCGCGAAATCATGATTTGAAAAAATGTCCTATTTGTTCATGGGCTGCATCAAAAAAAAGGATTGCGTTAGAAATGAAAATTTAATTAATAAAAAATATTTTATTTTTACATAAATTTCAGTAGGTAATTGGGGTAATAAAATGTTAAGTGATAGGCAGGTTAGGGAGAGAGAGATGCGTAAAAATAATATCCTTAATGGGGCTTTACGTGTTTTTCATTCACACGGTATAGAAAAAACTACAATGGATGAAATAGCTTCAGAATCAGGTTTTGGTAAAGCTACTCTTTATTATTATTTTACATCAAAAAATGAAGTTTTTATAGCTATTATGGAAGATGGTTGGAAGCAACTATGGGAAGGTATTGAAAGTAGAATTGTCGAAGAGATGTCACCCAGAAAAAAATTTATAGGTATTATCAGAAAAATGGCAAGTATTGTTAAGGAAAACAAGATTTTATATGGATTTTTATTTACAGCACCAAATCATATTCAAGATGAATCAAAACAATCATGGAAAACTTATCAAGAAAGATTATATTCAATTTTAAAAAGTATTATTGAAGAAGGTATAAAGAAAAATGAGTTCATCGATTTGAATCCTGGTATGTTAATGAAAGCTATTGGTGGACTTTTTCATGGATTATTGTTAGATAATGAAGATGATCTCAGAAATGATGATTTTGAAATAATGTTAAAAAACTTTTTAAAGCCTAGTGATTAAAAAAATTAAAAAAAAATTTAAAGAACTTTACAAAAAGTATGGTTGGAAAATAGCAGTTGCTATCTTTTTTTATTATTTAATAAGGGATGTACTGCTCTATATTGTTCTGCCATGGTTTATAGCTAGTAGATTTATAGATTAGATTTTTTCATAAAAATTAATTCATATAATGAAACAAAAAGCATAATTACCCAACAAAAGTATAATATTGACGATGAAAGTATAATTAAATAAACAAAACTTTCATTTAAATATCTCATTATCCATAAAGAACTAAATGTTATTAGAGTTGATATAAATGGCTCAATAATCAAGAATGTTTTCCATTTTCCTGAAATTATAGAATTAAAATAAAAAATTATTCCAAGAAGTACTGATATGAAAGCAAAAGAAGTAACATGAGTATGGGTTGTTTCAAGCATATCATGTAAATATTTTTCAGTTTTCATAGGTTTGTCTAGATAGTTATCCCAGTCTTCGTAAGACACATCTTCAGTCCCTTTGTAATGTTCAATAATACCTTTGGGTGAAGATTCAGTAGTGTAATATAAATAAGCTAATCCTGTAAGAATTCCAAAACCCATGGTGATTAAAAAAGAGATTAAAATGTATTTTATATTTTTATTGAGATCTTTTAGATGGAAGCTAAGATTCATTATAGCTTCCTATTATACTATCAATAATTATTGATAGCTTATGAATTCCTTTTGACATTGAATATACTGAAATTGTTGCTCCAGATATACCACTTACACCATCGCCAACTTTGTAGTTCGATTCGTCCGTATATTCATTAAATTGAGTAAGCCAGGACTGCCTTCCAACTTCGCCTCCATATGCTTCTCTATATTTTATTACAGCTGCGTTAGATAATTTTTTTTCTTCATTGAAAATAGTTAGGAAGGTTATTGGCATTGACTTACCTTTTACATTATCTAAAATTGCAAAACGATAAGTACTATCACTTAATTGAATTCTCCATACATTAAGTTCTTTTCTAAAATACTTTTGCCTTACAACGTTTTGAGATTTTTTATCTTCCTTAGTTAGTTTATAAAGTTTATGCTCAATATTAATATTATCTGGATAAAATTCATTTATTTGATTTACAGAATCTTCCATTATTTTAGATGCAAGTAATGAACTAGTTAAGAAAATTAATATGTATATATAATTAAACAATTTTTTAATATAATAATTTACAAAAAAAAGAGAACCTAGGAAAATAAACATTGGAGTAATAATTTGAGAGTTTATATTTTATTTACGGTAAAAATAATTCCTAGGCTCTCTTTCAAATATAATGCTTAGGTATTGGGGCATTATATTTTTTTTATATTTTTTTAGAACATATATCCTAATCCCATTCTCATAATATCAGAACCATCTTTATCACCAAGTTCAAATTTTAATGAGATGTTATCAGCTGGCTTATACTTAACACCAAATAAAGAGATTTCAGTTGCATCATCGTTATCATCTTTATTGTATGAACTAGTTCTTGTCCAGACAAAGAAGTCACCTGGAGTTCCAACTAATTCAGAAATGTTATAACCTAAATCTAGATAATAACCAGATGTAGACTCAACTTCATAATCAGCAATGCCATCACCAGAACCATCTAAGTCATGTAGGTTGTTAGTATAATCTATCATACCATATTCTAATCTACCATAAAGGTTGTTTTTACTGTATGTAGCATTGAATTCTGTAAGTGTTACACCAATTGCCTCTCCACCATTAACGTGGTCAGCAGAAACAGGTGCATCGTTCATTGTTACAGAACCACCAAGCTTAACACCATCGAAACCAGAGTATGATAATTGTAAAGTTTTAACCCAACTAGATGTTTTGGAGTATACACCTTTCATTCTAGCTGATCTAATACCTTTAGCAATAGCATCACCATCTAAATCACCAGTCATGGTGAAATTCCAATCGATACCATTTAAATTACCATAAAAAGCAAATCCATTATCAAACCATGTGGTTGGAATAACGTATTTATTATATTCTGGTCTTTCAACACTCATGAATGTTGGAGGTTCGTGATATTCATTTGTAATCCCTGCAGGAACAAGTAGAACACCACCTTTCCATCCCCATGAACCATTCCAGTAATTTAAGTGAGCTTGTTCCATAGCAAGGTAGCCACCGTCACCATCACTATAAACCATATTATGCTCAATTTCAATTTCTGACATCATTGACCATTCTGAGTTAAATTGGTGCTTAATGTAGAAAATGAAACGATGGAAATCAAGTTTACCATCACCATCATTAGCTTCCATGTCATAGTGCATTTCACCATAACCACCAATAGTAGTAGTACCATCTTCAACGAATTCATCTGCAAAAGAAAAAGCAAAGAATAAGCTGCTTATAAGTAATAACATTTTTTTCATTAGTTATTAACTCCTATTTGATTTGTGTTAACATTTTTAAATGAGACTAAATCTCAATGCGGTAATATAAGAAACAAAAATATTAGTATGCAATTAAAATGAGAATAAATCTCAATTAAAAATAAAAAAAGATTTATTTTTTCTTGATTACTGTTCTTGAAGCACCGCAAATTTCCTCAAAATAAACATCTTTATAAGTAAATTGACTTTGGCTCATTACTTTCTCACCATAACCTTCAAGCCAATCTCTGTGTAGTGCTAATTCAACTGGGGCAGGAGGTGTTATAAAAAAATCTACTGTATAAAAATCTGTATCCTTTCCTGGTAGAGAAATATTCCTTGCATAATGAAAATTATCGATCAAATTAATGTGCGGAACAAGGTCTATGTAAGTTGACATACCTGTTCTTTGATTAGTAACTTTTGATGTAACATGAAGATAAGGAACAAATCCACCAGGAGGGGTTCCATCTGGAATATTTTTTTCATCCCAATTTACTCTCGCTTCTATATGGACATGTGTTTGGTTCTCTTCCAAGTGCATTCCTAAAGGCATAATATGATCTTTAACAGCACCTTCAAAAATAAAAACAATACCAGGCTCTATTCTTTCTTCACCAATTACAAGTTCTTGCGAAATAGAAATTGAGGCTACTATTAAAATTATTAGTAATACTTTTTTCATTTTTTCTCCTATATTTTTCGTTTTCCAACTTTTTGATATAAAAAATTCAATCCAATTATTGATAAAATCCAGGTAACAAACTCAATTAGGCTTGGATCTCCATTATAACCAAAAAAACCTTTTATCAACCCTCCAATAGCTCCTTTATCATGTAAGATGGGGTAAGAGCCATCAGAGTTTTTTTGAGGATTTATATCCCATATTCTAGATGCCCATTTTTTGGCTTTTTTTTCATTTTCTATTGTATAATTAAATGTTTTACTATCTCCATTTGCTCTAGTAGCTAAAATTACATCTTCTTTGATTTCAGTTTTCCCCCCATAGTATGGGATTACACCTCCTGATTCAAGTTCGTGAACACCATATGTAAGCATACCAGCTGCAACAAATATTAACAATACAGATGTTATATTGAAGAATTGTTTTAAAGGGAATTTAACACCTTGAACAAATATTGCATATCCACCAGCAAGTCCTAGTAATGCTCCAATTACAGAGGAAACGACATTTATTCCATCCTTGCCAGCACCCCATAGAAGTAAAATAATTTCTACTCCTTCACGAAATACTGCTACAAATGCAAGTGTAAAGATTCCATATTTAAATCCGGAAGAAATTGCTTCTTTAGCTTTATTTTTTAAGTCCTCAGAAATATTCTTATTTCTGGCCATCCATATGATCATTGTAGTTAAAACTATTGATGCTATAATCATCACAACGCCTTCAAAAATTTTAGCTTCACTATCTTTTAAACCAATTGCAAGTTTTCCAAAAATTAAAGCGATAACAATACTTGCTAAAACTGCTACAGCAACACCACTCCAAACCATTTTAATGCTATCATTATTTCCAGATTTATTTAAGTAGGTATATAAAATACCAATAATTAATGAAGCTTCTAAAACTTCTCTAAACATTATAATTAATTCAGCCATGATTAACCTTTTTTTTATTGAGATTGATACTCAATTTATTAAAAAATATTTTTAATAAAAAAAGTTTTTTTCGTAGGTAATGCTATATTTGTTTTTTATTCTGAATCAGTTTTAGAGTTAAGGAAAACAATAATATCATCTAAATCTTCTTTATCAATAATGATGGTGGCATCATTAGGTTTTTGTTCTATTATTATTAGTTCTCCGGCATCTTGAATTGATATCCCAGAATTAAATTTTGATTTTGTAGAAGAATTTTGAAATAAAACAGCATCATCAGATTTATTTGAACTATTTTGAAAATAGAAGCTAAATCCAATAATTAAAATTGTTGATATTGATATAAGTATTTCTCTCATAATTTTTTTTTGCTTGTGTACATAACATAAAGTATATAATTATATAAATCCAAGAAAATTCTATCAAATGAATTTGTTACGTATAGAATAATTTTTGTAAATTAATACCTCAAATTAACTATTGCATATGCAAATTATTAAAGGAAGAACATGCCCTATATAACCAAACAATTTAAGTTTTGTGCAGCTCACAAATATTGGAACGAAGATTGGTCAGAAGATGAAAATATAGAAATTTTTGGAGATGATGTCAGAATACATGGCCATAACTATCAACTTGATGTAACTATTGCTGGACAGCCTTGTAAGGAGTCTGGTTTCATTCTTAATCTTTCAGATTTAAAAGAAGTTGTCGAAAATAAAGTCATTAAGATATTAGATCATTCTCAAATTGATGTAGATGTTCCATGGTTTGAAAACAGACAGCCATCTACTGAAAATTTAGTGATTTTCATATGGGATCAAATTTACCCATTTTTGAAAGATAAAATGAAATTACATAAAATTAAATTAAGAGAAACCCCTACAATTTTTACAGAATATTATGGACCAAATGGAGAATAAATGATTAACGAAAAAATTAAAAAAGCTACTAAAATTCTCCTCGAAGAAATTGGAGAAAATCCTAATAGAGAAGGATTATTAAATACACCACTTCGAGTTGCCAAGGCTTGGGATTTTTTATCAAGTGGTTACAGGCAAGATATAGAAAAAATCATAAATAATGCTGTATTTGAAGAAACATATGATCAAATGGTAACAGTTCAAGATATTGAGTTTTTTAGCATGTGTGAGCATCATTTATTACCTTTTTTTGGAGTTGCACATGTAGCTTACATACCAGATGGCAAGATAATTGGTCTTTCTAAGATTCCTAGAATTGTGGATATGTTTTCAAGAAGATTACAGGTTCAAGAAAGAATGACAAAAGAAATTGCAACCATGCTACAGAATACATTAAAGCCTAAAGGTGTTGCTGTTATAATAGAAGGTCAGCATATGTGTATGCAAATGAGAGGTGTTCAAAAGAAAAAATCTTATATGTCAACATCGTCTATGGTTGGTATTTTTAGGGAAGATAACAAAACCAGAAAAGAATTTTTAGATATTATAAAAATGCCCAAACAATTTTAATGAAAGAAGATTATGACATTGTCGTAATAGGTGGAGGACCTGGTGGTTATGTCGCTGCCATACGTGCTTCACAATTGGGTAAAAAAGTAGCTATTATTGAAGAATCTGAACTTGGTGGAGTTTGTTTAAACTGGGGATGTATACCCACAAAATCTTTATTAAAAAATGCATATGTGTTTGATTTAATTAAAAATTCTAGTAAGTATGGAATTGATATTTCAGATTATAAAGTCAATTGGAAAAAAATTATTCAGCGTTCTAGAAATATTTCTAAAAGATTAAATAAAGGAATAGAGTTTTTAATGAATAAGAATAATATAAAGTTTTTTAATTCAAAAGCTAAAATCCTTGATAAAAATACATTGTCTTTAGATAATTCAGAACGATTAATTAATACAAAAAATATCATCATTGCGACTGGCACTAAGCAAAAGAATCTGCCAGGAATAAAACTTGATCAAAAAAAAATAATCTCATCAAGGGAAGCTATGGTATTAAAAGAAATACCAAAAAAAATTACTATAATTGGAGCTGGCGCAATAGGTGTTGAGTTTGCACATCTGTACAATACATTTGGAAGTGAAGTAACATTAATCGAATCATTGCCAAGAATATTACCAAATGAAGATGAGGATATATCTAAAGAACTAACTTCAATTTTTTCTAAAAGAAAAATAAATATTTTAACAAATCAAAAAGTTTCAAAAGTAGAAAGTTTAAAAAATCATATTAAAATATCATTGGATAATCATAAGATAAATACAGATATTTTATTAGTCGCTGTTGGCGTAACAGGTAATATATCAAATATTGGTTTGAAAAAAATTGGGATTGAAACTGAAAGAGGTTTTATACTTAAAAATAAATATTTACAAACTAATATTGAAAATATTTATGCTATTGGTGATGTAAGTGGACCACCTCTTTTAGCTCATGTTGCATCATCTGAGGCTATTGTTGCTGTTGAACACATTTGTAATTACAATTCTACCGAAATGAATTATAAAAACATTCCTGCGTGCACATATTGTGAACCTGAAGTAGCTTCTGTTGGTTTAACTGAGAAAAATGCAAAAGAATCTGGTTATAACATTAAGGTTGGAAAGTTTCCTTTTAGGGCTCTTGGAAAAAGTTTAGCAGATGGTAGTCATGAAGGTTTTGTTAAAGTTATATATGATAATAAATATGGTGAATTATTAGGATGCCACATAATTGGGCATAATGCATCAAATTTAATAAGCGAAGTAGGAATAGCTAGAATGCTTGAAACAACACATCATGAAATACTTAAAACTGTTCACCCTCATCCTACCTTATCTGAAGCAATTCATGAAGCAACTGCTGATGCTTTTAAAGAGGCTATACATATATGAATAACCAATTAATCTTAAATTCAGTTATAGACTTATCTTCAAAATATATATCTAATTCTGATATTTTTGACTACATAAAGAACAATTATAATGATGATGAAATAAATTTTTATTTTCTTGGTAAAATTGAGTATATGAATGCATGGAATTTACAAAAAAAAATTCATCATCTAGTTAAGAGTGGTAATCTAGGTGACATTGTTTTATTTTTAGAACATAATCATGTTTATACTTTAGGTAAAAATGCAGATTCAAATTACATTTTAGGTAGATTTCAGGATAAAATTGATATAATACAAACAGATAGGGGAGGACAAGTCACTTACCATGGCCCAGGTCAGTTAGTAGGTTATCCTATAATAAATTTAAATAAATATAGAAAAAGCGTATCTTGGTATATGAGAACATTAGAGAAAGTAATTATCAGAACATTAGAACAGTATTCTATAAAAGCAACTACTAAGGAAGAATTAACAGGTGTATGGGTTAATGACGAGAAAATATGTGCTATGGGAGTACGATTATCCAGGTGGGTAACAATGCATGGTTTCGCATTGAATTTAAATCCTGATATGAAATACTATGACGGAATGATTCCTTGTGGAATCCAAGAATATGGAATAACATCTTTATTTGAATTTTTAAATAAAGAAGTTGATACCTTCGAAGTTATGAATTATCTAGCTAATTTTTTTATTAATCAAACTAAAATTTTAAATTGAAGAAATATAAAAATCACTCAAAAACAGATTTGATAGAGATTTATAACTTGATGTACAAATCTAGAAAACTTGATGAAAAACAACTGATTTTATTAAAACAGGGAAAAGGTTTTTTCCATATTGGCGCATCAGGTCATGAAGCTGTGCAAGTAGCTGCCTCTAAATGTTTTAAAATAGAAAAAGATTATTCTTATCCTTATTACAGAAATCAAGCGTACTGTTTGGGCCTAGGAATGACTTCAAAAGAAATTCTTTTATCTTTTTTGGCAAAAGATTCCGATCCAAATTCAGGAGGTAGACAAATGCCTCAGCATTTTGGTCATAAAGAGTTAAACATAGTTAGTCAATCTAGTCCTACAGGTACTCAGTATTTGCAAGCAACTGGTGCTGCTTTTGCTCTCCAGAAGAATGATGAAAATGGTATTGTTTATGTGTCATCAGGTGAAGGTACAACTAGTCAAGGAGATTTTCATGAAGCGCTTAATTGGTCAAGTAGAGTCAAGGCCCCAGTAATCTTTCATATTGAAAATAATGGATATGCAATATCTGTACCTATTGATGAACAAACGTCAGGTGGTTCTATTTATAAAATTTCATCAGGATATGAAAATCTTCATAGAATTAAAATAGATGGAACTGATTATTTTGAATCATTGATTGCTTTTAATTCCGCGTGTGATAGAGCTCGTAAAGGCTTAGGGCCAACACTAATTGAATCAATGGTTGTTAGGCTGCTTCCTCATTCTTCATCAGATGATCACAGGAAATATAGATTAGAAGAAGATATAAATTCTGACAAAAATAATGATCCTTTAGAAAAATTTAAACAATTATGTATTAAAAAAAATATTTTATCAAAAAATGATTTTTTGAAATTAGAAAAAGATATTTCAGATGAAATTGATGAAGATGCATTATGGGCTGAAAAACAAAATGATCCAAAAGACAGTTCATCAAATTTGTTTGTTGAAGAAAAAAAGTTTGATTCTGATGTTATTTTAAAAGAAAACAATATAGTATTAGTTGATGCAATAAATCACGCCATGGATGAGGAATTAGAATTTAATGATAAAATGTTGGTGTTTGGTCAAGATGTAGCTGGAGGCAAAGGCGGAGTATTCACTGCAACAAAAGGATTAACAGATAAGTATGGTGAAGATAGAGTTTTTAATTCTCCTCTAGCAGAATCTTCTATAATTGGTACAGCTATAGGTTTAGCAACTTTGGGTTATAAACCAGTTGTTGAAATTCAATTTGGAGATTATATTTGGACAAGCATGATGCAAATAAGAAACGAACTTGCTACAATGAATTACAGATCTAATGGTGACTGGCAATGTCCAGTAGTAGTACGTGTCCCTGTAGGGGGTTATATACATGGATCTTTATGTCATAGCCAAAGTATTGATGGATACTTTACACATTTACCAGGCGTTATGATTGCATATCCATCAAATGCTGCAGATGCAAAGAGATTATTAAAAGCTGCGTGTAGAATGAACAATCCTGTATTATTTTTTGAGCATAAAGGTTTGTACAGGCAAGGCTATGCTTCTTCCAAAGAGCCTGATAAGAATTATTTTTTAAATTTTGGTAAAGGAAAAATTATCCAAAAAGGCTCAAACCTAACTATTGTAACCTGGGGTGCTCTTGTTCAGAAGTGTATTGATGCATCTAGGCAATCAGGTGAAAGTGTTGAAATTATAGATTTAAGAACTCTTTATCCACTTGATTTAGATTTAATTATAGAATCATTGAGGAAAACAAATCGGTTGATAGTCGTCCATGAAGATAATTTAACAGGAGGGTATGGAGGAGAAATTGTATCATTGATTAATGAAAATGCTTTTGAATTACTTGATGCTCCTGTAAAAAGAGTTGCATCAAGAGATTTACCTGTTGCATATTCATCAGTTTTAGAAAATCAAATTTTGGTTCAGACTGAATGGATTGTTAAAATGATTAAAGAAATTATAAAATATTAATTGGAGATTTTATGACAACTGATGTAATAATGCCTAAGCTTGGAGAATCAATTACAGAGGGAACAATTTTAGAATGGAAAAAAAATATTGGAGATTCTATTCAAAGAGATGAAACAATTCTAGAAATATCTACTGACAAAGTAGATTCAGAAGTACCTTCTCCTGCTTCAGGTATATTGTTAGAAATATTATATAAAACTAATGAAACTGTTCCAGTAGGTGAGATTATAGCGAGGATTACAGATTCTAATGATGAAAAGCTACCTAAGGTTGAAAATAATCAAACTATTTCAGACAAAAAATCTAATATAGATGAAACTATTAGTTTAGAAGAAAGTTTTGATGAAAAAAAATGTGAAACTGATAACTATGATTTTGATAATAAAAGAAGATTTTTTTCGCCTCTCGTTAAGAGTATCGCAAAAAAGGAAGGAGTTTCTCAAGCTGAATTAAGTGATATTAAAGGTTCAGGTCATAATTCTAGAGTAAATAAAAATGATATCCTGAGTTATATCAAACAAAAAAAACAACTAAATTCTGAATCTTTCAATGATTTTGATATTGATAACGATACGAATGTTAATAATCAAATCCCTAGCTACAACCAAGAAGTTAGTAATTCAAGTAATGAGATTGAACCTATGAGTCATATTAGAAAAATGATAGCTAAACACATGATTGAATCTAGAGATACTTCAGTTCATGTTTATTCTTCAAATGAAGTAGATATGACCTCTATTGTCAATTTTAGAAATAATAATAAAAAAAGTTATGATTTAAAATATGATACTTCATTAACTTTTACACCTTTTATAAGTAGAGCAGTGATTAAAGCAATTAATGAATATCCATTGATTAATTGTTCAATTGTTGAAGAAAATATTAATCACAACAAAAATATTAATATGGGGATAGCTGTTGCTCTTCCTGATAATAATTTAATTGTTCCAGTTATTAAAAATTCAGAAGAGCTTAATTTTTTAGGCTTAACAAGATCTACAAATGATTTAGCAAATAGAGCGAGATTAGGAAGTCTTAATCCAGATGAAGCTAAGGGTTCTTCATTTACTATAACTAATCCTGGAATTTTTGGAAGTTTATTTGGTATGGGGATTATTAATCAGCCAAATGTTGCAATTTTAAGTGTAGGTTCTATTCACAAAAGACCTGTTGTTAAAGAAACTGACTTTGGTGATGTTATTGTTGCTAGAAGTATGATGTATTTAACATTAGCATATGATCATAGAATTATAGATGGAGCTTATGGAACAAAGTTTTTAAGAAAAATTAAAGAATTGCTTGAAAAATTCTCATTTGATGAAATTGAACTCTAATATTTATGATAAAAATTAACGAACCACCAATTAATTCTCAAAATTCATTCAAAAAACCTGAATGGCTCAAAGTTAAATTAAATACAAGTTCAAATTATTCAGAAATGAAAGATTTGATGAAAAAGAATTCATTGCATACAGTTTGCGAAGAGGCAAGGTGTCCTAATATTTATGAGTGCTGGAACAATAGGACCGCTACAGTTATGATTTTAGGTGATACTTGTACAAGGTCGTGTGGCTTTTGTTCAGTTAAAACTGGTAAACCTCTACCTGTAGACTATAATGAACCAGAGCGTGTAGCTAAATTAGTTCAAAACTTGGACTTAAGACACGTCGTGATTACTTCAGTTGATAGAGATGAGTTGAAAAATGATTATGGTGCCAAAATCTGGAATGAAACAATAAAGTCTATAAGGAATATGGTTCCAAGTTGCACAATAGAAGTTCTAACTCCAGATTTTAGAGGGTATACGCCTGCTCTTGACTTAGTATTTAATGCTCGACCTAATATTTTTTCGCATAATATAGAATGTGTAGAAAGAATTTCATTAGATGTTAGGAGACAGTCAAATTGGAAGAGATCATTAGAAGTATTGAAATATGCAGTATCACAAAAAATGTCTACTAAAACAGGTATGATGGTGGGTTTAGGTGAAACAGATGAGGAAGTTTATGAAACAATGTATTTAGTTGCAAAAACTGGAGTTGAAATATTTAATATTGGTCAATACCTTCAGCCAACAAAATCTAACCTTTCAGTTAAAAGGTTTGTTCATCCTGATACATTTAAAGATTATGAAAAATATGGTTATGAGCTAGGTTTTAAGGTTGTAGAATCAGGACCTCTGGTTAGATCATCCTATCATGCAGATTCTCAGGCACGTGATTTTGGATTGGAGTCACACCCTTAGTTGTGATATGTCAGGTTTATTAGAAAAAACATGTCAAAATTACATGCTTTATAATTAAGATTCTTAATCTTTGTCTTTTGGTACAATCTTTGAAATAAATACAATTATTAAAGTATGGAGGTTTTTTCGTGACAAAATTAAAAAAAGTTTATCCTGTATTGCCACTTAGAAATACAGTTCTTTTTCCAAATCAAATAATACCAATATATATCGGAAGACAGCAATCGTTAAAGCTTGTTGCTGATGTTAGTATTCAAGAAGATAAGAATATTTTAGTTGTGGCACAAAAAGATGGAAATAAAGAAAATCCCAAACCGGAAGATTTATATAATCATGCAGTTATAGGTAAAATTATGAAAGTATTCGATATGCCTGATAAATCAAAATCTGCGATTGTTAAGGGTATTGAAAGAATTAAAATTACTAAGTTTAATGAATTTGTTGAATATTATACTGCAGAATATGAAATTAGTCAAAATATAGTTGACCACGATGAACTTGAAATGAAGGCGTTAACAGGTAATATTAAATCTATGTTTTCAAATTTAATTGAAGTCGCTCCTTACCTCTCTGATGAACAGTCAAATGTACTAAGTAACTTACAAAGTCCTGAAAAGATTGCTGATAAAGCAATTTCTTTGATGAATATATCTACTGCTGAAAAACAAAGTATATTAGAAGAGTTAAATATATATAAGAGATTGGAGAGAACTTCAGTTTTGATAAATCATGAAATACAAAGAATTGAACTTGGTGATAGAATACAAGCGGATGTTCAAGATGAAATTTCAAAAACTCAAAAAGAATATTACCTTAGAGAACAGTTAAAGGCAATAAAAAAAGAGCTTGGAGAAGATGAATCCAATATCGAATTAAAAGAAATTCAAGAGAAAATAAAAAATGCAAAAATGCCGAAGGAAGTTTTAAAAGTTGCTAATAAGGAATTATCTAGGCTTGAAAAAATCCCTACTCATTCTCCAGAATATACTGTAACTCGAACATATCTTGATTGGTTGGTTGAATTGCCATGGGAAAATGAATCTGAAGATATTGAAGATTTAGAATTTGCCAAAAATACACTTGATGAAGATCATTTTGGTCTTAATAAAGTTAAAGAGAGAGTAATAGAACATTTAGCAGTAAGAAGTTTAAAAAAGAGTAGAAGCAAAGAAGGTGAAAAAATTAAAAGTCCTATTCTTTGTTTTTCAGGACCTCCAGGTACAGGTAAGACCTCGATTGGTAAATCTATTGCTAAGTCAATGGGAAGAGAATTTGTGAGAATTTCTCTTGGTGGAATCAGAGATGAAGCAGAAATTAGAGGTCATAGGAGAACATACATTGGTGCATTACCTGGAAGAATCATTTCTAGTTTAAAAAAAGCAGGTACTAATAATCCAATTTTTATTTTAGACGAAATAGATAAATTGGGCATGGATTTTAGAGGTGATCCATCAAGTGCGTTACTTGAAGTTTTGGATCCAGAACAAAATTTTTCATTTAATGATCATTATTTAGAAGTAGATTTTGATTTATCAAATGTTATGTTTATTACTACAGCCAATCGAATAGATCAAATACCAGGTCCACTAAGAGATAGAATGGAAATTTTAGAGTTTACAGGATATATTCACGATGAAAAACTTCAAATTGCAAAAAAACATTTATTACCTAAATCTATTAATTCTCATGGTCTTAAGAATAGTGAAATTAAAGTTGAAGATGAATCAATTTCAAAATTAATTGAATCCTACACTAGAGAAGCAGGTGTAAGAAATCTTGAAAGACAAATTTCAAATGTTTGTAGGAAAACAGCTAAGGATATTGCTACAAAAGTAAAAAAGAAAGTTGTAGTTAATCCAGAAGTAGTACATGACTATCTAGGACCAGAAGTATTTTTCTCAGATGTAGCTGAAAGAGCCAATAAGCCTGGTGTGGTAGTTGGACTTGCATGGACTGCATTTGGAGGAGATATACTTTTTATTGAAGCATGTAAGATGCCAGGTAAGGGAATGCTTAAGCTTACAGGCAAGCTTGGTGATGTAATGAAAGAATCTGCTCAGGCTGCTTTTTCATATGTCAGAACAAACGCTAAAAAGCTTGGAATTGATCAAAGTTTTTATAAAAAACATGATATCCATATACATGTTCCAGCAGGAGCCATTCCTAAAGATGGTCCATCTGCAGGAGTATCTATGATCACTGCGATTGTTTCACTGCTTTTAAATAAACCAGTTAAAAGTTTGTTAGGAATGACAGGTGAAATTTCATTAAGAGGTAACGTTCTGCCTATTGGTGGATTAAAAGAAAAATCTACTGCAGCTCATAGGGCAGGTTTAAATCATATAATAGCTCCACATCTTAATGAAAAGGATTTAGAAGAGATTCCTAGTCAAGTGAAAAAAGATTTAAAAATAACATTTGTAAAAGATGTAGAAGATGTTATTAAATTAGCAATAGATAATTAGTTTGATAAAGGTCGAGTAACTCAGTTGGTTCAGAGTGCCGCCCTTACAAGGCGGAAGTCCGGGGTTCGAGTCCCTGCTCGACCACAAAAAACCTCTCATTTTGAGAGGTTTTTTTTACATTCCATAAATTTTGTTGTATCATATAACATTTATTTATTAAAATATCGTGCAAAACGTGCAAGATGTTTCTAATTAAAAATAAGGTGTTTCATGTATACAAAATCAAATAATTGGCTAAATGCTAAAATAAAAGCCATCAAAAAACTAACAAAACAAACTTGGAAATTTACGATTCAATTTGATGAAGATTTTATTTTTACTCCGGGCCAATTCATTACTTTAAAAGTTAGAGGAGTTCAGAGAAATTATTCGATTGCTTCATTTTCTAAGAATAGAAATTTAATAGAATTAATTATTGTGAAAGTTGAAAATGGTAAATTAACAACGATTTTATTTAGAGATGTCGAGCCTGGAGAAAATATAGAAATAAAGGGTCCTAAAGGCAATTTTACAATGCCAGAGAATACTAATAGAGACATTTTTTTCATTTGTACTGGTACTGGACTTGCTCCATTTAAAAGTATTTTGGATGAAATAGAATTGTCAGGAAAATATCCTAAAAGAATTTTTTTAATTTTTGGAACTAGAACTAAAAATGATTTACTTTTTTATGATGAAATGAAAAAAATGGTGAAATCCATTCCAAATTTCAATTACATTCCCGTTCTATCTAGAGAAAATTGGGAGGGTGAAACTGGATATGTACATCAACAATATAATAATATTGTTAAAAATGAGAAACTACAAAATCCCTTATTTTACTTATGTGGTTGGAGAAATATGATAGTAGATGCAAAACAACAATTATCTAACCTTGGTTATGATTCATCAAATATTAAACTAGAACTCTATGGATAAACTTTTATGAAAGATAATATGAAAAGAAATGAAAAAATGGAAATGTTAAGATTTGCAATAACTATTAATCTAATTATAGGTTTATATAATATTTTTTTATTTTCATATGATAAATCAATTTTTAATTTTATGATTGGATCTCTAAATATAGGTGTTTGGGTTTTCTTTAGAGATATGAAGTTAATTAAAGCAATGGTTAAGAAAGATAAATAAATTTTTATTATTTGAATGATAAAAATTTTCCAATATAGTTCTTTAGGTAATCATAATTATGGATGGCTAAACGCTAAATATCATTTCAACTTCGCAAATTATTTCAACCCCTTAATCAAACCTATAAAACCATTACTTGTTTGGAATGATGATACTATCAGTCCCAAAACCGGATTTCCTATGCATTTTCATGATAACATGGAGATTATCACATACATTAGAAAGGGTAAAATTACCCACAAAGATAATTTAGGTAATTCAGGAGAAATTAAGTCTGGACAAATCCAAATTATGTCAGCAGGTACAGGAATTACTCATTCTGAATATAATAATTCAGATGAAATTACTAAGCTATTTCAAATATGGATAGAACCAAATACATTTAATACAAAACCTAAATGGGAAAATATTAATATTGATAATAATAATGAAGAGCAAATTCAAATTCTTGCTTCTGGCCAAAATAAATATGATAAACTAAAAATTCCTAAAATTAATCAAGATGTTTCTTTAGTAAGAATAAAAGGAAAGAAAAATTCAATTAACTATAATCTTGGATATAAAAGACATATATACTTTGTTTTATCATATGGTAAAATAAAAATTAATAATTTGGTAGTTAATGATGGAGATGGTATTTACATTGAAAAAATAAATAAATTTAAAATTGAATTTTTAGAACAAAGCGAAATTATATCTGTAGATATGTTAGATGCTAAGCAATAAATATCATGATTGCAATTTTAAAAAAACCTACTTTTTTATTATTTTTTCTCGGCAATATAATATCTCTAATTGGTTTTGGGTTCAATATGATTGCAATAAGCTGGTTGGTACTTGCAGAAACTAGTTCTGAATATACCTTAGGTAAAATTATTGCGTCTGCTACCATCCCAGGACTATTTATTTCTTTATTTACTGGATATATAATTGATAAAACCAACAGAAAATGGTTAATGGTTTTTTTAGACATATTTAGAGTAATTGTTATTCTATTATTTTTATTATCACTTAATTATTTTGATTTTACAATATTACTTTTATATCCAGTGGTTTTTTTAATAGGTATAGGTAATTCATTATTTTGGTCAACTTCACAAGCTTTCACACAAGAAATTGTTTCTGAATCAGAATATTACAATGCAAATAAATTACTTTCTGCAAGTTTTCAAATTGGTTCTATTTTGGGAGCAAGCATTGGTGGTTTTGTAGTACATTTTTACAGTCCTTATGTTGCACTATGGATAAATATTTTAGCATATTTAGTATCTGGAATTTTAATTTCATTAGCACCATTTAAAAATTCCATAAAAAGTTCATCAAATTCAAATATAATTAAATCCTGGATGAAAGGATTTATATTTTTAAGACAAAGATTTGATATCGCTATGTTATCTTTTACAACTATTTTGTCAGATGTGGCTATTTGGGGGTCTTTATCAGTTTTAACTATATCTATATCAATTCAAATTTTTGATATGGGAACATTAGGATATGGTATTTTAGATGGTTTTTATGGTTTAGGAGCTTTTATATCAGTTTTAATTGTTGGATATTTAACTTCAAATTGGTCAAGGAGTTTAGTTCTTAGAGGATGTTATCTATTTGGTTTTTTGTCTCTATTATTATCATCAATTATGCCAAATATATTATTTGCTGCACTTTTCTTTTTCTTACTTGGTATAAATATAAATTCAAGTAGAATTATTACAAGAACCATAATTATGGAAAATGTTGATAATAAAATAATGGGAAGAGTGCAAACTGTACTTGGAATATATTCTAGGTTAATGGTTGTCCTAAGTTCATTAGTTACAGGTTTTATTATTGAAAATTATACTATACAACTAGCATTATTCTTTACATGTATGCACTACTTGGTTGCGTTCGTTGGAATAACAGCTGTTGGTATAATCTGGAATAAATCAAACAAATATCTGTTCTCAAATTAAATATGAATAAAGAAATTAACATAATTTTTCCAAATCAACTTTTTCAAAATTCAGAAATTGTTCAAAACAAAAAAGATACTTATATAATTGAAGAAAATTTATTTTTTAATCAATATAAATTTCATAAGCATAAAATAGCTTACCATAGATCTTCAATGCAAAAATATAAAGATTACTTACTGAGTAAAGATATTAAAGTTATTTATATTGATAATCAGGACAAATTATCAGATATAAGAAATTTTATTAAGGAGAACTACAAAGATTTAAAAAAAATAAATTTATATAATCCTGTTGATAATTGGTTGTTGAAAAGACTAAATCTATATTCAAAAAATATAGAATTAATTTTTTTTGAAAATCCTTTGTTTTTAAATACATCTACTAATAATTCGGATGATTTTTTTAGACACGATAAAAAAAAGTTTTCACATGCAATTTTTTATAAAGAACAAAGAAAGAAGTATAACATTTTAATGGTTGATAAAAAAAATCCATTTGGTGGAAAATTCTCTTTTGATACTGAAAATAGAAAAAAGTATCCTAAAGATAAAACACCTCCAAAAATTGATTATCCATCAACTGATGATTACTGGAGAGAAGCAGTAAGTTATGTAAATAAATATTTTAATGATAATCCAGGATTTTTGCCCAATAATCAAATTTATCCAAATGATTTTAATCAATCTAATTCTTGGTTTATGAATTTTCTTGAACAAAGATTTTCTGAGTTTGGAGATTTTGAAGATGCTATTGTTGATGATAAAGTTTTTCTTAACCATAGTATTTTAACACCAATGTTAAATACTGGGTTAATTTCACCAAAATATATAATCAACTCAGTTATAAAGTTTGGAGAAGAAAATAATATTCCTATCAATTCACTTGAAGGTTTTGTACGACAGATTATAGGTTGGAGGGAGTTTATAAAAGAAATGTATATTTGTAAGGGAACTTTCTCAAGGACAAATAATTTTTGGAATTATAGTAGAAAAATACCTGAGTCATTTTATGATGGCTCTACAGGCATATTACCATTTGATGATTCTATAAAAAAAGTTTTAAAATATTCATATTCTCATCACATTGAAAGATTAATGATAATAGGAAATTTTATGTTGCTTTGCGAAATAAACCCTAATGATGTATATAAATGGTTTATGGAACTATATATTGATGCATATGATTGGGTAATGGTACCAAATGTATATGGAATGAGTCAATTTGCAGATGGGGGACTGTTTGCTACTAAGCCATATATCAGTAGCTCAAATTATATAAAAAAAATGAGCAATTATAAATCTGGTGAATGGGATAAAATATGGGACGGTCTTTACTGGAATTTTATTAGTAAAAACTCAAATTTTTTTAAATCTAATCCTAGGCTCTCAATGATGCATCATTTATTTAACAGAATGGATCTAAATAAACAAAAAACACACATAGAAGTTGCCGAAAATTTTTTACGTAATCTTTAACTGGAAAGAATAAGATTGATAATAACTATAATATCTTGAATATTAATCAAAGAATCTTCATTTAAGTCAGCTGCATAGGTTTGAATGTCAGATAGGATAATTTCTCCTAAAATATAATTTACAATAGTTACTAAATCTAAGATATCAATTATCTCATCTTCATTTAAATCTCCTGGTATATAAATGAAAGAATTAATATAATCTATTAGTACTCTTAAGCTTTCCTCTGTTGCCATTTTAGCATTATTAAGATTTATGTTACCTCCAACATGAATATGCCCAGATGAAATGCAATTATTATTTCCAAATTGATTCAAATCTCTATACCAAGTCCCATGATATGCCATAAACTCAGATACATATCTTCCTGGATCACCATTAAAATCAATATAAGGATTTAATCCTATCTCCAAATTGGAAATATTATTTACAATCTGTTCCATTGGTAAGTTTGAATTTCTCAGGTAGAACGAAACTTCTTCAGAATCAGGAGGATTTGGAGTAGGTAGAAATGGAGCTGTAAAATCATTGAACCAATTTGTTCTATTATATGCATTAAATTCTAATTCCCAGCTTTGATCCATATATCCTCTACTAAATGTAATTACCGCAATAGGGTTGTATTCATTAAAGATAGGCCAGAAGTCATTTGAAGTATCTTGATAATCTACTTCTAAATCACCATATCCTTGACCACAGCTAAGGCAATCAGGATCTGAGAATTCTGGAAAAAAAGAAATTACATCATATCCTCTATTTTCCCAGTTATCTCCTTGCCATCCTTCCGAATTGAGAGATTGATTTTGGCTAAAATGTCTTATCATCTCATTTGTTGGTGGCCAATATCCAGTTACAAGAATAATAGGTTCATCTCTGAATTTATTTTTTTTATAAAATTTATTCTTCCGAAATATATTTTTCTCATAAGAAACCTTGGAGAATACTAGGTTGACTTTATCAATCATATCAGTAGTACTAAATTCAAAAATAAAAAAATTTGAATTAAATGTTCTTATAATTAACTCATTACCTAGAAAATTATATGGGCCTTTGAAGTTTTTATAATCATCTGAATCAATTATAAAAATTTTATTATCATTAAATCGTCTATCCAAACTTACTTGAAATAATTTATTACTTAAATCTGTAACTTCAATCAAAGCTTTGCATACGTAGCGACCTGACCTCATTTTTTTACAGTCTAAATTAATTTTTTCATAAGATTGATTAATTTTAACTAATTTTAAATTATTAAAATTCTTAGATTCTGGACAATCATAATTAACTAGTTGAGGAATTGAAACGGATAATAAAAAAAAGATAAGATATTTTTTAAAAAAATTCATTTTTGTAATTGTCATTGGTTAAATTATATTGTTATAAATTTATAAAATATTATAATAAAATAATTAAAATAATTGAATTATTTATTTCTGACCATATTATTGTTAGTAGTTATAAACTCATTTGGATATTTATATTCATATTTAATTGTTACAGGTAGTATAGGTAGTAATAATCAAATCCAACCTAAGTCCAATAGAGATAAAAAATACTTTGATAAGCATAAGTCATTATTTTTAATAAATGTGTTAATATTGATGTTTTTTGTTTTTCTAGGTTTTTATTTTTTTGGAGATTTTATTATTGACCAAACCTCTTCTTTTAGTTTTTTCCACTTATTTTTTCATCTTTCAGTTATTTTGATTTTTGATGATACTTTTTTCTATTTTTTACATCGTTTTATGCACGAGAATAAATATGTTTATTACAAAATTCATAAAATTCATCATGAAGCTAATTCCCCAATACCAATTGATTATATTTATGTTCATCCCCTTGAATGGATGTCAGGATTTATAGGTCCTTTCATAGGAATTTTGATTTTAGGTGGTGTAAATATATATACATTTTGGTTGTATTTAATCATTAGAAATTTACATGAATTAGATATTCACTCAGGTATCAAAAGTTCATTTTTAAATAAAACAATTCCTTTTGCTGGGACTAATGAACATCATGATAAACACCATGCTGTGAGAAACGGTAATTATTCTTCTACATTTACTTTTTGGGATATTATTTTTAAAACTAAAATATGATTTTGTGATATAAATTGTAATTTCTATGTAATATTTTTTATAATTTGATAAAAAATAAAAAAGTTTAGATGAAGTTAATTCTATATATAATATTTAGTTTATCATTCTGTGATATAAAAATAGTATCTGAATTTGGGATGCCTGATGATAGGTTTGGAAGAGATGTTTCCTTATCGAATGAATGGATTGCTGTGGGAGCAAATAGAGATGATAATGAGAATGGCTCAAATGCAGGAAGCATATATGTTTATAGATATGATGATTTAGAAATTATAGATGAATTTTTTTTAGTGGCACCTGATGGAGAATCAAATGATTATTTTGGTAAAACTGTTTCAGTTTATCAAAATTGGCTCCTAACTAGTTCAATTTATGATAATGTAAATGGTGAAAAATCAGGTTCAGCATATTTATTTAACTTTAATGGAGAAAGTTGGGCTTTCCATACAAAAATTGTTCCTGAAGATGGTTCTCCTTTTGATAGGTTTGGATATTCCCTTGATATACATGATGATCAAGTAATTATTGGTTCAGTTTATGATGATGATTTGGCAGAAAATGCAGGTTCTGCTTATGTTTACGAGCTGCTAAATGAACAGTGGGTTTTTAAACAAAAGTTAAAATTAGATAGCCCTGATGTTGATGATTTTTTTGGAATATCAGTTTCTATTTCTTCAAACCTTATTGCAGTAGGTGTAGTTAATGATGACGATTTAGGATTAAATTCTGGTTCAGTGATTTTATTCAAAAAAAATAACAATGAATGGGAACACTTTTATAAAATTTTAGCTTTTGATGGATCAGATTATGATTTATTTGGAAATGATATTGATTTAAATTTAAGAAAATTGGTCGTTGGTTCGTTTCACGATGACAATTTTTATAATAATTCTGGTTCAGTTTATTTGTATGAAGTTAATCAAGATTATGAAGTTCTTCTGTTAAATAAAATTACATCCTTGGACGAGTCTCCAAATGATAATTTTGGATATTCAGTATCACTTTCTGATAATTATTTTGCTGTAGGATCAAAAGATAATGATAATGGGATAAATTCAGGTGCTGTATATTTATATGATTTAATTGATAATTTAAATCAATTTAAATATATACCTGACGATGGTGAGGCATTCGATGAATTTGGAGTATCATTATCGATTTATGAAAATAAAATTTTAGTTGGTTCACAGCATTCAAATAACTCAATTGGAGCTGTTTATTTATCAAATATAATGAATTGCAATAACATCCTAGCTTGTAATTATAATGATGGACTTATAAATGATGATTTTGGCTGTCAATTTCCGATCAATAATTATGATTGTTCAGGTAACTGTTTTTATGAGGTTGATAATTGTGGAGTTTGTAATGGGCAAAATTTGAAGGGCGATGTAAACTATGATTCTATCGTAGATATTGTTGATGTCGTTTTTATAGTTGATTATATTCTAGCATATAATCTTCAAAATTTAAATACTTGTATGGCAGATATTAATTTTGATTTGTTAGTAAACATAACAGATTTAATTCTAATAATAGAATTTATTTTGGAATCTTAAAGTTTAATGCCAAGTTTTTCATAAATATATGAAAGAAGCCATAATGGTCCAATTAGCAAAAATTGTAAATCTTTTACAAACGCAGGTTTTTTACCTTCAATCTTGTGTCCAATAAATTGACCAATCCACGATATAATAAATATACCTAAAAATATTTTAAATTTTTGGTTTATGAAATTTAGATTTATTAACTCAATAATATAAATGAAAAAGATTGATATTATAGCCATGCCTAAAGCCAATGACTTTGAAAGTTTAATATAATATCCAATTGCAAAAATAATAAAAAACCATAGGGCACTTATTGTAACTGAATTAAATGTGAAAAGAGTCATCAAAGATAGTAAGCCCAGTAAGCTAAACATTATCAATGGAATGCAAATCCAATGAATTATTTTGTTAGCTTTATTTCTATGATATTTTGCATATTCATCATTCCATTCATTGATATTACTCATATAACTATATCTCCTCTTTTAATAAAGCATATGTTTGCCAAAAATTAACAGAATCAGCCCATTCTTTTGATGAATATTCTCCTTTAGTACCTCCTGGTAAACAAAGTTGATTTCTCATCATAGTTACTGGTCCCATAGGTAGTTCGTTTAAACATTTAGGAATACCATAAAATGCGATAAGCTCCCATTTGCAATTTGTCTCATCCTCATTCGTTTCATTTAATACATCATTTCTATAGAGTATTAAGTCAACTGAACCTAAAACAAGAGGTTTGCCATTAAGTGCTTTAGTGCTAAGATAAATATTTTCATTGTCTCTTCTTTTCTTAGGTTTTGTTTCAAATTTAGTATTCATATTTATCTTAACCATTGGACTAATAAAATTTGTTGTTAGCTTTTTATTTACTTTTACCAAAATTACACCATCTCTATATCCTTTGCTATATTCACCTTTAATTAATTGATCTTCAGCATGGTGTCTAATTTCTTCAAACGACAAAACAGAATAGGTCTTTCCAGAACCTTTGATTTGTCTTCTAACAAAACTATTAATCCCAACAGAATTCTTATTATTGCTACCCATTAATGATATTATTTATTAGTTTATAATTATTAAATATATACAAAAAAAACACTTAATAGAAGGAATAATCAAATTGAAAGATGATAAGAAAAGTTTAAATGAAATATTGGATATTTATCAAGATTTAGAATCTAAGATCATTGAAAGTGATGGGGCTGTAGATGATGAAATGGAAAATTTATTAAATGTTAATGAGTTAGATTTAAAAAATAAGCTTGATGGATATCAAGGTTTTATTAAGTACCTTGAAGGCCAAATATCATATCTAAAGAGTATGGAGTCTCACTTTGCAAAGAGAAGAAAAACTTTAGAAAATTCAATTAAAAAATGTAAGGACTCAATGACTAGAGCTCTATCATTGACTGATAATACAAAAGTTAAAACTTCAAATTATAACTTCTCATTATGTAAAACTGAAAGTTGGTCAGTGGATTCTAGCTCATTAAGTAATGAAATTAAAGATGATTTAATTGATAAAGGAATTGCAAAAAATATACTTAAAATTTCTTTAACTGATTTAAAGCTAGAATACAAGAATACTGAAAGAACTGAAATTCCTGAATGGATTAAAATTAGTAAAGATAATTATATCAGGGTATCATAAATTCCATATAATTAATATAGTTATATAGATTATTTAAACTTTTTAATTAACTAGTATAATATTGACTAACTGTACAATATCAAGAATATCAACATCGCCATTTCCATCTAAATCTCCTATTTCATTTAGGATACCAGAAAAATCATCTATTTGATTTAAAACTAAATTAATCATCATAACGATATCAAGTATGTTTAGGGTAGAGTCAGAATTCATATCACCATTTGTTATATTATTATTAAATGAAATGAGATTGTCTATCTGCCTGCTTAAGGGATTCGCATTGTAATCCAAAACAGTCAGGGATACTGTGAATGGTCCATTGGATGTATATGTATGAATGGGACTTTCTTCAAAACTTGTTGAACCATCTCCAAAATTCCATAAAAACCAACCGGTTAAACCACTTGATTCATTTTTAAAGTTTATAGCTGAGGGTGATGTGTAATCACTTTGTGATATTGAAAAATTAGGTGTAACAGGATTTAACTCACTGTAAGAAACTTCTTTATGGATGAGGTAATCTAAATCTATGACTTCATTACTTTTAATTTGTATAAAGTAATAATCGTTTGGTATTAGATGATTTGTTTCATCGGTTGTGCTATGCCAGTCTGACCATTCTATTATACTTATATCATCATAAAAAGCCTTAGATGAATCACTTCCAGGAATCTCTAGGTTAAGTCTTGTATCAAAAAAATTTGTTCCGTTCCTGGGTGATAAGTCTGTATATAGGGTAGTCCATTCATTATCTCCACTTAGGCCATTTGAAAATGAATCTGTTCCTAGGCTTATGGATGATGATCTTGATGAGTAGTATCTTACTTGAACATTCGCATCATTTGCATTAACAGTTTTAATATTCCCGTACAAACCATAATTCATTTGATCATTCATTTTAATTCTGTATTGTAAGTTTGTTATAATATTATCTCCAGAACTAATATCTCTACTTAAACAAATAGACCTTGCACCATTAAAATACTCACTATCATCATAATACTCATCATCATTATTAAGATTCCACATTGTAGAACCTTCATCTTCCATATTACCAAACCATAAAACATCTCTTCCTAATCTAAATTCATAATTTGTTATCAAAGAATCAATTGAATGAAAATTACCAAATTTATGAATAGGAATTGGAATTGAATAATATTCTGAATTATCCATATAAGTATTAATAGGTGATTTAGAGGTNATATATGTTTCATTAACTAAATCAGGATCAATNATAATATATCCTTTATTATCTTCTCTATTTACATCAATNTAAGTATTAAGNTCACTTGATTTGNAAGCAATATAATCTAGAATATGTAATCCAAGCTCTCCTTGAGCAACATAAGGTATCCTCTCATCAATATAAATTGGATCTATATTNTAATTATAAATTTTTGATGTATCNANTGAAGAATTTAGAATTAGTGATGGAAAAGTTTCTGGNTAGGATAAATCAAAAACAAAATTACCAAGNGANTGTGCNATTAATTTTTCATTATATACTTCAAATCCTTGAATNACATGAGGATGATGAACAATCACCAAGTCAGCACCATTNTCAATTGCAAAATGACGAATTTCTCTATCCCACATATGAGGNANATCAATGAAAGGCGAATAATTTTCTTCTTCATCTGAAATATCCTCAATATCCATNAAATTAATATTTTCATTTGGTANNAGATAATTATTGTTTAGTTCAACATTATCTAAAATTATTTGATCATAATCTTGACCTGGCTGAGTTGANTATTCGCTNCCAGCATGCATCTCAATAATAATAAAATCAGCAATATCANTTACATCTCTAATTTGCTCTCTTAAATAATANGGNGTCATATATGCAAAACCAGGNTTGTTATATCCAGCATTTAAATATGGTTGAGCATTNTTNTATTGACCAGTTCTATCACTTGATGCTANCANNGCAATATTNAATCCATGGCTGTTAACNATNANAGGTTGATAAGCNTCATATGANTTTANTCCTGCTCCAGAATGTAGTATATTATTTTCATCNAAAACTTNNTGGGTGTTAATTAAACCTTCAATACCANAATCTATAATATGATTATTAGCTAATGAAACAACATCAATTCCNGCNTAGACTAGNCCACTTACACTGCTAGGGTCTGCTTTAAAAACNACAGATTTAGTTGGATGAGGTTCTCCNTATAGGGTCAANGGACATTCTAAATTAGCTACTGTAATATCTGCTTGATTTCCTAAAAGNTCTAAAGTATGTTCAAAAATATATTCAACNCCATATTGGTCAATAATNCCTCCGACATTTTCATAATTTCTTCCAAACATTATATCACCAACAAAATTCATTGTTAATGGTANTGATGANNTTCCANACTCAACNGCAACTGGAATTGTTGCATATCCTGAATAACCTTGATTATCTTCAACNTGAAGAATNACATTATAANTNTGATTATCTTGAANAACATAATTATGTGTNGGGTTAGGNTCANTGCTTGATTCACCNTCACCAAAGTGCCAANAAAATGAAAAATNATCACTATCTTCATCTTCAATATAACTATAAAAGTTNACNGTAATTGANCTATCTCGATTGAATAACGATCTTGAATCTAATATTTCATAATCAATTTCAACATTNGGTGAATAGGGAATTGAGTTTGTTATATCAATTAAATCATCAAAATAAGAAATACTATTTATANTTGAATCATCTTTATCATTNATATAAACTANTNTNTCAATNAGNGGATANTAGTCAAAATANGCATNCCANTCATCTGCTATTGGTANTTGAAAAATNTTCCATTGATTCTCAGNAAATGCNCCTTGATAAACAGTAACCCATTCNTCNATNTCNAGCTCTTGACTNCCATAAAAAGAATAATANAAAGTATTNACNGAATCCTGNAANGCTAGNCCNATTATTTCACCNGTTTCTTCTGAATATGATGCAATTTGCCAAACTGAACCNTGATTTATTTGTTGATNTTCAATATNTTCAACTTTCCATGTATTACCATAAANNTTNAGNCTTCCATTTGAGTTATAAAATGTNTTTAATGAATCAANTTCCCAATCATNTGGATNTTGATCATGATTNGGGAANGANTTTAATATAATNTCATTTGTTTCAAANTTTTGTATTANNATATTNTCTNNATGGTTAATGAAATCATTNTTNACAATNTTACTATTNTNGCTTTCATTATNNAAATGATCNATTGATTTTAATGTGAAAAAATATTCTTCATTNNNATTTAAATTATAAATTNTTGCTTCNTTNGTTCTNACATCNANAAGATTTGATTGATTGTTAACATCCCAAACTNGATAATTATCGTTAAATAATGAATCTTGAGNATACAGAATCGAGTAAGACTTAAAATTTGAATCATTTGTTTGATCCCAATTTAATTTTACNTAGTGATCACCATCAAAAGATGTTNATAAATTATTAANTGTTNTAGGTGGTGTTAAATCTGGATATTCATTCCAATAATCNAGATANGATTTNACCGCATCATTAAACGGTTTGTANTAATCNCTTATNANNGAANAGTTATTATCATATAATTNCATTACATCAACATTCATCAATCTNAATAGNTCTGGCTTTTCATCTAATTCAACTTGAATCCANGGTTCATAAACTGAGACATTATCAAAATAATTACGCAAATANANCATCTGTACTGCATTATTACCTGTGGGACCAAGTAATTCATAAGCATGTGGAATTTCATAAATTTCATTTCCNTAGTAATTAAATATACTATCATANTGAACNTGGTAATATTCATCTACCCTTAANGATTCATGATTNCCCAAAAAAGAAAATTGATTCTCATTNATAGGGAATTCATCTGTNAAGTTTANTATATCAATATGTTCATTTGAAATGTCTCTTATAGGTTTATTTACAAATTTTGCATCATAACCACCTGAAATGACTAATGATTTAAATCCTTCATGACTTTCATTTTCATCAAAGCTATGCATATGAAAGACAATTGGAGAGTGGGGACCAATATTTACTANTGAATCACATAANACCTCATGAAACTGATGAAAAATTGTATTAGAATTTCTAGANGGATCAGATAAAGATTTATTNTTAGTATAANTACCTTGATTAGTCCACTTAACCTCTCTACCAGTACCAGATAGCAANAGTGCNAATGCATCTATTTCAAAAAATAAATCTAAACCAACATACGGAGATATAAAATCATCATTTGGATGAGGGATTTCAATAACAACTTGTTTATTNATAGCTTCGGGATTGATTATATAAAGNCCCCATCCATTACTAAAACTACCTAAAACATCGTCATCNTCTATTTCAACTAAATTAGAATCATANTATGTTGTATCTAATCTTTCTCTAAGCATATAATAATTTTTATTAAAAACAGTATCCTCAAATTCAATNATATTGTACTTGAAAGATTCAGTAGAATCAGATAGCATTTGATCAACTGTTGATAAATTATTATTAATAAAATGATTAAATATTTCTTTCCAGTAAACTAANGTTTCAGATTCTGAATNAATAATTTTATAATCACCAAATCCATTCGACTGAACATCAATAGAATCTGGAGCATATATGTTGTAACCTGGAGATGCAATACCTTCTGATATATGACTCAANTAATTATCATATTCACAACTNGANCATTCTGAAGTTATAAATCCNTCNAGNCTACCTTGCTCCATAATAATTTCACTGTGAGAAAATGANAATATGAGTATAANTAANATATTTTTTGNCANGTAATTCATAAAATTAATTTATTCTAAAATATTTGAATNAAAAAATAACGTTACAGTTAGTTACTCTTTTTTTGACAATGAGTACATACNTAAGTGCCTCTTCCACAAATTTTAAATTTTGATATTATATTNGAGCATCTAGAACATTCTTCATTTTCTTTGCCATAAGCTCTTANCTCATTTCTGTAATTACCNGTTTTCATGCTATCAAACTTAAAATTAATTATTGTCGTTCCATGAAAGTTTATTGATTTAGTTAAAACATCTTTAATATTTTTNACTAATTTTTTTATATCNAGGNTACTTAGGGTATTACTCAGTCTTTCAGGGTGAATCTTTGAGTGCCATAATACTTCATCAATATAAATGTTACCTANACCAGCNACATACGATTGATCAAGNAATAAACCTTTAATCATTCTTTTTCGATTTTTTATTTTATTTTTNAACCATTTTTCATTAAAAGAATTNGATANAGGTTCGATTCCAAGTTTTTTATTAATNAGATTTAAGTTTTTTATATANTAAAAGCCNCCAAATTTTCTAATATCTTCGTAAATCAAAAATTTATTTTTTGATAATTTAAAATAGCATCTGACATATTTATTTAAACTAAGTTTATTATCAACATTTAGATAGCCNGTCATCCTNAGATGAAATGCAATATAATTTNGATNCAGTNTAATTATTATNTACTTACCNAGTCTAGTTACATCAATAATTTCTTTTTGTTTAATTGTATTTTGAAGGAAAGATTGATTCTTTGAATAAAGAGTTTTGTGCCATAAAATTTTACATGAAATAATTTTTTCATTTTTTATTAGTGGCGTAAGGTGATTTACAACCGTTTGTACTTCAGGAAGTTCGGGCAAAACTAATTAATTTTAGAGCTTCTTGATTCTTCATTAGGAGCATGCCAAGTTTGGCAATTATTACACCATATCTCTTCTAAAGTTTCATCATTAATATCATGGTAAGTGTTACAATTGGCGCACCATCTTTTATTTGGGTCTAAACTTTCTGCATTAATAGCTTCATAAATAAAACTTCCTAAAAATAGAAAAAACAAAACTATAATT
>PBFG01000031.1 GCA_002718585.1 Fidelibacterota bacterium | reverse complement strand
ACTTGTGGTGAATTAGCTGCGCAATATGATACAGAGACAACTGGTGATTGTGCTGCCGCTGCTGCTCTTGCAGCTGCATCATGTGAAGATTCTAATGGCTTGTCACTTTGCTGCTTAGCTTCTCAAATTGGTGTTAGTGCAGCTCCTACATGTGCTGATTTTGCCGCAGGTTTCAGTGAAGAATTTTTAGATGCTTCTGCTGCTGCTAGTGATGCTACAGGCTTTCAAACATGTACTAATTTATCTGCTGGTTTAGCTGCTGGTTTAGCTGCTGGTGATGCAACAGCGATTGCAACACTTGACGCTATGGCTGCTGGTGCACTTACTATGACATGTACTCAGTATGGTTCAGGATATGAAGCTATGTGTATAGAATCTGTTGCTGGTGCTAATGATATGTACTTAATGGATCCAACATTAGATACATGGGGTTTATTTTTAACATTTAATGCTGCTTCAGTTCAACAATATCAAGCTAGTGGACTAACATTAGAAGAAATAATGGCAGGATTTCCAGAGCTATTTGTAAATGATAGTGCTACTGATTTTGACCCTACATGTTATGCTACTGGTGAAACATGCGGTGGTAAATTAGTTATGAATTTTGAACCAACATGTGTTCCTGAAGTTGAAGGACACGAAATTGTTGCTGAATTCGTTGACCTAAATGCTTTAGGCTGTACTGGTACTGGTGACGTTGCAGGTGGCTGGGATGAACTTCCATGTGTTCCAACTGCATTAAATGCTGATGGTTCACTATGTGCTTGTGACTTAGATGCATTTGGTGATTGTTCTGCTGCTGCAGGTGATGATTTAGCGGCTGTTGCTGCATGTACTGATGAGCATCTATGTTATGATGGTGTTCAGATTGAAGAATATGAAGGTCCTGCTGGGGACGGCGTTGTTAACGTTGTTGATATCGTTAAATTAGTTGGTCACGTACTTGGAACTTCACCACTTGGTGGATACTTACTATGTGAAGCTGATCTTAATGGTGATGATATCATTAATGTTGTTGATGTTGTCGCTATGGTTAATATCGCTTTAGGTGGTACAGGATTAGGTAGCAACGATGCTACTGAAGCAACTATCATTAATGATGGTTCAACAGTATCAGTTGAAGCAGATGGTCATATTGGTGCAATTGATATGGTTGTTGAATTTACTGGTGAATTTGATATTCAAATTGATGACAAATTCTTAGGTGGTATGACAACTGATGGTAATACTGCTCACATTTTATTAGTTGGTTTAAATAAAAATGAAGCAGTAAAACAAAGCGTTACAGGTAACATATTCTCTTACGATGGTGAAATCATTTCTATATCACAAGAGATGGCAAACTCACGTGAGTTAATTAATAATGTTACTTTTTCTGAAGCTGTTCCTTCAGCTTATGAAATTTCTAACGCATATCCAAATCCATTTAATCCATCAACTAGTTTTGAGATGAGATTAGATCAAGCATCTGATGTGACAGTTAAAATTTATAATTTAACTGGTCAGTTAGTAGATGTTATTGCTGAAGGTAATTTTTCAGCTGATAATCATACATTTACATGGAATGCTGATAATTTAGCTAGTGGTGTATATTTCATATCAACACAAGTTAATAATAGTATAGAGAACCAAAAAGTAATGTTAATTAAATAATACTTTTAATCTTTAAACTATAAATTTAAAAAAAGCCTCGAGGATGAACAATCCTTGAGGCTTTTTTTATTTCTTTTAATGCATTAAACCTAGTACATTAAACCGTTCAAAATGATGTCTATTTGTAAATTAAAAAATATTATTGTAGCACTTTTTGTTATTTGTGTCGCACATACAACTTCAGTTAAAGGTTCAGTGTATGACAGCAAGACTAATGAACCACTAGTTGGTGCAAGCGTATTCATTGAAGGCACCTCTTTTGGAACAGCCAGTGATATAAATGGTTCTTACTCTATAAATATTCCTAATCCTAGTAAATCATATAATATTAAATCTACTTATATTGGATACTTAGAATTTTCAAAAAAAATTGAATTCATTGATAACAACGATATCTATCTAGATATAACATTAGAGTCTTCATCTGTAGACGTCGATGAAACAACTGTTACAGCACAAAGAAGGCAAGATAAAATCACAGAATCCCCCGCTGCCGTTGAAATTGTTAGTGCTGGCGATATTAAAAGGGAAGAATCAACGAATTTAGGCTCTTATTTGAAAGGAATCAAAGGTGTTGATTTTACATCAAGTGGAATTAATAACTATAGTATTTCTGTTAGAGGTTTTAATAGCAGTTTCACTTCTAGGCTACTTACATTGACAGATGGACGTGTTGCTAGTACACCCGCATTAAGAGCAGTTATATACAGTACAGTTCCTCAATCAAGTAAAGATATCGAAAATATTGAAATTGTCTTAGGTCCATCTACAGCTTTATACGGTGCAAATGCTCATAGTGGAGTTGTTAACATTACAAGTAAATCACCTGCAGATTCTGAAGGCTTGGATGTAAGTATTTCAAGGTCCATTAATGATAATAGGAACTTACAAAAAATCAGTTCAAGATGGGCATCGAAGCTTACGAAAAAGTTAAGTATGAAAGTTTCAGGTATGTATCTTCAAGGTAATGAATGGGAATTCATAAGCGAGCAAGAATATAAACTACATAAATATCCCTATGCTGGTACTCCTGCTCGAATAAGAGATGGTAAAGATAACAATCCATGGAGAGATGATTATTCAGCTTTAAAATATGGAGAAACAGATGATGGAAGGTATGTTCGAATTGGAGATGGCGAATCATATGCTGTTGACGATGAAAGATACGACCCTGATGGAGATGGTGTTGCGGGTGAAGACTGGTTTAATGGTGTTGATGATGATTTAGATGGTCTTATTGATGAAGATTATTTTGAATCTGATGGTGTAGATAATGATGGTGATTGTAACTCAGATTCAAATTTTGATGGCTGTTATTGCTGCGGATGGTTCGATGAAAACAATAATAAAATATGGGATGAGGGTGAAAGTCCATTTGGAGATGAAAATGTAGATGAATTTATCGATGTTAATGAAGATATGTGGTTTGATGGAGTTGACAATGATGGGAATGGTTTAGTCGATGATAGTAATGAACAATATACTGGTGCACAGCCCTTCCCTAACTGGTCCTCATATATTGAAGATAATCAAATACTTGTTTTTAATGGAAGAAAAAATAAATACAATGCGCCAGAATATTTTGAAGACTTTGGTATTGATGGAATATCTGCTTTGGGTAGTACAGAACAAGAGTTTTATGAAGATATTAACAATAATGGTATCTATGATGAAGGTTACGATATTTGGAATGATTGCGGAATAGATGGGATTTGCCCAGGTGACCCCAACTGGACAGCTCAAGATGTTGGAGAAGGTGATGGAATCTTTAATGTGGCAATGGATGAGGGTGAATTTAATGGTACCTGGGATGAAGGGGAACTATTTTATGATGCAAATGGAGATGGAACATGGACAGCTAATGAACTCAATCCATGGTACATTGAAGGTAACGATGAAATTGGTAACTTTCACATAAGAGGCAATCATATTTATGATGAAGAATTAGTAGAATTACTTTTTGATGTTTTTACATATGATTTTGGGAATGATGGTAGAGCAGGTGACTATACATGGTATGATGAAAGTAGTGGAACTCATTATGGATTTATTGATGGTACTGGAAATGGAAATTTTGAACCGTGGGAAGGTGGAAATTTACTTTTTGGTAATCCTATTCCCTCTGAAGGTTGTTTTGATCCTCCTTTTGGACCAAATGCTAATGGAATTTGTGATCCAAGTGAAACAGGCGCAAATTGGAATAGTGACCTTTTTGATTGTGGATTAGACGGTTTGTGTCCTGGAGATGAAGGTTATAATGGCCAGGATTATGGTGAAGGAGATGGAATTTGGAATAGTTTTGATTGGAATGAAGATGGAATTTGGAATGATGGTGATGAATGGAATTCAAATCAATGGATTCCTTTTGATGGTTCAAATGCGGCAGGTGCAATAACAGATTCAGATATTGATTTATATGAAGATATTTATCCTTTAGGAAATAATTTTTATAGTCCTAATGACCCTGGTGATATACTATTAGACTGTGGTCAAGATGGATTATGTGAGGGTGATATCGGTTGGTCATTCCCTGATTTAGGAGAAGGTAATGGAATACTTCCAACAGATGCAGGAGAAGCTGATGGTGTATTTGATACTGGTGATGGTTGTTTCGGGTGTGAGGCTGAATTTTTTAATGATATAAATGGTAATGGACTACTTGACGATGAAGAACTAGGATCTTGGATTGATGATAACCTAGGTAAACAAGGCGTTTTAACTGAGTCAGAGTGTAACTATATTGGTGGATTTTTCTATGATAATAATCAAGATGGCGTTGGATATTGCGGAGATGGTTCATATACAAGTGAAGATTATAAGGACAATTTTCAAACAGTGGATGACGTAAATGGAGATGGTTTATCTGATTATCCAGACTTTGAGGTTAAAAATGGTAAAGCTGAAGTTAGATTAGATTATGATCCAAATAAAGATACCAATATTAGCTTTCAATCAGGATATTCATGGAGTAAACTTCAACAAATTACTGGTATTGGAAGATTTATTGCAGATGGATACGAGTATAGTTACTATCAACTTAGAGGTAGATATAAAAATATGTTTGCTCAAGTGTATTTAAATCAAGGTGATACGGGTGAAACTCGTGGATATGATTTAGGTAATGTAATTAGAGATGTATCTGAAAATGTAGCGTTTCAATTTCAACACAATTTTGATTTGGCTAAAATAAACACTAATGTTGTTTGGGGTGTTGACTTATTTACCACTACATCCAAAACAAATGGTTCTGTACTTAATGATGGACCTAATGGATACGATAATGATGGTGACCAATGGTTCCTAAGTGCAGATGACTTAGATAATGACTTTGATAGTAATGACTTTGCTGATTGTGGACAAGATGGACAATGCGAATACGTTTGGCAAGTTATTAATGGTGTAGATACACTGGTTGAAAATGAATTTTATCCTGGTTATGCAGATTTTGGTGAGGGTAATGGTTTACCTGATGTTGGAGAACCTGGAGTCGATAATCAAGGCTATGTTTATGCTGATGGAATTGATAATGATGGTGACTCCTTTGACCCTGACAATGATGGATACCCCACATTCCAAGAAATTTATGCAGGAACGGATCCAAATGATGGTAACTCATACCCTCAGTTTGATACAAATAATGATGGTAATTATGACAATAACGCTCCGATCGCAAACTCAAGCTGGGCAGTGGATGAGATGATTGATGAAAATTGGTGTACACAAGATGGTTATTATCAAGAGTATTCAGGTTTTGTGCCCCCTGATAAATATTCTGGAACCAGAGATGGAAAAGTATGGGAATGTAATGAAGGTATTGATGAACCCGATGAATTTATTGATGTAGCATCTTTCGAAAAGGGTTTTTATGTCCAAAGTAAATCAAAATTTAGCAGTTATAATTTTTTACCTGGTAAATGGGAACTTGTCACTGCTCTGAGACTAGATGAACATGACAAGTTAGATGAAGGTACTCAGGTAGCACCTAAATTTGGATTATTTTATAAACCTTCAGACGCTCATACATTTAGATTTACCTATGGAAAAGCATTTAATACACCAAGTGCAATAACTCTATATACTGATTTATTTATCAGAAGATTAGGTCCGCTACAGTTTTTCCTTAGAGGTAATATAGATGGAACTCCATATGAAAGAGTTGGAGATAACGGCACTATTAATGTAAGCCCGCCTCAAATGTATATTGATGGTAATTTAGAATACATTGGAGAAGGTGGTAATGCTGAATATTGGAGTGGTCTAGATAGTAATGAAGAATTTTCAAATTATAATGCACCTTACACTGAAAGAGTTGTGGGTGCTCCATATTTTCTGTCTTTTAATACGGGATTTTTAAATGTACCTGATTATATCCCATTAGATACAGCTCTTTACACTGTATATGTACCAGAATTAGGTTCAGGAAATGCAACAGGTACAGGAACTGGTAGAGTTTATACCCCACTTGAAGCACTAAATACGCCTGATGTAGATCCTATAAAAACTGAAAAAATTCAAACGATTGAACTTGGTTTTAAAGGTTTTTTAAGTGAAAGGATACATGCTTCGGTTGACTATTATGCAAGTTTTTATGAAGATTTTTTTAGTGCACCAACTATAATTACACCAACAATCGTTCATAGAGATCCCAGTAATTATACTACTAGTGTAGAATTTGCTCAAGAAAATATTGTTGGTCTATTACCTTTAAATTACAATGCAGGGAATGCTCCATTTGGTACACAATGGGATGGAATAGATAATGATAATGATTGGAGTTCTCAAACAACACTACCATTCTTTGCTAATGATAGATCATTCAATATCAATCATGATAATGCTACCACTGTTTACGGTGGTTATATGAATATTGATTTTACTAATCCTATCTATAATACAACTAATTCAAATGGTGATCCCGCATTTGATTGGAGTGCAGCTGATGGTTTTGGTTGGTCATTGCAAGGTGAAGGTACATCACCTGGCCAATGGGGACTTGTTGACTACATAATATGTGGAGATGGTGTTTGGGATGGCCTTGATTCTCAACCAAATGAATGTAATGGTCTAGCATTCGGAGATACGTTAGGACTAACAATTTATCAACCTGAGGATGTTGTAAATACCGATCAGGTTATAGAGACTGGAATTATAGATTTTCCAGTAGGTGATGGTTCTGATTTTTGGGTACCTGTTGGCATTGATGAATATAGTCCAATAGCAGGTTTATCTGAAGCAGAAATAATTGAATCACCTATCATTGGAGCTAATGGGGAACCATTGACTGGTCCAGGTACAGCTTTTACTCCTCTTCACTCTATATTAGCACCAATGAATTATGGTGAGGTAACAATGCAAGGTATAGATTTAGGAATCGCATATTTACTACCTGAGTATAAATTATCTTTTGACGCTAATTTTTCATTTTATAATAGTACAGAATATTATAATAGCCTAACAAAGAAAAATGATCCTATTAATGCTCCAAAATTTAAAATGAATGCAGGTGTAAACTGGGGTTCACCTGTTGGGAATATTGCTCTAAAATATAGACATGTTGACAAATTTGCATGGAGTGATGGAATATGGAGCGGAATAATTGGACCCTATGACTTATTTGATTTATTATATTCGGTGAAACTTGGCGATCATCTTGAATTAAATATGACTGGTCAAAACATATTTGACTATAAACACAAACAAATTATAGGTGGTGCTTTTATGGGTAGACAAATTATAATGCGTTTAACTGCATCATTATAATTTTCTATAAAATTTAATTAGGTAAAATATCTTTACTTATAGGGTTAAAATTAGGTACCTGTTTATTTTTAACCACTTTTATTTCACCAAACTTCTTTTCATATTTTTCAATATTATCTTGTAATGCATTTAAAAATGTTTTTGCATGCATTGGTGATATAACAAGTCTTGATTTAACTTTAGATTTAGTTAGCCCAGGTAAAATTCTAATAAAATCCATTACAAATTCTGCAGCTGAATGTGTAACTATTGCAAAATTTACATACTCTCCCTGACCTATATTCTCATCTATTTCTATTTTAAGTTGCTTATTTTTTGTATCTTTTTCCATATTGATCTAATTATTTTTTTTCTTTCCATCTTTTGAATTAAACTCTTCCCAATCTTCATCTACTCCATCCCATGCTCGAAATTGTTCTTCATCAGTAGTTACTTCCTTTAAATCAGCAGATTCATCATAATTCTTAAATCTCTCTGTTTTATCTTCATAATCCGATGGATTTGTATAGTCATCAAGCTCTTTTTGCTCAACAGTTTCTCTCTCAATTTCATGACCATAAATTTTTTGATCAAAGAAATCGATATCATCAACTAAACCATTCATCATTAAATATTCAAGAAAGGCAAGATATTTTTTTTGTTTGATATTAACTCTACAGTGAGGGCACTTTAAATCGCCACTCCTTATTTGTTTTTCGTCTAGCTCACTTGAGCAATTTGGACATATGAGACCTTCAAAAGCCATTAATTCCTCCTAAAAAATAAAAAAAAATATACCGCGTAAGTTTTATAAGAGCAAGAATAAATTTAATTAGTTACTTTTTTATACAAATCTGTAATCATTTTCTTTTCAATATCAGATAATTTTAAAGTTCTTCTGGCTTTCATTTTTTGAATAGTATTCAATAATGAATCTATTTTGACTAATTCATTATCATTCCATGAAAATGAAGGGACATAATTATTTAAGAAATCATGATTAAATAAATTAACAGCTAATCCAATATATGAACCTGTATTTATATTTGTGCCAATAGATATTCTAGTAAAATCACCAATCAAGCAACCTAAAAATTGCAATTCTGAATCGTATACTTTATCCTTAAATTTTACTTTTACAGTGCTATAATTATTTTTCAAATTACTGTTATTTGTTCCTGCTCCAATATTAACCCATTCCCCAATGAAACTATGACCTAAAAATCCTTCATGAACTTTATTACTAAAGCCTAAAATATTGCAACAAGTAATTTCACCTCCTAATTTACACATTGGACCAATAGTATTGTTTTTTCTTATCAAAGTATTTGGACTAATATATGTATTTTTGCCAATATAACAGGGACCTTCAATAACTGTTCCGTGATCTATTACAACATTATCATCAATAATAACAGGGCCATCGCTTGCATCAATAATAACTCCAGCTTTAATCTTAGAATTTAATCCTATATGAATATATTCACCATTTATTCTAATCATTGAAGGGTTAAAGGAATAATTATTGTTTAAAATTAAGTTTTGGAAATCATGTTTTATTAATTCCTCTGAAAACTTAAATATATCCCAAATATTAACAATCACATCTATATCAGCAGCATTAGTAACTAGGATATTATCTTCAATTTGTTTTTTAAAATTTTGAAACGATTCCTGTGAAGAAAGTTTGAAAGAAATTAATTCTTTATTATTTGATAAACTTTTATTGCTTTCTAGAATACTTTTATGTTCATCCTTTAAAATAGCAGCTCCATTCAAACATAAACCAGCAGGGATATTATCTGGGTTAATTGTATAGTTAGGAAACTTTTCTCTAATTAATTCTTCTTTTGATTCATCTACAATTAAAATTATATCTGATTGGGGATAAATTCCTCTAATTCTTTCTAAATTAGTTTTTGCTCCAATTCTAATTTCAAATGGAGAGTGATTTAATGAAAAGGGTTTAAAAAATCCATTTTTTATATGTTCAAAAATTATAATTTTCATATTTACTAATTTAACATACTATTAATTCTACTATATCCATTTTCTAATGTTTCACTCTCAAATTGAATATTGAAAAAAAAATCAGAATAATTATTTTTAAGACAAATTTTATACTTAGATTTTATTTTATCTATAATTAGTGCCAAATCTAAATTAAATGTAAAATTCAAATCTATGATAGCATCAACACCATTTGTTATAATATTATCATTATAAAAATCATTATTAATAATAATTTTTTTACTATTTTTAAAGTAATTATATCCATAAGTTGTTCCCCGTAATTGTGTACTACTATGAAATACATTATTAATTAAGAAAATATATTTACTTTCAGAATCCAATGATAATTTTCTGAATGAATATTTTGCAACATCGAATTCAGTTTGCTCAAAAGGGAAAATAATTAAAATTTTGTCTGTATCTAAAATAGTTGAAGACGTATTAATTTTATAATCATTGTTTTTTATTTTACCAATTAAGCTGAAGTAAAACAATTTTATTTTTAATAGGTTAGAATTAAATTTTGACATAATCTAAATATGAACATTACATTAAAATAATACTCCTTTAATTTGAACATATTAATATTAATATTAAATATATTTTTAAGCATAATTCATCCAGACGACTATATGTGGCCAAATGATTATAATGGAAAAATTACAGCAAACTTCTGCGAGCCTAGAACGCATCGTTTTCATGCAGGAATAGATGTTAGAACTTTTGGTGAAATTGGATCAAATCTGTATGCCATAGATTCTGGGGTCATACAAAGAATTAGTATTAAACCTAATAATTATGGTAAGGCAATTTATCTACAACTAAGCGATGGAAATATAGTCCTTTATTCTCATTTAAATAATTTTAACAATGAAATAGATCAATTAGTAAAAACATTATATGAAAAATATAATTCAAGTTTTTTTGATCATTATCTAAATGAAAATGAAAAAATAGAAATTAAAAAAGGTGAAATTATAGGTTATACAGGAGATACAGGCAGTTTATCTGGACCCCATCTCCATTTTGAAATAAGGAATAACAAAAATGAGCCAATTAATCCATTGGATTTTTATCATTTAGATGATACTATCCCTCCTTTGGTTAATTCTTTGACATTAATCCCTTTAAGTTCAAAAACTTGGATAGATGGAATACAAGATTATAAAACATTTAATCTTAAAAAAATAAATGCCAATAAATATGTAATTCAAGATACAATAAGCACAATTGGAGAATTTGGTATTTCTGTAGAAACTTTCGATAAAATAAATAATTTATCATTTAAATATGGTGTTTATAAAATTGATATGTTAATTGATAATATTTTACTTTATTCAATAAAATTTGATAACTATAATTTTTCAGAAGATCATATGATTTATAGTGCAATTGATTATTATCTTCTTAAAAAAAATAAAATTTCTCATAGATTATTTATTAATGAATCTGAAGATTTATCATTTATAAAATCTAATAATAATGGAAAGATTATAATTGATGATGATTTTCATAATTTAATTATAAATATTTCGGATTATGAAGGTAACATTACACAAATCCAAGGTGTATTAAAAGGTGAATTTTTAGAAAATCAAAACATTAATATTAAAAGTGATTCAAAAAAGCTTATCATATCAAGAAATCAAATGACTGAAAGTGAATTAAATCTTAATATTTTGTCAAAATATAATTATCCTATTAATAAAAAAATATTATTAAATAAAAAAAATAATAATAAATATGTTATAAATAATTTTAATGAAAATTCAGATATCATTGAATTTTTCTTAAAAAATAAAAATGGTATTAAATCAAATAAATTATTTGCATCAATCAATAAAATAAATCCATTTGATATTAAAGGTGAAATAAAAATTAGACATTTAGAAAGTGGAATTATAATTGAATTTCTTGAAGATGTTTTCAGTGGATACAAACCGATACTTCAAATAGAATCTGATGGCATAAAAATAAAATATCCAATTTACAGAAAAGAAAAAAATCTTTTATCTTCAGAAATATTAAATATTAAGGATATTGAGAATATTTCATTTATATATGATACCAAACCAGAACTTATTTTTGATAAAAAAATAAGTTCAATTCATACAACAGATTCTAATGAACTAAGCTTTCATGGATATACAATAAACATAAATGAAAATTCGTTTTATGATGAAACTTTAGTTTTAGTAAATAAAAGTACAATTTCTAAAAAAGACGAAAGATTTGAATTTATTGGAGATGTAATCACTATTTATCCAAACGAAATTCCATTTAAGGATGGATTAACTCTAAGTTTTAAAATTGAAAATTGTGAAAAATGTGGGTTGTATAAATATTCTTATGAAGATGAAAACTGGTTTTATTTAGATAATAGTTATGATTCTAACAAAATAAAATCAAAAATAAAAAGTGGTGGAACATTTTGTATTCTTAGTGAAAATCAAAAACCAGAAATAACCAATCTAAAACCTTCCCTTAATAGTAAATACAGAATTAAAGATATTAATAAATTAACATTCAATATTTCAGATGATTTATCTGATATTAATCCATATGATGTAAATATTAAAATTAATGATAAATCTATATTTTATGATTTTATTAAGTATAGAGATTTTATTTCAAGTGATATTCAAGAATATATAAAATTAGGTAAAAATAGAATTGAAATATTTGTCTATGATAATATAGGGAATAAAAATAGTATTTCAGGAGTTTTTGAAATTGTCGAATAATAGTCCATTTATTATTGGTATAACTGGAGGTAGTGGATCAGGGAAATCATATTTATGTAATAAAATAGTAAATAAATTTGGTAATAATAACATTCTTGTAATCCTTGTTGATTCTTACTATAGAGACCTTAGTCATTTAAAATTTGAAGAAAGAGAAAAAAATAATTTTGACCATCCAAATTCTATAGAATTTGATTTATTTTATAATCATTTGTCATTATTAAAAAAAAATCAGCATATAGATATGCCTATTTATAATTATAAGACACATACAAGAAAAAATAAAGTGAAAAAAATAAAATCAAATTATCCAATAATTTTAATTGAAGGTATTTTAGCACTTAATGAAAAAAAAATCAGAGGTATTTTTGATAAAAAAGTTTTTATTGATGTAAAAAATAAAATTAGGATGAATAGAAGATTAAAAAGAGATACAGAGACAAGAGATAGATCTATTGAATCTATAAAAAATCAATATGAATCAATGGTTGTTCCAATGTTTAAAAAGTTTATTGAACCTATGAAAAAAAAATCTGATATAATTATTAAAAAATTTGAAAAAAACGATTCAGGTTATGTTAAATTAATCAATCAAATCAAAAAAATAATAAATGATAAAGAATCATAATAAAGGGTCAATTGAAATAATATGTGGCCCAATGTTTAGTGGTAAAACTGAAGAGTTAATAAGAAGATTAAAACGTTCTATTATTGCTAAAAAAAAGATATTAGTTTTCAAGCCAAAGATTGATGATAGATATAGCGATGAATATGTAGTAACCCATAATAAAAATTCAATAAAATCAATCTCAATAGATTCAAATTCAGAAAATAAAATTTTAGATTTAAGTAAGGGCGTTAATACCATAGGTATTGATGAAATTCAATTCTTTTCAGAAAGTATAATTTCAGTTTGTATAGAACTATCAAAAAAAGGTAAAAGAGTGATAGTATCTGGATTAGATAAAGACTTTGAAGGAAAACCTTTTGGTATAATGCCTAACTTACTGTGTGAGGCAGAATATGTTACAAAATTAAATGCAATATGTAATAAGTGTGGTGATTATGCTTATTTTACAAAAAGAATTTCAGATGATAAAGACCAAGTAGTTCTTGGAGAAAAAGATATTTATGAAGCAAATTGTAGAAAATGTTATTATAAAAAATGAGGGATAAGATATGGATAGATTAATAGGTATATTAGGTATTTTAGCAATTCTTGTTTTAGCTTACATTATTTCAAATGATAGAAATAAAATTGATAAAAAACTTATTTTTTGGGGTATTTCATTACAGTTATTTTTTGCCCTTTTAATATTAAAAGTTCCTGGGGGTAAATTTGTCTTTAATAGTATAGATATTTTTATCAAAAAAATATTAGATTTTTCAGTTGAAGGAAGTAAGTTCCTTTTCGGTAATTTAGCAGATGACAGTTTGTATTTTCCAGGTGATGGTTCATGGCCTGGGTTTGGCTTCCAGTTTGCTTTTTTAGTTTTACCAACGGTAATCTTTTTCTCAAGTATTATGTCAGTATTATATCATATTGGATTTATGCAAAAAATTATAAAATATATTTCTAAGTTAATGCAAAAAACAATGGGAACCAGCGGAGCTGAAACCACAAGTATTTCAGCAAATATATTTGTCGGGCAAACAGAAGCGCCCCTAGTAATTAAGCCATTTATATCTAAAATGACAAATTCTGAATTAATGGCTATAATGACAGGTGGATTTGCTACAGTTGCAGGTGGTGTTATGGCTGCATATGTTTTAATGCTAAGTAAAACAATTCCAGGAATTGCTGGTCACTTAATGGCTGCATCAATAATGAGTGCACCTGCTGCATTAGTAATTGCTAAAATAATATATCCAGAAACTAATNNTCCTGANACAGCAAAAGGTGACATAGAATTATCTAAAGTTTCAGATGATGGNAACTTTNTAGAATCTATTGGNAATGGAGCTACTGANGGAATGAAATTAGCTTTAAATATAGCNGCTATGCTAATTGCATTTATATCNATNATAGCACTACTTAATTGGNCTTTGGGACTNATNTCATTTGGGANNACTATTTTATCTATTGAACTNATTTTAGGATATNTATTTATGCCNNTAGCTTTTTTAATGGGAGCACCTTGGTCAGAGGCACATNTNCTNGGNAGTCTCATGGGNCAAAAATTAGTATTAACTGAGTTTATTGCTTATGGNAACTTAGCNTCGCTAGGTGATTCTGTATCAACNAAAACTGCAACAATTGCAGCATATGCATTATGTGGATTTGCTAATTTTGCATCTATTGGTATACAACTTGGNGGTATTGGTTCNATTGCTCCAGAAAGGAAAAAAGATTTAGCTAAATTAGTTATGAAAGCTATGATAGGTGGAGCTTTNGCTTCATGGTTAACAGCAACAATAGCNGGAATNTTATTATGAAAATAATTTTAATCGGTCCACCTGGTGGAGGAANAGGAACTCAAGCAAAAATTTTAGTTNATAAATTTAATATACCTCAAATTTCNACTGGAGATATGCTTAGAGAACATGTTAAAAANAATACTNCACTTGGTAAAAAAGCTAANGNATTCATGACTAACGGTNCTCTAGTNCCNGATGANTTAATTCTTAATATGATGGAANAGCGTTTTGAAAATAAAGATTGTGAGAATGGNTACATACTAGATGGATTCCCAAGAACNATTCCTCAAGCTGAAGGTTTAGAAAAATTATTAAATAAAATTANTCANAANTTAACTAATGTTATNGTTTTAGAAATTNNTGATGATATTATAGTTGAGCGTATGNGNGGANGAAGAATTCATTTACCTTCTGGNAGAATTTATCATGTGAAATATAACCCTCCTAAAGAANATAATAAAGATGATATTACNAATGANNCNTTATCAATNAGAGATGATGATAANGAGGANACTGTNAGAGATNGATTNAATATTTATCACAAATCTACTAGTCCTCTNATAGANTACTATAATNAAAAAAATATAGTNTCTAAAATTAANGGNTCAAAATCAATTGAAGANGTTAGTAGTAAAATAATTAAAATATTAAGNAATGATTAAAATNGGTATAACCGGTGGAATTGCTTCNGGTAAATCTATTGCAGCTTCGTATTGTNAATCTAATGGNGCATATGTTTTTAATGCTGATCGNGAATCTAAAAAACANTTAAAAAAATCTTTAAAACTTCAAAAAAAAATCATACAAATTTTTGGNAANAAAATTGCACCTCAAAATAAAATTAATTTAAACTTANTAGCACAAGAAGCCTTNAAGANNAAAATNAATATTGAAATTTTAAATGGTATAATGTGGCCTGAAGTTTTTTTACTTATAAATAAAGAATATGAAAAAGTAAATAAATTGAANAAATATTCAGNATTCATTGTTGATGCTGCTTTGATTTTTGAAGCAAACTANAAAAGTTTTTTCGATTCAACTATTTTAATAACNGCATCAAAAAAAATTAGAATTGATAGAGCTATNAAACGAANNAATATNANTCTNGAAAATATTCAAAATAGAATTTCTNTTCAAATGACAGATAANGAAAAAATTAATCTNGCNGACTATGTAATCAAAAATGANTATTCAATTGAAAATTTNTATAAAAAAATTGATGAAATATTNNAAAAGATTATTTCAGTAAAGTGATTTTTTGAGTTGTTGAAAAATCATCAGCTATCATATTAATAAAATAAATACCACTTGAATAATTTCTAGCATNCCACTTCACTTCAAAAGTTCCTGGANGNNCAGATTGATTTATTATTTCTTCTACTANTCTTCCCTGTAAATCATAAACTGAAATTTTAACATCACTCTGTTTNGGANTAGAAAAATTAAAATGAGTAACTGGATTAAACGGATTNGGATAAGCNNCTGACAAATTATATGTTTCAGGTATGATTGANCTTTCTTTTAAAGTACTTATTATTATATTTTTTTGATTTTCCCAATTAGGTATTTCTCCTANTAAATCTATTAATTCGGCTGTAGACTNNTTAAANANTTTAAANTNAATACTTGAACCATTTTCACAATATAATATATTTTCACTGTANCCATCATTACCCATTGTAGGTACATCAGTATAAACACCATTCCATACNCTAGAACCTACTATANTACCATTATGATAAGCAATTATTANATCTCCATTCTCAATTGATGAANCTTCTAATANTATATCTTTAATAAAATAAAATGATTGATTCTGTGATTGATTATANCCAAANCCATAATTGTTNTTTATTAAGCCATTATCTGGTAATAAATTATCTNCATACCTAGGTAAATTATCCTCATATTCAAAAGNAAAACTAACATCTTCCAGTACTTTNACCCAATAACCTTTCAGTTGCTGCCATCCAATACTAGCAAGAGAACCAACCCATTNTCCNTCTTCATNTCTNGTAGCTGATATATTCTCACTCATTATATCAGTAAACAATAGTTCTANATCATCTGGAAGTGAGAAATCTAAATCAACGTTATCATCACCAATATATGAAATTAAGTTCCATCCTTCATGTANAGAATAAAGTTGGTTTNTTGGCGTTTGATAAGTNGNAATATTATAATCTGTATCTTCATCAATTCTNANCCAATAACCTTTAGTAGGCTCAATNNAATCAATACTTCCNATCCANTAACCATCATCACTATANATAGATGCNTAATTTTCNGTTATAATTTGTGAAATATTATTTGACAANGGTAATAACATNTTATCAATACTATTATCTTCTAATACACCTAAATANCTAATTAAGTTATTTCCTGAATGCAANGAAAANTTTTGAGCTAATCTAACATCTAAAGAAAAAGTNTGAATGTCACTTAAAGGATTAGTGTNTTGATCTGATACAATTATTTCAATTGGACCAAATAAACCAGTAATATTTGGTATCCAAGTTATGACATCTCCAATTAAAGCCATTCCATCAGGGNAATTTGATATTTCNAAAGTAAATTGTTCANTATCAGGNTCATATACTTCAATTTGGTACTCAAATAATTCATTTAGNCCNATACTATTATTNGGNATTGAAGTTATTTGTGGNGGATCATTTACTGGTAAAATATCTAAAATAAATAATCCTGAATCAGAAAAAATACCATCATTAACAGAAATAGTTACAAAAATAGNACCATTATAATCTTGACCTGGATTAATAGTNAAAACTTCATTAACTAAACTATATGAAGCATNTTCATCNGATAAATTAATAGTATANACTAAACTATCTCCATCNANATCAAATTGAGGAATAAATGTCTCATATGAATTATCTTCATCAATCTCTACATCAACAAAATCTGGTAATTGTGGAGCATCATTTATACCTTGAATATCATAAATAACATAAGCTTCATTTGAAAATAGNTCCCCNTCAAAAACATTGTATATAAGTGTATCTTGTCCNAAATAATTTTCATTTGGAATATATGTAAGGAATGAAGAATTTAAGTTGTATTCACCGTTTGANGGTGGAGTTAAAATATTATAAGTGAGAACAAAACTATCAATATCATCTCCATTNAGTACAATAATTGATTGAGAATCCTCATCNAAAATAATATTTTCATCAANAGCTAATGGAGCATCATTAACTGATTCAACNGTNAGAATAAANNTTTGTGATGAGCTAACCAACTGATCATTTACAATAACTGTAATAACTGAACTACCAAACCAATCTTGATNAGGTAAAANATTCAAAGTACTTCCAGTAAACCAAGTTATNACCTCATTNCTNGTTGAAGTAGAAGAATATTCTANATCATCACCATCAACNTCNGATGCGATNACATCATATGNTAATTGAGTATCTTCNCTAATNANTAANTCAGATATTTCCNNAATATCTGGTGCATCGTTAACNCCTTCAATAGTAATAGTTATAANATTTTCAGATAAGAATTCNCCATCACTTACACCNAAAATAAAACTATCNNATCCATTAAAATTATTAANTGGANTATATGTGACTATATTNTCAGTAATCTCTACAGTACCNTTAANNGGATTTTGAACTATNTGATAAGTTAATAAATCACTNTCTATATCTAATGCAGATAATACTATAACTAAACTTTGATCTTCTTGNGTTAANAAATCTTGAGAANATGCAGTTGGCGGATCGTTTACTGGATTAACNACTAACTGATACTCAATAACNGTATTTAATAATCCATCAGATANATNAAGGAAAATATAACTTGTACCAACATCATTATCTCCNGGAGTACCCACTAAATTNAATCCATCNAGTGATAGCCAATCTGGATTATTTGANATAGATAAANANAATTCTCCATTNTCATTATCCACATCATCTACACTAATTTCAAAAAAGTAATCTGAATTTTCATNTANATCTAANAGAGANTCAGTNANAAATACAGGTGCATCATTNACTGCATTTATTGTTAGGGTTACCTCTGCCTCATCTGTTAATNNNCCATCACTTACAATAAATGTNAATGAATCACTACCATTGAAATTGGCGCTAGGTATATAAGTGGCAAGAGTACCATTAATTAAAACAGAACCATTTAGACCATCATTACCTAAACTGTATGTCAAGTTATCTCCATCAATATCTGTAGCTGATAAACTTATAACTATGCTTTGATCCTCATCTGTTAAGCCAGAAATACCTGTAGCTGCAACCGGTGCGTCATTTACAGCATTAACAGTAACACTAA
>PBFG01000030.1 GCA_002718585.1 Fidelibacterota bacterium | reverse complement strand
TACCTAATGACATTGAAGTAACACATGTCAATTTAAATGATGATACAATAGCTGGTATTTCTTCTAAAAAAATGAAATTATTTTCTGTTCAATATCATCCTGAATCATCACCCGGACCTCACGATTCTGAATATTTATTTCAATCATTTATAAAACTAATGGAATGAAAAAAAATAATGCCAAAAAGAAATGATATAAAATCAGTATTAATTATAGGTTCAGGCCCAATTGTGATTGGACAAAGTTGTGAATTTGATTATTCAGGAACACAAGCTTGTAGAGCACTGCAAGATGAGGGCTATAAAGTAATTTTAATTAACTCGAATCCTGCAACTATAATGACTGACAAAGATTTAGCTGATTCAACATATCTTGAACCTATTACTACAGATGCAATAGAAAATATCCTTAAAAAAGAAAGTCCTGATGCAATTTTACCAACAGTTGGCGGTCAAACTGCTTTAGATATAACAATACAATTGGAAAATGAAGGAATTTTATCAAAATACAATGTTGAATTAATTGGTGCAAATATTAACTCTATTAAAAAAGCTGAAAATAGAGAAAAGTTTAAAAAAGCTATGGATGAAGTTGGTATTGATACTGCAAAAGGCGGCTTTGCAAAAACAAAAGAAGAATCTTTGGATACAATTGTAAATATGAATTTCCCAATTATTATTAGACCATCTTTTACTTTAGGTGGTACAGGCGGATCTGTGGCATATAATATAGAAGAGTTTGATAAGTTAATTGATATGGGATTAGATGCAAGTCCTATCAATGAAGTTTTAATTGAAGAATCATTAATCGGTTGGAAAGAGTATGAAATGGAAGTTGTTAGAGATTCTAATGACAATGCAGTAATAGTTTGTTCTATTGAAAATTTAGATCCTATGGGAATTCATACTGGTGATAGTATTACTGTAGCGCCTGCTCAAACTTTAACTAATAAAGAATATCAAAAAATGAGGGATTGGTCCATATTATGTTTACGCACTATAGGAGTTGATACAGGTGGATCAAATGTTCAATTTGCTGTAAATCCAAATGATGGAAGAATGATTATAATTGAAATGAATCCAAGAGTGAGTAGATCTTCTGCTTTAGCTTCTAAAGCAACTGGATTTCCTATTGCTAAGGTTGCTGCAAAATTAGCAATGGGATATTTTCTTAACGAATTACCAAATGAAATAACTGGTAAAACAGTAGCTGCTTTTGAGCCCACCCTAGATTATGTAGTTACCAAAATCCCGAGATTTGATTTTGAAAAATTTCCAACTTCTGATGGTATTTTAGGTGTTCAAATGCAATCTGTGGGGGAAGTGATGGCTATTGGTAGAACTTTTAGAGACAGTATTCAAAAAGCCTTTCAATCTCTAGAAGTTGGTTTATTAGGTTTAGAGCCAAAAATTACTGAATATCGAGCACTTGATTTGTCTAAAATAAGTTTTGGAACTGCGTTTAGATTATTAAAAGTTAAGCAAGCTATGGATGAAGGATATACAGTTGATGATTTATATAATCAAACTAAAATTGATAAATGGTTTCTTTATCAAATTAAACATTTATCTATATTATCAAAATATAATTTAGAATTTACAGTTGATAATATTGTCTCACTTAAACAAGAAGGCTTTTCAGATATGCAATTAGCCAATAAATTTTCTAAAAAAGAATGTGATATTTACACATTCCGCAAAGATAATAATATTTTTCCTACTTTCAAATCTGTTGATACATGCGCTGCAGAATTTGAAGCAAAGACTCCATATTGTTACTCAACATACGAAGTTGAAAATGAAGTGTATCCATTATCTGGAAAAAAAGTTTTAATTTTGGGAAGTGGGCCAACACGGATTGGTCAAGGTGTAGAATTTGATTATTGTTGTGTTCAAGCAGTTTTAGGCTTAAAGCAAGCAGGTTACAAAACGATAATGTATAATTGTAATCCTGAAACTGTATCTACCGATTTTGATATCTCTGATCGCCTTTATTTTGAACCTTTAACATTTGAACATGTAATGAATGTAATTAATTTTGAAAAACCTGATGGAATATTAATACAATTTGGTGGTCAAACTCCTTTAAATATTGCAAATAAACTCAAGTTAGAAAATGTAAATATTATTGGCACAGATTCAAGTTCTATTGATTTAGCTGAAAATCGAAAAAAGTTTGGAGAAATTTTAAAAAAATTAAATATACATGCTCCAAAATGGGGTACTGCCTATTCAATAGATGAGGCATTATCTATTGCAAAAACAATTCAATATCCAGTATTAGTAAGACCATCATATGTTTTAGGTGGAAGAGGAATGGAAATTGTATATGATGATGATGATCTTAAAACCTATGTAGCAAAAGCTGCACTTGTTTCTGGTGAACACCCTATTTTGATTGATGATTTTTTAGAAGATGCTTTTGAATTTGATGTTGATGCATTGTGCGATGGTGAAAATGTTTATGTTGCTGGCATTATGCAGCATATTGAAGAGGCAGGAATTCATTCTGGAGATTCATCATGTGTTTTACCTGCATACGCATTATCTGTAACGCATAAAAATATTATAGAATCTCAAACTAAGAATCTAGCGTTATCTCTTAATACAATTGGGTTAATTAATATACAATTTGCATTGAAAGATAATATAGTATCTGTATTAGAAGTGAATCCGCGAGCAAGCAGAACCATACCTTTTGTTAGTAAAGTAACAAATATACCATTGGCAAAAATTGCAGCCCAACTAGCAGTAGGAAAAAAACTGTCTGATTTTTCATTTCCTAATCAACACAATGGACTAATAGCAGTTAAAAAACCAGTTTTTCCATTTAATAAATTTCCAAATCAAAGTATTTTTTTATCTCCAGAAATGAAATCAACAGGTGAAGTCATAGGCTTAGATACACATTTAGGGTCAGCATATGCTAAAGCTGAAATTGGAGTAGGTAACATATTACCAATGGATGGTAATATATTTATATCAGTAAATGATATTGACAAGATGAAAGTTATACCAATAGCTCGTGATTTTTATGAACTGGGTTATAAGTTAATTGCTACGGAGGGCACTTATAATTTACTATTACAAAATGGTATCAAATGCCAATTGATTTCAAAAGTAGGAGAAGGTCGACCCAATGTTGTAGATTCAATTAAAAACAATGAAATACAGTTTATAATAAATACACCTTTAGGACAAAAGTCGAGATACGATGAATATGAAATCGGAAAAAGTGCGATTCGTTATAATATAATTACTACTACAACCATATCTGGTGCACAAGCTGCACTAAGAGCAATTAGAAGAATGAAAAACAACAAATTAACTTATAAAAGTTTACAAGATATTTTTGAAGATTAATATGAACATCGGACTAAACATAACCCAAAATCATAAAAAATATGATTTTTTTCTAACTAAGATAAAAAAACAACTTAATCAATATAACGAATGCAAATTTATAAATGTTAGTGATAAAGTAAAGTTAAAAGAAAATATTTCTAATCTAGATGCTTTATTAACATATAGTCTCAATGATAAAATTTATGATTTAGCTTCAAATAAATTAAAATGGATACATTTTGGAGTAGCGGGTGTTGAAAAAAATTTATTTCCTTCACTCCTTAAAAGCAATACAATTATTACAAATTCAAAAGGAATCCATGCTATACCTGTATCAGAATTTATTTTGGGATGTATTTTATTCCACTCAAAAAGATTTGCAAATTGTAATGAATTTAAGAGTACGCACGAGTGGAAGCAATGGGATATTGCCAAAACAATGATACAACTTAAAAATAAAACTTTAGGAATANTTGGNTANGGNTCNATTGGAAAGGCAACAGCAAAATTAGCCAAAANTTTTGGTATGAATATTATNGCTACTAAAAGATTACAAAAACAGACTTNTTCNAATANATATGTTGATTNACTANTACCATTATCNNATATNGANANATTATATAATCAAGCCGATTTNATTGCTATNACTTGNCCNTTAACTCCAATGACAAATCAAATGATTTCACANAATNCTTTTTCCAAAATGAAAAAAACAGTTTATTTAATTAATATTGCNAGAGGTGAAATAATAGATGANTCAGCTTTAATTAATNCTCTTGANAATCAAANNATATCTGGAGCNGCATTAGATGTTTTCAAAGATGANCCTCTTTCAAAAAATCANCCATTTTTTAATTACGANAATTTATTNTTATCTCCACATATNTCAGGNAATTTTCCAGAATATCAAAATGATATGATTGATTTATTTATTGATAACTTAANTCGTTTTTNGAGTAAAAAAAATTTAAANAATAGAATTTGTAAAAAAAGATTATACTAAAGGAATAACTATGAATGAATATTTTAAACCAATTGAACCNTATAATATTTTTAAACTTAAAGTTTCANATATACATACAATACATGTAGAGGAATCTGGCAATCCAAANGGNAAGCCTGTAATTTTTTTACATGGNGGNCCAGGAGGTGGTATTGAACCCATATATAGACAATACTTCGATTCANAAAAATGGCGTATNATTATTTTTGATCAACGTGGNTGTGGTCANAGTNNTCCNTCATCTGAATTAAANGAAAATACTACTTGGGATTTAGTTGATGATATTGAAAAAATACGTATTAAACTTAATATAGANAAATGGACTGTATTTGGTGGNAGTTGGGGGTCAACATTATCATTATCTTATGCTGTGAGTCACCCTAATCGNTGNAATGAATTAATTTTACGTGGAATATTCATGTTAAGGAAGAAAGAACTTTTATGGTTTTATCAAGAAGGTGCTAGNTATATTTATCCTGANGCATGGGAAAAATATCTTAAACCAATTCCAGAAAATAAACGAGATAATATGATNANGGCTTATTATGAATTATTGACAGGAAATNATATNAATGCACGTTATAAAGCTGCNAANGCATGGTCAATATGGGAGGCAAGNACNAGCAAACTTATACAAAATAAAAAATCATTACACCACTTTGAAAACGAAAATATTGCAGATATTTTTGCTAGAATAGAATGCCATTTTTTTATNAATGAAGGTTTTTTTGANTATGANGGATGGTTGCTAGATCAAATAGANATAATCAGNCATATACCTTGCGTAATANTACAAGGACGTTATGATGTAGTTTGTCCTATGNTNACTGCATGGGAACTACATAAAAAATGGCCAGAGGCTGATTTTCATATTATTCAAGACTCAGGNCATTCAATGTTAGAAGCAGGGATTNGGNATAAATTAATNGAGTACACGAATAAATATGCTAACTTATAAATCGTTTGTTAATAATATAAAATTCATTATAAATTAATCGCTCAAATTGGCCCGTTCGTCTAGTGGTTAGGACCCAGGGTTTTCATCTCTGTAACAGGAGTTCGATTCTCCTACGGGCTACAAGTGCTCAGATTTAAATTCTGAGCACTTTTTTTTAAACACATGCAAAATATNAAAGACATATATGATTTNGAAATNAACTGTTTAAAAGAAGCAGTTAANCATGCNAGNAANCCNTATCATACATTTGTTNTNTCNACAATTAATGAAAATTTTCCTGAAACTAGAACAGTTGTTTTAAGAGATGTATCTATATCTCCTTTNAAAATTNATTTCAACGCNGATTATAGAAGTAATAAAGTNAAAGAACTAATNGAAAATAAAAATTCCAGNNACNTTATTTTATGATAAAGATAGAAAAGTACAGNTTCGNATGAAATGNNNAGCCANTATAAATTTTCAAAATGATATTTCATTAAAAAAATGGAANGNTACTGCTCTTCAAAGTAGAAAATGTTATATGGGACCTTATGCACCATCAACTAAACTAAAAGATTGGCACCCAAATGTTCCNGAAGAATTTATTGACTCTAATCCAACTTTAGAAAAAAGNCAAAAAGGATATGACAATTTTGCTCATATAGAATTAACAGTTTTAGAACTAGATATTTTAAAACTAAGATATAATGGTCATATTAGATTTAAAGTTGAGGATGAAAANATATACNATATTAGNCCTTAATTATTATGNNNACTANTAAAACTTATCAATGTCAAACTTGTTTTCAAAATAATCAAGTTCAAATAGAACTTTCTTTTTGTTCAGAATCTATNGATTTAATTGAAGATTGCTATNTATGTTGTAATCCAAATACGATATCATATACTATAGAGGATCAAAAAATTAAATATTTTGAGGTTNTAAAAACCTATTAAGAGTNATTGCTAATTGATTTTGATAACTTCTCTTTTACTATTTCAACAGCATCATCAATAGATATTCGTTCTTGTTTCATAGTATCACGATCTCTAATTGTAATGCAATTNTCTACTTTACTTTCACCATCTATTGTTAAACAATANGGGGTTCCAACTTCATCGTGTCTTCTATATCTTTTACCTATAGCATGCTGCTCNTCNTATCGTGCATTTATACCATTTTTNAAGAATTTNTTNACTAANGTNCGTCCAATTTCAGGCAAACCATCTTTTTTGATTAGGGGTAGTATTGCAACTTTAAATGGAGCAAGTTTTGGATGTATTTTCATGACAACACGAGTAGTATCATTNCCTTTNGCATCTTTAACATTCTCTTCATGATATGCATCTATTAAATAAACNAANAAACCTCTAGTAGCACCTGCNGCTGGTTCAATAACATAAGGTGTATATCTCCAACCNATTTTACCTGTATCAGGNTCTTCTTTTTGTTGATCAAAATAACTTAATTTTGCGCCAGAATNCTCNGCATGTTTTTTTAAATCATAATCTGTTCTACTTGCTACNCCNTCTAATTCATCANATCCCCATGGATANTTATATTCAATGTCATAGCATGCATCNGCATAATGAGCAAGTTCATCTTTTTCATGCTTTCTGTATGTAAAATTTTCAGGATAATTTGAAAANGATTGCCACCAGTTTAAACGTTTATCTCTCCAATATTTTAACCATTCCTTTTGAGTACCAGGTTCAACAAAAAATTCCATTTCCATTTGTTCAAATTCGCATGATCTAAAAATATAATGTTCGGTTGTAATTTCATTCCTAAAACTTTTACCCATTTGAGCAATTCCAAAAGGAATTTTCATAGACATGGTTTGTTGGCAATTTAAAAATTGAACAAACATTGCTTGAGCNGTTTCNGGTCTTAAATAAACCGCAGAATCTTTGACAATTTTTTCTATTGCCTTTTTCATNGACTCTTTATCTAAATCCTTATTATCAAAGACAAAATTAGCAATNTCACCAAGTGCATCAACAGATCCAATTTGACTTCGAAACATAAGATTAAATTGTTTTTCATCACTTAAAAAAGGACTATTAAATGTAGGACTTAAATAACCTGGAAAATCAAATGTNTCANTTGGTGTNTGTTTATTTTCTTCAAAAAANCCAACTTTATTTTTNTCAATTATTTTTAATCCTCTTAATAATTTTCCATCTCGTTTTAAAAGTATATTAAAACGTTTTTCAATTGTATTTTGATATTCTTTAGCTTGNCCTTTATCTGCACAAATAATATCTATTTCATCTCCAACTTTAGGTATTGGAGCTTTATCAGACCTGAATCTTTCTTTGCTAATCAAACAATCAACTAGAGGGTCAGAAAAACCAGCTAAGTGACCAGAAGCTTCCCATACTTTTGGATGCATTATTATAGATGCATCTAAACCAGTAACGTCTTCTCTTTCGTGTACCATAGATCGCCACCACTCATTCATCAAGTTTCTTTTTAATTCAACACCAAGAGGCCCGTAATCGTAAGCACTTTTTAATCCTCCATAAATTTCACTACTTTGAAAAATGAATCCTCTTTGCTTTGCAAGTGATATGATTTTGTCCATTATTTTTTTATCATCATGCATTACTTTTTCCTAAATTTTCGCTTTGGACTAGATTTTTTTTGTTCAATTAAATTTTTAGCTTCTTCAAGAGTTAATTCATCTTGTGAAATATCTTTTGGCATTTTTGCATTGACCTTGCCATCAGTAATATACATACCATATCGACCATCTCTAATTTCAATATTATCGCCTAATTCTTTTATTACCTTTGGGCCCCTTCCTTGCTTACCTGTGTTTAATAATTCACCCGCTTCTTTTTCTGATAATTCAAATAGATTTTGGTCTCTTGGAACTGAAGATGTAACTTTTCCACATCTGAGATAGGGACCGAACTTCCCAATATCAATTTTAATATCATCATCTTTCCACTTGCCAATAACTTTTGGTAGACTTGCTAAATTAATTGCTAGTTCAGCATCAACATTTTCCATTTCAACATTAGGAGGTAGTGATTTCATTTTCTCTCCACATTGAATATATGGTCCGAATCTTCCCTTTTTCAATATAATATCTTCATTGGTTACAGGGTCTTTTGCAATAATCTCAGGAGCTTTATTTTTTAATTCTATCAATTCGTTAATCTTATCTAAAGTAAGTTCACTTGGTGGAAAATCTCCTGGTATAGTAAATCTTTTATCTTCATCATATTGACCATATACACCATATCTTCCAATACGAATTTCTACGCTTTGTTTGTCATTTTCCAAAATATTAATTAGACGTGCATTGCTCTTATCAAACTCTTGTTCTAACTTTGTTTTCAATCCCTCAGTTATATCATTTCCAAAATAAAAACCTTTTAAATAATCAGATTTATTATTTTCACCTCTTGANATAGAATCTAAATCATCTTCCATGTTTGAAGTGTATTTTAAATTAACTAAATCATCAAAATATTTTTCTAAAAANTGAACAANAGCATANCCAGTAAAAGTAGGAANCATACTCCCTTTTACTTTATTAACATATTCTTTATCTTGAATCTTTTTTAATATAGTTGCATAAGTGGAGGGTCTACCNATTCCTAATTTTTCTAATTCTTTTACTAATGCAGCTTCNGTGAATCGATTAATTGGCTTAGTAAAATGTTGTTTAGGTGTAAGATTTTTACAAATCAAAGATTCTCCCTTTGTTACTTTAGGTAGAATGATTTCNTTATCATCTTTATCCTTTTTATTATCTACACCTTCAACATAGACTTTTAAAAAGCCTGGAAAAGTAACGACNTTNCCTTTTGCTTCAAATATATATTGACCATTTGAAATTGTTAAATTTGTTCTTTCAATTTGTGCAGATTTCATTTGAGATGCAAGGGTTCTNTTCCATATTAATTTNTATAATTTTAATTCATCAGCATTTACTTTATTCTTAAGTTCATCTGGATGTTTAAATTTTGATCCAGCTGGNCTAATTGCTTCATGCGCCTCTTGTGCNTTTTTAACTTTTCCACTATATTGTATTGCTGAACTTGGAAGATAGTTATCACCAAATAATGATTTAATTTCATTTCTTGATGCTGTAATGGCTTCAGATGATAAATGCACTGAGTCAGTTCTCATATAAGTAATATAACCATTTTCATATAAGCCCTGTGCAATTCTCATAACATTTTGAGCNCTCATTCTAAATTGTCTAATGCCTTCTTGNTGAAGTGTCGATGTTATNAATGGAGCATAAGGTTTTTGTTTNCTTGGTTTAGTTTCAACATTGTCAATTTTCCATAAACTATCTTTTATTTNATCACAAATTTCTTTGACTGTTTTATCATTCAGAACNACATCATTTTTATTGAATAATTCACCANTNTTTTTATCAAATGATTTTCCTGTAGAAACTTTATTACCATTTATTTTAATTAAATTAGCATTGATTATACCNTTTTTATTTTCAAATTCAGCAGATATACTCCAGTATTCATTTTGAATAAATTGAGTTCTTTCTTTTTCTCTGTCAACTAAGATTTTTACTGCAGGACTTTGGACTCTTCCAGCTGAAACACCACCTTTCATATTTGTCCACATAGTTTTTGAAACCATAAAACCAAATAGNCTATCNAAAAATCTTCGTGTCTCTTGTGAGTCAACTAGGTGAGTATCAATATCTCTTGTTTTATCTAAAGCTTCTAATATTGCCGTTTTCGTTATTTCATTAAATACTAATCTTTTAACAGGGATTTTGGGTTTTAGTTCATCAACAATATGCCANGCTATNGCNTCACCTTCACGATCTGGATCAGTTGCGATTAACAANTCATCAGCTTTTTTTAGTGCAGNTTTTAAAGATTTAACTGTTTTTGCNCTNTTTGGTGANACAGTATACTCAGCTGAGAAATCTTTTTCAACATCAATNCCNAAATTACTTTTAGGTAGGTCACGTATATGNCCAACAGANGCTTCGACTGAGTATTTAGAATCTAAAAATTTTTTTAGAGTTTTGATTTTTGAAGGGGACTCAACTATAATAAGATGGTTTTTCATAACACCTTAATTTACTTACCTTATATATTTATATTGCAAGATAAATTTTATTTATCAAATTTTTGATACTTTGAAAATAGTTCACCGTANAGTTTTGCATTTTTTTCAGTAGGNTCAGCAGGNTATAATTTTTCAATAGNAGATAAATCNTCAATCATTAAATTNCCATTTAAATGATCTAGTTCATGTTGNAATAATTTGGATAAGAANCCCGTTAATTTAGTTTTTATTACATTACCATCTATATTATAATATCTAANTTTTATTTTATCATACCTATCTCNTTCAACCATTAAACCTGGAACACTTAAGCANCCCTCTTCNTCNANTTTAATTGATTTTTTATCAAAACTATCAATNCGNGGATTAATNTANATTTCAAAGTTATNAGCATATGGGTTTTTTAAAATGGGTGTTTTTGAAGCCTCCANTTTTTCNANTTCTTCAGATTCNCTTTCATCTTTTAGTGTTTTCATACCAATAAAAATTTGGTAGTCATAACCTATTTGATTTGCTGCAATTCCAGCACAAGTTATTTTTTGNTANGTATCAATTAAATCTTGAACAATATTTTTTATATAATNNGATGCTGGNAAGGTAACAGGTTTTGTTTTNGTTTTTAAAAAATTAATATTTTCTTNTAAAATTTTTTCATCATCCCAAATTTTNACTATNTTCTTAATTGCCATNCTTAATGCTTTCTAAAATTNATATNAAACTTAATACATAGTTTCATTCAATAACAATATTTAGTAAATTTCTCNNANTATGTCTAATCAATATCAAGGTACAATTAAAAAGTTACAATCTCANTTAAATNATGAGGTTCANTATAGTCTGCCAATNGACTCTACTTTAGTTNAACTAAATCNGCTAATAAACAAAAAAGTTAAATTTACTTTTTTAGGAGATATTTACTGTATAAAATGTAATCAAAAAATTAAAAAAACATTTGCACAGGGCTATTGTTTTCCTTGTTTTNGGGATGCNCCCGAAACTTCGGAATGTATTTTGAGACCTGAATTATGTAGAGCNCACGAAGGAGAGTCACGCGATATGGAATGGTCAAATAAACACTGCTTAACAAATCAGCATGTGTATATGTCATTTACTGGCAACCTAAAAATTGGCGTTACTAGAAGCACACAAATTCCTACAAGATGGATTGATCAAGGTGCNATTAAGGCAATTATTTTATGNACTACNCCNAATCGTTATTTAGCAGGNTTGATNGAGGTACATTTAAAACAATTTTACTCTGATAGAACCCATTGGATAAAAATGTTATCTGGAAAATTTGAAGAACCTGATTTTGAGCAATGTTATCTTGAAGCAAAAAAATATTTAAATGATNGNTTTTCTAAATATATTACTGAAAATAAATGGGTAGACATTAATTATCCAATCCAATCTATTCCAAATAAAATTAAAAGTTTTTCATTTGATAAAGAATCTTCTTANGAGGANATTTTAGTAGGCATTAAGGGTCAATATCTACTNTTTAAAAATAACAGAGTCATNAATATTAGAAAACANACTGGCTACNCTNTAAAAATTCAATACTAAAANTTNTTATATCCGTACACAATATTACCATTAACTATAGTTGCAATNACATCTGTNTTTAATATTTTTTCTGAATCAATTGTCATAATATCATTTGATAATATTGTTAAATCTGCTTCATAGCCTAATTCAATCATACCTCTTTTATTNTCNGAAAACTCTGCTATTGCAGCACCTTNTGTGAATAAATNTAAAGCTTCAATACGAGATAATTTCTCTTGNGATTGCCAACCTCCTTTNGGAAANCCATCATGATCAGTTCTTGTAATGGCAGCATAAAACTCATGCAATGGATTACCTTCTTCNATAGGGCAATCTGAACCTCCAGCTATAACAATTCCATTATCTAAAAGAGTTTTCCATCGACTAATTCTATGCAANCGATGTTCTCCAATACGACTTTTCATCCANTTCATATCACTTGTACAATGAGATGGTTGCATAGAAGCAATTATTGAACATTCTTTTAATCTNCCAATATCATTTGTTGTAAGCATTTGTGCATGNTCNATNCTCCANCTTCTATCATTTTNTGANTTAAGATATTTTTGATATGTATCAAGNACAAANGAATTNCCTCTATCTCCTATAGCATGAGTACATAATTGAAAATTATTATCATAACATAATGATGCTAATTCATCAAACTCTTTCTTTGAAATTAGTATTAGACCGCAATTACAGTGATCATCTGAGTAAGGCTCATGTAGTGCTGCTCCCCTACTTCCTAAAGCACCATCAATAAAGGCTTTAACAGATCTTATTTTATATTGCTTACCTGAATATTGACCTTTAGCAAAAAAATCAAGTAAGAAGTCTTTAAATGATCCACCAACCATTCCATAGCATTTAATTGGAAAGTTATTTTCTTGGACTAACTCTATAATTGATTCTATTATTTCTGGTGATTGCCATGCATCGTGAACATTAGTAATACCTCTTTCAGCAGCATATTGTGCACCACTCAACAGCCATTTTTTTGTAGAATCCTTATTTGCTTTTGGCATAGCGTTTCTAATTGGATCCATTGCATTATCAATTAAAATACAATCATTTATAATTGAACCTCCATCAATCTTTGTTGATAAATCAAAATTAGATTCTTTAGCTGCAACATTGTTTATCCAAGCACTGTGTCCATCAATTCTAGTTAAATAAACTGGATTATTTTTTATGACACTATTTAACAATTCAGATTCTGGAAAATTTTGATCTTCCCATAGATTTTGATCCCAGCCAAAACCTTCTATCCATTCACCTGCTTTAAGTGTTTTACTTTTTTTGTAGACTAAATTAACTATTTCTTTTTTAGACTTAACACCTTTCAAATTAACCATATCCAATCTTTGGCCTAAATTTTTAATGTGAAAGTGAGCATCTATAAAACCTGGTATTACAAACGCACCTTGAAGGTCAATAGTTTTAAAGTTAGGATGTGGATTATTAAAACGATAAAATTGACCATTTTTAATTGTCAAGCTGTCAATTATAGGAAATGACCCATTAAGAGTCATAATTTTTCCATTGATTAAATTTAAAGGTTCAGTATTCATTTTTTTATGTTATTTTTAACTATATAATTTATATAAAAAAGAGCGATTTTTATGAAACAAATTGATTTAAGAAGTGATACAGTAACATTACCTTCAAAAGAAATGAAAGAATCTATCCTAAACTCACAATTAGGAGATGATGTTTTTCAAGAAGATCATGATGTTAATTTATTAGAAAAAAAAGCTGCAAAATTATCAGGAAAGAATGCTGCTTTATTAGTTCCAAGTGGCACTATGGGAAATTTAATTTCATTTTTAGCACATTGTCCCAGAGGTACAGAAGCAATTTTAGGTGACAAATCACATACTTTTACTTACGAAGCAGGAGGAATTTCAGCATTTGGCGGTATTCATTCTCATCAATTAAAAAATGAGTATGATGGAACAATAGATATTGATTCAATAAAAAATGCTATCAGAACAGATAACATTCATTTTCCTAAGACCTCTCTAATAAGCTTAGAAAATACTCACAATAAATGTTTTGGTTATCCTCTATCAAAAAATTATATTGATCAAGTATCAAATATTGCAAAAGAAAATAACATAAAATTGCATGTTGATGGAGCTCGGATATTTAATGCCACAGTAGCACTCAATACTTCATTAGAACAATTGATTAAAAATGTTGATTCTATCACTTTTTGTTTATCAAAAGGTTTAGCTTGTCCAATTGGCTCTTTGATTTGTGGCTCTAATGATTTTATTAATGATGCACGCCGTATTAGAAAAGCATTAGGCGGAGGTATGAGACAAGCAGGCATAATTGCATCAGCAGGTTTACACGTTATTGATAATATTGATTTTCAAATTTTAGAAGATCATCAAAATGCAAAAATGCTTGCAGATGGAATTAATTCAATAAAAGGTTTAAAAATTGATGCTAGTAAAGTGAAATCAAATATTATTTATTGTCGTTTAGAAAGTAGTATTATGAGCGAGGATGAATTTTTAAATAAATGTGAAGAATATGGAGTTTTATTTTTTAAATATATATCAGGTGATTACAGGCTTGTAACACACTATGGAATTACAAAAGAGGATATAGATTACACTTTAAATATATTTAAAAAAGTACTTTCAAAGTAACTTTTTTACTAAATTCATAAGAATATTTATAAGGATTAATATATATGGCTAAGGGAGTCACACCACAATCAAATGATGCATCAAAATGGTATACTGATGTAATAACAAAAGCACAGTTAGCAGATTACGGGCCCGTTAAAGGTACAATGGTAATTAGGCCTTATGGATATTCAATTTGGGAATCTATAAAAGATGAGTTTGATAAACGATTTAAAAATACAAATCATGTAAATGCATATTTTCCATTATTTATACCAAAATCTTTTTTAGCAAAAGAAGCAGAGCATGTTGAGGGGTTTGCAAAAGAATGTGCTGTTGTTACTCATTCTAAATTAAAGGTAGATCATAACAAATTAGTAGTTGATCCTGAATCTAAATTAGAAGAAGAAATTATTGTAAGACCAACATCAGAGACAGTGATTTGGTCCATGTATAAAAAATGGATTAATTCTTACAGAGACTTACCAATTCTTATTAATCAGTGGGCAAATGTTGTAAGATGGGAAATGAGAACTAGATTGTTTTTAAGGACTAGTGAATTTCTTTGGCAAGAAGGGCATACAGCACATTCCTCAGAAGATGAAGCAATCAAAGAAACAAAAAAAATATTAGATATATACCAAGATGTTGTAGAAAATATTATGGCAATTCCAGTATTAACTGGATATAAAAGCGAATCAGAAAAATTTGCCGGTGCAGTTGAAACATATTGTATTGAGGCAATGATGGGAGATAAAAAAGCACTTCAAGCAGGAACATCACATTATTTAGGTCAAAATTTTGCAAAGGCTTTTGATGTAAAGTTTCAAACTGAAAACAATGATGAAGAATATGTGTACGCCACAAGTTGGGGAGTAAGTACTAGGTTAATTGGCGCATTAATTATGGTTCATGGTGACGATCAAGGTTTAAGATTACCTCCAAAAGTAGCACCAATTCAGATTGTAATTGTTCCTATTTTTAAATCGGACGATGATAAAGTAAAAATTAATAAATTTATCTCCCCATTAATTGACGAACTGAATCAAAGTAGCATTAGGTATTATTTTGATGATAGATCAAAAATGTCACCAGGCTTTAAGTTTAATGAATGGGAGATGAAAGGTGTTCCTATTCGAATAGAAGTTGGAATGCGAGATATCAATAATAATGAAATTATATATTCAAGAAGAGATAAGCCTGGTAAAAATAATATTACAATCGATAGTTTAAATGGTTTCTTCTCAACATTATTAGATGATATACAACAATCTTTATTTGATCAAGCAAAAGATTTTTTAGATTCAAATACTCATTCAACAGATTTATATGAAGATTTTAAGCGCATTATTAAAAAAGGTGGTTTTGTCGAATGTGGTTGGGATGGCACAAGTGAAAGTGAAGATCAAATTAAAAAAGATACTAAAGCAACAATTAGGTGTATTCCATTTAGTCAAAATATTAAATCTTTAAAATGTATTTACTCCAATAAAAAAGCTAAGTATCAAGTTGTATTTGCACGTTCATATTAAGAGTTAAATTGATAGTTTCCACTGAAGGTATAATACTTAAAATATTTCCCTATAGTAATACAAGCATCATTTGCAATGTGTTCACAAAAGAATATGGAAAATTAACTTTAATATCTAAGGGTGTTAGAAAAGCAAAAAATCCGCAACTATCTATTTTACAACCTTTCCATCAACTTGAATTAACTTTTTATTACAACAAAAATCGCACAATGCATATTTTAAAAGAAGCAGATATTATCAATGATTACACCCACATTAGATGTAATTTTTCAAGCATACTATTTGGAACCACAATCAATAATGTAATTAATAAAATTTTTGAAGAAGATTTTCCTAATAAAATCATATTTAGACTTTGTAAAAAATCATTAAAATTATTAGATAGTGATATAAAAAAAAATAAAGTCATTTTTTTATTTTTCCTTTATCACTTATCAAAACAATTAGGTTTTATGCCAAGTTATAAATCTTGTAATACTTGCGGTAAAAAATTTACTAATGACGTCATTTTTTCATCTTCAGCTAATTCGCTTATTTGTGAGCAATGTAATTTACATAGCGCAAATGACTTAGATTTTGTAATTAAATTTTCAACCTTAAGCAAAATAGATTTAATTAATATTACCCACATTAATAAAATTTTTGATATAGATTTAACATATGAAAATATGTCAGAATTGTTTAACTTTTTTATTGCTTTCATGAAAAGTAATATTAGCCCAATGCAAAAAGTAAAAAGTATTTCAGAAATCACTAAATTATATCATAATGAGTAAAAATATTTCAGATAAATTTGACCCAGATAATTATCTTTTTAATCCGAATAGTAAACTAGGTATTTTTTTAATTCATGGCTTTTCAAGTTCAACATATGAAGTTAAAAAATTAGCTATTCATTTGTCCAAAAAAGGTTATAAAGTTAGAGCAGATAACTTACCAGGTCATGGTACAACTGTAGAAGATTGTAATTCCACTAAATATCATGAATGGTTAACTGCTGTCGAAACTGGTGTTGCTGAAATGTATTCTGAGTGTGATAAAGTGATTGTTATTGGGGTAAGTATGGGAGGAGTCCTTTCTTTACATTTAGGTAGTTTATTTCCTTTAGATGGCATTATATCTGCTTCAGCACTTTTCAAGTTTAAAAATGAGTTTAATGTTAGAATTATGAACCGAATTTTCAATAAATTCAAAAAAACCGTTCCTAAAAAAAGTACTTTCAATCCAGATCATGTGAAAGCTCAAAATATTCAATTTTATGGTTATAATCAATATCCTTTGTGTGCACTCAATGAAATGAGAAAAATGGTTGATTATGTAAAATTATCTTTAAATAAAATATCTAGTCCAGTTTTATTAATTCATTCGACAATTGATCAAACTGCACCTTTTGAAAATCTTGGTATAATTAAAGAGCATTTAAAAACAGAAAATTTAGATACCTTAGTAGTTAATCAAACTGGCCACAATATATATGATTCAGACAAAGAAGATAAGCAGATTATTTTTGATAAAATAGATCAATTCATATATGAAATATTCTGCTAAAATTGACCAATAAAAATAAAATATTTTCAATTTATGAAAATCCACAATTATATGATGATATAATGTGGTGGAAAAAAGATGATATTAATTTTTATAAAAATATTATAACCAATTATAAGGTTAAATCTGTATTAGAACTTTTTTGTGGTACTGGAAGAATAGGCCTGCCGATAATTAATCAAAAAATTGATTACTATGGTCTTGATAAATCTGTAAAATTTGTGGATTTATTTAAATCAAAAATAAATAATTACAATAATGAAAAAATTAAAGTTTGTGATGCAACAGATTTCAGTTTTAATAAAAGATTCGATTTAATAATTATTGGATTTAATTCATTAGCTCATTTGATAACAAATAATGATATTAATAAGTGCTTTAGTAGAGTATATGATCATATGCATTCAAATTCAATTTTCATCATAGATATTTTTATGCCTACAAATGAATTAACTTCAAATTTAAATTCAACAAAAGTAGATTTGATGGATTTTAAAGATTCAACTCAAAATAATAAAATTTTAAAAATATATGAATCAAATGATTATAATTCTGAAACAGAAGTAAATACCATAAAGTGGGACTTTGTAAATGAAAATAATCGTTTAGAGTATATATATGAATTTGAAATGCGAATGTTGTTTCCTGATACTTTACACACTTTACTTGCTGATAATAATTTAAAAGTGAATAAGTTTTATGGTAAATATACATTATCTTCATTTGACGAAGAGAGTGATAAGCAAATATATATTTGCACAAAATAAATTTTAATATTTAAATTTTA
>PBFG01000029.1 GCA_002718585.1 Fidelibacterota bacterium | reverse complement strand
TGCATTCCATCTACATCTGCATCTGTAGCAATAATTATTTTATTATACCTAAGTCCATCAATTCCATCTTCAATATTTAATGCATGCTGTAATAAATTAAATTCTTCATTTTGATAAACAATCTTTTTTGTTAGTCCAAAAGAGTTTAAGGGTTTTCCCCTTAAACTAAATACAGCCTGAGACTTAACATTCCTAGTTTTGGTTATTGAACCGCTAGCAGAATCACCTTCTGTTATAAATAACATTGTACTATTTTTTAAATCTTCACTTGTTTTCGCATCATTAAAATGATATTTACAATCTCTTAACTTTTTATTATGCAAATTTGCCTTCTTAGTTTTTTGTTTTGCTAACTTCTTTATACCAGCAATATCTTTTCTTTCTTTTTCAGATTGTAATATTTTTTTTAATATCAATTCTGCAATCTGAGTATTTTTATGCAAAAAATTATCAAGTTTTGTTTTAAGAAAATTATTTATAAAAATTTTAATAGTTGGACCATTTGGCCCCATATCAAGTGAACCTAACTTATTTTTAGTTTGAGATTCAAAAATAGGATTTTGTAACCTTATACTTAATGCTGTAACTATCGAGGCTCTAATATCCGATACATCGAAATCCTTTTTAAAAAAATCCCTTATTGTTCTTACAATTGATTCCTTAAAAGCTGCTAAGTGAGTTCCTCCATGCATAGTGTGTTGTCCGTTTACAAAAGAATAGTGTTCCTCACCATAATTACCACTATGTGTTATTGCAATCTCTATATCTTCATCCTTGATATGTATGGGTGGATAGACAAGTCTGTAATTTTTTGTTTTTTCTTCAAGCAAATCTTTTAAACCATTTTCTGATTTATATTTATTTCCATTAAATAATATAGTTAAACCTGAATTTAAATAAGCATAATACATTATTTGCTCTTCAATAAATTTGTCAATATATTTATATTTTTTAAAAATAGTTTCATCAGCCAAAAATTCAACATATGTACCATTTACTTCATTGGATGAAGTAATTTCTGAAATAATTTTCTTATCACCTTTTGAAAAGTCAAGACATATTTCTTTTTTATCTCTGAAGGATTTAATTTTAAATTTTTCAGATAATGCATTAACGGCTTTTATACCAACTCCATTTAATCCAACTGATTTTTTAAATACCTCAGAGTCATACTTTCCTCCAGTATTAATTTTTGAAACGCAATCCTCAACTTTTCCAAGAGGAATTCCTCTACCATAATCTCTTATAGAAATAATATTTTCATTTCTTTTGACTACTATTTTATTTCCAAAACCCATTATATGTTCATCAATACTATTATCTAACACTTCTTTAATCAAAATATAAATTCCATCATCAGGTGATGAGCCATTACCCGTCTTTCCAATGTACATTCCTGGACGTTTCCTTATATGTTGTTTCCAATCTAAGGATTTAATGGAGCTTTCATCATATTTTTTAGGATTTTTCATATGATTAATTTAGTATTGATTTATAATTACTGGGTGTAATAAATCCATTTTTGAAAATCTTTTTTAAAAAGGTTTTTTTTGAAACATCTTTATCAATAATACAAATTTTCTCATAAAGAGTACTTATGTAAGTACTAGCTGCAAATAATTCGAGATTAAATTCAATATCAAACAATTTTTTTCTGAAATAATATTCTAAGTTATTATCTTCAATAAAAAAAGATTCACCCTGCAAATAATCAATAGATTCATTAAACGAAAATTCTTTTGAAATATATCTAATTTTTGACATTAATAGAGTTAAATCTTGTAATTTTTTTGTTTTATAATAAATTTGAAATTTTTTATTAAATATTTTAGGATTTAAATCAATCATCACCTGGGATAATAAAATTCCCCATGAATAATGATTAACAAAATCATAATTAATTAATTTTTGTTTATTGTAAATTTTAAAAACATTTCTTGGTAATAGTTCATTTGTAATAAAATATAATATTTCACTTTTACTCATATATTCTGTTGAGTTATTAAAGATTATATCATTTTTTTCTTTTTCGTAGTTCCCCAATATAATTGAAATAGGTTGATCATCTTTAAAATACATACCATAATCGGGAAAATTAATTTCAAATACTTCTTTATCTAAGATTAATTTTTCTTCCATTAAATAAAGTAAAATATCGTTATATAAATTATTAAATGAAATGATTTTGGATGGATTATCAATTTCAATTTGCTTTGTTTGAAAAATATTTTGTTGAACATTTTTAATTACATTTAATGTATCATCTCGATCGGACCAAATAGGCTCATCATTATCTTCCAAGTATATTGGTAAAGATAAATCAAAAATTTGATTTTGTATTGTTTTAATATAGATATCTAGTGAACTTGTTAAATCAGGGTAACTGTATATTCTTTCAATAAATTTTATGTTATTATTAAAATATTTAGAATATTTTTCTAAATCTAAATTATAGTTGGTTGAAATATCATTAGTTAACCACTTTTTTGAAGAAACTAAGTATTTATTCACCTTTAAAGTTTTAATCTCAATAGATCTCAATAAATCATCATTAAAATCAAAATGTAATGGAATTTCATCTAAAAGCTCAATAATTTTATCTATTTCAGATAAAGATTTACGAATAAAAAAATTATTTGATTTTAAAATACTTTTGGATATTAAACTTAAGTAATCTGGCAAAATATCTAATGTAGATAATAACTTATTTACTTTTTGATTTTTATCAATACTATTAGAAAAAATTAGAACAAGTAAATGTTTTTTTATTTTAATATAATGCAAAGATGGATCATTTAGATGGTTGTTTGAAACACCATATCTATTTATCAAATTATTTATTTTTCTATCAATTGTATTATGAATAAAATTATTTTTATCATTTAATTTGTTCTTTTGTATTTGAAATAGTTCTAAGTTAAATTTTTTTAAATCAGAAAGGTAATTATTTTCATAATTTGGATTCATTTTATCTGACTTAAGATAAAAATTATAAGGTGACGTATCTTTTGAATATTCTGGGAATTCTATTTGATGCCAATCATAAAATGCATTTAATAAATCACTTAATGATTTTTCACTTTTGGTTTCACATGAATAAAATGAAAAAGTGAATAACAAAACAAATAATTTTAAGATAAAAGATTTAATTTTTTCCAATCCAATTAAGTTTATTTTTAAGTCTGGAATAGTAATTTTCCATACCATCAAATTTAATCAATTTTACATGAACTTCTGATTTCTTAATTATTATTCTTGCATTACTATCTATCGTATGCTGTTCCTGACCATCTGCTGTAATATTAACTTTAGAATATTCTTGTAAAAATTTCACATTAATTTTACATTGATCACTTAAAACTATTGGCCTAGATGATAAACTGTGCGCAGATACAGGTGTAATAACCATGGTCCCTATTTCAGGTGAGACAATAGGGCCACCAGCCGAAAGTGAATATGCAGTTGAGCCCAATGAGGTTGAAAAGATAATACCATCACATGAATAATCATTTAAAACAGTTTCTCCAAGATTAACTCTCATCTTGATTAATCTTAATAAATTTCCATGATTTATAACTATATCATTTAAAGCCAACAGTGATATAGAATGAGTGTTTGATATAACATTTGCTTCAATCAAGTTAAATTTTTGATAAGATATTTTTTTCATAGAGAATAAATTGCTTAGAGATTTGGAGATTTCAATATTATTAATCTGATTAAGAAAACCTAAATTACCAATATGAATACCCAAAACTGGTATTTGCTTTTCTTTCATTAATCTAATAGTATGCAACAAAGCACCATCACCACCAATAGAAATAACTAAATCATATAATTTAGTAGTATCGTTTAAAGAGGAATATATGATATTATCAAAATCAATTACTTCACCTCCATCAATTAATTTATTATCTAAGTGAAGCTGATGATTAAATTGGGATGTTATTTCATATAATTTTCTAATACATTCAAAAAAATTTTTTTTTGTTTTATTTCCTGTACAAAAAATATTCATTATAAATCATATTTCTTATTTAATGAGTTAACTTTGACCTCTGCATTTTTCAACTTTTCTCTACATAATTCAGTTAATGATACACCTTTTTCAAATAATTCAATAGCATCTTCTATTGATATATCATCTTTCTCAATTTCCTTGACTATATTAGATAGTTCATTAAATGCATTTTCTAAACTTATTTTTTTATTCATTTTTATTTTTATCTTTATTTTTATTTAAACTAATCTTATTAACAGTTGCACTAATTTGAGCTTCATTAAAATCAATATCAATTAAATCTCCAATATTAATTAAATCAATGTTTCTAAGGATTTTATTTTCTTTTTTAACTATACGAAAGCCTCTTTTCCCCAAAGCATCAAAATTATATTTGTTTATAATTTCTCTAAAATTTGTAACCCTATCATTATAATCTATTAGTTTTTTATCAATTGTATTAAAAAGTAATTTATAATTTAAATTAATTTTTTCTTTGAGAAACTCTATGCTTAATTTAGGATTTTTTGATAAAATCTTTAGATAATAAGTATTAAGCAAATTGTTTTTTTCAACTAAAAAAGACTCTAACGACATTTCTATTCTCTTTATGAAAGAATTTACTTTATCTTTTAATTCTTGAATACTAGGAGCACATATTTCTGCAGCTTCTGATGGCGTAGATGTACTCAATGAAGAAACGAAATCAGACAAGGTTAAATCTGTTTCATGGCCAATTGCTGTAATCAAAGGGATTTTACTATTGAAAATCTGCCTCACAACCTTTTCGTCATTAAATGGCTGAAGATCTTCTAGGGTTCCACCTCCTCTAGCTAAAATAATCAAATCGGTTTCATTATTAAAATTTACTTTTTTAAGTACTTTTATAATATCTTCAGAAGCATTAATACCTTGCACTGCCGTATGTTCAATTTTAATATTAAGATAAGGTGCCCTTCTATTTAAGATATTTAATATATCATGAATTACTGAACCGTTTTTTGATGAAACAATAGTAATCTTTTCAGGATACTCGGGAATAATTAGTTTATATTTTTTATCAAATAAACCTTCTTTTAATAGCTTATCTTTCAGTNTAAGATAGTCTTGCCATAATTCTCCTTCATTNCCNATATGAATTTGAGATGTAATNAGTTGGATATTACCTCTTTTTTTATAAANNCCAATAGANCCAAAAACTGTAACTNCAANATTTTCCTTCAAATTTAAATAACTCGAATCATTTTNATAATTAAAGTAAACACAATTAATNAGACTACTNTTATCNATNAAATTNAAATATGCATGACCTGAATCNTATATTTTAAANGAAGAAATTTCTCCTCNAACAAANACATTAGAAAAATTTTGCTCTAGATTATGATTTAAGGTATTGGNAATNTGACTAACAGTNAAAATTGGATTCTTGTTCATAAAATCAAAAAACCANCTAAAGTTTANNTNAATAAACTTTAGATGGTCACTAANATATAATTNTTTATTTTTATTTCTTTTTATGTCTATTNGCTCTTAAACGTTTTTTATGTTTATGAGTATTCATTTTTTTCTTTTTTCTTTTTTTACCACAAGGCATACTGNTTAATNCTCCTATTTATCTTTCATTTCTTGATCAACAAATTTTTTAAGTAATTTNGATACTTTAAANGAAGGTATNTACTGTTCTTCNAAAAAAATACTTTCATTAGTAGAAGGATTTCTTGCTGNTCTAGGCTTTCTATTTTTNACAAGAAAACTTCCAAAACCTCTAATATCAATTCTTTCTCCGTTTGCTAAAGANTTTTTNATAGTATTTAAAANAGAATCNAGAACAAGCTCAGTTTCAACTTTTGTTAAACCTGTTAGCNTGGATGATTCATTTATTATATCTAGCTTTGTCATATTAATTNAANATAAATTGATATTNCAATATTAGTTATTTTTTTAGGAATAAAAAAGCAAACAATCAAATAATTTTATCTATGTATTACTANTTTCTTACCAGGATAAATTAANTTATTTCTCAANCCATTCCATCTTTTTATTTTTGATACAGATGTACGATATTTGACTGCTATTTCACTAAGNGTATCACCTTTTTTAACCGTATAATATATTTTTTTTGGAGGTGACTTATATGANCCNNTNGGAANAGTAATAACCTTACCTATCCTAATNGGCTTGTTNCTATTTAATTTATTAACTTCACAAATAGCAGTGATNGTACTTCCATATTTTATTGCAATACTCCATAAACTTTCACCTTTTCTAACTCTGTGTTTCTTAAAAACAACTTCATCNGANTCAGTCTCTTCAATTAATGCAAACAAAGAATCNAATTNTGGATTATAATCNNNTGGCATCCTAAATTTATANGTANTACCTTTCTCAACAGGNATATANTCTCTTAAAATTTCAGGATTATATTCGAGTAATGTTTTTTTNTTTATNCCAGAACATTTTTCAATATCATCTATTTTNACTGANTTANTGATTTCTTTTATNTCCCATTNGTAAGNAGGATCAGGATTAACATTAAATCCATATTTTTCAGGATTTTTTGAAATAAATATTATTGCCATCAAGCTTGGTACATAATTTTGAGTTTCTTTTGGNAGTCTATGTAAATCCCAAAAACTNAATTCTCCTTTTGGNTATCCACATTGTTTACAATTTAGGTGACGATTAATTCTNGTTTCNCCTCCATTATANGCTGCAAATGCTAAATACCAATCATCAAANATATCNTAAAGATGCTTTAAATATCTTGCAGCNGATCTNGTAGATTTTTCAAAATCTCTTCTTTCATCNATNTAAAAAGTTTTTTTAAGNCCATATGCTTTACCTGTACTTTCAATAAANTGCCAAGGTCCAACAGCAGATGCAAANGATTTTGCATCTGTTCTNAATCCACTTTCAATCATTGGAATATAAAATANCTCTAANGGNACTCCTTCTTCTTTTANAATAGGCANCATAATTTCTTTAAATTTNTGTTCTCGNTTTAACCAATGNTGNATATATGATTTACCNTGTTTTTTNTAGTAAGAAATNACACTTTGAACTTTTTTATTNTAAGTAATAGGAACATGNCCTTCNATAAACTCTACTGTTTCTTCAACATTTACTAAATCTTCAAGGTTTTGACTATAAATNTAATTATCAACTTTCTCCTTAAAAACAGCTGTNGAAAAACCAGTTTTTGAGTGATCTATNCTNACAACTTTATTATCATAATATTCAATAACNGCTGTTANCATTTGCTGNTACTTTAACTTATCAAGTTCATCATTNTCACTNATTTCTTCNANTTGAGCTAANGCTTTAAAAACATTATCAAAACCATACATNGCATTTAANGTATCACTTATCANNTCNGATATNATTGCTTCNGCNTAAAACATTTTTGNCTCAGAAAGTAAAGTTTCAAANAAGTCATTTTCAACGAAAAAATTATTTGTNCTATCAATTACATTATTTGNNANGTTTTGTTCAATTTTNGATGAATCTTCTTGNGANAAAGAAATTGAAAGAAATGANATTANTATATAAANNGNTTTTATCATTTATTTAAATTTGAAANCATTTTATTTCTTACTTTANTAATAAGAGNATCTCTATCTTNCATATTATAATTTAAGGTATCTATTGCATTATCAACAACTAAAGTAATATTTGAATCAANATAAAAATTTTCATTATAGATTAATGTTAGTGGNACAACTGGNANTTTTGATTTAATTGCTAAGATAAANCCTCCTTTTTTAAAATTATTNAACTGCATATAATCAGTTCTAGTTCCTTCNGGATAGTTTAAAAATGAAAGATTAGTTGAATAAATTTTATCAATTGCCTTATCAACAGATTTTTTNGATTTATTCTTATNNTTTCTATTNACTGNAATCATNCCTGATGTAATCATTGCCCAGCCAAATAATGGTATAAAAAACAACTCTTTNTTTGCAAAAAATGATATCGGTAAAGGAANTGAAGCAAAAGTTAGNAAAATATCTAGAGCAGATTGGTGATTACTAATAAAAATATACTGTTTNTTATNATCAATGTTATCTAAACCTACANCATTACATTTAATATTACTNAANTATAAAATTGTCTTTGACCATAGCCTACAAAAGTAACCAGAAATATTTTTTTTTCTATCAAAGAGTCCAACAAAAAAAACAATTATTGAAAATACTGGAGTAAAAATTAAAACACTTAATACTAAAAGTACTTTTCTAATCATTACAGTAGAATTTTATCTAATTTCATATAATTTTTAAGAGAATCAGGTATATTTACTGAGCCATCTTCATTTTGATACGATTCTAGTAAACTAACCAACAATCTAGGAGTCGCTAAACCTGAACCATTAAGTGTATGAACATAATCAAGTTTTTGGTTATCCTTTTTCTTATATTTAATATTACCTCTGCGAGCTTGAAAAGATTCAAAATTGCTGCAACTTGAGACCTCTAAATACTTTTGCTCATATGGTGACCAAACTTCAATATCATAACATTTTGCTGCAGAAAAAGAAAGATCACCACTCGCTAACGAAACAACTCTATAATGTAAATTTAGTTTTTGTAAAATTTTTTCTGCATTTAAAAGTAATTCTTCTAAGATTTTATATGATTCAACTGGATTTGTAAATTGAACTAATTCAACTTTATTAAATTGATGCAATCTTAACAAGCCTCTAGTATCTTTACCATAGCTACCAGCCTCTCTTCTAAAACATGCACTGTAAGCAACATATTTTTTGGGTAGATCAGACTCTTTTAATATTTCACCTGAATGAATATTTGTCACAGGGACTTCTGCAGTAGGAATACAATACATGTCATCCAATTCAATGTAATACATATCTTCCTTAAACTTTGGTAAGTTTCCTGTAGTAAGNGGTGAAGAAGCAGAAACAATAAANGGAGGAATAACCTCAGTATATCCATGTTCTTTAATATGTACATCCAACATAAAATTAATTAAACTTCTTTCATATAAAGCGCCAAGATTTGTATACAATGGAAATGCTGAACCTGAAATTTTTGATGCGCTTTTAAAATCAACTAACTTAAGTGATTCGCAAATTTCCATATGTCCTCTAGCTGNATAATTAAAATTTGGTTTACTTCCCCATTCCTTAATAACAACATTATCTTTTTCATCATTTCCTAAAGGNACAGAATNATGTATNACATTTGGTANATACAATAAATCATAATTAATTTTTTTTAAAATCTCATTTAAATCNGNATCTAATAATTTAATTTCTTTTGAAATTCCCCTCATTAACTCAATATTCTTTTCTATATTATTTTTAGAGGCTATTTCTTTATTAATTTTATTTCTTTCGGATTTNAGANCTTCTACTTTTTGGATAAGNTCTATCCTNNAATCATCATTTTTTAATAATTCTTCAAAATCAAAATCAATATTTTTAGATNTTGTTGATTTTTTAACTAAATCAAAATTTTCTTTNATAAACTTTAGTGAAAGCATTTCTCTATTTAAAAATATTATACCTTATTTTAATTGTAAAATCATAAAAATCGTTTTTNGAATATAAGCCTTTTGTATTAAATGAAGATAATCCTAAATCAAAAAATATTCCTGTTTGAATTTGAAAACTGTAGGTAATATTAGTTTTTATTCTTTTATTATATCCATTTTCGAGGAATNCTATACTAATATTATTATATTGATTTTCTANATCATTTATTCTATCAATATANGAATTACTTGTAAAACGCGTATGCTCATATGAAAAANTTATATANCTTTCATTATTTAATATAATTGAAGAACTTAAAAAGAAATCATCAGAATGATTACCTGACCAAAAACCCAAATTATAACCGTGATGTTTGGGNTCATTAATTATNAATCTATGATTNTATACATTAGATGGAATTTTAGTGTATTCAAGTTTAAATAAAACTGATTTACTAAAAAACTTTTCAAGTTTAGAAAAACCTATTTGAAAAGCAAACCAATTTCTATTATCTTTTGAAAAAGTACTATATGGNGCCCATTCATCCATCATAATTGCACCATAAAATCTACATGGCTTATCATTNATGCATTTACTTGAAATAAAATCAAAATCAAAACCTATCATTAAATTATCTAAATCTCCNGATTCATGCTGTGAAGACCAAAATGGAAGAATGGGTATTAGATAAGATAATGGAATACTNCTTCCGCCAAAAATAATTTTCTCATAAACACCTAATCTTAAATTTGGTTTTATTTTAAAATCTAAGCGGTGATATGCTACATATCGTTCCCATGATGANAATCTTGCATTANCNGTATAATTTGATGTAATTGAATCGAAAATACTATCATCAAGTAACCATTGGTCCGTAAATAATTCAGATTCTTCTAAGCCTAAACTTTCTGAATGNAACCTTGGTAAATTTGAATCTAAAGATGCAATCATATATGAAAAAATAAATTTTTCATCTTTTAACTTAACNAAAACTTGATCTAAAGCAGGAGAATAATTTGATATACTTAAATTGCCTCTAAAAAATGGACCAAAAGAAGTTTTAAATTTACCAAAAACTAATTCAAAACTATTTGATAAAATTGATANACCAGCCTGACTTTCGTCAAAATCATAACCNTNTGAGGGCTCTATTGATGAAGTATAAAAACCAATAGAATGACTAGGATTATANTTAAATAATTGGTCAGGATTATNTAAACCATNTTCAAATATTGATGAATGTTTATAAAATTCTGTCCATGAATACATCCAAATACTTTTAAAATTATTAACAATTGGAATAATTGATTTAATTTTAATACCTGGAGTAAACCAAAAACTCTGCGTATTTTTCTCTGAAAATTCAAAACCTGAGTTACTAAATCTGATTGATGNAATTGGTTCAATAATCAATCTTTGATTTTTTATTAATTTTGCAGTTAGATTTAAATGTTTATTTCTGTNAGGATTTTTTTGAATGTANGGAGCTATAAACAATTCATCGCTAATTTTATTATNCATCAAAGAATTAANTTCATTTTTTATAATATTTACGTATGAACTATTNGTAACTAGTCCTTGACAAAAAACTTGTGAACAAATAAGNATAAAGAATAGANAATTAATCACTTGCCAGTACCTTTCACTATTATTGGTAAAGTCATAATTATTATATAAATATCTATTTTAAATGACCAATTATCAATGTATTCTAAATCTAATTTAATTGAATCTTTAAACTTAATAAATTTTGATCTATCTTTTATTTGCCATAANCCAGTAATTCCAGGCTTCATACTATGCCTTCTAAAATAATTNGAATCTTCAAATTTTCNAACTTCAGAAACTGGATATGGTCTNGGACCTACTAAATTCATATCTCCTTTTAAAACATTAAAAAATTGAGGNAACTCATCNANACTAAACTTACGTAAAATCTTTCCAATAAATGTTACTCTAGGATCNGAATTCATTTTNAACGTTGGACCATCTTTATCATTACTCAATAATAAATTTTCTTTTAAAATTTCAGCATTTTTAACCATTGTTCTTAATTTATATTGTTTAAAAACTCTTCCTCTAAGNCCCACNCGTTCTTGNATAAAAATAGGTGANCCTTTGCTCGTTAANGAAATTAAAAAAATACTTACTAAAAGTATAGGNAGGCAAANAATAATAGCAAAAATTGATAACAATCTCTCAATAATATTTTTTAANACTAGNTTNTAATAAGAAACCTTTACAATATTATAAGTAAATGATGGTAAACCATAAAAATTTTCAATNATTGGACTCGTTTGATATTTTCTTATAAAATTATTTATTACGAGCTCAGACATAATGTGTACATTAACTCCAAATGAATAAAATGATTCAAAAATATCATCTGAACAAGGAATTTCATTTATATTAGTACATACAAAGACATCATCTATAGATAAAGAAGATAAAAAATTATTGATCTCTGAATAATTACCAATTTTATATTTTATATTTTTTTTATTTTTAAAATCTGAATCAACAATACATGAAACTTTCATTCCATATTCTTTATGATTTTCTAAAAGCTTAACTAATTTGGTTGCCCTGTTACCGCTTCCAATTATCATAATATTTTTATAATCCATTCCCTCTCGCCTGATTGATTCTAATATTAATTTTAAAGTAATTCTTTTTAAAAATAGAAGAATAAACGAAAAGAAAATAAAAAAAACTACAGTTGATCTAAAAAATAAATTTGTTTTTAATAAAAAGTTAATCGATACAATGAATAAAAATGCGATAAAACATATTTTAAAAGTATTTTTAAATAGTGTAAAATAATTACTTAATCTGTAGAAAAAATTTCTTTCAATATAAGCTATTAGAATTAAAAAAGTTATGATTGAAATAATTAATCCAAAAATATTAAAAGATTGGTAATTAATTGTGTCAAAAATTCTGCTATGGTAGTATGTTTCAAAAAAAATTGCTAAATAAAAAGAAAGTATAATAAATGATAAATCAGCAACTCTATCAATTATTTTAAAAAAAAATATTTTTTGCCTTATATGGTTCATTTTCTAAAAAATTTAATAGTTTCAATTAAACCTTTATTCAAATCAATTTCTGGCTGCCAATTGAGTTTTTTCATTGCTAAAGAAATATCAGGTTTTCTTTTTAATGGATCATCTTTTGGCAATGGCTTAAAAGAAATTTTTGATTTTGATGAAGTCAATTCAATAATAATTTGTGATAATTCTTTGATTGTAATCTCATTAGGATTACCAATATTAAATGGTCCAAAATCATTAATATCTATCATTGAGATTAATGCATTTACAGTATCGTCCACATAACAAAAAGATCTGGTTTGTAAACCATCACCATTAATTAAAATATCCTTATTTTCTAAAGCAGACACTATAAAATTCGATACAACCCTACCATCTTCTGTCATCATTTGTGGACCATATGTATTAAAAACTCTTGCAATAGTAACATCTAACTTTTGAAATTTATGGTAATCTAATAAAATTGTTTCAGAACATCTTTTGCCCTCATCATAACATGATCTAATACCAATAGGATTTACATGCCCCCAATAGGTTTCTTTTTGCGGATGCTCAAGTGGGTCACCGTAGATTTCACTTGTTGATGTAAATATAATTTTTGCGTTTTCCATTAATGCTAAATCAATAATATTATATGTACCTAAAACTGATGTTTTCATAGTTTTAATAGGATCCATTTGATAATGAATGGGACTTGCTGGGCAGGCCAAATTGAAAATTAAATCAATATTAAAATGCGGTAAAGTATTTATAATATCATGATTTATAAATTCAAAATTTGGATTATTAATATACTTTTTAATATTTACAAGATTNCCAGTAGAAAGATTATCAATACAGTANACAAAATGACCTTTATCTAATAATTTTTTTATAAGATGAGAACCTATAAAACCAGNACCACCTGAAACTAAAATTTTCATAATATTNTTATACCAAATTACTAATTAGAAAACACACNCCAAATTTAATACTAATANTTGAGATGCAAAATTTTATTTTATATTAAGTTTTTATNNNCAATTANAGTAGATTATNACNATAAATTATTTAAAATAAATGAAAAAAACAGCATTAATAACAGGAGTTTCAGGACAAGATGGAGCATATCTATCTAAACTGCTATTAAAAAANGGNTATAGAGTAATAGGAGGTGAAAGAAGAAGTGCAAGTGGATCATTGTGGAGNTTAAAAGATTTAAATATTGAAAATGATGTTGAAATAACTGATTTTGAACTATCTGAATTCACTAATATTTATAGAACAATTGAAAANTATAGACCTGATGAAATTTATAATCTNGCTGCTCAATCTTTTGTAGGTGCATCTTTCGAAATGCCAACGATGACATCAGANATAACTGGTTTAGGAGTATCTAGAATACTTGAAGCAATTAGNCAAATAAATCCTGATATTAAATTTTACCAAGCATCTTCATCTGAAATGTTTGGNAAAGTATCGGAAACACCTCAAANTGAAAATACTCCTTTNTACCCAAGAAGTCCTTATGGAATAGCNAAATTATTTGGTCATTGGATGACAATTAATTATANAGAAGCATATAATATTTTTGCTTGTTCTGGTATTTTATTTAATCATGAATCTCCTNTGAGAGGNGAACAATTTGTNACGAANAANATTACTNTGGGGNTATCTAAAATTAAATTAGGCCTTATNGAATATTTAGANTTAGGTAATTTAGANTCTAAAAGAGATTGGGGATATGCTGGTGACTACGTTGAAGCTATGTATTTAATGCTNCAAAATNATAAACCAGATAACTATGTTATTTCNACTGGTNAAACTTTTTCAGTAAAGGACTTTATANATACATCATGNAATGAACTTCNAATTGANATTGAGTGGCAAGGTTCAGGAATNGATGAGACTGCNATANATAAAAAAACAGGTAAATCAATCATNAGAATAAATCCAAAATTTTATAGACCNACAGAAGTAGATTTACTTNTAGGTAATTCNACAAAAGCNAAAAAAATNTTAAAATGGAAGCCTAAAACAAATTTTTACGAATTGGTGANTAAGATGATTGAATATGATTATAATAAGTTAAAAAACAAATAAATAATTATAATAATCCNTNTGATTCACTATCTTTATACCAATCCTTAATTGATAACTCAAAATCCNTTAAATTAAAACCTAACTTNTNAATTTTCTTCCCTGATACATTGGTNGAAAGCATTACTTTTTTAACTCTTTCAGGATGAAAACCNAGTTTATTTATAGNAATTTTATTTATTAAAAATGCTANAATTATTAAAAACNTAGATGGAATTATACTTTTTGGTATTTTANAATTACAAGTNCTAGAAATAGTANAAACAATTTTCTCGATTGAAAAAGATTNATTATAGCACATGTTAAATATTTGCAATTTTTCTTGTTTAATTAAATTATANCTAATNGATACTAAATCTTTTACATAAATACATGATTTCAGTGTATCTTTTCTGCCAGGATANAAGAATAAACCTCGCTTAATNGCNTTNTATAATCTATGAAAATTAGAATTTTCTTTATATCCATANACTACACCTGGTCTAAGTATAATTAAATTTCTATTTTTATTTTTTTCNAACCATTTGATATGGACTTTTTCAGCTTGAATTTTTGATAATCCATAATCTGAGTCTGCATTTAANGNNGAGTTTTCNAAACAAGGACTTTCACTATANCCATAAACAGCNATTGTACTTGTAAATATTATTGTATTTATNTTCTTTTCNTTTGCAAAGNTTGAAATATTCTTGGCACCNTTTATGTTGGTTTCATAATATTCNTGNGNTTNATGACCAGGTGATTTACTTATTGCAGCTAGNTTATATATAATTGANACATTTTTATCTGACAAATCTATATCAAANGGNTTTCTNACATCTATACATNTAAAATTATACCTTAAATTTTNTAATAAAGGTTTTTCAATAATATCACATACCAATGGTATNACACCATTAGTATTTAAATGTTTTATTAGATGAGATCCAATAAAACCTGAACCNCCAAANATTATNACATCATTCATTATTATTNAGATAAAGATTCAATATAANTCTTTATANTTTTTTTAAAAAATTTAGAATCAAACTTTTCAACNCTACNACGAATTTNATATGAATCGAACTTATTAATATTATTTTCAAAATATTCTATTTTATCNTTNAGNCTTTCATAATTCTGTTCATCAAAAAATAAACCATTTACACCATCCTCAATNTAATCCAAAGCACCTCCAGCTTTATAAGCAATTACNGGTCTTCCACAAGCCATCGATTCAATTGGGACTATACCAAAATCTTCAATACCAGGAAAAATNAATGCTTTNGAATTTGCTAATAATTTATTTTTNTTATCATTTTCTATCCAACCTAAAAAATTAATATTCTTATTAGCTTTTAACTTCANTNGNTTATACTGTTCTCCTTCACCNACAATTAATAATTTCNTTTTNGATTTATTAAATGCATTTACTGCTATATCTACNCTCTTNTATGAAACCATCTGAGATAAAATNAAATAATAATCTTTAATATTATTACTTATATGAAAATCTTCTATGTTAATAGGAGGATGAATTACTTTAGAATCTCTATTCCAAAATAAGTTAATTCTTTNTTTAACAAAATTCGAATTACATATAATTTTATCAATTTTCTGAGAAGTATTAAAATCCCATTTNTTTATAAAAGGAAAGATTAACTTAGCTAAAATTTTCTCAATAATAGATAAATTTTTNATATANTCACTTTTCATATCCCAAATATATCTCATTGGTGTGTGGCAATAACAAATATGTAGTGAATTTCTTGATTTTTTGACACCTTTAGTAGGCCCTGACTCACTGCTAATAATAAGATCGTATTTTTTAAGATTTAAGAACCTTAATGCTAAAGGCATTAAAGGTAATAAATGTTTATAAAACTTACTAGCAAAAGGAATTTTTGATATATAAGAAGTAAATATTTTTTGATTATTAATTTTATCAGATATCTTTGAAGGTATATAAACATGAGTATATATATCTGCTGATGGATAAATATCAATTAGTGACTCAAGTACTTTTTCACCTCCTCTCATACCAACAAGCCAATAATGTACAATCGCTACTTTCATATTTTATTAGTAATTAAATTAAAAATTTTATTAGCACTGTTTTCCCAAGAATATTTCTCAGTTTTTTCTAAACCTTTTTCTATCATAATTTTTCTTAATTTTTTATCACATAAAACTTTTGCAATGGTATCTTTAATACTATCAATATTATAAGGATCGAAGTATAATATTGCATCATCATATACCTCTTTAAGAACAGGAATATTAGAGGCGACTACTGGACATCCACATGACATTGCCTCTAAAGGAGGCAAACCAAATCCCTCATAAAATGAAGGAAAGACTAACATTATTGCATTTGTATAAAGATACTCTAATAAATCATTTGATACACTATCAAGAAATTCAATTCTATCATTATCTAAAATATAATCACTATTTATATTATCTGTAGATTTACCTACAATTTTTAATTTAATTTTTGTATCAATTAAGGTAAATGCTTTAACTAAATTTTTTAAATTTTTTCTTTTTGAACTACCTCCTATAAATAAAATAAATTTTTCACTTTTTTCATCTTTTATGAATTTATTTTTTTTTATTGAACTTGCACAATAAATAACATCGATTAAATCTGATTTTAACTTATATCGTTTAATCAGCTGATTTTTTGAAAAATAACTATCAGTAAAAATTCTTTTTGATGTTTTTAAAAATAATGGAATAAAATTTTTATAAAAAAATCTATATGTAAATGAAAACCAATCTTTATTTTCTATGACAGATAAATCATGAATTGTAGAAATTTTATTTTTAAATATAACTGGGCTCGAATTTGTAAAATTAATTAAGATTGCTTTTTTTTTATTTAAAAGAAAAAATGGCAAGTCAATTTGTTCCCATAAATGACCAGTATTTATTCCAAGAGATAAAATATTAAATTTATAATAATATTCTTTTCTAATAACTGATTTAGATGGAACTAAAAGAATTATTTTATTCTTATCAATTTCTGAAAGATGTTTTGACAGTTCAAATGCATGACGCTGAACACCAGATAACTTTTGAGTTAGAAACCTACCATTAATATAAATTTTGTTAGACATGGTCATTAAATTTATAATAGTAAAGTATAGTAAACCAATACATTGGTTCATTTGTTAATTGGTATAACTGATTAAAGCAAAAAATACCTATGATTAGTGGTAACATCTTATTTCTAATTCTAAAAATAGGAATGATTATTGTTAAAAATAAAAAAGATAAACAGGCGAAAAAACCGTTTTCAACAAATATACTTAAATATTGAGAATGAAAATTAGCTTTCTTTTTTTTCGACATACCAAAACCTTCAATTACTTTATAAGAAGTACCTAAGCCAGAACCGATTAAGAATATTTTCAAATCTGAAAATGCTATTCTTAAACCTTCATCAATCAATTTAAAATGTATTCCTGTGGAAGTGTTGTGACCAAAATCATTAAGAGTAAGTCTTTCCTCTAAAGCTGATTCAATATCAATAACATTATTAGATGAATAATAATCAATAATATTTGATAATATAATAAAGGATATTGGTAAAATAACTAAAACCTTAATTTTTTCAATTTTAGTTGAATAAAATATTGTATATATCAAAAATGTAATAAAAAAACAACCTATTGCAGTTCGTGATAAAGATGCAAAAATAAAAATAGTATTCATTAGAATAATAAGATTGCTAAGTAGACTTTTTTTATCATATATATAAATAAAAAAAGTATAAATAACTAAAATTAAAACACCTCTGTTAACATCTGATGAAAACCCACCTAATCTTGGTATAAAATATGCAATATAATCAGGGTTGAGATTAATAATATTACTATCATAAGATATATAACCAATCCAGTTTGAAAACAATAAAATATTAAATATAAAAAAAAGGATTGAACCAAGTAAACTACTATAATAAAAATACTCTTTCAACTCATTACTAGAAAATAATGATAGTATTAGAACAACTGTGCTTATAATTATAGTAAGAAGAACTAGTCGCTTGGCTGAAAAAATTATATCAATAGAAAAAATAATGCTAATGATTGTAAACATTAAAAAACATATAATCGATAAAAATGTACTCTTTTTATTTACAATCCATCCAAATTCTAAATCTTTTAATCTAAACAATAAAATATATAAAAAAATAATAGATGAAATTACTAAATGAGGAAATAATTGAAAGGATTCTAAAAATTCTCCACCGAAGTTAATTCTATCAGCTCCTAGAAATACTAGATATAGAGTCAATAATAAATATGCTGCAATATTCATTTTTCAGATTATTAAATTAATAATTAATTGATTCGAGAGTATCTTTATCATAAGATAATCTTATATTTTTATATGCAAAAGCACGATTTTTATCAAGTTCCTCCTCAATTATTGCTATCTTAGATTTATCTACTGGTATATCAATAAATTTAAAAATTAAAGCTAATGTATTTTGAGTATCAATAAGTAAATCTTCATATTTAATATTTATTAACTGCTTGTTATAGGAATTTAGATTTTGTTCAACCTGATCATTGTATTTTTTGTACAAATCAATACAGTCATCTATATTTTTTAAAATAGTGCTACTTTTTAATCTAGAACTACTACTATTAAGTAGACAAAAAAACTTTGCCTTTAAATTATTTTTTTCATTAGTATCAATATCAAGTAACTTATTTTGCCTAACTAATAAACTTTGCGAAACATCTAAAGGATGTCGCATTATGTTTATTATTTTTGCGTTAGGAAATAATTTTAACCATAAATCTAAAGTAAAAGTATTTCTTGGATCTTTCCACCCCCAATGAATTTTATTTTTAAATAAGTTTTTTTTAACGAATATATGAAAAAAACCTGCGTAAAGAAAATTTAGTCTTGATGATAGTATATCTTTTATTTTTTTTAAAATTATTTTTTTTTGTTTATGTGATAAACAATCGAATGATTTGGGATTATCCCATGATGAATTAATTGATGACATAAGCCAAGTATTAATTTTCAAAAAAAAAATAGATTCATTATTTATTTCTTTTTGAGAACCCATGAATATTCCTTGTCTTTCTAAAATTCTACTTAGCATTGAAGTACCAGATCTATGCATACCAGTTATAATTATGGGATTTTTAATTTTTTTCATAAATCGTATATCCAATCATTTAAATTTAATTTAGTTATTTTCATTAATTTTAGTGTCTCATTATTACTTTCATTTAAATATTTTTTTGAAATCTTTTTTAATACATCCGTATTATTATTTTTTATTTTTTTTGTATTAAATTTTTCAATTGTCCTCTTTAAAAGATAGTGATAATTATAAGGAATAATTTTTTTAAATATTGTTTTTAATTTACTTTCACCAAACAAAAAATCCCTTAAATATCTAGATTTAAATGTCTTTTTAACGTTATAAGGTAAAGATAAATTAACATTCTTTTTATTCTCAACATTTAAAAAACTACAAATTCTTGCATAGGCATCTTCTTGATTTTCAGTTTTTGTGATATCTTCAAATTTAATATATAAAATTTCTGACTGGGGAAATTTCTTTATTAATCTTTTGATTAAATAAGAATAATTTGAACGAGCTAAATAAGAGAAATTCCTAAATTCGTTTTCACCTCTTTTCAATCGTTTGCTTTCTAATTCTAGAGCCTTTGGAAAAGAAAATTTTTCATATCCTTTGTAAATATTCATACAATAATGTGAATATGATCTTTCTAAAGGATTTCGTATAAGAATAACAAATTTTGGATTATCTATAATTGTTTTTATTTTTTCTAAAGCTGAATCAATAAAAATATATGATGGGTCAACTTCACCAATTAATTTAGAGGTTTTCTTAATTTTAAAATTATTTAAATACCATTTAAATCCCTTTGAAAATTTTTTTTCATCAGAAAAAAAGTGAGTTTCTTTATAATTTGGTAAAGTTATTTCAGGATGACTATCAAGCCATTTATGTAATGTTGTTGTACCGGACTTTTGCATTCCAACAACAAAAAAAGAGGGTTTTTTATTTTTCTTAATCATTATCTAAAAAATGAATAAATATTAATTTTTTTCTTTACATAAATAATACTCAGGACATTCCACAAAATTAAAGTAATTGAACTTGAGTATACTGCTCCCTGTACTTGATACTTTGGAATGAAAATAAAACTAAGAATAATATTTATCAAAATTGAAAATAAAATAATATTCCTAAATATTCTTTCATTTCCTGTCATTTGCATAATTAATCCAACTGAGCCTGACAAAACATTTATAAACTGTGCAAGACATAGAATATAAAGAGCATTTTTGTAAAATAATAAATTATCACCAAAATTTGATAATATATAATTTGAAAATAAAATTATAATAAATAATATTGGTAAAGAAATAAAACAACTTATTCTAACAATTAATCTAATATAATAATCTAACTCACTAATTTTATCACTATTATATAATTTTGAAATTATAGGACCTGAGATACTATTAACTCCAAGAAGAATTAAACTAGTTATTGAAGATATTTTTAGTAAAATCGTATAAATTCCAACATTATAACTCGAACTTAATATTCCTAATAATATTACATCTACATATTGAAAAGATATAAAAATAATATTTATAATTAACATATTTCTTGATTCAAAAGAAATTAAATTTTTGCTAGGTATATTTTTTATTTTTCTTGAATTAGTATGTATTAAATATTTAAAAAATAAGTGAAATGTGCTTATTAATGCCAAAATTATAATAGCATAAAAATAATACATATAGATTAAAGTTTGATTATTAGATTTATTTACACTAAAAATGTAAATGATACCTAATAAAAACATTAAAATAGAACCTCTATTATATAAAGAATAAAAAAACATATTTTTTTTACCTCTAAAAAATTCACAATTAATATTTATTATAGATAAAGGAATAATAGAAAAACTTAAAATTCTTAGATAGTCATTAAGGATTTTTTTATCAAAAAATAATGCAATATTATCTGAAAGATAAAAAAGCAAAAAACTAAAAAATAAAGCAACAGGAAAAATGTTTAAAATAATTCTAAAATAAAGAAATTTTAAATTATTTTCATTTATTGGTACAACCTTTACAGATAATGTATCTAGCCCTAAAACTGAAATTGTACTAATTGTAAACAAAACAGCTTGAATCAAAGTAAAATTTCCGACTTCAGATATGCCATAATTATTGCTTAACACATAAAGAAAGACATATCCAGACACAATCATTAAGATCCTTAAGCAAATAGTGGTAAAAGAACCTTTAATAATTGTATTTAAAAAAGAAGTTTTTAAATTAGACTCTATCACTAGATGTATCTATTTTTTGGTAATATTTTTAAAATTAATTCTTATAATTTCAAAAAATATTGAAAAAAATAAGCCTAAAAAAGTAAAAATAAAAATTAATAGTAGTCTATTAGGTTTATTTTTAGATGGATTAGGATATGCCTTATCTAGTACATTTATATAAAGTCTTTCTTTATTAGATTCAATTTTAGCAATTTCTAGCTGCTTTCTTAACGTTATAAAAACTTCTTGATTTACTTCAACATCCCGCATGAAACGCGCACGAGATAATTGCAAGTCAGGAGTATCTAATAATAAAGGATTTTCTTTTCTAAAATTTGTAAGCTTAATTTCAGATTTCTCTAAATCTTTCTTTGCAATAGATAATCTTTCATCAATGAAATTCCTAGATTTATCAGCGAAACTTTTTTGCTGACTTTTGACAAAATCTACTACGTACTGAGAAATATAGTTAGCAATGTCAGCTGCCAACTGAGGTTCTTCCATATTAACGCTAACAAGTATTAAGCCTGAATTTTGTTCATCAACATAAATTAATTCGTTTAAATTTTTAATTGCAGAATTCAAATTTGAAATTTCTTCATTTGAAAACTTATTATTAAAAACTAATCTATTAAACTTTAATAAAAATTTAGTTAAAAATCCTTTTTCATCAATTTGCCAGTATTCAACTAAGTTTTTAGGTTCAGAGAACTTTAAATTATTCCATTTTTTATTTACTAACTTCTCTTTTAAACTTCTACTATCAACAATATCAGGTATATAGTAATTAGCAGATGGAGTCATAGTTGAAATACCCAGATTATCCGCTATACTACTATATTGACTCAATAAACCTCCATCTTCCAATTCCCCTGCGGCGTATAGAGAAATTTTAGATTCATAGTAATTAGACTTAGTGCTTACATAAACAAGTGATAATACGAAAGAAACTAAAATAACTCTTAAGAAATACGAAGAATTGCATCTAACTGTATCAAATAAATTTTCTATTGTAATTGTTTGTTTTTTCATTTACTATTTATTAAGCATAATTACAGCATATAAAGATGCAGCTTGGCCAATAATAATCATTGCTTCTTTAAACCTATTGTAAGGAGAAAAATCTTCTTTTGATTCAATAAATAAGATATCACCGTTATTTAATTTATCCTTATTTTTAACTCTATTTTTTTGGTTTGAAGCATTATCAATTATATAAATTTTTCTAGTAGAATTACTTGTTTTGCCACCAGCTGACTCAATATAATCACGTACATCAAAAGAATTATTATATGGATATCTTCCTGGAAATTTTACAGAACCAATAATTTCAACATAATTAGTTTTTTTGGGAATAAAAATTAAATCTCCAGGTTGAACAATATAAGATAATATTTCTTGTGTTCTATCATAATCTTCAGATAACATCAAACCTTTTTTTATTTTATTTCTAGATTTAACATAAGAAACCTCGGATGCAGTTCTATCTTTATCATCAATCAACATAATTCTTTTATATTCTAGGTCCTCATTTGAAATAATTATTTCATTATTTACTAAAATTTTATTTATATCAGCTTTATCTGTGTATCCTCCAGCAATTCCAAGAATAGATTTTATTGAAACGTTATCTGAGTAAAGATCATATTCACCAGGGAAATTTATCTCACCATCTATTGAAATAATATCTCTTGTTTTAAAATTATTTTTATATCTAACATTTATATAATCAAATGGTTCAATTTTAAAATTATTCATTTCATTAGAATTTCTCAAAATATACTGCTTATTTTCTTTGTCACTAATAAATCTTGATACCTCAACAAAATTTGTATCAGCATTAGAATTAAATCCACCAAGTAAATTTATTAATTCATAAACTGATTCATCACTTACAGTTTCATATAACCCTGGTAGAGGAATTCCACCTCTAATTTTTACTTCATTTTTTTTACTAGCAAATTTAATAATATCTCCTTGCTTAACTAAAGGATTAAAGCTTTTATCACCTCCGTAATAATATTTTAATAAATCTACATTTATTTCTTCCTCATCTCTAACTAAAATTATATTTCTCAAAGATATTCCACTATTAGAATTAAACTCATCAATAATACTGTTAGTATTGACCTCTTTATTTTTAGCTTTAGAATATACATCTGAAACTCTTGTAAGAGGATTAACAATTATAAAACCTGGATTATCGATTACTCCGACAACTTGAATTTTGAATTCCCTAATAGATTTTAATGTCAAATTAACTTTTGAATTACTGTACGTAGAAAGACATTCCTTCTCAATTTTATCAAATGCTTCAAATAAAATTAATTTATCAATATAAATATTGCCAACATTAGGTATCAAAACTGAGCCCAATGGTGAGATTACTAAATCTTGGATATACATACCATCTGTCGAAATCATATTGAAAGAAATCACATCTCCAGGACCAACAATATAAGTTTTTGGACTAATTGTTTCTTCTAGAATAGTACTATTGTTTATATTAATAGAATTCATAGAGGATTTAGTTAATTTATTATCAATATCTTGATTATACAATTCAAGAGAATTTGAAATCAAAAATGAAAATAATAGTATGAAAAATTTTTTATCCATTTATTTAGCAATCTAATTTATTATTATTTTACAACTAAATCATATACTCAATTAATAAGAACTAGTTCCAGATTATAATAATCCCCTTTTTTTTCTAATTATCCATTCCAAAATCAAAAATACAATAATAATAAACCAATATAACTGAAAATTAAAAAAATGGAATACTGTAGTTTTAATTTTTTTCTGATATGAATTATCTAAATTAGATATAAATTTATCTAATTCATTAATGGAATAACTTTTAGAATTACTACTTAAGCTAATCTTCTCTAATATTTTTTGGTCCAAGCCAAAATTAGATAGTTCTTTTGAAGAACCTTTAACTAAAAAACTAATTTTATTACTTTTAATATAAGTATCATCATCTATTTCAATTTGTACTTGTGCAAATAACGTTTGTTCGTTTTGAAATTTTATACTGAAAGTAAAATTATTTTCATTATTTTTTTCAAACTCATCAAATTTACTTATTAGTTCACCCTGATTATTTTCAATTAACAATGTAATTTTATCATTTTCAAAAAAACTTCCATCTAAACTAAGATTAATATTAATAAGTTCATTAGAATTATAGATATTTCGATCTGAAAAAATATTGATTAAATTTTTATTTTTAATCGTTTTTTTCACTAAATATTCTATTAGATTATCGAAATTTTTATTTTTGTAAAAAACTTTTGTTTCATTTGAAATTGATAATAAATCTGGAATGAATATGAATAAGCTATCTACCTCATTACTTACAATTAAATCATTACTATTTATATCTACTATACAATTATCTAAATTTGTTCTAGTAGCTTTATAGTTGGATTTAAATGGAGCAATTTGATTGATCAAACTATTTACTAAATTATTTTTTGAATTTGATTTAAAATAAATATTTTCATCACTATCAGGTTTAATATATAATTTTATTAATGATTTTTTTAAAAAATCGTTAGCATAAACTAAATCACTTTCATTTACTGGTCCCTGAAAATATAAAATCTTTGAAGAATTAATTTCATTTTTATTTATGATATCTAAGTGTGATTTTTTTGATGGGAAACTATCAAAAATGATTAAATCATAACTTTCTTTAATAGAATCAAAATCATTCTTTCTGAAATAATGAATAAATTTTAAATCATTTTCTTCAAGAATTTTTTTTATATATTTAGTATTATTAGATAATCTTCCAGAAATAAGTAAAGTTTTTAAATTTTTAAAATCATTGATATCAAAATTAAAATTCTTTTGATTATTCATTAGATTAATTTCTGAATCTAGTTTTGTGATGATTAGAGTATTATTTTTAGATAATTTTTCGTTTTCAATTAAAATGTCATGCAATAGTGAATTATTACCTTTTTTTAAATTTATTGATGATACTTCTTGATTTTTAGTTAATTCATTGGACAATAAAATTTTAATATTATCGTAACTTTTTTTTGATAAAACTTCAAAATCACATTTAATTCTACTATAATTATCATCTATTTTATTAGCATTAACTGATTTTATACTTATATCATCTACTGAAGAATCTGCTGATTCTGTTTGAAATGTATAAATGGAATAATCATAAAAATCTGAATATTTTAAAATACCTTCGTTATGCATTCCATCACTAATAATTACATTATAATCAGAATCAATGCTCCCAATCTTCTGAGAAATATGGTTAAGATTTGTTGACGTAGCATTAAAAGATATATCACTCAAATAGTTAATATTTGTAATTGTGTCTCCAAAAGTATAGAAAGATGTATTTATATTTTTATTATTTAACTTTTTTACATTCTTTAAAAGATAACCCATAAAATTATCATCAATAGAAGATAGCATACTCCTAGAGTTATCTATGAAGAAAACTAATTTCTTGTTATATGTATATTTATTATTAATTTTTAAAATTGGATTTATTAAAATGATGAATAGAAGAAAAATTACTACTCCTCTAAGAAACATTAATAAATTTCTATAAAATTTTGGTAAGCTATTAAAAGTTTTTTGGTTTAAATATAATAGATAAAGAAAAATCAGTAAAAAAAATGGAATTGACAAATAATTAAATATTATTTTAAAATCAAACATTTATTTATAAATGATATTAGGATTTGGTTCGATTGATAAATCTGAAAAATCCTTATTCTTTAATTTGAAATATCCAGCCATAGCAATCATAGCAGCATTATCAGTACAATATTCAAAATCAGGAAAAATTAGATTTAAGTTATATTTTTCTTGAATCTTTGAAGCATAATTACGAAAATACTTATTGGCAGATACACCACCAACAATCATAATATTAAAAATTTGATGAGCAGATATTGCTCTATCAAGTTTTGATAAAAGAGATTCTATAATTGCATGTTGATAAGAAGCTGCTAAATCTTCAATAAGATACCCTCCTTTTTCATCAAGATTTTTTTTGAGATAAAGAAGTGATGTTTTTAAGCCGCTAAATGAAAAATTAAATTTATTTTTTTTAACTTCTGGAATTGTAAATTTATATTTAAAAGGATTTCCTGTCTTCGCAATTTTTTCTATTTCTGGACCACCAGGATAGCCTAAGCCTAAGATTCTAGCGCCTTTATCAAATGCTTCACCTGCTGCATCGTCAACTGTATTACTTATTACTTTAAAATTATTGATGTTTTCAAGCTTCCAAATTTGAGTATGGCCTCCAGAAACTATTAAGCTTAATGATGGAAAATTAGGAGTTTTATTAATAAAACCTGAAGATAAATGACCTTCTAAATGACTAATGCCTATCAAAGGGATATTTAAACCTAATGCAAGGCCCTTAGCGAAATTTAAACCAACAATTAAGCTACCAAGTAAACCGGCACCATATGTTACGGCTATTCCATCAATACTAGATAAATCTACATTCGCTTTATGTATAGCTTCATTAACTATTATCGTAATTTTTTTTTCGTGATCTTTGGATGCCAAATCAGGTACAACACCGCCAAAAGATTGGTGGATTTTTTGGGTTTTTACTACATTACTGAGAACTTTATTATTCTTTATAATTGAACAAGAAGTTTCATCACAAGAGGTCTCGATGCCCAGAACTATCATTATCAATTAATATTTAATTTAATTTATTCTACTTATTTTCAGTGATTTGAGTGTTTTTGGATTCTAACGTATCAGTTTCAGAATTAAAATCAGTGTTATAACTAAGAACAATTTTTCTATTTTCTTTATTGATTTGATTGATACATAGATTAAAATCTTTATTAATAGTAAATGAATCCTTATCTTTTTCTTCCACTTTACTAATAGGTAAAATAGCCTCAAATCCATTTTCTAGTAAGAAAATTATACCTTTATCTAGGACAAATAGAACCTTACCACTAATTTTCATATCAACTTGAAAAATCTCATCAATTTTTTCCCAAGGATCTTCTTCATTTTGCTTCAAACCTAGAGAAATTCTTTTATCTTGAGATGAAACATCTAGTACTACAACATCTATTTTTTGGTCATTTTTAAGAATATCAGAGGCATTTTTAACTTTTCTAGTCCATGATATATCACTAACATTTAAAAAGCCTTCAATATCATTCTCAAGTAATACATATGCACCATTTTGAACTATATTGGAAACTGTTCCTTTATATTTCTCACCTGATTTGATATTTTCTTCGATACCATCCCATGGATTATTTTCTAACTGCTTGACACCTAATGATATTTTTTTTGATTGAGCATCAATTGATAATACTATAGCATTTACTGAATCACCAATTTTATAAATATCTGATGGATGTTTGATATGTTTAGTCCATGATATTTCAGATATGTGAATAAGACCCTCTATTCCCTCTTCAATTTCTACAAAGGCTCCATAATTCATCATATTTACCACTTTCCCTGTGATATTTGTACCTTCGCTATATCTATCTGTAGCTGAAGACCATGGATCAGTATTAAGCTGCTTTAGACCAAGAGAAATTCTATTTTTTTCTTTATCATAGTCAATCACTTTAACTTTTATTGAACTTCCTAAAGCAACTTTATCACTTGGATGATTGATTCTACCCCATGTAATATCGGTTATATGAAGCAATCCATCAAAGCCTCCTAAATCTATAAATGCACCAAAATCTGTAATATTTTTAACTGTACCTTCAACAACACTACCAACTTCAAGATTTTTTAGAAGCTCTTTTCTACTTTCATCCATATCACTCGACATGGTTGCTTTTCTGGATACAACAACATTTTGTCTGAATTCATTAAATTTAACTATTTTAAATTCATATTCATTATTAAGATAATCTTCAAAGTTCGGTGAAGGCTTAATATCAACCTGAGAACCAGGTAGAAAAGCATTTACTACACCTAAATCAACAACTAACCCTCCTTTAATGATTTTTATAACAGTACCTTTCAAAAGTGTTTCATTTTCGGCAGCATCTCTAAGTTCAGACCATCTTTTTTCAAAATCAGCTCTTCTTTTTGATAAAATCAGTCTTCCTTTTCTATCTTCGAAAACAACTAAAAAAACATCTATTTCTGATCCTATTTCAGGAATGCTATCAAATTCAGACTTATCTATGATACCTTCTGATTTAAATCCAATATCAACAACAACTTCTTTATCATAAATAGCTACAACTTTACCTTTAACTAATTGTTTTTCAGATACATCTTCTAACTTAATATCATAAATATCATTTGTATCTTGTAATTCACCTGAGTCAGAAAATTCAATATTGTCATTCAATTCATCGTGAGTATATTCTTTAACATTAAGAATTTTAGGATCTAAATAATTTAAAATAGTATTTTCAGCTGGTATATTTTCCGTTTTAACATCAACTTTTTCTAAAACTTCAACAGATTCATTATTAGATGTATCATTTTGTCCTTCTGTATTTTTAGCATTTTCATGTAGCATTTCTTCAGTTTCTGAAACAGTATCATTATCTTGATCGTTTACAATATCATTTTCATTAGTTAACATATGATTCCTTTTTTTTATTTACCTTTTACTCTATCACAAATGAAATTCACTTGCTGATTAATAGTTTTATTAGTAGTTACTACTAATATTGCATCTTTTGCTTTTTTTAGAGGAGATTCCAATCTATTTAAATCTTTATAATCTCTACTTCTAATCATTTCTCTTAAAATTGATTTTGGTATTTTTACATTATTTTTCTTATTCTCAAGAAATCTTCTATCAGTTCTTGATTTAAGATCAGCTTTGAAATAAAATTTAAATTCAGCATTTGGAAAAACAACTGTACCAATATCTCTGCCCTCACATACAATATTTCTATTCAAAGATATATCTCTCTGAATCTTAACCATTTTTGTTCTAATTTCTTTGATTGAACTTATATGGCTTATTCTATTATTTATTTCATCAGTATATAAATTTTTACTGTAATCTATACCATTAATTTTTATCTCATTAAAATTAATACCTTCAACTAATATATTGATTTCATCTAAACTTAATTTATCATTTAAGAAATTATTATTAATGTAGTAATTATTATTAATCAAAAAACAAGTTAAAGCTCTATACATTTTGCCTGTAGAAAAATGACAAAAACCTAATTTCTTCGCAACAAGTTTTGATGTTGAAGATTTTCCAGAACCAGCTAAACCATCAATAGCAATTATCATTTGCTTTGATTCTCCTCTTTCAAAAAGCCTGATAATATAATATTTTTTATGTACAAAATCTAAATCTAATTTTATTTTTTCAATGTAACAATATTTTCTATCTGCTTAAAGCTTATTCTCTTATACTTTCCTGACTTTATATTACCTAGCTTGATTCCTGCAAATTCATACCTATGCAATTTATTTACCGATATATCAAAATAACTAAATATTCTTTTAATTTCTCTATTTTTACCTTCTGTCAATTTTACGTCCCATATATAGTATTCTTTTTTAGCAGATTCTAAAAAAGAAATATCAGCTTTTACCATACCAAAATCTGGAATTTTGAAACCTTTTTTTATTAAAAAAATATCATCTTTTGAAAGTTTACCATCTGTTTCAACATAATATTTCTTAATTAATTTATTTTCAGGTCTTAGTAAAATATTTGAAATATCACCATTATTAGTAAATAATATCAATCCAGTTGAATTGTAATCAAGCCTACCAATATTAAATAATCTTATGTTTGAATCTATTAGATCTATAACTTTTTTTCTTCCTTTAGGATCATCTAAAGTTGATACATATCCTCTAGGCTTATTAACAATATATAAATAATTTTCTTCTACAAAATTAAGAATTCTATTTTTAAACTGGACAAAATCATTTTGTGAAACTTTTATCGAAAAATCTTTAATTCTTTTTCCATTTATTTTAATTAGACCTTGTTCAATGAAAGAGTCACATTTCCTTCTAGAACCTAGCCCACATCTTGCAAGATATTTATTTAATCTCATATTTTATTTTTTTACAAAACCTACTTTCCTATATACTTTACTAAGTGTTTTTCTAGCTCTATATGAAGCATTATCTGAACCTTTTTTTAACAAATCATTTAAATAAGTCTTATCTTTAATAATTTTGTTATATTCACTTCTTATCGGTGACAGGTTATTGATAATTATTTCTATTAAATCTTTCTTTAAAACAGAATACATTTTTCCTTGGTAGTTGTTTTCAATCGACTTGATAGACTCTTTCGTTAAACTTGCATATATATCGATTAAATTGGATAAGCCAGGTTTTTCTTTGAGATACTTTATTTCACTTCCTGAATCAGTAACTGCTCTACTAATTTTTTTCCTTATATCATTATCTGTATCTAATAATGATATAATATTATTTAGATTTTCATCTGACTTAGACATTTTTTTTAAAGGATCTTGAAGACTCATTATCCTAGAACCAACTTTTGGAATAAATGGTTCTGGAACTTTAAATGTTTCCGAGTATTTATTATTAAATCTAACAGCTAAATTTCTTGATAATTCTAAGTGCTGTTTTTGATCAGCACCAACAGGCACTAAATCAGCCTGATATAACAAAATATCTGAAGCCATTAAAACTGGATAAGTAAATAATCCAACATTCTTATTTTTCTGATTTTTAGATTTATCTTTAAATTGAGTCATCCTATTCAACTCACCTATATAACAAATTGAATTTAGTACCCACATCAACTCAGCATGCTCATGTATGTGTGATTGAATTGCAATAATACTTTTTTCAGGATCGATTCCACAAGCTACATATTGTGCAACAAAGCTTAAGCATCTATTCCTAAGATTTGAAGGAGATTGAGTCGATGTCAAAGCATGCATATCAACAACTAAAAAAATACTATCATATTCATCTTGTAGACTTTCCCAATTTTTTAATGCACCTATATAATTACCTAAGCATAAATTTCCAGATGGCTGAATTCCTGATAAAATTATTTTTCTATCCAAAATATTCTCCTTTAACTATAGATAAATATATTGATTCCAACTAGAATGTTTATACTTATATTTTTGCAAATGCATTAAATAAGAAGGCTTTGCAGGTTTTTTACATAAATTCATTTTTCTATCTTTTAATGAAAAATTTGCCTTATGTAAATTACATTTCTTACAAGCAGTAACTAAATTTGTCCATGTATCTTTTCCACCTTTATCTTTTGGTACAATATGATCAATTGTCATAATTGATGATTTAGAACCACAATATTGACAAGTTTTATTATCTCTTTTAAAAATATTAGTTCTTGTTAACGAAACCGACAAAGGTTTGAGGTAAATATATTTTTTTAATTTAATAACATGAGGAACAGGTATACTCAATGAAATAGAACTTATTTTCTTTTCTGATTTCTCAAGAAAATCTACTTTATCAAGAAAATACATTACTATGGCTTTCTTAATACTTACTATCGTAATTGGCTCAAAACTACTATTTAATAAAAGAACCTTTCTTGATTCACTTAACATAACTATTCAATCTATATGTTTGATTTTTCATAATGCTCAAATTTTCAGAAAAATTTTCACTTGAATTACATAAGGAATTTATTTTGACTAAACCAGATGAATGAATAAAAGAATTATCATCAATATATATACCAACATGATTAACAATATTATTTTTTTTAAAAAAAATAATATCTCCTTTAGATGGTATACCATAAACAGGTAATAACAATTTTGATTTTATTTGCTCAGAAGTATCTCTGGGAAATTTACTGATACCACAAACATTAAAAATTGTTTGAATAAGGCCTGAACAATCAAAACCAAATGATGATTTGCCTCCCCACAAATACTGTATACCCAAAAACTGTTTTATGTGTAAATCTATAAATTCACATAATTTTAAAGGATTTTCATATGATGATAAATCATTTTTATCTAATTGACCCTCACTTCCATCATATAATTTTAATATAATATTATTATCAAATTCTAAACATGGAAGCAAAGAACCAAAACTTAATGTTAAACTTGTACCATTTCTAAAAATCAGATTAGTAAACTTTTTTTTAACCCAATATTTTGAAAAATTTGTGTTTTTTTCATACTTTCCAGATAATTCATATGTGTAAAAACTATGAATCCATCCCTCATAACCATCTAACAACTTAACCTTATACCATTTTTTTCTCTTATCAATAATTTTAAGTGGTTCATAAAAAAGTGCTTGAGTTATGAGCTCTGATTTGAATTGAGGTGTAGAATA
>PBFG01000028.1 GCA_002718585.1 Fidelibacterota bacterium | reverse complement strand
CGGGAATTGAACCCGTGACCTCTTGCTTACCAAGGAAACGCTCTACCCCTGAGCTACATCGGCTTAGGTTAAGAGCGGGAGACGAGATTCGAACCCGCGACCCTCAGCTTGGAAGGCTGATGCTCTACCAACTGAGCTACTCCCGCATAATTCAAACATTGTGGGCCAGGATGGATTTGAACCACCGTAGACTTACGTCGACAGATTTACAGTCTGTTGCCTTTGACCGCTCGGCCACTGACCCAACACATTGTGAGCCATTGGAGGGATTCGAACCCCCGACCCGCTGATTACAAATCAGCCGCTCTGGCCAACTGAGCTACAATGGCAAATTCAAAAAACAATATACTTAAATAAATCTAAATTAATTATTTAGTCACAAGTATAGCCTATTAATATAGTTATGCTTTTATTTTTAATACAAGATTATTTTATCAAAGAATTTTATTTTTTAATGCTTTTCCAAATTGTACCGTCTGGGGTATCTTCAATTTCAACACCGAGGTTCGCTAATTTACTGCGGATTTCATCAGCTTCGGTATAATTTTTATCGATTCTCGCTAATTCTCTTTCTTTTATCAATCCTTCAATTAGATCTGAGTCAATATCTGAATCAACTTTATTGATTCCAAGCCATTCTTCAGGGTCTTTTCTAAGAATACCTATCAGATGAGATACTGATAATAATTGTTCTTTATATTTTTTTTTCTGATTCTTATCTTTAGAAGTAATAAGTTTTTTTGCAATTTTATTAACTTCTGCAAAAACCTTTGAGGTATTCAAATCATCTGCCAAAGCGTCAATAACTTCTATGGGTGGGAATTCTATTTTTTTCATATTAATTTTAATATTTTTACTACTTAATAAGGCTCTATAAAATTTATCAAGAATATTTTTAGCATTTATCAATGATTCACTATTAAAATTAATTGGCTGCCTGTAGTGTGCAGATAGCAGTGTCATTCTAAGAACTTCTCCATCATAATCTTTCAATAGATCTCTTATATATAAAATATTATTTAATGATTTAGACATTTTCTCCCCATCCATATTTAATAATGAATTGTGGAGCCAATATTTTACGTAAGCTTTAGGATTTGCATTTTCATTACAAGATCCGCAGCTTTGTGCGATTTCATTTTCATGGTGTGGAAAAATTAAATCCATACCACCTCCATGAATATCAAATGGTATCCCCAGGCTCTTCTCAGACATAGCTGAACATTCTAAATGCCAACCAGGCCTACCATACCCCCAAGGTGAATCCCAGCCTGGCTGAGTGCCCGTACTTGGTTTCCATAAAACAAAATCACCCGGATTCTTCTTATAACTAGCAACTTCCACTCTACTTCCAGCTAATTGATCATCTTGATTTCTACCAGAAAGAAGACCATATGATGGATAAGATTTAACATCAAATAATACATGACCTGATGAAACATAGGCTTTATTATTTCTTATATTTTTTTTTATGATTTCAATCATTTCAGGAATGTGATCCGTCGCGTGTGGCTGAAAATCTGGAGGAATAACATTAAGAGACATCATATCCTCATTATAAATGTTTTTGTATTTTGTGGTCAACTCGTCAATTGGAATATTTAATTTTTCTGATGCATCAATTATTTTATCATCGATATCTGTGATATTAGAGACATAAGTAACCTTAGGATAAATTGCTTTTAAAAATCTGACCAATAAATCGCTTACAATAGCTGGCCTAGCATTACCAATATGTGCATAGTTATATACAGTCGGACCACATGTATAAATTCTAATATGATTCTCATTAACAGGCTTAAAAATTTCTTTCTTACCAGTTAAAGTATTATAAATTCTAAAATTATCCATATTTTTATTTTAATGCTAATTTTATTATTTCTAAAACTAATAATTTAAAAGATTTATCGATTGTTTCATTAAACTCATTTGCATATGCTTTTGGAAGCAGGCTCGTCTGAGTTAAGCCAGGCAAAGTATTAATTTCTAATATATAAAAATTGTTATCTCTATCCAAAATAAAATCTACGCGAGCATAATGTCTGCAATTAATAAGCTCATAAAGACTTTCAGCGCATTCATGTATTTCGTCCTCCAAATCTTCAGAAATTTTTGCAGGCACTATATATTTACTCTTTCCAATAGTATATTTTGAATCGTAATCATAAAAATCTCCATCTGGAATTATTTCTACTATAGGCAAAGCAATTCCATCGATAATTCCAACTGTAATTTCTCTTCCTTTTATGTACTCTTCAACTAAAACTTTATCTGAATTATTATTTACTTTAATTATTGCATCTATTATTTTTTTTTCATCTAAACTTGACTGAATTATTGACATACCCATTGATGAACCATCGCACGCAGGCTTGATTACCATAGAATCATTATATTTATCCAATAAATACTTATAATCTAAATTTTCCTTAGATGTATTATAAAAATTCCATTTAGGAGTAGGTAAACTATTTTTAACACAGAGCTGTTTAGTCAAATGCTTATTTATCGCTATCTTTGAACAATCTGAATCAGAACCAGTGAATTTAATATCATTATCTTGAAAAAAAGACTGAATTTCACCATTTTCTCCAAAACCTCCATGCAAAGCGTTAAACACTACATCAATATTATTTTTTTCAATGAATTTTAGCAACTCATTACAATTTTCTTTGAAATCAAATTCAAATACATTTAATTCATTTATTGAAATTAAATTTGCCCTAATGGATTCTGAAGTTTTAATCGAAACTTCTCTTTCACTTGATAAACCACCAAAGACTAATGCTACATTAATCATTCTTTTTACCTATCCTAAGATATTCAAAGCCAATATTTTTCAAGTAATTATCACTATATTGATTTCTTCCATCAAAAATTACTGGCTGTGATAACTTCTTATTTATTATTTCAAAATCTGGACTTCTAAACTCTGGCCACTCAGTTAATAGAATGAGCGCGTCAGAGCCATCAAGAGCTTCATATTTATCTTTACAATAAAATATATTACTTAAATTCTTAAAATATTTTCTTTTTGCATTTTCCATTGCCTCTGGATCATAAACTTTTAATTTACAACCTAGCTTAACCAATTCTTCTATAATATATATTGCTGCAGAACCTCTCATGTCATCTGTTCGTGGCTTAAAAGATAAACCCCAAATTGCAAATTGCTTACATGATTTTTTTAAATCTGGAAATCTACTTTTTATTTTGTCTAAAAAGTAAAATTTCTGATTTTCATTTACTAATTTTACTGATTTTAAAATCTTAGGCTCATAATCAAAATCTTTAGAAACATTAATTATTGAACTTATATCTTTCGGAAAACAGCTGCCTCCATAACCTATGCTGGGATATATAAAACTAAAACCTATTCTACTATCACTCCCTATTCCTTTCCTAACCATTTTTATATCTGCTCCAACTTTTTCAGCAATTATGGACATTTCATTTATAAATGAAATTTTTGTTGCTAACATTGCATTTGCAGCATATTTAGTAAGCTCAGAGCTTAAAATATCCATAAAAATTAGTTTCTCGTGATTAGTTGAAAAGGGCTTGTAAAGCTCTTTAAATACTTCCTTAGATTTTTCATTTTCAATACCAACAATTATCCTGTCAGGGGAATTAAAATCGTCAACTGCCCTACCCTGCTTTAAAAACTCTGGATTATTAGCTACATCAAACAATATATTTTCTTTTCGGTCATCAATAGTTTTTTTTATAATATCCTTAACTCTGAATGTTGTACCTATTGGTACTGTTGATTTAGTAATAATAATTGATTCATTTGATAAATATTTTCCAATAAGTTTTGCTGATTCAAAAACATAATCTAAATTAGTGTCACCATTTTCTTTCATCGGTGTTCCGACACAAATAAAAACTATTGTTGAATTAGCTATTGCAGTCTCATAGTCTGTTGTGAAGTTAATTGTTCCATGGTTTAAAGCTAATTCAATTTTGTCTTTTAAGCCTGGTTCATAAATTGGAATAACGTTCTTGTTAAGAGAATTTATTTTTTCGTTATCAATATCCAAGCATGTGACAAAATTACCTCTACTTGCAAAGCATGCAGAAGTAACCAAGCCAACATAACCTGTTCCTACAATAGTAATTTTCATAATTATTTAGTATAGTAATTCATTCAATAAATCATTGGTTTATTTGTCTAAATATAAGGTATATTTAACGTAATAAATATAGGATATAAATCATGAAATTATTAAAAATATTTTTAACCTTATCATTATGTTTTCTTTTTTGTGATGACACTATATTAAAAAAAGATTCCAACAAATCATTTAAAGAAAATTTTAAGGACTTTAAAATTTCAGGCTACATTGGCCAGATATCTCCAATTACTTCATCTGATCGGTCTTCTTTCAATCCAGGATTATCTTTAGGTATTGGATTCATATCACCCAAAAATATAAACATATTTAAGCAGAGTTTTGATTGGGGTCTATCTTTTGAATCATCAAGCATGAATGGCAACACCAGCAATAATAAAAAGACAAATTCTGCGGTTTTAAATTTTATAACACAATTTAAAAATATTCCTTTAAAGTTTAAGTTAGGATTAGGTATTTCAGATGATTCTGATTTCGGTTATACTGGAAGTGGAATTTTAGATATCATGCACAATATACCAAACGATAAACTTGAAATTTCAATTGGTATTAGAATGCACCAAATATTCAATGTTACAGATAATTGGGAAATTGAGCACGCTCATGGGCTTTATGGTCTAAATATTATCTTTGGACATAAAATTTAAATTATGAAATTAAATAATGTCTAAAAGTAAAATTGTAGGTTTTACATGTAGCGCATTTGACCTTTTACACTCAGGGCATGTATTAATGTTAGAGGATGCAAAAAAACGTTGCGATTACTTAATTGTAGGTCTTCACTCAAACCCCAAATTAGATAGACCTAACAAAAATACTCCAATACAATCACTTAATGAACGTAAAATTCAACTTAGCGCTGTTAAATATATTGATGAAATTTTAATTTATGATACAGAATCTGACCTTTACAAAATACTTAAAAAAATAAAACCTGATGTAAGAATACTAGGGTCAGATTACAAAAATAAAGATTTTACAGGAAAGGATTTAAATATTCCTATTTACTTTCATGAAAGAAACCATAACTTTTCAAGCTCTAATCTCAGAAAAAAAATTTATAAAAGTTTTTTATAAACATTCCATTTTGATTTCAAAATTGTATTTAAATCTGAAAATTTTGGTGACCAATTTAATAAATCTTTAGCCAAATTTGATTTTGCATAAAGCTTTGGTGGATCTCCTTGCCTTCTTTTTACAAATCTATAATTTACAGGCCGTCCAGATACTTCTTGAGCTTCTTTAATTACATCAAGTACTGAGTGGCAATTACCTGTAGCTAAATTTATACAAATTGACTTCTTACTTGAATCTAAAAATTCTAGTGATTTAGAATGTGCATCAGCTAAATCACTAACGTGAATATAATCCCTAAGGCATGTACCATCATCCGTATCATAATCTGTTCCATAAACTTCTAACTCAGACCTTTTACCAATAAGTGTTTCCATCACAATAGGTAAAAGATTTGAAGGGTTTTTTTCTACTTTATTAATTTTATTTTTTAAATCGTAGCCAGTTGCATTAAAATACCTTAAGCATGCCACTTTAATTCCATAAATTTCACTATACCAAAATAAATTTCTTTCAATACATAGCTTTGTGTATCCATAATAATTGATTGGAGATGTTGGATGATCTTCATCCAATGGTAAATATGAAGGGTTGCCATATACCGCTGCAGTAGAAGAAAAAACAATTTTCTTAACATTATTTTTCAAACATGACTTTAAGACAGTTAATGAGCCTTGAATATTTTGCTTTGTATAAAGTACAGGATTTACCATTGACTCACCTGCATCTTTTAGGGCTGCTAAATGTATAACCGAATCAACATTTGCAATGGCCTGATTTAAAATAGTATCATTAAAAATAGAACCATGAATAAATTTTGCTCGAGGATCTACATTTTCTTTAAATCCTGATGATAAATCATCCAATACAATAACATTATAACCTAAATCACATAATCTGAAAACAATATGTGAGCCAATATAACCTGCTCCACCAATTAATAGAACATTTTGCATTAGCGAGAACCAGAACCAAAAATGATTATACTTACTGATTTTAATAATATTGTTAAATCCATAATAAAAGATATGTCATTAATGTATTTTAAATCATATTTAAGCTTATTTGTAATCTCACCTTTATCATCTGATGTATATCCAACTTCAACTTGAGCAAGTCCTGTAATACCAGGTAAAACATCATGCCTTAAATCATAATTTGGTATTTCATTAGATAATTTTTTAACAAATTTTTCTTGTTCTGGGCGAGGTCCAACGATACTCATCTCACCTTTTAAAACATTAAGAAATTGTGGGACTTCATCTAATCTATGCTTTCTGAGGAACTTTCCTACAAAAGTAATTCTTTTATCTTCAACTGCAGTTGTCAATGCTTGATCACCTTGATTTTCATTTTGAATCATTGTTCTTAATTTATATATTTTAAATACTTTTTTATTTTTACCAACTCTATTTTGTATAAAGAAAGAGCTTTCAATCGGAGAACTACATTTTATCAAAAAAACTGAGACAAACATGACTGCTATAATCAAAGGAGAAAAAACTATTATAAAGACCAAATCTAAAATTCTTTTTATTAATAAATAATTTTTCATTCAATATATTTTAGAAAATTCTCAAACTGCAATTTAAAATCAAAACCATTTTTTTTTAGATTTTTCAAATTGTCAGTAAGTTCAATAAAACTATTATCGACAAGTGATATTTTATTAAATAACTTCTTTAAGCTATCATAATCTTTTGAATTTACGGAATATCCAATTTTTTTTTCAGTAATTAATTTTGATGCATTACCATCTCCAAAATATATAATTGGTATTTCAAAATGAATCAACTCATATACTTTAGAGGGAAAAGCTCCATAAATTGGCTTTGTTAATGGGACTAAACCATAGTGATAATTTTTTATTTTATCGTAGAGTAAATCTTTAGATATTAAGCCATGATAAAAAATATTTTTTCTATTTTTTGAAAAAGATTTTATTTCATTTGACTCACCTCCATCTCCATAAATATGAAATTCAATATCTAAAAGTTCAAAATCTACTTTTTTACATATTTCTGCTATTCCTTGTGCATAGCCTAACAAACCTGCATAAAATATTTTACATTTAGAATTATATTCAAAATCTTTAATATCAATTTTTGTAACCGGTAAATTTCTATAAATAAAACTATTGATATTATATGATTTTTTTATGTAAGTATTAATTTCATCTGATTGTACTAAAATTTTATCTGAATTTTTATAATTAAAAGATTCAATTATTTTAAGAGTTCTATATATAAAACTATTTCTTTTAAAAAAACCAAGCTCTAAACCTGATAAGGGCCAAATATCCGAAATATTTAAAATGATTTTTCTATTTAAAATTTTTTTATTAATTAAAATTATAAAAAAAGATGAAATTAATGGATGACCCTGAATGATATTATAATCAGATTTAATAAAAAGAAGCCTAGGAATAAAAAAAAACATGCTAATTGAATATGAAATCATTGATAAAAATCTTAAAAAAATATTTTTGGATTTTGATGGCATAATCCATAAGCGATATATATTTAAATCGCTGAGATTTTCTTTTTTATAAATCTTATATTTATATTTTTTAAAAATTCTACCAAAAGGATAGCTTGGCATGGCAGTAATAATGTTGACCTTATTATCTCTTTCTAGGAATCCATTTGCTAAATTATAAATTCTATATGATGCGGCACCATTTTCTGGGGGAAAGTAAATAGAAAAAATATTTATTTTTTTATTCTTCATTTAAAGATAAAAGAATATTGACTATTCTAAATGCTGAATTCCCATCCCAATACTTTGGAATTTTACCTTTATGCCATTTATTTTCTAATACTTTATTCATCGCATTAATAATTTTTTCTGAATTGTGGCCAACAAGCAAATTAGTTCCATATTTAATAGTTTCTGGCCTTTCAGTATTATTCCTTAATGTTATACACGGGATATTCATAACAGTAGTTTCCTCTGTAATTCCTCCAGAATCGGTAATCACACAAGAACAATTTTTTACCAAATAGTTAAATTCCAAATATGTCATAGGACAAACTTCAATTATATTTTTGAAATTAATTTTATTTTTCAAAAGTATACTTTTTGTTCTAGGATGTACAGGAAACAAAATGGGATAATTTTTTGTATTTGAATCGATCAAATCTAATAATTTGATTAACTTTTTTTTATCATCAACATTTGATGGTCTATGCATGGTTAGAACAAAATATCTTTTTTTAGATAGTCTATATTTATCAAAAAAATCAGGCTTTATAAAATTTTTAATTTGATTTTTCAATGTATCAATCATAACATTTCCAACAAAATGGATTTTATCTTTTTTTATACCTGCATTTTTCAAATTCTCATTTGCGAATTCTGAAGTTGTAAAAAAATAATCTGTTATTGAATCTGTAACCATTCGATTTATTTCTTCTGGCATCGTTAAATCAAAAGATCTGATACCTGCTTCAACATGTGCAACTTTTATGTTATATTTTTTTGCGACAATTGAACATGCCATTGTTGAATTAACATCACCAACAACAAGACAAATATCAGGCTTTTCTTGGTTAAGAACATTTTCGTAACGTAGCATTATATCACCGGTTTGTTTTGCATGCGTAGATGAGCCTACATTTAAATTTATATCTGGATGAGGTATATTTAACTGTTCAAAAAAATTAGATGACATATCTTCATCATAATGCTGACCAGTATGAATCAAACGATAAGAGATTTTATAAAAATTTTGTTTTAATTTGATTTGATTAATTATTGGAGAAATTTTAATAAAATTAGGTCTAGTACCTGCTATGATATCAATTTTCATATGAGATAGTTATTTTTGATTTTATACCAATTTTAGAAACTAATTTTTTTGATTTAACTCTTAAATTAAAACCTACAGGATATTCATATTCCTTAAGCTGTAATTTTTTATGACCATATAAATTTATTATTATTTCATCATTTACTCTAATAGTATTATCAAAAAATGATAATTCACAGTCAGGATGAAAGTGTAAAGATGATTGCAAATCATATTTTATTTTATGAGAATCAATTAAATCTTCAATGATAAAATCATTTGAAATAAATTTAAAAACTCTAGTATGCATAATATTATTTTTCTTGTATCCATCGTGACTAGCTTTTATGAAATTACTTTTTTCTTCTAGCTTAATAATTTTTGCTCTATTAGCAACTTTAAAAAAATCCCATATTTCTGAAGAACTTTTTTTATCAACAGATATTGTATTATGAAACAATGTTGACCTTTCAAGATTTCTTATATTATAATCTTCATATGTAGAAATACCTGGGTCAATGATAATAGGCTTCGATTGAAAGAAATATTCAAAATTAAATGTATCGGCGTGAGCATGACCGGGTATATAGCTTGCACCAAGTTGACCAATATCAATCAATATTTCTGCTTTACCTTTTAACCATTTTCTATAACCAGATTCATTTAATTTTAACTTATTTTTACCAATACCCAATCTTTTTGCATAATTTATAATTTCTTGATTATCATACATTTGACATTGAGCAGAATCATTCAAAAGCGGAACATAGTTATTTTTATAGGAAATTGAATCAAGCCATCCAATCATACTACTTGCTTTTGAAATTAAAAAATCTAATAGAAAATTATCCGTATCACAAAATTTATTTTCAGATATAAGATTTATGCAATCAAGTAATCTAATAACAAGAATTTGATGATACATTGTACTCAATTCAAAATGAGCTCCATCAGGAAGAATTTGTTCTCGAAGTTGTGAAAGTAATATTTTTCTTGAACGAAAATATAATTTTTCACTTTTCAAATAATACGAACAAAATAATAAGGAAAATGAATTCTCTAAAATATGATTTCCCATTAAATGATATTCAATATTATTGTATAAATATTCTGAATCACTTGCTATAGTATCATTTATAAATGAATCATTAATATTATTTTTTGATAAAAACTTAATCCAATTCATCAACCTTAAAGAGGTTGGATATGGTTCAATATTGTTTTTATTCTGATTATAAAAATGAATATAGTCATTAATTAAAGTTAGGCCTTGTTTTTTATCTATAGAATCAAGGTAACTAAAATAGTTCAGATTATAATTCCATAATTTTCCATAATCTAAAAAATTCCAATTAATCTTATTAAATTTCTTAGTTCGATTTAAAAAAGTAAAAGAATTATTTGAAAATGAGAAATTACTATGAATCAAAAATTGATTAAATTTTAAAGTTTGTACTGAATCAATCGATCTATTAAAATTTTGAAATATTTTAAACTTAAAAGAGTAGAAAATTCTATAGAATATTTGCTTAAACTTTAAATACTTTATTGTATTAATTAATAAATTAATTTTATTGATTTTCATTTAATATTTTTTTTATATCAAATAAATTCCAAATAAGCATACAATTTGAAAAATATTTGATAGATCTTCCATATCCAATTACTTTTGTTGATTCCTTACCCGCACAGAATTCTATTTCAGGATATCTTAAGTATTTTTGAAGAAAACCTGGTGAAATACTCTTCTTGAAAACAGAAATTTTTTTCCAATTTTTACAATCTAAGCTTGCATAAATATAAACGTTGTTTGTATCGTTTATTTTACTTGGTTCAGGTACAGTTGAAAGAAAATATAAATCATTTACTTTAGTTAAATTAAAAACACTATTTTCTAGAGCAAAAATTTTTTCCATTTTTTCTTTTTTAAAACAGTACTTATAGATAAAATTCTTCTGAATAGGACTATCCATTGGAATAATTAAATCATTTTTATTAATAAAAATATCAACAGCTCTACTACATTGACCTTTATCTACAATTTTTTCTAAAGTTTTGAAATTATCTGATGTAAACCATAGACCTGATTCATCATTTGAATCTCCAGTAAGAACCCAAATACCATTTCTATATTTATCATACTTTAAATTGTGAACATGTCTAATAGTTCCAGGGGCAAATCTATAAATATCAAACCATTCTGTACCGTTTTCAGAACAAAAAATTTTGACCTCTCCTCTTTTTTTATTTGAAAAATATTCCCCAAAGTAAATTTTATTGTTTGGACAAATTAAAAGATTCAAAGGTCTACTTCCCTTAAAGTTTGAAAAAACAGTTACCATTTTTGTTTTTCTCTTTGGTTTAAATATAATTTTATTTTTATGTATCCCAATTAAACCATTATTATATGGCTTTATAGATCTAAAACCATATCGAAAAGTTTTAGCTAAAAAATGGATTCTACTCAAAAGTTGTTTGATAAGATTGTCTTCATGACATGCAACTAAATTGTGTTTAAGATTTTCAAGTAATTCAGATTCAAAAATATAATTTCCTTTTGAAAATATTAATTTACTTGAATTAAAAAAAAGTGGTTTTAAACCTTTTTGAATTTTTGGTTTAATTAACATTTTAATTTTAATCTATATAAAACATTTAGTAAAAATAAGAAGGGTTGAATTATTAAAACAAATAACATCTTAAGAGATAAAAGCTTAATTTCATTTTTATAATTAAATTTTTTAATATGAAAAAAACAAATTGATTCAATAATAAAACTTTGAAAATTTGTTAAACCTAACTTCCATTTGTTAAAATTATTTTTTTTTATAGGTAGAAATGTTTCTTTTTTCCATTCTAATTCATCTTCTGAAACTAGCTCCTTTGATGAATCTTTAAAATTTAACATACTTTTTTCAAAATCAAGATTTAAAAATTTTATAATTCTTAATAATTCATAATCAGGATTTTTAATTAAGTTTTCATATAAAACTTCAATATAGTTTTCTTTGTATTTACTTCTACCAGATTTTATACCCAATGATAATTGCATGTAATAAATTATTGCATGAAAATAAAACGGATGCTTCTGTGACCATTTAGCTTTGGTTCTTGATAATACAACATCTCTTGGATCTCGAATTATATGAATAATTTTAGAATTTGGGAAAAAATGATGTAATCTATTAATTTTTTCGATTAATTTTGGATCTTTATCACCAATATTACTTTTATTTTGATTAATTGATTTTATCTTTAAAATATTTTGATAAATATCATACATTGTATGATTAACCTTAAGAATTTCGCCTGAATCAATTTTTAATCTCTTAAATCTTTTATCATTATTTAATTGATTAGATATTTTTTTATAATTTGATTCTGTGACTTTTAAATTTTTTTTCAAAACATAATTTCTTAAAAATTTTGTTTCAGGTAAAAAACAGACTTTTGAGTGAGCATTGAGTATACTATGCAATAGACTTGTTCCTGATCGACCTACACCTACAATAAAAATTAAATTATTAAATTTATTTACCATTTATTTTTTAATTAATTCAATTATTTCATCCATTACAATTTCGTTATCAAATAACTTAAATCTTTCGATAGAATCTTCGCGTAGAGATTTATAATTTTTTTCGTTTATTGATAAAACAGAATTTAAAAAACTATCCTCAATATTTAAATCAACTAAATTCTTTGAGTCCTCACCTAAAAGTTCTTTTATTCCTCTCATATTACTAGCTATTACTGGCAATCCCACACTCATTGCTTCAATTATTACTCCAGGATATCCTTCACCTTTCCAAAAAGTTGGTAAAACTAAAACATCGTTACTTGATAAAACATTTGTTATTTCAGATTGGTCAATTGGACCTCTATAATTATTTTCAAAAAATAATTTATTTTCTACAGATGGAATATAACCATCGATAATAGGACCATAAATATTAATTTCATAATCCTTTAAATTTTTAAAAGTATTTAAAATAAGATCAATTCCTTTCTCCTTTCTTACTAATCCTAGATAAACAAATTTCTTTTTAAAAGATTTTGAAGTTAAAAAATTTGATTTATCTCTAAGATTAGGAAACCAAAAACTATTTTCATTAAATCCTGAAAAAAAATTAATTAGATACTTAGTTTCGTAAAAAATTTTATCACATTTCCTAATACTGTACTCAACAATTTTTTGACTAAATATATTCGATTTTTCATACTGAAAATCTAGATTTCCAGCAAATATTCTAATAGAATAATTAAATGAATAAAAAAATTTTAAAAATAAAATAAACGGAGAATAATATAACAAACCATGAAAATTAACATTTAGCATAACCATTTCTTTAGATTTAATCTTAAAAAATAATTTAAATAAAATTTTAAAATAACTAATAAATTTAAAATCAGAATAGTTCTTGTAATTTATATCAATTAAATCATAATCAATTTTTTTTTGATTTAATTGTTTTTTTAAAGATTCAAATAAAATAATTATACCGCCTGCTAATAATGGATTTTTTTTAGTAAAACATTTACCAATAATTAATATTTTTTCATTATTATTAAACATCCTTAATGTCAGCTATTTTTTTGTAATAATTATAATAATTTTTACCAGTTGATGAAATACTGTAAAAACGTTCAAATTTTTTAAAATTATTTTTTAAAATAATTTGTTTTTCTTTTTCTGAAACATTTAAAGCTTTTAAAATAGAATTTTCAAAATCTTCTAATGATAAACTTTTTGAAACAAAGCCATCATCACCTATCATTTCTGGAATCCCTCCAACTGGTGTTGAAATTGGCATACATTTGCATGCAAAAGATTCAATTAAGCTTATAGGCATGCCTTCATATTTTGAAGATAAAATAAAATAATCAGATAAAGATAAATAATCTGTAGGATAATTAATTTCTCCTAAAAATAGAAGTCTATCATTTCCACTTTCATATATTTTATTCATAATCGATTTAGATATGTTACCACGTTTACCTCCAATTACTAAAACAACAATATTAAAACTTTTTTTTTCTAAACTTAACATTACATCATTTATTAATAAATGATTTTTTTGATTTTCAATTCTTCCAATATTTATAAGTATTTTAACATCACTTCCATATTTAGATTTAATTTTTTTAAATTGGTTTTCTACAATCGAATAATTTGAAGATTTCTCTGGCATTGATCTACCATTAAAAATTAATTTTGAATGAATAAAATTTGAATTATAATAATCATGGAAGCTTCTATTACTTTGGTTTGATATTGTAACTGGATAAATATTAAATAAAATAAAGCAAATTTTTCTAAATAGACCCTCAATTCTATTATTAATCTCTTCTTGGGCAAGATTATGGACCGTATGAACTACTTTTATATTTTTAAAAAAAATAGAAAAGACTAAATAATTGAAAGCTCTTAAATGCGAGTGAATTAAATCTGGTTTTAAAATCGAAATTTCTTTTCTTAATCTAAAAATTAAGCTAAAATCAAATCCTTTTTTCTTAGATAGAGTTACTACATTAATTTTACCGCTTAAGCTATTCAATAAAAAATTATTTTTGTCTAAATCATAAAAAATTATTAAAGAAATCCTATTTTTTTGATTTACCAATTGATTTGATAAATCACAAACAAATTTTTCTGCCCCTCCCATATTTAAATTTGGGATTATGTGCAATATGTGTAATGATTTATCTTTCATTTTATAAAATGAATGCAAAAATTAACCAAAAATATTTTTCATATGTCATACTCAATGATAAACTCATGAACAGTATAACAAAAAAAATATCATGCTTAGGATTAAACAAGTTTTTAAATAAAATATACATTATCGGACAAATTATCAAAATAAATCCAATTATTCCCGTATCAGCTAATATTTCAATATACATACTATGTGCAGCAATTGCGGTATCCATCTTTGATGACACAAGCAAAGAATTTCTTTGATCAAAAAAATTTGGTCCCCCTCCAATTAAAAATGTATACCAATTTTCTCTAAATAGAGCAATACCGTTAATCCAAGCTTTCTGTCTGGATATTAAATTGTTTGTATTTGTAAAAGCTCTATTTAAATAGAGAACTAATACATCAAGTCTCAAAACAATAAAATAAGAAATCATGACACCAAAGGACGTTAAAATAATTGACTTTAAATTAATTTGTTTTCTAAAGATTGAAAAAAACTTATAAATGACCATTAAAAAAAAACATAGCCCTCCTGTGATTGAACCAGAAAGAATAATAGTAAATGAAAAAAGAGTTAATAAAACTAATTTTAAAATTCTATTATTAATATGGTTCCAAGTTAAAATAAATCCAATAATTAAATGACATGCAAATTCATTTGGATCGCCTGTCCCACCAGTTTTACGAAAAGTCCATTCAGAAATAGTATCAGGTCTTACAATAGAATAAATTGAGCTGAAAAAAACTGAAAATATAACAAATTTTAAAATATAATCATTTTTGTATTTAGAAAAGACTAAAAAAATTGAAGTAATAATTAACATATTGTAAAAATTTTCATACGGGTAATTTTTTACTGAAATTAAATAAATGAGTGACGACAAAATAAGGAATATTAAAAATGAAAAAATACTTATATTAACTATACCTCTTAAATTTTTTATGCTATTAATTATATCTGTTGAGAAGAATACTAGAAATAAAGCATAAATGATTCTCATTGAAAAAAGGCCTATTTGACCTGCAACAAAAGTGTCATTAAAAATAATAAAAATTAATAAAAATAATATTATAGATTTTATTTTTTCCAATTTAATAATAGATGAGATGAAATTTTAGCTAAAATTAATTCAACGAAAAATAATATAAATAAGTATACAATTAAAAATTGAATACCATGCAAAATAGTTCCANCTAAATATATNAGTAATAATCTTATTAAATTCATAATTATTTCTATTTCTATTTTNTTGATAGTTCTCAAAAAAATATTAAATAATCCNGAATAAATTATGAATCCATGAATNGTAAAAAATAAGAAAACCAAAACTATTATTTCTANATTCCATACNATACTATCTAATGTTATCTTNGAAAACGAAAAATAAACAACTGAAGATAAAACTACTGAAACAATAAAATTAACAGGTATAAANAATTTTATTTTTTTTACTAATAAATAGAATTTTTCTTTTGCNATTGAAATATCNGATGATGTCTTACCAATTAATACACTACGTATCGATTGATTAATTATTGAAATGACACCTAAAAAAGATAGCAAAAACCCAAAAATCTTTAATTCATCATAAGATTTTTGATTATCTAAGATAAAAATACTTATNCGAGTAGANTANTTAAATAAAAATCTAGATATTAATGTAGNAATTGCAAAAATTAAAATTTCTTTTTTAATTACTAAATTAANATTATTNTGTTTNGANCGAANNAAAANTAANCCTGATATNGATANAAATAATCCNGGTATNAAAAAAAGAAAAATTATATAACTTTCAATTGAAAAATTATTTTTTAATATNAAATAAGAAGCNAAAATTCTANCTAAAACAATGAAAAAAGTAATTTTGATTAGTTTNTNTTCTAAATTATTTTTCACAAAATAGTTTCTAATTGTAATCATAGATGANAAACCCAGACTACCNAATACTATTTTATANTCTAAAAAAAAATTANCTACNAANGAATTAATNANTATTAATAATAGNGTTAAATATAGGATTGAATTACCATATTTTAAAATTGAATCACTCAANCCNAAGGTTAATACCTGATTCAANAAAAATATTGTTGTTGTACAAACAATTAGTTCTGCATAAAGATTATTNTNAAGAAAATAAATGGGTAAAAGATTAANAAAAAAAGATCCTATACTCCATATACTTGTTATTGAAAGATTACTTAGGTAAGGATTAATTTTGNTTGAATTTATCAATCTTAAAAGATTTAATTTGATTTATTCAGAATTCTCAGCGTAATAATATTGATAATAATTNTAATAATAACCAGCACCATAAGCATGAGANTCCTCAAGAGCATTTAATACAACACCNGTTTCNTTAAACCCTGATTGATGAACATTTGTCATTACCCTATCAAGTGCNAATCTTTCNGTTACACCAGCNCTTACTACTAATATAAATTGTGANGANTGTTTCATTAGNACGAATGCATCTGTAACNGCTATTAAAGGAGGNGTATCAAATAAAATAACCTCATATTTATTTTTNAGNTTTANTAATAATTCTTCTAANTTTGANGATTCNANCAATTCTGATGGATTAGGAGGTATTACTCCAGANGTTATAANATCTAAATTTTTNGTATCAGTTGAATTNATCAATTTTTTTTCATCGGNTNNATTNCCTGATAAATAAGAAGTCANACCAGGACTTTTATCAAATTTAAAAATATTNTGTANTACAGGCTTTCTTAAATCTGAATCGATTAGNAATGTTTTCTTACCAAGATTNGCATATGTTATTGCNAGATTTGCTATTGTAGTAGTCTTACCTTCTCCTGGACCTGCACTACTAACTAANATAACNCTACAANTATCATNTANTTTTGTATACATNAAACTNGTTCTCAAACCTCTATATGCCTCAGAAATTGGAGATTTAGGATCTTCGTGTGTAATTAANCTTCTTTCNATTTTTTCTAAATTTTTATTCTGACTAATATATCTTTTTGTTTTTCTTTTATNTGTTTTTTTACCAATNGATGGTATAACAGCTAANAATGAAAACCCTCTTCTTTCAATTTGTTCAATNGATTTAATNGTATTATCAAAAAATTCTTTNNTTCCAATAATTGCTATTCCTANNATANTNCCCAAAACNANACTTAANAAAACATATAATTTTTTATTNGGTTTNANTGGAATATATTCAGGTATTGCACTATCAACAACTCTAATTTTACCNATTTTAGANGCTTCATTTATTCTAGCTTCTTCTAATTTCTGCCTCATAAAACTATATGTTTCAGANTGAATATTTCTAATTCTCTCTAATCTAGTATACTCTAAAACTTTTTCTGGNAGANCTGATAATTGNTTTTCATATTCATCAATCAAATTTTTATATTCATATTTCTTAGATTCTAAATTTGGTATAATTGACTCTACTTTTATCAAACTATCCATTACCTCTTGNCTNTANAATAAAGGATCAGATACAGAAATACCTTTGCTTATTANNTCNTTAGTTTCAATTTGTAATTTANCTTTNAGNCTTTCAATTTTATCTTTNATAGATAATACAGCTTCATGCGTTTCACCTCTNTGATTAACAGTTTTTATTAATTCAGCCTCTTTNATTGCTATTTCAGNTCTNAAAGCATCTAATCTAGCATTCATTGTGTTAGCTAAAGATTTTGCNAGATTTTTTTCATCTTTAGATAATTGATCNTACATGAACTTTTTACGACTTTCAAGNATATTTATCTCAGCTTCAAAATTNTAATAATTTGATTCTAAGTTCCTTAATTCTTTTANCAANAGAGTATAATTATCACTAATTGAAAAAACTTTTTGATTTTCTTGAAAATCTTTTAGCTTATTTTCTATATTATTAAGCTCAATCTCTTTAATTGNAAGNTGTTCTTTTAAAAATTGTTTTAAGTGTTGCATCTCACCTGTNGNCCAATTNAAATCACTTTGNTTNTAAACATCTATAATTGTATTNACTAGNANAGCTGCTTCTTCAGGATTTTTACTTTGAATTGAAATTTTTAAAACATCAGTTTCNTTTGAATTTTCTATTCTCATNGACTTCCTTAAATATTCTGAAAATTCAGATAATAAAGAGTCAGTTAAAANCATATTTTCNATATAATAATGTTTATTAANAATAGATTTTANAAAACTATGNTTAACNTGTTTNTTCTGTAAAATNAAAAATTTTTCTCCAGAATNATAAATNTGTTTTATNACNTCTTCAGANTTAGTTCTTGAATTAAGAATTTCTGTTTCATTTTCTAAAAAATTTTTNGTTTTTCCTAAACCAACTTGAAATATATTTGATACGTCATTTTGAGGATCTTCTATTAANATAGAACCATANGACTCATATGTAGGATCNATNGTAAAAACATAAAAAAGTGATATTATAAANCAAGAAAAAATTGATNAANAAAATATTTTATAATANTTNAGAATTAAAAAATATATTTCTTTTAAAGTTAAATCTTGCTTTTGATTATCAGGATTTGACATATTNTTTANTTAGAAGTTCTATCAATTGTAATTGCAATNTTTAATAATTGAAGTAAGCTACTNATAACATTTGTACCTCTAAATAACTTTGAAACCATTCTTTCTTCAATATAAATTGTAGTTCTAGGTAANATCTTTACATCTTGANTNATTTTACCATTCTTTAAATAGTCTTTGAAATTAACAATATATGTNTCATCATTAATAATTTTTANATCNGTCAAATCAGCACCTCTTGAAGCACCACCTGCTAATGATAGTAAACTAATAAAATCTATTCCATCATATACTAAATACGTACCTGGTCGATTTACATGTCCNAGTACATTTACATACATTCTAATAACACCATCTTCACCAGTAATAAATTCTTGATCNGATAAATANCTATTAACATGTGNGGTATTACTAATAAGTAANGTATTGTAAAAAATTGAACAAAATAATANTAATATTAATTTATTTTTCATTTNATTTATTTTAATCTATTTAAGAATTTACTTTTAATTTTACTAAACATACTATCACTTTGTTTTATGTTTAATTCCTCTAGTTTTTCTCCAATTAATAATAATTTTGCATTCTTTTTTAAAGTATCAATAATTTTAACACCATATTTTTTTTTCAAAAGATTATATGCTGGTCCTAAACAAAAGTTTCTTTTTTTATTATTATGTGCATCTGAACCAACTAAATGGAAATAACTTTTTTCAACTATCAATTCAACAATTTTTTTAGTTTTTTTATCAAAATATCCTAATAAACTTCCTGCATCAATTTGTATAATAAAACCTTTTTTAATCCAATCTTCTAAAATATCTACATTATTCTGAATGAATCTATATCTTTCAGGATGTGCAATTATTGGAGAAATATCTTTCATTTGTAAATCAAAAAAAATCTTTTCATAATCATTTGGATAAATATTATTCGTAAACTCTACTAACATGTACTTGCCATTACCAATTGTTAATAATGGATTTGAAGATATTTCAGATAAATTAGGTAAATAAAAAACCTCTGCAGCTAAATGTATTTTAATATTAATTTTTTCATCTCTTAATTTTTGATTTAACAGATTTACTTTATCTTTTAAAAAATCAATATCTACATTTTTATCATGCATTTTAGGATGTTGAAAATGGATTGTATTAACCACTTCGCTAATACCCTGAGAATAAGCAGTTTTTAGCATATCAAGACTCTCATTGATAGTTTTAGGACCATCATCTACATTTGGTAGAACGTGATTATGAAAATCAATCATAAAATAGATTATTTATAAAATTTTATTATTTTATCTATGATAAAATCCTGATTCTTTCGATTTAAATAAGGATACATAGGAATGCTGAAAATACGTGAACTACACTCTTTACTAACTGGATACATATCGCTTAAATCATTTTTGTATATATCTAATTCATTAAATGGCTTTCTGTAGTAAATAACAGCTGGTATTTTATTATTATTTAAATATTTCATTAGCTCTTTTCTCTCCTCATTATCATTTGCTAAAACAGAGTATTGTGCCCATGATGAAGTATAGTTATTTCTTACTACTGGTATAATTAAAGAATTATATAACTTATCTGAGTAATAATTAGCTACAATATTTCTTAAATCTAATTCAGAGTCAAATATTTTTAATTTATTTAACAAAACAGCAGCCTGAATGGTATCTAATCTACTATTTAAACCGACTCTTATATTATCATATTTATCAATTCCTTGTCCATGAACTCTTATAGATCGGTAAATGTCTGCTTTTTTGGAATCATTTGTAAATATTGCTCCACCATCTCCATAACCTCCAAGTGGTTTTGCAGGAAAAAATGATGTTGCTGAAACATGACCATAAGAACATGATTTTTTATTATCATAAGAAGCTCCAAAAGATTGTGCTGCATCCTCTATTAATAAAAGATTATATTTGTTTGCAATTATTGATATTTTTGAATAATCTGCAAGGTGTCCAAATAAATCAACTGCAATTATTGCTCTTGGAACTAATTTCTCTTCTTTAATTACTTTTTTTATTTCAATTTCTAATAAATTTGGATTTAAATTAAATGTATCTTGCTCTATGTCAATAAAAATAGGTGTTGCACCAAGGTGTGATATAACCTCAGTTGTAGCAAAATAAGAAAAATTCGTCGTAAAAACTGCATCTCCTTTTCCTATGTTTTCAGCCATAAGTGGAATTAATAAAGCATCTGTTCCTGATGCACAAGAAATACATTCTTTGACACTAACATACTTTGCAAGTTTAGACTCCAACTCTCCAACTTCTTTACCTAAAATAAAATCAGTTCTATTTAATATGTCTGATATATCTTTTTTTATATCATTTTTTATTAAATCATACTGTTTTTTTAAATCAATAAACTTAATTATAATCTCCTAAATTCTTTATTATTATAAATACCCTTTAAATCGTAAATCAAACTTTGCTTTGTTTTAGTAAACTGATTTAAATCTAAATTGATAAACTGCTCATGACCAACAGCTACTAAAATACAATCGTAAAAATTTTTCTTTATTTCGTCATAATCGATTAAACCTAATCCATAATGTTTAAGAACTTCTTCTTTAGATGCAAATGGATCATAAGCATCAATATTTAAACCATTCTTTTTAAGATTATTATAAACTCCAAATACTTTACTATTTCTCGTATCAGGACAATTCTCCTTAAAAGTAACACCTAGAATGAGAATATTAGATTTTTCACTAGATGGTTGTTTTAAAAAATCTAAAATGTTTCTACTAATATAATCAACAAGTGATTCATTCAATTTTCTACCAGCAGACATTATACTTGATTTATAGCCTAATTGTTCTGCTTTGTGAATAAGATAATGAGGATCTACTCCTATACAATGACCACCAACTAAACCTGGAGTGAAATTTAAAAAATTCCATTTTGTTCCAGCTGCTTCCAAAACTTCTTTAGTATCTAAATTCATTTTATCAAAAATAATTGAAAGTTCATTAATGAAAGCAATATTAATATCTCTTTGACAATTTTCTATTACTTTAGCAGCTTCTGCAACTCTAATACTATTTGCTAAAAAGGTACCCGCACTAATAATTGATGAATATAACCTGTCAACTTTCTTTGCAACCTCAAGATTCGAACCACTTGTAATTTTCATTATTTTCGTTAAAGTTCTTTTTTTATCTCCAGGATTAATTCTTTCAGGACTGTAACCGCAAAAAAAATCTTTATTAAACTTTAGACCAGATTCTTTTTCAAGGATAGGAACACAATCATCTTCAGTGCAACCAGGATAAACTGTTGACTCATAAATAACAATATCGCCTTTTTTTAATATTGACCCGATGGATTTAGTCGCTTTAAGTAATATTTTTAAATCTGGTTTTTTATTTTTATCAATTGGTGTAGGTACAGCAATAATATAATAATTACAATTTTTTATACTATCTAATTCTGAAGTTAGACTTAACTTGATTGAGGATTGTAAATTACGCTTTGAAACCTCTCCTGTTGAATCTATGCCTTTCTTTAATTCATTGACTCTATTAGTATTAGTATCATAACCAACTGTTATAAATTTTTTACCAAATTCTACTGCTAAAGGCACACCAACATATCCTAAACCTACAATACCAATTTTTTTTCTCATATTTTTGTCAACTGTAATTGAATTTTTAATTGTTTTAATAAGCAATTAATGATAAATATAATTTAATACTTATTTTTCATCTATGAGTGTATAATTGTAATAAATAAAAAATAATCCACCAAGAATTGTATATGGAATGAAACTTACTAAATGAAGAATAATTGCAAATTCAATAGCATTTGAATAATAACCTAAAAGTCCCATGGAAAAAACTACGCTATACTCAAATGCACCTATGTTAGCAGGAGCAGAAGGTATAGATAAAGCTAAAGAACTAATTATTAAAATTATTATTACATCAGTATAGGTTAAATTCATATTCATTGAGAGCTGAGCCGAATAAACTACCACGATGTAAATGAACCAAATTAATAGAGTATATATTAAAATCAAAAAAAATTGCGTTATTTTTAGACTTCTAAAACCTTTTATTATATTTAACATGATTTCTAAAAATCTATTATGCCCATTATATCTAAATTTAAATTTATAAATCAAAATAAAAGCTATTGATAATAAAAATATCATTACTATTAAGGATATTCTAAAAGATTGGTCAAAAAAATTTATTGATATAAAAAAAATAGATACAAGAGCGATTATGAGGATACTCATAAAATCTAAAAATCTTTCTAAAAGCACCGTACCAAAGATTATTGATTTAGGTACTTTGTATGTATTTGATAAAAAAATACACTTTAAAAATTCTCCAGCTCTTAAAGGTAATGTATTATTACCAAAGTATCCAATCATCTGAGAACCAAACAAATCATATGTTGAAGGTTTTATTTCACTAAAAAAAGATTGCCATCTAAGTGCTCTTATATAAACAGAAAAAATCAATAAAATGGCTGCTAACAGTATGTATGAGTATTGGATATCTATTAATACTTTTATGATTTTTGATAATTCAAATTCTTGAAATGCATAATATGAAAAAACAATACTTATAACTATACTTAAGATGAATTTCCAATTTAAAAAATTAAATTTAATATTATTAATCTTCATATCTTAAATCATATATAAAATAATTATCATCAAACTCAAAATAACTTTTACTTTGAGTTAATGATGAGAAACTAATTTTATCAACATATATATTAAATTCCTTCTTTTTGAATTTTATATGATTTATTCCTGAACAATCATCATTATATAATAAATTTAAATTTTCTAAATCATAAAAATTTATAACACTATAATTATTACTTTTAAAATTAAATTTATGATTTTTAAAAAATAATGAGGGACTTTCAGGAAAGATTGAAAAAATAATTTTAATCAAATTCAAATCTGGATTATCTATAAAGAGCTGGTTAGTATCAGTAAAAACTTTAATACTTTTATCATCTTCAAAAATAAGAATTTGATTTTTAAAGCTTATTTTGACTTTACTTAGTTTTCTATCCAATAAAATATTAACTAAAAATGATTCTGAGCTATCAATAGAAACATAAGCATCAATATTTATTACTTTCCTTTCATCTAAAATATAATTTTTGTCAATCCAATTTTCTATACATTGCAATGTATCTGCAGAAAAAGTATTAAATGAAAAAAAAGTAATTATTATTAAAAATTTAATCGCCAAAAATTTCATTTATATACGTATGGTCAACTAAAACTTCTCTTGCCTTGCTTCCACTGTATCCACTTACAATACCTAAAGATTCTAGTTCATCAACGATTCTACCTGCTCTACTATAACCGATTCTAAATTTTCTTTGTAAAAGTGAAACTGATGCTTGCTGTACATCAACAACAAGGACTGCAGCATCTTTTAGTAATTCATCTTGATTGTCAGATATATCAAATTCATTTGAGGATTCCATTTTTTTTATCTCAGGAAGTTTTACTTCATCTGGTTTCGGTTGACTACTAATATGATTCATAATTTGTTCAATTTCATCTAAAGTAACATATGCATTATGAACTCTTATTGGTGATGCAGAACCTGGGAGTAAAAATAACATATCGCCTCTTCCAAGTAATTTTTCTGCTCCCATTTGATCTATTATAGTCCTAGAATCAATTTTGGAAGATACTTGAAATGAAATTCTTGCAGGAAAATTTGACTTAATAAGGCCAGTAATAACATCTACAGATGGTCTTTGAGTAGCAACAATTAGGTGCATTCCAACTGCTCGTGCTTTTTGTGCTAACCTAGTTATAGGTTCTTCAATTGCTCTTCCTGATGTCATCATTAAGTCTGCTAACTCATCAATAATTACTATAACATGCGGAATATTTTCAAGCGAAGAATCTCTATTCCTTTTTGTATTATATTCATCAAGATTTCTAACTCTAACATCTGAAAAAACTTGAAATCTTCTTTCCATTTCGTTAATTGCAGAATTTAATATTGAAACAGAATTTTCAGAAGTTGTCATTACATATTCATCTAGATTTTTTGCTGTTATTAAATGATAACCAACTAAAGACTTATATGTTGTTAACTCAACTTTTTTGGGATCCATTAAAATAAATTTAACTTCATCAGGTTTAGCATTATATAAAATTGATATAATAATTGTATTTATACATACTGACTTTCCTGCGCCTGTTGCTCCTGCAACAAGTAAATGGGGCATTTTATTCAATTCAAAAAAGAATGCATCTCCAGTTGTAGTTTTTCCCAATGCTATTTTAAGTTTTGATTTATTCTCAACATACTTTTTTGAATTTAAAATACTTTTTAAATAAACTATTGAAGGAGAATCATTTGGCAACTCAATACCAACCGATCTTGAACCAGGGATTGGAGCTATAATTCTCACCCTTTTTCCACCCATTATTCTGGATAAATCTTCAGATAAATTTGTAAATTTATTAACTCTTACTCCTTCTGCTGGTTCTATTTCAAATAAGGTTATTACTGGTCCTGGAGAAATCCGAACAATTTTACCAGACACACCAAAAGAATTTAAAGCATATGATAATTGTTCACCTTTTTCCTTGAGAATATCTTCGTTATGAGTAATAATATCTAAAGGTTCGTCAAGAAACTTAAGTTCAGGTAGCTTATAATTTAGATACTTATTTTCTTCATTTATTTTTTCATCCAGATCACCTTCTTCAATATACATTTCTTCATCAATAACTAAATGATCATTATTATGATCAGATTTTTCTTCAATATTTTTCTCTTCTGCTTTAATGTCTTCATCGATATTATTATCATCTAAATCATTAATTTGATCTAAGTCTAATTCATTATTTAAAATTTGTACTTCTTGTGATTCATCTAAACTTATTTTTTCATTTTTAGTAATTTCTAAGCTATTTGTTTGAATAATATTTTCACTATTTTTTTCATTTGAATCATCATAATCTGTTTGGGAGGAATATTTATTTTTAATTTTTAAAAACTTTTCTTTTACACCTTTAAAAAAATTTTTAATCTTGTTAAAAATAATCTGAATCTTTTTTGAAATAAGATCTTTAAAAAATGAAATTTTTTCATAGATGGAAACTTTGAAAACTAAAATCACAAAGTACATTGCTAATAATGTCATTATCAAAACTCTTCCTAAATAACCAAAAATATCAACTAAAAAGACAGACAAATTGTATCCTATTAGATTAGTAAGACCAGTTTGATTGGCATCATCATATATACCTGATAAATATTCAATTTTTAGAATCGAAAAAAAAATAGATAGCCATATACATAATGAGAAGCAATATGTCAAAAATTTATAATATTCTTTGAAAGATTTACTTGAAAAAAAAGTATATCCAGCAATTAATAAAGTTAAAGGCAGGATAAGTGATAAATAGCCCAAAGCCATATGACAAGGATAGCCTACGAATACTCCAAAATGTCCTAACCAACTTTCAGGAGGATTAGTAAAACCACCAGGTTGTTCTGTATAATCATATCCAATAATACTTAAACTAATTAGTAAGCCTAATACCATTAAAAAAAGTCCTATCATTTCTTTTTTCAAAATCTTCATTTTATGAATGTAGAGAATTATTTTTTATAAATGGTGGTTTTACAACTCTTGCTTTGTACATTTTATTTCGAATTTTAATACTTATATTATTATTATTTAAACTTTTAGAATTTATAAAAGCCATACCGATTCCTCTATTCAAAGAAATAGAAAAAGTCCCACTACTGACAATACCTATCTTTTCTTCATCATGATATACTTCATAATTCTTTCTTGGAATTGATTTCTCTATCATTTCAAAACAAATTAATATCTTTGTAATATTTTCTAATTCATTTTGTAAATATTTTTTACCAATAAAATTTTCTTTCGTTAAATCTACAACCCATCTTAATCCAGCTTGAATAGGATTAATTGAATCAGTTAAATCATTTCCATATAAACAATATTTCATTTCAATTCTTAGAACATCTCTCGATGCTAAACCACAAGGCTGTATATTTTTTTCAATTAATTTTTTCCATATTTTAACAATTACGTTATGATTAGCAATCAATTCAAAACCTAATTCACCAGTGTATCCTGTTCTACTTACTATAACATCATTATCAAATATATTATAAGTTTCAAATGTGTAAAACTGCATATGTTTTAAATCTATACTGAAAATTTCTTTCATGACTTTTCTACTATCTTGTCCTTGCAAAGCTATAATTGAAAAATCATTTGATTGATTTTTTATTTGTAGATTTACATCCTTATTTAAACTCATTAACCATTCGTAATCTTTATCTATGTTTGATGCATTAATTATTAAGAAAAAATTACTTTTATTATGTCTGTAGACTATTATATCATCTATTACATTGCCTTTATAATCGCAGAACATGTTATATTGAGCATCACCATCATTTAAATTGTCTACATTATTCACTGTAACGTAATTAAGTAATTTTGAAATATTTTCGCCTTCCAAAGATATTTTACCCATATGCGAGACATCAAACATTCCAACAGAATTTCTAACAGCTTTATACTCACCAACTAAACCTTCCTTATATGAAACAGGCATTAAAAAACCAGCGAATGGGACTATTTTAGCACTTAATTTTTCATGTTCTTTATATAATGATGTTTTCTTATAATTCATTTTAATATTTTGAGAGACTCTGTTATTATTTTTTCAGTACTCAATTCTTTATTATTTTTTAAAACCTTAGCAACGGCTTCTCTAATTAAAAGAGGAGAAAAACCTAAATTCTTTAATGCAGAAGATGCATCGTTAACTTTGGAAGTTTCTTTAATTCCTAATTCTGAACTATCAGATGGACCTAAATCATCTTTTAATTCAATTATAATTCGCTTAGCAGTTTTAGGTCCTATACCAGGTAATGAAGTTAACAATTTAACTTCACCTGAAATTAATCTGTTTCTAAATTCATCAGGTGGAAGAACAGATAACATATTAATTGCAGTTTTGGGTCCTATACCTGATATTGTAATAAGTTTTGTAAATAAAAATCTTTCTTTTTCATCAAAAAACCCATAAAGTTCTTGACCGTTTTCATAAACATGGAAAAATATTAATAACTTAACAAATTTTTCTGGGCTAGGTAATTTTTCTAAAGTATTATTAGTAATATTAACTCTATAGCCTAATCCATTTACATCAATTATCGCTATAGATTGATTTTTACTTATTAATTTACCATTAATATATTCAATCATAACTCATTAATTTTATTTTGATATATATAACACAAAGCAATTCCAATTGCATCCGAAGCATCCAAAGGACTTGGTAGATATTCTAATTTAAAAATTTGTTTTATCATATATTGTAATTGTGTTTTATCGGCATTTCCATTTCCCGTTACAGCTTGTTTTACTTTTTTAGCTGAAAATTCATATACAGGTATGTCAACTTTTGCTGCACACAAAAATGCAATTCCTCTCGCCTGCCCTAAAAGTAAAGCAGATTTTACATTTCGACCATAAAATATATCTTCTATGGATAATATATTTGGACTGTAAATTTCAATTAGCTCATTAATATCAGTGTAAATAGATAATAATCTTTTTGAGAGATTATCATTTTTATTTGGTTCAATAACACCATAATCAATTAGCTTAGGTCTATCCTTAACGATTGATAAAATACTGTATCCAGTTCTAGTCAAACCTGGATCAATACCTAAAATAATCATAATTAATTTATTTTAAAATTTGTATGGACCTTCTGAACATCTTCATGATTTTCAATAAGCTCTAGCAATTTTATTATCTTATCAGCTTGATTTAATTCTAACTCTACATAATTCTGAGGTACTAAAGATATTTCTCCATCATAATCAATACTATTTTTTTCAAAAATATCACTTATAATTTTAAAATCATCAGAACTTACTATCACTTCAAAAAAACCTTCTTCAAAAATAATATCTTCAATATTTGAATCTTCAAGTAATTCCATTAAATAATCTTCAGTAATTTTATCAATTTGGATTGTAAAAATACCTTTTTTTACAAAAATCCAATTTACACAACCTGATTCACCTAAATTACCACCATTTTTAGTCATTATATTTCTGATTTCAGGTAAGGTCCTATTTTTATTATCAGTCATAACCTCAATAAGTATGGCAACAGAGTGAGGTCCGTAACCTTCAAATTCAAAATCATCATATTTGATTCCGGGTAATTCACCTGTACCCTTTTTTATGGCTCTATCAATATTTGCTGAAGGCATATTAGATGATTTAGCTTTTTTTACCGCTAATCTCAAAGCAGGATTCATATCTATTGAGCCTCCTCCTTCTCTAGCTGCTAAAGTTATATCTTTTGAAAGACGAGTGAAAACCGCTCCTCTCTTTGCATCAGCAGCACCTTTTTTTCTCTTTATTGTTGACCATTTACTATGACCTGACATAAACTAAAATGAATTATTTATTAATTTCATCTTCAACTTCTTTAGAGGCTTTTTTAAATTCTTTAAGACCTTGCGCTAAACCTCTAGCAAGTTCTGGAATTTTTTTTCCACCAAATAATAACAGAATTACAATGAGAATTATAATAATTTGCATTGGTCCTATACCCATGTATTCTCCTTAATTTTACTTAAAATATCTCAAAATGTACCAAGAAACAAAAATTCCAATAATACTTAAAATACTGACATCAAAAAATAAACCTAATTTAAATCTTAGTGGCCCAAGATTAATCCAATTGTTTGGACTATGTCCAAAGCCAAATGAATGAGATAAAATAAAAAAATCTTTAACAACTCCATCTGGCATTATAAATCCAATCAACATTGATAAGGCTGTACCAATAATACACCCTATTAAAATAATTGATAATAGTAAAAATATAGATTTCTTATACATAATTTTTTATTAAAGATTCAAAAATATATTTCCCATCTTCAGAACCTAACAAACTATTAGAAGCACGCTCTGGATGAGGCATCATGCCCAAAATATTTCTTTTTTTATTTGTAATACCTGCAATATTTAGCATTGATCCATTGGGATTAATATCATATTCAAATAGTATCTGATCATTATCTTTTAATGTTTGCAATGTATCTGAATCTGCTATAAAATTCCCCTGTTTATGAGCAATGGGCATTTTCAAATACTCTTTTTCAATACTTTTAGTAAAAATCGAATTAAAAGTTTTTACTCTCAATTTAACCTGTTTGCTCAAAAATTTAATATTTTTATTATTAATTAATGAGCCTGGTAATAATTCTGATTCAACAAGAATTTGAAATCCATTACAAACTCCAATGATAATTTTACCTTTTTTTGACTCTTCCTTAATAGATTTCATTACAGGTGAAAACTTTGCTATGGCTCCTGTTCTTAAATAATCTCCATAAGAAAATCCACCAGGAATAAAAATTCCATCAAAATTTGATAATGAAGATGTATTTCTATGCCATACAAATTCTACATCAAAACCAATATTCTTTAATGCATAATATGCATCATAATCACAATTTGAACCTGGAAAAACTATTACTGCAAATTTCATAGCCTAGTCCTCAATTATATAAGAGTAAGTTTCTGTATTTGGATTTGCTAGCATTTTTTTACAAGATTCTTCAGCAATTTTTTTTGCATCATCTTTGGATATATTTTTATCAAATTCCATTTCAATATATTTCCCAATACCAATTGATTCTATGCCTTTAATATCAATTGACTTTAAAGCCTTGTTGGTTACTGTACCCTGAGGATCAAGTATACCCTCTTTATATTTAATATAAATCTTTGCTTTCATACCCCTCCACTTATTTTACTGATTAATGCTTTTAAGATACCAGAAATAATATAATAACTTATAAAAAATAACATTACAATTTGATATTCTTTAATAATTATTCCAATGAAAAGAAAAACACTAAATATTAATAAACCAAAAATATTTTTAATATTATCTTTATTACTACTAAACGAGACTTTAGGAAATTTTGAATATTTGATATTTGAAACTAATAAAAAGGAGGATATAGAGCATACAATTATGACTACATTTTCAGATGAAATATAAAATTTAAAGAAAATTTTTTTAAAAAAATCAAAAATAAATAAACTTGAATATAAGCCCTCTACTAATAGAATATTTGAAAGTTGGTAATAAAATAAAATAGATGAGCAAATAAAAATTGCATTTGCTGGTGTAGGTAATCCTAAATAATGTGATCCATCAGATTGAATAGAATATGCATTGAATTTAGCTAGTCTAATTGCACCAAACACTAAAGGTAATGAGCTAACCAAAATTAGACTAATCAAATCAAAATGTGTCAATTCATATGAATAATAAAAAATCAAAAATGAAGGAACCAAACAAAATGAGATAATATCTGCGAGTGAATCTATTTGTTTACCAAAATCTCCTGACGTACCTAGTTTACGTGCTACTTTACCATCACATACATCTACAAATGTTGCTGTAAAAATTAAAATACAAGCAATTTCAATATAATTTTTAATTCCAGATAAACTTAGTCCAATTAGTACCAACGATGAAAAACCTAAAATTAAATTTATTATGGTTATTAGGTTCGCAATTGATTTCTTTAATAAAACCTTAATACTATTTACTTCTATAGGATTGATGCTTTCTCCAGATTATTTATTATTCTCTTTTTGACATCACCACTAAAGGGCTCAAAATCATTACCCGTAATTTTCTTATATAGTTCCATATACTTTTCTGATAATAGAATTCTTATATCGTCACTAAGTTTAGGAGGTGTACCTTCTCCTTTAAATCCTTGTTCAATAAGCCATTGTCTAATATTTTCTTTATCAAGCATATTTTGAGGTAAACCTTTTTTGAAATTCTCATCATATGATTCTTTAATCCAATATCTACTTGAATCTGGTGTATGTATTTCATCAATTACTATCAATTCTCCATTATACATACCAAATTCATACTTTGTATCTACTAAAATAAGTCCCATTTTGTCAGCCCATTCTTGTCCAGCTTTAAACAGCTTGAGAGCGTAATCTTCAGCTTTTGAATAAATATCCTCAGGAACTAGTTCAGAAATTATTTTCTCCCTAGATATAGGTTCATCATGTTGCCCATATTCAGCCTTAGTTGATGGCGTGATAATACATTGATCAAACTTTTGATTTTGCTTGAGTCCATCTTCAATATCGAAACCATATTGACCATTTATACCATCTGAATATTCTCTCCATAAACTACCTGTAATGTATTGCCTAATAATAATTTCAACTGGCAATGTTTTTGCTTTTTTTGCAATCAAAACTTGTGGGTCAGGAGAAGAGATTATATGATTTGGCACAATATCTTTAGTTTTATCAAACCAAAAATTAGCAATTTCTGTCAAAATTTGACCCTTAAATGGAATTGTCCCTAAAACATGGTCAAAAGCAGAAACTCTATCAGATGTTACCATTAGAATTTTATCATTCATATGAAAATTATCTCTTACTTTACCTTTATAATGTTCTCCAATATTTTTTTCAATTTTTAAATCGTTAAGTGTAAAATTTAATTGTTTTTTTATTTCATTCACTTTATTATCCCTATCCTTTTATATATTTTGTTAATATTAATTAAAATTTTTTCTAAATCAAATAAATCATCGATTTCATCATTTGATAATTTATTAGTAATAATGTTATCTTGCTTCAATAATTCTTTAAAATCTTTTTTTTCTTTCCAAACCTGCATAGCATTTTTTTGAACTATTTCATATGCATCTTCTCTAGTAATACCAGATTTAACTAATGCCAATAAAACTTCTTGACTGAAAATTAATCCCCCTGTTAAATTGATATTTTTCATCATATTTTCTGGATAAACATAAAGATTTTCCATTAAAAAACACATTTTATTTAACATGTAATCCATTAATGTTGTAGAATCTGGTAAAATAATTCTTTCTACTGAAGAATGAGAAATATCCCTCTCATGCCATAAAGCAACATTTTCTAATGATGCTAATGCATTGGATCTAAGCAATCTTGCAAAACCGGTCATTCTTTCAGTAACAATCGGATTTCTTTTATGAGGCATAGCAGATGAACCTTTCTGACCCTTTAAAAAATACTCTTCAACTTCTAATACTTCTGTTCTTTGTAAATGTCTAATTTCAATTGATATTTTTTCAATTGTAGCACCAATGAGTGATAGATTAAGTAAATAATCAGCATGTCTATCTCTTTGAATTACTTGATTTGATACAGTTTCAGCTTCTAAACCTAACTTTTCACAAACAAGAATTTCTATTTCCGGATCAATATGTTGATATGTNCCAACTGCTCCAGAAATCTGNCCAACTGAAATCATTTNTAAAGATCTTTCCCATCTCTNAATATTTCTTTTAATTTCTTCATACCAAAGTGCATTNTTTAAACCAAATGTAATAGGTTCAGCATGAATACCATGAGATCTTCCTATTTGAAAAGTGTCTTTATACTTTAANGCATTTNCTTTCAAAATNTCTTTAAATTGATTTAACTTTTTTAAAATAACTTCACCTGCTTCNTTACATTGTAAAGCTANAGAAGTATCAAGTAAATCNGATGAAGTCATACCCATATGTACAAANCTAGAATCAGGTCCAATATATTCNGCCATATTGGTTAAAAAGGCNATCACATCATGTCTGGTAGTTTTTTCAATTTCTAAAACTCTATTAACATCAAAATCTGCTTTTTCATGAATAACTNTTGATGCTTNTTTNGGAATTATATTTTTTTCAGCCATAACCTCAACAACAGCAAGTTCNACAATTTTCCAAGTGTTGAATTTATTTTNATCTGACCATATTCTNGTCATATCTTCNGTTGAATATCTTTTAATCATTAGTNTGTGACTCCATTATTTTTTATTGCTTTNAGNTCTAAGTTAATTATTANTTTTTTATTANTTCTTAATATTTTNAATGAAACAAAATCACCAGCTTTTCTAAGCCCTTCATCAATCACTTTTAAAATGTCTGAAATATTTGAAATATTTTTATCATCTACTGATAAAATAACATCTCCTATCATTAAACCTGCTTTTTCACCACTAGATCCTTTATCTATATTAGTAATAATTACACCTGTTTTGTCATCAATTTTTAAAATTTTTTTCATGGTCTTATTTAGCTTTTGTACATGAATGCCAGTTTCAAATTTTCTATCAATTTTACCATAAATTTTTAACTGATTAGTAATTTCCATAACCCTATTAATTGGAATTGCAAAACCTATTCCTATTGAACCTTCACTATATGAAGAATTAGTCATTATAAATGTATTTATACCAATAATATTTCCTAAAACGTCTATTAGAGGCCCTCCACTATTACCTGGATTTATTGATGCATCAGTTTGGAGCATATCTTGATATACTTTACCTGACTGTTTTTGACCAAAATTCAACCCAATTCCACTTATTATACCTACTGTTGCAGTTGGTTTACTTGACACATCAAATAAGCCAAGAGGGTTACCTAATGCAATTGCCCATTCTCCAACGATTAAATTATCTGAATCACCTACTTCAGAGAATGGTAATTTAGAATCAGATTCAATTTTAATTAATGCTATATCAGTTAATTCATCCATTCCAATTATATTAGCATCATATGAATTACCATTTGACAAAGAAACTAAAATTTCATCTGCATTTTCTACTACATGAGAATTAGTTATGATAAAGCCATCTTCAGAAATAATAACTCCTGAACCTAAATTTTCAACTTTATAAGATCTATTTTGATTAAAAAATGGATGAAAAAAAGGATCAAAGAATGGATCAATAGACTGCTTTTTAATTTGAGTGACATTTATACCAACNACTGAATCGGAAACTTTATCAATTGCATATGTTATAGCATTATTTCTAGANATACTTATTTCTTCATTAATTATTTTTTTGGAATCACAAAAAATGATACTACATGTAATTAATATTAATAATTTAATCATAATATACCTTATTTAAGAATAAACCCTGTGCAGGTGCTCTTACAGCAGAAATTTTAGAATCTTTATTTTCTAAAATATTTTTAAAATCTTTTAATTTTATTTTTTCTCTAGAAACTTCAATCATAGTTCCTACAAGCAATCTAACCATGTGTTGCAGGAATCTATTCCCAACAATTTTATAATTTAATTCTGTTTTATTAAAAGACCATTTAGATTCATATATTTTACAAATTTTATTTTTTGTTTCTGATGAAGCTTTACTAAATGAACTAAAATCATGTTCACCAAGCAATAAGTTAGAACATTCATTTAATCTTTTCTGATTAATAGGCCATTTACAATGCCAATAGTACATTCTGTTCAATGGATTAAAATCTTCAGTTATTTGATAAATATATTCTCTCCTTACTGCAGAAAATCTTGAGTTGAAATCAGTATTAACTTTAATACAATCTTTAATATAGACATCATTTGATAATTTTCTATTCAATGCTTTCTTTATTTGCTCTGTATCCATTTTTGTATCAAAGTGAAAATTAGCAACCTGACAATTAGCATGAACACCTGAATCTGTTCTGCCAGATCCAATTAAATTAATTTTATCAGTTTTAAAAATATTTTTTAATTCTTTTTCAATTTCACCTTGTACAGTTCTCTCACTCTTTTGAACTTGCCAACCAAAAAAAGAACTCCCATCGTAAATTATATTTAACTTATAATTTTTTTTCATATTTCTTTAATTCATTTCCAAATTATTTCCACAGTTTACACAAAATTTGAAATTATTAGTATTTTCATTACCACAATCTGTACAAAATTTATAAAATTCTGAGGGTGCAATAGAATTTTCAATTGATGAATCAGTCTTTTTTATTTCTTCCATAGTTTTCTTTAAATGATAATCTGAAATTTTATCTGAAAATTCCATTATATGCCTATGGATCAAAATATTTTCAATAAATTTATTTTTTTGTTCTTTATCTGAAATACTATCTTTACTACTACTTAAAAGATGTTGACAATTTGAAATATACTTTTGAGAATTATCATAATCACTATTATTGAAGTAAATCATTGATATTATCCTGTATANCAATATCTTAAGATAAGATTTTTTTATAATTTCAGCTTTTTTAATGAAATTATCAATTTCAATATTTTTAATATTTTCATTAATTAATAAATCAATACCATTAATTAATATTTCATAATCAATATTATGATTATTTTTTAAATCTATATATTTTTTAATAAGATTATTTTCATTTTTCATATTCAAAGCCACACATAAATGATAAATTATTTCATTAACATACTCAGGATTTGATTTTATCATTAATTTTAATGATTGATCAAATAATTCAATAGCTGAATCATATTTTTTTAAGTTAAATTTTATACCTGCTTTCATTTTTAATAAATGAGCAAAATCTTCTTCATTGGCATTTGATTTTATAGTTTTATAAAAATTATCAATTTCTAAAATAAGCTGTTCTGCGTAATCAAATTCTCCAAGTGAAACAAAATTATGACATATAAAAGATAAGATTTCATTTTTAGATTCCAACTTTTCATTATTAAGAGCTAANGTAGCAAACTTTATTGCAGCACTATAATCTCCATTATGAAATAAATTATGAGCTTCATCATAAAAAATCTTAGAATCTACAATTTGAGTATTTTTTTTATCACTATTATGAAACCAGTCAGTTAAACTAAGATAAACTTGATAAGTTTGAATTTTCTTTGAATCAAAATCCATTAAAATATATTCTCTTATATAAATATCTTTCTCATTATTAATCATTTCATTAAGTACTGAGCTAATAGCAATTCCACCATGAGGTGCAATAGGCTCAATTGATTTTGCTAAATTTACTCCATCACCAAAGACATCATTATCTTTTTCTAAATAACTTCCATAATGTAAACCAATTCTAATTTGAATTTTTCTTTCCTCAATATTAATTTGATTTCTCTTCTTTAAATCTTTTTGAATGTTAATAGCACAATTTATAGCATCAAGTGGATTTTTAAATAAAGCACATAAACCATCTCCTGTCAATTTCACTATTTTACCAGAAAATGATTTTGTATTCTTATTGAGAATTTGATTATGTTCTTCTAAAATTTTAAGAGCAATTTCTTGATTATCACCTGTGAGCTTAGAATAACCTACTACATCAGTATACATTATTGATGTTTTACTCATTTATACAAATTAGGATGAAAGATTAGTCCCACATTGAGGACAAAACTTAAATTGTTTTTCATTATTGAAACCGCAACCTGGACAAAACATAAATATATTAGTTTTTTCCTTTGGTGTATCAACAACTTCTTTAATCGGCTCACTTAATTCTTCAGTATTTTCACCCCTAATTTTTTTATGAAGTAAGGGTAGAGTTAAATAGTCATTTCTAACTTTTTCATCTTCAATATATTCTGAACATTTGATAAGATCATCTAAAGCTAATTTTTTAAATTTATCAGATTTATCAAATAAGCCAATATTTGAATAACATTGACTCAAATACCAAAACTCCCTCTTTATAGCTGAATATTCTACATTGAATGAGGTTAAATTATTTAAATTTTCTTTTTCAATAAGCTTTGCGAATGCATCTACATCTTCTTCTGAACATTTATTCAATTTTGATTTTAATAAAAGTTCAATTAATTTCTCAGTAATTCCATAAAATCCAGTATTTGTTCTTCTTTCTGTAATTTTTACAGCTTTAGTAATGAATTTTTCAGCTAAATCATATTTTTCATCATATAAATAAGCTAATCCNAGAAATCGTGTAGTAACTTCTAATGCAGGTCTCCACTCAGCTTTTTGGTGAAATTCTAATGCTTTAATAAAATGATTCTGTGCAACTTCCCAATTTTGATTGTTTAATTCAACTAAACCTAAAAATCTTCTTACCATACCTAAATTTTTATAATCATTAACACTTTCCATAAATGATAATGCATCATTTAAATTTTTCTTTGCATCATCAAAGTAGCCAACAATGCTTTGATACATTCCCAGAAAATATTTATTTGTAAATTCAGCTCTNGGATTTTCTATTTCTTTAAATAATTCAGCTGCCTCTTTTGCAGTTTCAATTGCTTTTCCATACTCTGATAGTACTTTATAATACATAGATAAATTAGATAAACTTGAAGCAGCACCTTGTTTATCATCTAAACTTTTCTTTATCTCAATCGATCTATTGTAACAATCAAAAGCTTTTTCAGTATAATTTAAATTTTGATAACATTGTGCAAGTCCATTTAATACTTTCGCCTCATCTTGNAAGTTTTTTTCTTCAACTCTAATAACTAATGATTCTTCATAATATTCAATTGCTTTTTCATACTTTCCCCAACTTTTATATATTGCGCCATAAACAATATTAATACCTGCAATTCCAGGTTTATCATTATTTTTNTTTGCAATNATTAATGCATCATTTAANANATTTACTGCTTTATCNATTTCATTAATTCTTAANANTTCAAATGCATANAANTATCTNGGATTCATATAATCTGNATCTATTTGAATTGATTTTTGATACAAATTTTGAATTACTTNTAAATCTGCCCTATTTTTAACAGTTGTAGATAANTATTGTGCTTTTATNAAAAACTCATAAGCTTCAGGATTAACTTGTTTAGTTGTATCTAGTACTTTTTTAATNTGGGCCGGTATTTCAATTTTCAAAGANTCAAGTAATTTATACAAAACTTTACTTCTTATATCCTGTAATACATCATTATTNCCNTCCCANGTTTCTATCCATAAATCAGATTTTTTATTGACNTCCTTTAGNTCTAGAGATAATCTNAAATTATCTCCAATTTTCATTATATTACCNCCTAATACAAAATCNACATTAAGTTTTTCNCCTAGTTCAGTAAGTTCNAANTCTTCATCTTTATGTTTTAATATTTGACTAATTTGAGAAACCTTAATATTAGAAATCTTAGTAGCCTCAACAATCAAATCTTGTGTGATACCATAACAAAAAAAATCGTCTTCAGGAGAACCTAAATTTTTTATATATGTAATAGCAATTGATAATTCTTTCTTAGTTTCAATTTTTCTATCAACTAGTTGAACATCTTTTCTTATTAATTTCTGAGTTAATTCTTCTTGCGTTTCCTTATTATATTCAATCTCATCATTATAAATTTTAAAAACTCTTTCGGGTTCTTTAATATTTTTGAGATTTACCCTACCCATATCTCTAACAAAAATATGGTCTTCACTTCTTATAGAATTATAAATTGCTTGAGTAGTAACCGTACCTCCTGGCTTAGCTATTGCTTGCACTCTTGCAGCTAGATTCACACCTTCACCAAATAAATCATTATCTTTTTCATAAACTTCACCCATATGAATTCCTATTTTAAGATTCATTTGAAATGTTTCTGGATTTTGTGAATTTTCAGTTATAAAATTTTTATGAGTAGCAATAGCACAATTAACCGCATCTGTTGCAGAATAAAATTGCATAAAAGACATATTATCTAGATACTTAATAATTTTACCATTATAATCTTCAATATTTTTTTTAAGGATTTTTTTAGATTCGTTAAGTACGCTAAATGCGTGTTTCTCATCTTTTTTCAAGTACTCATCATACTCGTTCAAATAAGAAAACATAATTGCAGCTAATTTTTTTTGAATTCTTTCTGGCATGAAATAATTTTTAATAATTATAATTAAAATTTACACCAAAATATAAGAATTTGTAATAAAAAAGCGGGGTTAAATAAACCCCGCTTTCTTATCTAATTTATATGTTATAAAATATTATTTTAATAATATCATTTTATTTGTT
>PBFG01000027.1 GCA_002718585.1 Fidelibacterota bacterium | reverse complement strand
ATGCGAGCTATGTCCAGATGCTCCAACTAACTATCCAGATTGGGATTTAGATGCAGATGGTGTTTTAGATAACTTTAATGATTATGAAAATAACGGTTCAATAACCTCTAGAGTTTACGATACGGATGGTAATGATATTTCTTCCATGGGAGACATGGTTGCAGCATTTTCAGGCTTAGAACAAAGAGGTATAGGTGTTGCATCAGAAGTTCCAGTATTTCTTGGAGGTGGTTATGCATTTTTAATGATGGTTTATTCAAACGAAACATCAGGAGAAACACTTAGCTTTAAATATTATAGTTCTTCAAATGATGAAGTACTTGACCTTGCAGAAACAAAAGAGTTTGTAACTAATATGGTTGAAGGTAACGTTTCAGATCCATTTNTATTAACATTATCAGGTGNAACTGTTNAATTAACCATTAATTTTTCTTCCAACTGGAATTGGTTTTCAGTGAATGCAGTACAAGATGATATGGGAATAAATTCTGCGTTTTCTACNATTCCAGCTCAAGCAGATGATTATATTAAGAGTCAAACNANTTCAGCAACNTANTATGATGGCTTTGGTTTTTANCCNNNATTTAATNTANNTNTNNAAANTANNTATTTNTTAAGATTAAATGAAGGTGGAACGATGGTTTATGAAGGTACGCCTGTTGATCCAGCATCCAATCCTATTTCTTTGGCAACCAANTGGAATTGGATAGGTTATATCCCNCAAACTGCTNTAGNAGTAACTGAAGCAACAGCTTTCTTCTCCAGTTNCATCAGATGATTANATNAANAGNCAAACAANTTCAGCAACATANTANGATGGNTTTGGTTTTTATCCTTCATTTAATATGGTACCAGGTGGTGGATATATGTTAAAGTTAGCAAATTCAGGTGANTTNANTTATCCTTCAGGTAGCTTAGCATCTTATATTGATGGTGTTAATGATGATGATTCATATTATAGNCANTATGANTTTAATGGTAGTATTAGTGCATCTGTTGANATTGANAATATTATGATTGACCAANCTGATATTCTTTATGCTTACTCNNANGATGAACTTAGAGGNAAAGTTTCTCCAACANTNTTCCCGCTTACTGGAGAATTAGTATTNACGCTCATGGTTTACGGTCATAATACAGGTAATGAAGATCTTAGCTTTGAGTTTTATGATAATGAAACNGATAAGTATTATGCTTTAAATAAAGAATTANTNTTTAGNAAGGATATGATTATTGGNGATGCTTATAATACATTAAGCTTAACAAACATACCAACAATACCTAATAATGTTAGGCTATTNCCAGCATATCCAAATCCATTTAATCCTANAACAAATATTTCATTTGTNATGGAAAATGAAAGNAATATNAAGCTATCTATCTTTGATATAAGAGGTAGAGAAGTAGATGTATTNGTTAATGGATTAACAGGACAAGGAGAGCATTCAATCGTNTGGGATGCAGCAGATTATTCAAGTGGTATATATTATGTACAAATCATATCACAGCAATATGCTGAAACTCAAAAAATAATGTTAATTAAGTAGGTTGTTNAAATAGTTATATTTTAGTTCGTTATATTATTTTTAGAAAGGTTTGATTTGGTTTATAAATTGATTTATATCAGTATCCTTTTTGTATCCAATTCATTATTATTTTCTAATGATAATGTTAGAGACTGCCCTGATAATTTTGTATTAAATCCTGATTATNCTGTAAATGGACCTGAATGCTTCCCTCAACAATTTTCATTTAATTCATCTTCAAAACAATCTTTTTATTATTTTAATTTTGTTACCATTGATGGATTGAACATACAACAAGAAGATTGGGTTGGGGCATTTTTTAATGATGTNTGTATTGGGTCTAGACAATGGAATTTAGATTTATGTAGTGGAGATGTGTGTGATATTCCAATTATGGGAAATGATGGCTCTCAATTAACACAGGGTTATATCAGTTCAGGACTTTATCCAACTTTTAAAATTTATGATTATTCTGAGAATCTATATTTTGATGCAATCCCATCATCTGATGAACCATGGTATGATTTAAGTTTTGTTATAATAGATTCACTATCATCTCTATCTTTAAATTCAGGATGTACTGATATTCAAGCTTGTAATTATGATGAAAATGCAGATTTGGATGATGGAAGTTGCTGGTATTCAAATGAAGGTTGTAATTGTGATTTTCCACAAGGGTATATCCTTGATGATTGTGGGATGTGTAGTTTACCAATTAATTTAGAAACTTTTGATTATCATGAATTTGAATTTAATGGTTCTATTACTGCTCAAATATTAGTAAATGGTCAGCAGAATGGTAGTGAAAATGATATATTGATTAGTCTAGTTGAAGATGAGATAAGAGGCTATGTTTATGGTTCTCTTTTCCCATTGTCGGGTTTGATTCAATTTCCAATTATGATTTATAGTAATCAAACTTCAGAAGAAATAATATCTTTTAAATATTATCATGCAGCAAGTAATCAATTTTTTTGCTTAGATGAAACTATTAATTTTTCTAATAATATGATGGTAGGTAATGGGTTTAATCCTTTTACTTTTAATATAAATGAAGAATTTATTTTAGGATGCACAAGTGAAAATGCATGTAATTATAATTCATTTGCAAATTTTGATAATGGTAGTTGTTTGTATGCTCAACAATTTTTTGATTGTAATGGATTATGTTTAAATGATATTGATGGAGATAGTATCTGTGATGAGTTAGATTTATGTAATGGATTAAATAATATTGATGATGATGGTGATGGNATATGTAATGATATTGATATATGCATTGGATTAGATAATATAGATGATGATAATGATGGNATATGTAATGATTACGACCCATGTTTTGGTTTTGATAATATTGACTTAGATGAAAATGGTATTTGTAATGATGAAGAAATTTTTGGTTGTACTGATATTTATGCATGTAATTTTAATCCAGACGCAACCCAAAATTCAGAGTGTTATTATATTATAGATTGTGCAGGTATTTGTAATGGTAATTCATTTATTGATGTTTGCGGTGAATGTGTTCAAGAAGGNACTAATCCAGGAGAATGCTTAGACTCTGAAATAAATATTCCTCAAAGATTATTTTTATCTCAAAATTATCCTAATCCATTTAATCCAATAACAACTATTGATTATGAAATTCCTGAAAATGATATTATAAAAATAGAAATCTTTAATTTAAATGGAAGAAAAATTAAAACTATACAAAATACATTTCATCTTGCAGGTTATTATTCAAAAAGTTTTTCATCAAATGATATGAACAGTGGAATTTATTTATTAAAAATTTCATCATCAAAATTTACACATTCAAAAAAAATTACCATTCTTAAATAAAACAGTTTAATAATTTTATATTCTTTATATAAATTTTGATAATGAATATTAAAATTCAAAACCTATCAAAGTCTTATAAAATTTTTAAAAGAAATCCAGGTCTTAAGGCAGCAATAAGATCTTTTATAAAAAGAGATTATTTTTTATTTCATGCTTTAAAAAATATTAATCTTAAAATATCAGAAGGAGAAATTTTAGGTATTCTTGGTGAAAATGGTGCAGGTAAAACAACTTTGATTAAACTGATAATTGGTTTATTACATCCCACAAATGGATCTATTTTGGTAGATAAATATAAGCCTTGGGAACGCAACCATGATTATCTTAAAAAAGTTTCTGTCGTCATGGGCCAAAAAAATCAATTATGGTGGGATATTCCTGCTTCTGAATCTTTTCTACTTAATAAGCATATTTACAAAATAGATGATAAAAAATATAAATTGATTTTAGATGAGCTTATTGAATTGTTAGATGTTAAAGATAAAATTGATATTCAAGTTAGAAGGTTATCACTTGGAGAAAGAATGAAAATGGAAATTATAGCATCTCTACTTCACAGTCCTTCGATTGTTTTATTAGATGAGCCNACCTTAGGTCTTGACGTTATTTCACAGTCTAAAATAAGAGAATTTGTAAAATTCCATAATGAACAATATAATACAACTTTTGTTATAACTAGTCACTACACAAAAGATATTCAAGAAATGTGTAAAAGAGTTTTTGTACTTAATAAAGGTGAAAAGATTTATGATGGTGATTTTAAAGAATTGATAAATAATATAAATCCTAAGAGAAAATTGATTTATGAACTTCCTAAAAATTTTGATATAAATTTAATTGCAAAAATTTCTAAATCTTTTGCTTTTGAGCTAAATGAAAATATTATAACTGCAGAATTACCAGAGGATAATTTACAAGGTTTATTAGTGGAACTTTTAGATACGACTCCTCCCGCATCTTTATTATTTGAGGATCTCCCGGTTGAGGAGACAATGCGTAGTTTTTTTGAAAATCCAAATAAATATATTAAGTGATTTCAATAGCTACTAAGTACATATCTGTTTTAAGAATGAATTGGATACAAGCTCTAGAATACAGAGCAAATGCACTAGTTGGCGTAATTGCAATAATGTCAGGTTTATTTATCGAGTATCAAATATGGAGTTTAATTTTTAAAGCCAAAGGATATGAAACTGTAAAAAATTTTGAATTTAACGAGTTAATTGTTTTTATTTTTTTATCGATAATTATTGGCCAATTGAAATCTTCTTGGCATAGTTCAGGTGAAATGATTAGAGCAATTAGAACAGGTGAAATTAATAAATATTTGATAAGACCTGTTTCATATTTTTGGTATCATTTCATGATGTTTATAGGATTTAATTCACTGTATTATATTGTTTATACATTTATTTTAATAGGATTTGTTTTTATTTTTCCAGGTATGATTTTTAATTCATTTTCAACTGTTTTATATTTTTTACCTGCACTTTTTATATCAATATATATATCATATTGTATCTATTTTATAATGATTTGTTTTGCTTTTTGGTTTGGTGAAGTTAGATCACTTGTTGTTTCATATAATCTTGCTATGTTAATATTATCAGGTCAATATATACCAATACGATTTTTCCCTGAAAATATTTTAAATATTATTAATTGGACTCCAATAAGATATTTAGTTGATTTCCCAGTAAGTATAGCTACTAGTCTTCTAACAAAACAGGAAATTTATAATGGTTTTNTTTTAGCTATTTTTTGGTGTTTAGTGCTCAGTATAGTTGGTTCTTTTATTTATAAATTGGGTATAAGAGATTATGAGGCTTATGGTTCTTAGATACATTAATTTATGGACTGCTTTTTTTAAAAACAGTTTAACAAGAGATATGGAATTTAAAATGAATTTTATAGGAGATTTATTTATTGATACAATCTTTTATGGTTCTATGTATTTTTTTTGGAGTATAATTTTTTCATATGTTGATGTTTTGGGAGATTTTAATCAACAAGCTGTTATTATTTTTTTAATAGTGATGTATCTAACAGATACTGTTTTTGTTTTCTTTTTCGGTTCTAATACATTTACATTAAATACAATGGTTGTTAAGGGTGAACTAGATTTTGTACTTATAAAGCCTGTTAATTCTCAATTTTTTCTTTCACTAAGATATGTCTCAAGTTATGCAATTGTATCTTTTGTTATTCTTTTCTGCTTATTACTTAAACTTTTATATGATTATCATGGACAATTTTATTTTATGGATTTAATTATTTTTATTATTTCTTTCTCTATGGGTATTTTAATTTTTTATTGTATTGAGTTTATTATATCTTGCTTGGTTTTTTGGTATCGAAATTTTTCAGTTGGAGGTTGGTTATCTAGTGAAATGACTAAATATTCAAGAAGACCTGATTCAATTTACAAAGGTAAATTTAGAAGAATAGTATTTACAGTTTTCCCAATGGCAATGATAACATCAGTTCCTGCAAGAACTCTTATTTTTGGACCTGANATTTATTTATTGGGTTCACAATTTTTAGTTACAATCGTATTCCTATGTTTAACAAGGTTAATTTGGACAAGAGGTGTAAAATTATACGAAAGTGCTTCTAGTTAACTGTTTACGTTTTCCTTTTTTTCTTTTTAGCTGCAGGAAAAAGTACATTATTTAGAATTAGTCTATACCCAGGTGAATTTCTATGTAAAGAAAGATCAGTTTGTGGATCTCCAACGTAATGTTTATAATCTTCGGGATCATGCCCTCCAAAAAATGTAAAAGTACCTTTGCCTACATTCCCATGAATATACTTTGTTTGATCACTTGCGGGATCTTCACCCAAAATAGTTATATAATTTTTTAAAAATTTTTTATTAAAACCAGTAGTTTGACCCATAAATCCATTAATAACAGAAACATGATTTTGAGTTAACATAGTTGGTACTCTATCCCATTTAGCTGAAAATTCGAATAATGTAAAATAATCTTGTTCTGCGCTTCTTGCATTTGGTATATGGCTTGGTGGTAAATCAATTGTGGAATATTCATATATCATGGGGTCAGTAAAAAGTTCATAATTTTCAAATGCTATTCCATTAGAGTAATTTATTTTTGATTTATAATCAAAATCAATTGGTGTTCTATCGAAAACTTCATGAGCAATATCTACATTTTGTGTAGCTAATGCTATATCAAATGAATCTGTAGCTGAGCACATCGCGAAAAGGAATCCACCTTGATTTATAAAGTTTTTAATTAGTAGTGCTATTCTTTTTTTAAGTTTTTGTACACTTGAAAATCCATGTTTTGCAGCATTATATTCAAAGTCACTTTTTAATTTTTTATACCATGCAGTTCTGTGATAATTTTTATAAAATTTACCATACTGTCCTGTAAAATCTTCATGATGTAAATGAAGCCAATCATAGTTTGATAATTCACCATTTAAAACTTCATCATCAAAAATGACGTCGTATTTAATTTCTGCATAAGTTAAAGCAAGTGTTACGGCATCATCCCAAGGTTGTTTTTCTGGTGGGGAATAGACAGCAATTTTTGGAGATTTTTCAAGAAGAACTATTTCCATATTATTATTTTCAATAGTACTATAAATCTCATTTAATTGTGAACCATTAACTGTATAATATTTTACTCCTCTTAAAATACATTCTTGTTGTATTTTTTCTTTNCCTTCAAGTAAAAATGATCCACCTTTAAAATTAAGTAACCAATTTAAAGGGTCATTATTTTCTAGTGACCAAAATGCTATTCCGTATGCTTTAAGATGATCGGTTTGTTCTTCATCCATAGGAATTAATATTTTTTGGGAAAAAATAATATTTAAAATTAAAATTAATATTAATTTATTTTTTTTCATGTAGACAACTCTCTCAATCTTGTTCTAATTAAATCGTAAAAAATACTTTTTGGAAAATTATCCAAAAAATTCAAGTAAATATCTACAGCTTTAATTTTATCATCTAAACCATAATCATATATTTCTGCTTCAAGAATCTGAATTTCATGATTATAGTAATTATTATTATCTTTTATTTTTTTAATTTTTTCAATAGCATTATTATAGTTTCCGCTTTTAACTTCTAAAAATATCGATTCAAATTGTGCAGTTTTAAAGAGCGGATTTTCTATTTCAAAAGAGTTTAGAATTTTAATAGCTGCCTGATTCTTATTTTTAAATAGTTCAAATTTTGCTTTTGAATAATTAACTATATCTTCGTCTGAATATAGTTGAAATAAGCTTGATATTTTCAGAATATCATTATAATATTTTTCTTCTCTCGAAATATTTTTTAAAACTTTATCTGAGTAAAATAGTACAGAATCTCTTTGCATTTCATAGAAGTAAGATTGTATTTTTTTTATATCTAATAGGTAATTAAAATCTTTATATTCATACAAAGAATTTATTTTCTCTAATGTTTTTTTTAAATCGCCTCTTGAAAGATTAACATTAATTATTTCATTCAAACATTTTTTCTTGTATTTAGATGAAGAATATCTTTTTAAAATATTTTCGTACATTGGTTCTGCCCCATCAAAATCTTTTTGAATTTTATATTTAATTTCTGCTAATTGAAAACCAGATTTATAGTCTTTTTGTTTTGTATTTAGTGAATCATATATGGTAATTGCTTTTAATATTAAATCTCCATATTCTTCATTCAATTCTGAAAAAGGAGAAATTAATAACTCATTCTTATATATTTCATTTGATATACGAAAATTTTTTAAACTTTGAGTTACTTGTGATTCATAAATATTAGCGAGTTGATAAATAGATTCGTTTATAATATTTTTATTGTTAGAAGATTTTATTAAATCATTAACAATGACTTGTGCTAAATCTAGTTCATTTATTTTCATTAGATCTTCAAGTAAATCTAGTTTGTGTTTATCCGATTTTGATAGATTCTTTAATATATCATATGATTGCATGTAATTTTTTAATTTAAATTCTAATTTAGATAGAATTATTTTTGATTCTATTAATTCTGATTCTGTCAATTTATTTTTAATAATTTGAATTGAATTATCATAATCAGTTAATAACATTATGCGTTGAGAAATTAAACTTAAATTTTTTGAATTATATTTTAAATAATTTAAATACTCATCAGTTGCTTTATCATATTCAAGTTTCATTGAATGATGCATGCCCATCTCTAGCGAGTAAAAACTATTTTTTTTCGTTTTTTCTCTAATTTTTTTTACCCAGCTTTGAGCAATTTCTTTTTTATTATTGGATAATAGAATAGAGATTAATTTTTTCATATGATTAAGATTAATATCTTTTTTATTATAGAAATCATTTAAAATATTTTGCCACTCTTTATTATCTGCAATTAGATAAATATCAAAGATATCCAATTTACTTGAGGCTTTATTTTTATTAGCAGTCGCATATTTTTTTGTTTCGACTAATAATGCATCAATTTCTTGTTTTCTTATATATATTTTTTTTAGTGGTATAAATGCTTCTTTTAATCCAGGAGAGTTCCTTAGCATATCTAAATAAATATCTATGGACTCGTTTATTAAGCCAGCTTTTTCCATTGCTTTTGCTTGTTTGAGCATAGCAGATTCTTGTTTGGTTAATTTTGGTTTTAAACTTAGCGTATTTTGATTAAGAGAAATACTTAAAATCAATATTATGCCAATAATTTTCTTGAAATTATTCTTCATTTTGTAATTTAAGAAAGTAGTTCCTAATTATTTTATTATATTCGTTTGAATGACCTTCTTTCATTGCTTCTTCCATGGCATTTATTATTAAATAATCCTTATCGCCCAAATTTGAATCAATTTTAAGATTACCATCATATNCTTTTTGTGTACCAGATTTACTTTTTCTTTTATCTGAAAAGTCTTTTTGAGTTAAAGATTTTTGATTATCAAGCATTCTAGATAAAATTTGCTGTTGTCTTTCAATAGTTTCTCTTGATATTTTTCTATTTTTAAAATCCTGAATAATTTCATCCATATCATCACCAATTTTTTCCATAGTTCCATTATTTTCACCTGGGAATTCATCTAATAGCTCATCTAGTTGTTCTTTTAGTTGTTGTTGCTGTGATAGCAACTCTCCCATTAAGCTTTGTTGTTGCATCATACTCATTTGGCTTAATTTTAAAGTTGATTGATTTAAGCCTTGTTGTTGTTGAGACATATTTTGCATTTCTTCCATAAATTGTTCAAATCCTGAAGCCGAATTTTGCTCATTCATATTTTTTATTGCTTCTAGAAGTAGTAAAGTGGCTAAATTAATATTGTTTAAAGCTTCCTTCTGTTTTTTTAGACCAATGCTTACTTTTTTTTGTTCAAAATTACTTATTGAATTTTTCATTGAAGAATTTATTTTACCAAAAGCTCTATTTATTGATGTATCAATGAAAAATGTTTTATTAGATAACTCAACTAAATCCTCCATTAGCTGATTTAACTCTCTATTGATATCATTTTGAGTTTTGTTTATGTTTCTTATTTCTGGACTATTACTTCTAATCCCAGTACTTTTATAAATAAGGTTTTCTTGTTGGTTTGAGATTGTTAATATATTATTAATTACTATTGAAAATTCTTCTTTTAAGATATCAATACTTTCATCAATAAAAGATTGTTTAATATCATCAATTTTTTCTGAAATTTCATTTAGATTATTTTTTGAATCTTCAGAATCTGTCAAAGCTTGATTATTTTTTTTATCTTTAATATTTTCAGAAGTAGATTTCATTAAATCAGATGTTTCTTTGAAGGTTGAATTATTAGATAATTCAATAAGTTCTTTTGAAGTTTTTTCGGAAACTTCATTAATTTGTTCAATAGTTTCATTAATTTTATCTTTTAATTTTTCAAATCTCTTTTCCTGATTTTTAGATTTTGANTTTAGTAAATTTGATTTAGATGGATTATCGTTTATTTCTTGAATTAAGTTTTCTTGTTGCTTAATTAAATCTTCCATTAACTTACTTAGTTCATTTAAAGCTTGTTCAGCTTCTGCCATTTTAAACATATCCATGAATCTATCTAACTCATTTTCAAATTCTTCCATATTAAATTCAAAGTTTTCTAGAGCTTTTGCAATTGATTCAGGATCCATTTTCTCCATTGCATTTTGTAATTTTTCCATTGCATCAAGAATTTCTGGAGTCATTATATTCTGAAGCATTTCTTGAAATTCATTAAATTTTTCTAATAGATTTTCATCAAAAAGATTGTTTTTGTCTGCTTGTTCTAAAATTTTATCAATATTTTTTTGTATTTGTTCTATTTCCTCTGAAATATTTTCTACTTTATTAAATGCTTCATCTAATTTTTTTTCATTTTCAAAACCAATATCATCTTTTTTTAATAATTCAAGTTCAACTTCATCTGTTATTTCAGATATTTCACTGATAGTTTCTTTGATATCTTCAATCCAATTTTCTGATTCATTTTCATAATCTTCAATTTCAGAAAATAAATCTTCCAAAGATGGAAATCTACCTANAAATTTTTCTGTTTTTGTTATAGAATCATTTGATGGATTATTATCTTTTGCTACAAACCAAAAATGGAGTTCATCTCCCATNAATAATCCAATATTATCTATATTCCAATTAAAAATAATATTTGCTTCATTAAATCCATTTAAATTATTNCTTAAACTTAATTTNTCTATAATTCTATCATCAGGAAAACCNGGAGTAAAAATTTTATATTCAATCCATAAATCTTCAATTTTAAAATTATCATTAACATTTAAGTTTGTATAAATTGTATATGAGTCATCTATTNTAAAATCATTTTCAGGTTTATTTACAATAATTGTTGGNGGTGTATCTTCAATATTTAAAAAAGTATATTGAGTGGGATTTAAATTNGGTATTGAATTTTTATCTAGGCAGAAAATTNTTAGATTTTTTTTATCATCANCTANAAAATTTCCACTAATNATTTGTCCATTTATNTTAAGATTNTATCTATCNTTATTTAATAGCATCCATGCTAAATCAATTTCCTTATTTGTNTNAAATGAAAATTGNACNTCGCTTCCATGAAAAATTTCAAATTGAGTTGATCCNGTATTGATATATNTTTCTTCAGGTTTNTTNGTNTATTCTGGTGGATTAATTATAAAATTACTTTTTAATATTTTAGGTCTTTTNTTAANGAGAATTTTTTTTGGCTCNGTACCAATAGAATCCCATTTTGNAAAAAATGAATANGGCTCAAATTTNGTCCAATATTNAAAATCATNTTTNANATTNTTNATATTATGANTNAAGTTATTATTAATATTATCTAAATTAATTTTTTTAATTTCATCATTTATATTTAGGTAAAGTTGTATTGAATCTGGTATCAAATTCCCAGCTAATCCGAAATTCAGACTTATTGAATCTCCACTTAAAGCAGACTCAAATGAATTTAAATTAATTATTGTAAATGGAGTCGGTGGTATAAATTCAGTTTTAAAGTTTAAAATTCTATTTATACTACCCCTCATTGAAGGATTTAACATATTGACACTTAATATAATTAATGAAAAAATTGTCAAATAAAAGTATTTTAATTGAAGTTTATCTGTAATTTCTCTAGGATTAAAAGCTCTTAAATCATTGGATACATTTTTAATTGCTAATTTTATTAAATCTAAATTTGGGTTGACATTGTTAAGCTGTAAAATATTTAAAAGCTTATCTTTAATCTTTGGAATTCTATTTCCTATTTTAATTGCAATTTGTTCATTATCATTTATTATTCCAAAAAAAATAAAAATCCATTGAGTTAAAAATAAAATAAATGAAGATAAAGTTAATGTTAAGAAAAATATTATAAAGTTTCTTCTAGTAAATGAAGAAAGGTAAAAAATTTGTTCTAAAAAATTAAATAGTATGAATATAAAAATAACCGAAGAGATTAATTTAAAAATTCTATTTAAAAAATTTCTATTTGATTCAATTTTTCTAAATGTTTGTATAAATTGGAAAATATTTTTCATTTTTTATTGAACTAGAGAATATGTCACTATATTTGTACCCATTTTCAATGCTTTTTGTCTAAGATCTTCAGGGTTATTATGAACTTTGGGATCTTCCCATCCATCACCTAAATCTGATTCGTAGGTATATAAAATTATCAATTTTTCATTATGGAAAATACCTAAAGCCTGAGCCCTTTTATTATCATGTTCATGAATTTTAGGTAGCCCATTAGGAAATTCAAAGTAAATATTAAAGAGTTCATGACTAGGTGGAATCTCGATAAGTTCTTTTTCAGGGAACATTTCACTTAGAAGTTCTCTGAAAGATTTATCCATACCATAATTATCATCTGCATGTAAAAATGCTCCTCCAATTAAGTGATCCCTTAATATAATTATTTCTTCATCAGTAAGTTTAATATTCCCATGTCCCGTCATATAAAGATAATTGCTAGAAAAAAAGTTATTATCACCAATTTTTACAACTTGTTGGTCATCAGCTGTTATAATATCAGTATTTTTAGATATAAATTTTAATAGGTTGGGTATGGAGCTTTTATCAGCATACCAGTCACCACCACCTCCGTATTGAATTCTTGAAATTGAAAAAACACCACTTTTATTTCTATCGTTATCTGAAAAAAGAAGATTTAATAATAAGATCAAAAAAATCATTTTTATATTACTGATTACCATAATGTTTATTAAAAATTTAATGTTTAAATTTAACTATATATTTAATATATATGTTTGTATAATTGTGCTTTAAATAAATTCTATCTAAATGAAAAAAATATTCTTTATAATTTATTTTGGATTTACTTTCATTTTTTCAAATGAGGTTACCTGGTCTACAACCAGATTTGAACATTGGTGGAATGACAATTTTAATTCTACTATATTTCGTGAGCCTCTTACATTTGCACCATACAAATTTAAAATTGGTTCTTTCATTTATGGTGGTGATGATTTTTGGAATCAATATTTCGACGAAGGGACATCAGATTTAAATACTTCTCCTTTTCTGGGAGATACTGATTTAAATTACAATTTTATTGACGATTTAAAATTTAGAAAAGGCATTGATATTGAAATTGATTTTTTAGGATATAATTTTTTTCACAAACTGCAAAATTCGATAGATATTATCACAAGTTTGAGTTATAAGTTTAGTGGACCTCTTAATAAAACAATTGCTATAGGTTGGCCAGATAATAATAATTCAAGCTATTATTATTATCCTATTACTAATCATTATAAAATTAATTCGCAGCTATCATTACAAATAACTGAAAAATTATCTCCTTATCTACGATTATCTTTTGGTAAGGTTGAAGGAAAAATTTTCAGAGATAGTGATGATAATAATATTCTTAAAGCGAGAGGTATTAGTGAAAGTATTGACTTAGGTTTTCATCTTATACGCAATCTCAAAAATAAATCATACAATTTATTGTATGGATTTGAAATTGGTTTAGATAAAATAATTTTTAATCAAATTTCAAATTCATATTTAAATCCAATTAAGGAAATTAAAAAAAATAATATAGCAATTAGATTTTCAGTTGGCATCATTTACGGAGGTAATAAAACACAAGGTGATAGAGCGTTTAAACATTTAATTAATTCAGATTATGTAGATGCGATTAAAAAATTTAATCAGTTTAAGATTAATAATCCCTATCACCCTAAAGTAGAATTAGCAAATGAAATGATTGCATTTAGTAATACACAAATAGCTTATGATATGCTTTACAAAGGAATGGAATCTTACAGGAATAATGATATTGATTCAAGTTTAGTATGGTATAATAGGGCGTTAGAAAAGACAAATGACTCGACACTAATATATGAAATTGAATCTAGAAAATATATGATTGCTAACAGTTTATTTAAACAGTTGAATGAAAATAATTATGAATTATCAGTTTTAGAAAAAATTGATTATTTGAATTATTTTGAAGAAATATCCGAAAAAATTATTCCCTATACAACTGGACCTAAAGTTGAATTATTATATGAAAATGCTGATTCATACCTTTCAAAAAGTGATTATTTAAAAACTTTTAATACTTACTATGAAATAAATCAACAATATCCAAAGTACAATTATATTTTCAATGGGAAATTAAATAATTTAATATCATTATTAATTTCTGATATAAATCAATGTATTAATTCGAAGCAATATTTTAAAGCATATGATTTAACCAAGCTTTTGAATGAAATATATCCCAATATTAATGATTATATTGATAGCAATTTAAATATTTTAAGAACAGAATTAGATTTTGAAAATACAGAGAAAAGAAAAGAAATTATTAAGGAAATTATAGATAGCTATAAGAAAAAATTTGATCCAATAGATGATAATACCATTATACAAATAGGTGATTCTTATTCAAAATCAATTAGATTATTAGGTGAACCAATAGANCTAAAAAATAGAAGTTTAAATCAAAAATCATATTTTATGGCAGTNTATGATTTTAAAGGAANAAGATATAGACTATTTTTTGAAAATGATGTTTTATTTGATATTTTGAGGGATAAATANATGANCTTTAAAAATTCTNCATTANTATTNATTTCTTTAACNTTTGTTTTTATAATTTTNTTTTNTTANGAANTAAACCACATAGAATATAATTCTANGCCAACTCCAACTGAGTTTATTACAAAGAAAAANAANAGAAAAGAGCTTAAAAAATCTAGAAAAGAATGGATGGAGAATATGCATAGATCTCATCCTNANGANAATTGGCGNCTAATTGATAAGCAGAATAGAAANATNAATACTGATAAGGTTTTATCTATAAGANAACAAATTTNAAGAAATACNAATNAAGAAGAAGCCTAATAATTTTAAAGTNAGATTATCTAGGAATGTACAAGGTGAGTGGTTTGAAAGNGGAAGTAATAATCTTGCAGGTAGAATTAGNACTGCAGATATAGATTTTGATAATCAGATGATTTATTGTGCATCATCNGGTGGNAATGTTTGGAAAGGTACNNTGCANGGTCAAAATTGGGAATCTTTAAATGATTACATGCAAATATTAGGAATTACTTTTCTTAGAGTTATAAATAATAATGATAATCAGCGNTTATTAATAGGTTCTGAAAATGATGGTTTATATTATTCTGATAATCAAGGATTTACTTTAAATTCAGCAGNAGGAATCGAAAACTTAAATATTAAGAGATATGTTATNGAGCCTGAAACAAATCATATTTATCTCTTAGCAAATACAAACCCAATTTCTATTTANAGATCNGANGATTTGGGAGAGAGCTTCCAATTATTTATTTCTTTNAATAGTAATTTGGGTATTNCATCTAATNATATTTCTGATTTTGATATTTTTACTCCGCGTTATTTTAGNGATGATATTTTNNTTNTAATTAATACATCNCTTTATAAAATTTCTAATAATACTTTATCTTTTGTATCNAGNCTTCCAAGTAATTTATCAGATGATGTTTTGNTATCAGGAGGTGTNGGCAATAATGGAACTTTTTTATATGCTTATATTGGNGGANATATTTATAANTCAATTAATGCTGGTTTAAATTGGNTAAGTTTAGGTCAATCTCCATCTGATTGGTGGTGGATTAATGGATTCAATTCTTCAAATATCGAAAGAGATAAAATATTTGTTGGNGGTATGGAATTATTTAAAAGTTTAAATGGAGGTAATGATTGGGAATTAATTAATCCATGGTGGGAATACTACGATGATATAGATTCAAAATTACACGCAGACATTCCTGAGATAAGATTTTTTTTAGATAGTGAATTTAATGAAATAGCTTTAATCTCAACTGATGGAGGCTTATATATTTCAAATGATTATTTAGATAATGTTCAAAATATTTCTTTAAGTGGTTTAGGAGTTAGTCAATACTATTCAACTTATTCGCAAAGATTTGCTCCATATTCAATTTTTGCTGGTAGTCAAGATCAAGGATTACAAAAAAGTGTATCTGGAAATATGAATGGTATCCAAAATTTTGAACAAATTATTAGTGGAGATTATGGTCATTTAGTATCAGGAGATAATGGTGTAAGTGTATGGGCTAATTATCCAGGTTTCACAATATATTATCCAAATATATCTAATTCTAATTCTAGTTTATCATTAAATTTTCCAGGAGATGGATATTTATGGCTTGCACCTTTATCATCCCATCCTGAATCACCTCAAAAAGCAATTATTGGTGGAGGAAGTGTTTCAGGTGGGAACCGNTTAATTGAATTAAGTATTGAAAACAATCAGATGGTATATGATGAGCAAAATTATATTTTTTCAGGTACCATTTCTGCTTTAGCATTTTCTCCAATTGATTCTTCTTACAGGTACGTTTTAACAGAAAATGGAAGATTTTACTATAGTACAGATAGTGGTTTAAATTGGTCTGCTACACCAATGTTCACTGGCCCTAGTGGACATTATTTTTACGGTTCTACAATTCTTCCATCTTCTACTCATTTAGGTAGAGTTTATATTGGAGGTAGTGGTTATTCAAATTCACCTGTCTATATTTCACAAAACCATGGCCAGAATTTTTCAGAAATGAATCAAGGCTTACCTAATACATTAGTTTTTGAATTATCTAGTACATTAGATGATAATATAATTTTTGCAGCAACAGAGATTGGACCCTACGCATATTTAGCCAATCAAGAAGAGTGGTTTTTATTATCNGGATTATCGGCACCTGATCAAACTTATTGGTCAGTTGACTTTATTCCTGAAATTAATACAGCTAGATTTGGTACATACGGAAGAGGTATTTGGGACTTTGTTTTAGATGAAAATTATGATTTAATTATTGGAGATGTTAATCAGGATAATAATATTAACATTCAAGATATAATTATAATGATAGGATTCATTTTAATAAATGATTATCCTAATGAGCTTGAACTTTTAGCATCTGATCTTAATGAAGATAATAGTATAAATGTTCTAGATATTGTCATGGTAGTTGATTTAATTTTTGGAGGTAATTAATTTAAAAAAATGATTAAAAGAACACATACATGTGGAGATCTTAATAAATCCAATATTGGTGAACAGATTTCTTTAAATGGCTGGATTTCAAAAAGAAGAGATTTGGGAGGATTAATTTTTTTTGATTTGCGAGATAGATATGGAATAACTCAAATTGTATTTGATGATAAACAATATTCTGATTCTTTTAAGATCGCNAAAAAATTAGGCTTTGAAGACGTTATAGGAATTACAGGCAATGTTATTAGTCGTCCAGATGAGGCAGTTAATAAAAATATGGCAACTGGAGAAATTGATGTTGTTGTTGAAAAAATTATTGTTTATAATGAATCTGAACCACCTCCTTTTGATATTAATGATAGAAGTTCTGCTTCAGAAGAAAATAGATTGAAGTTTAGATATCTAGAACTTAGAACAAAAGAACTCCAGTATTATATGAAAACTAGACATGATGCAACTTTGGAGGTTAGAAAGTTTTTATCAAATTTTGATTTTATAGAAATTGAAACTCCAGTTCTAATGAAGTCNACTCCTGAAGGCGCAAGAGATTTTCTAGTTCCCAGCAGAATTCATAAAGGNAAATTTTATGCACTCCCTCANTCTCCTCAAACTTATAAGCAACTTTTAATGGTTTCAGGATATGACAAATATTTTCAAATTGTAAAATGTTTTAGAGATGAAGATTTTCGTGCNGANAGACAGCCTGAGTTTACACAAATTGATATAGAAATGTCATTTATAACTCAAGATGATATAATTAATTTAGGAACTCGTCTAGTTAAATCATTATGGAAAAATATTCTTAATGTAGAATTACCAGATAAATTTCCNGCCTTAACTTACGAAGAAAGTATGGAAAAATATGGAAGTGATAAACCAGATACTAGATTTGATATGCGTTTAATTGAATTATCTGATTATATAAAATCATCTGATTTTGATACGTTTAAAAAAATTATTGATAATAATGGTAGAGTCAAGGCAATAAAGTCACCAAATGCTTCCAAGTATTCACGAAAAGTAATTGATGATTTAACAGATTGGATTAAAACNTATCACCAGGCTAAAGGTCTCGCATGGATTAAATGTATTGATGGGAAGCTTGAAGGTGGTATTAGTAAATTTTTTAGTGATGATTTAAAAAATACAATGATTAAGAANNTATCAATTAAAGANNATGAAATATTATTTATTATTGGNGATAAAAAAAATATCACTCTAAATGCATTAGGAGCTTTAAGGTTAGAAATTGCAAAAAGAGAGAATTTAATTGANAAAAATAAATGGTCTCCTTTATGGATCGTTGATTTNCCATTAGTTGAGTGGAATGAAGATAATCAAAGGTGGGACGCACTACATCATCCTTTTACATCACCCAATTTAGATGATATGCATTTATTAGATGAAAANCCAGGTAGTGTTCGTTCATANGGTTATGATATAGTTATGAATGGATATGAACTTGGGGGTGGTTCTATTAGAATACATGATGCAAAACTCCAGTCAAAAATTTTTGATTTACTTGGAGTTGAAAAACAGGAAGCTGAAGAGAAATTTGGTTTTCTAATGAATGCTTTCAAATATGGTGCACCTCCACATGGAGGCATGGCTTTTGGTTTAGATAGAATTATAATGTTGTTAACAGGTTCTAATCAAATTAGAGATGTTATAGCATTCCCNAAAACAACATCAGCAATGTCATTNATGGATAATTCTCCATCAAATGTTGATAATGAACAATTAGATGAATTAGGACTTAAGATAAAGTAGTTTGAAAAAAGTTATTAAAATAAAAGATATTGATCCAATCTATTTTGCCGGNGCCTCAGATAAAAATATTAAGCTCATAGAAAGTAATTTTAAATCTAAAATAGTACTCAGAGGAAATGAGTTAGTTGTAGATGGTTCTAAGGAAGATNTAAAATCACTCCAAAATCTTGTAAATGAAATTGTTAATACGATAACGAGAAAAGATAGTATTTCTACTTCTGATATTCAAATTTTAATTCAATCTCAAATAAATGATAAGATTGATGAGGACATAGAAAAAGAAGATATTTTGTTAGATGATAAAATAGTTCTTCATACTCATAAAAGTCCTGTTTATGCAAAAACAAAAGGTCAAAAAAAATATTTGAAGGCAGTTAATGAAAATGATATTGTTTTTGCAGTTGGTCCAGCAGGAACAGGAAAAACTTATCAGGCTGTTGCGTGTGCTGTTTCAGCACTGAAAAATAACGAGATTGATAAAATTGTCATTACAAGGCCTGTTGTTGAGGCAGGAGAACATTTAGGCTTTCTGCCAGGAGATTTAAAAGAAAAAGTTGATCCATATTTAACACCACTATATGATGCTTTAGATAATATGTTACCAAATGATAAGTTGAGAAAGTATATGGAAAATAAACAAATTGAAATTGCCCCTTTAGCTTATATGAGAGGTAGAACTCTNCATAATTCATTCATTATTTTAGATGAAGCTCAAAATTCAACACANATGCAAATGAAAATGTTTTTAACAAGAATTGGAGTAACTTCAAAATCTATAATTACNGGTGATGTAACACAAATAGACTTAGATAAGGGAGCTAAGTCTGGNTTAATACATGCAATTTCAATTTTAAAAGATATAAAAGGAATAAANTTTGTATATTTCGATGAAAATGANGTAGTTAGACANAGNTTAGTTAGAGAAATTATTAAAGCATATTCAAANGAAAGTAGTTAATTATGAATGAANAAACATNTATATATAGTATTGCANGNACACCNATAGGTTCTTTTAATGGTTCGCTTAAATCNATTACAGCNCCAAGGNTAGGAGCAGTTGTTATAAANTCTATTTTAGAAAAATCAAATATTAGNAATGATGANGTAGATGAAGTGATAATGGGTAANGTTTTATCTACAGGCGTAGGTCAAGCACCNGCAAGNCAAGCATCTATTTATGCAGGTTTATCTTATTCAACNAANTGTATGACAGTAAATAAAGTTTGTGGTTCTGGNCTTAAATCAATAATGCTNGCAGATCAGTCNATAAGGTTAGGAGATTCTAAANTTATTATTGCAGGAGGAATGGAAAATATGAGNCANGCTCCTCANTATTTATTAAATTCTAGATCAGGANTAACATATGGAGATGNAAAGTTTAAGGATAGTATAATNAATGATGGNTTGTATGATCCATATAATGAAATTCTAATGGGTGGATGTGCAGAAATTTTAAATGATGAAGAAAAAATAACTAGAGAAGTTCAAGATANTTTTGCAATNAATTCATACAAACGTTCAAATTTAGCTATTAAGAATGGTTTTTTTAAAAATGAGATTNCGCCTGTTGAAGTTAAATCTAAAAAAGGGTCNACNTTNNTCGANATCGATGAAGANCCTCTTAANTTTAATGANAAAAAGATTTTANGNTTAAAACCTGTTTTNAAAAAAAATGGTTCAATTACCGCAGCCAATGCTAGTTCAATTAATGATGGTGCNGCGGCGNTACTTCTTGGTTCCAAAAATATTNATACTTCCTTNAANCCAATAGCAAAAATTATTGCTCATACTTCATTTGCAATGGAACCTGTGTACTTTACAAAAGCACCTATTTTTGCAATACAAAAATTAATTAAAAAGTCAGGTNTTNTGATTGAAGATATTGATTTATTTGAAATTAATGAAGCATTTTCATGTGTAACTTTAGCNGCAATAANAGAATTAAAAATTGANNAGNATAAAGTAAATNTTCATGGTGGGGCTGTTTCATTNGGNCATCCAATAGGCGCNTCGGGAGCNAGAGTNTTAGTTACTTTGTTAAATGCNTTGCAATTAAANNAAAAANGATATGGAATAGCATGNTTATGTATTGGNGGTGGNGAAGCTTCAGCAATGCTTGTAGAAATGATTTAAAATTATGAATGAAAATTTAATTAGTGTAATTGGTTCTGGNACTATGGGCAACGGTATTGCGCATGTTTTTGCNACATGTNCNAANNTTGAAANNGTTNTCTTAGTTGACCTNAGNGATNAAATTTTAAAAAATGCAAAAGAAATAATTAAAAAAAACTTAGATCGTCAGGTTAAAAAAGAAATAATTAGCCAAGATAAATCAGANNAATCACTTGNTAAAATTGTTTTTACTACAGANTTNAAANANGTTAAAGAATCAGGATTAGTAATNGANGCAGTAAANGAAGANGNNNTNATAAAAAAAAATATTTTNAANAANNTTGATTCTATNGTNTCCAAAGATACAATNATGGCAACTAATACTTCATCCATATCNATAGATAAAATTGCTATAAATTTAAAAAAATCTCAAAATGTTATAGGAATGCANTTCATGAACCCAGTGCCTGTAATGAANTTAGTAGAAATAATTAAAGGTAGNNAAACAAACAATTTAATTGTTGAAAAGACATTAGATTATGTAAGTTCTTTAAACAAAATTGCAGTTGAATGNAATGATTCTCCTGGATTTGTTTCNAATAGAATTTTAATGCCCATGATAAANGAGGCAGCATTNACANTTATGGAAGGAGTNGCATCAGNAGAATCTATNGANCAGATAATGAAATTAGGGATGGGGCANCCAATGGGNCCTCTAAAATTAGCNGATNTNATTGGAATAGATGTTTGTGTTTCAATTATGAATGTTTTATTTGATGGATTTAANCNAGAAAAATATAGNGTTTGTCCNNTNCTTAGTNAAAATGATGAAAGAAAATAAATTAGGTATAAAAACAAAGAAAGGATTTTATAAATATTAGAATGAATTTTGAATTAACAGAAGAACAAAAATTAGTACAAAAAACTGCTCGAGATTTTTCGAGAACCGAGCTTTTACCTGGTGCAGTTGATAGAGATGTAAAAAAAATATGGCCAAAGGAACACATAAAAAAAATGGCTGAACTAGGATTTATGGGGATGATGACAAGCCCCAAATTTAATGGAGGTGGTATGGATACCATCTCTTATACGCTTGCAATGGAGGAAATTGCTAGATCTGATGCCTCTGCATCAGTTATAATGTCTGTTAATAATTCTTTGGTATGTTATTTGCTTGAAAAATATGGCTCAGATTTTATTAAAGATTCTTTTTTACCTCAACTTGCTTCAGGCAAGAAATTAGGTGCATTTTCATTATCTGAGCCTCAATCAGGTTCTGATGCATCTAATATGAATACTGTAGCAATTAAGGATGGCTCAAATTATATTATAAATGGTACGAAGAATTGGGTTACTAATGGTAAATATTCTGATTATGTATTAGTTTTTGCAATTACAGAAAAGGGAGTTGGGCATAAAGGGATATCTTGTTTTTTAGTTGAAAAAAGTTTTGATGGTTTTGAGGTTGGAAAGCCAGAAGATAAATTAGGTATTAGATCATCTGATACTACTGAGCTTTATTTTGATAATGTTTGCGTACCAAAAACACATCTTATAGGCAAAGAGGGTGAAGGTTTTAGAATTGCATTAAGTACTTTGGATGGGGGAAGAATTGGAATAGCTGCTCAGGCATTAGGTATTGCTCAATCTGCATTGGATAATTCTATTTCTTATTCAAAAGAAAGACAGCAATTTGGTAAACCTATTGCAATGAATCAAAGTATTCAAAATAAATTAGCTGATATGGCAATTGAAATTGAATCTGCAAGATTACTTACCAGAAAAGCTGCATGGCTAAAAGATTCAAAATTAGATTTTGGTTATGCTGCATCAATGGCCAAAGTATACGCTTCCGAAGTGGCAATGCGTGCTTCTACAGAATGCGTACAAATTCATGGAGGATATGGATACATAAAAGAAACTGGAGTTGAGAGATTAATGAGAGACGCTAAGATTACACAAATTTATGAGGGAACTTCAGAAATACAGAGATTAGTAATAGCAAGACATTTACTTAAATAAAATGCATGGTCTAAAACCAGAGGAAAAAAGAATTTCTAGATATATATGTGTACAAATCATATATGCTTATGAGTTGTCTTCTTCAGAAAATAATAAAAATTATGATTCTATTTTTACAAAGCATTTTCATGCAGATTTAGAAAATTCCTATGGACAGCTATCAAAAGCACAGTTGGATTATTCTAGAATGCTTTACCTCGAATCAATTAAAAACAGAGATTTTATTGATAAGTTAATTCAGGAAAGACTTAAAAATTGGGATATTTCTAGATTAGCAATAATAGATCGAATTATTTTAAGAATGTCAGCATCAGAAATGTTTTTTATTGATGAAGTCCCTCCAAAAGTTTCCATTGCTGAGGGTGTAGAAATCGCAAAAGTATTTAGCACAAAGGATAGTAGCAGCTTTGTAAATGGTATTTTGGATGCCATTTACAATGAAGTTTATATAAAAGATAATAAAGTAAGTAAAGTATAAATGTCAATATTTTCAAAAGTTATAAAAACAGTTTTTGGAACAAAATCAAGTAAAGATTTAAAGCTCTTATACCCTTACATCGATAAAATAAATTCTACTTATGAAGCTTTAAATAGTTTATCTGATGAAGAATTAAAAAATAGATTTGTAACTATTAAAAATGATTTTCACAATCTCATTGAATCTAAAAAAGAAGAGTTTTCTAAAGATGGTATTAATAGTGAAATAGTAGATGATAATTTATATGAAATTGAAAAGGAATATTTAAATGATAATATGGTTGAAGTTTTTGCTATTGTCAAAGATGTTTCACGAAGATTGTGTAATAAGAAGTATAGTGTTATGGGACAAGAAATTGAATGGAACATGATACCATATGATGTACAGCTAATTGGGGGTATTGTTTTACATCAAGGCAAAATAGCTGAAATGAAAACAGGGGAAGGTAAAACATTAGTATCAACACTTGCTATAGTACTTAATGCATTAACTGGTAGAGGCCTGCATGTTATAACAGTCAACGATTATTTAGCAGAAAGAGATAGTCAGTGGATGGGGATACTTTACAATTTTTTAGGCTTATCTGTTGGCTGTATTTTAAATCAAATGGATCCAATCAGAAGAAGAGAAATGTATCAATGCGATATTACTTATGGTACTAATAGTCAATTTGGTTTTGATTATTTGAGAGATAATATGGCTAATACCGCTGACCATCAAGTCCAAAGAAGTCATGCATATGCTATAGTCGATGAGGTTGATTCTGTATTAATTGATGAGGCTCGAACTCCACTTATAATATCGGGCCAAGTAGAATCACAAAGAGATGAACAGTATACTACTTGGAAATCAATTGTTGAGTCCTTAATTAAACAACAAAGAAACTATATTAATGATATGCTTTCAAATATTGATAGTTTATTAGAAGATGACCGTAATGAAGCTGGTAAAATAATGCTTTTAGCTCAAAGAGGAACTCCCAAAAATAGAAAGCTGCTAAAGCTTTATCAGCAACAAGGAATAAAGCAATTAATTAATCAAGTTGAAAGTGAATATATTAGAGAAAAAAAATTACATGAGTTAGATGAAGAATTATATTTTTCAATTGATGAAAAGTCAAATATAATAGATCTATCAGACAAGGGTAGAGAATATTTATCTCCTGAAAATCCAGAAAATTTTGTTATTCCTGATTTGGGAGAAACTTTTCATAGTATTGAAAAAAAGTTATCAGATAAAAATCAAATTGCTTTAGAAAAAGAAAAAGTCCAGGCAGTACATTCAGAGAGAGGTGAAAGAATACATGCTATAAATCAATTACTTAGAGCATATTCTCTTTTTGAAAAAGATAATGAATATATTGTACAGGATGGAAAAGTTTTGATAGTAGACCAACATACGGGCAGAGTAATGCATGGTAGGCAGTTTTCAGACGGGATGCATCAAGCTATTGAAGCAAAAGAGAACGTTACTATTCAAAGAGAAACTCAAACAGTTGCAACCATAACTATTCAAAACTATTTTAGAATGTATGAAAAATTATCAGGAATGACCGGAACTGCATTAACTGAATCAGCAGAGTTTATGCAAATTTATAAATTAGATGTTGTTGAAATTCCAACTAACCAAGGAATTCAGAGAATAGATCATGAAGATTTAATATACAAAACCAAAAAAGAAAAATATCAAGCAATTATTTCAAAAATAACAGAGTTGTATCAAAGAGGGCAGCCTGTTTTAGTTGGTACTACATCAGTCGAAGAGTCTGAAGTTTTAGCTAAGCTTTTGAAATCTACAAAGCTTCCACATAATGTACTAAATGCCAAACAACATCAAAGTGAAGCAGAAATTGTTGCTAGAGCTGGCTTAAAAAATTCTATAACAATATCCACAAATATGGCTGGACGTGGTACAGATATAAAACTTGGTGATGGTGTTTTAGATTTAGGTGGATTATTTATTTTGGGAACTGGAAGACATGAATCTAGAAGAATTGATTTACAGCTTAGAGGTAGAGCAGGTAGGCAAGGAGATAAAGGAGATTCTGAATTTTTCTTGAGCTTAGAAGATAATTTAATGCGTTTATTTGGATCAGAGAGGATTTCCAAAGTAATGGATACTTTAGGTATTAAAGAGGGCGAAGTAATTACTCATTCAATGATAACAAAATCAATTGAAAGAGCGCAAAAGAAAATTGAGGCGATGAATTTTGCATCTAGAAAAAACATAATTGAATATGATGATGTAATGAATTATCAAAGAGAAGTTGTTTACAATAGACGAAATTTTTCATTACATGCTGAGGATATATCATTAGAAGTAAATAATATTATAGAGGAATATGTTGATGACCTAATAGATGATTATTGTGATGATAATAATAGTTTTAATTGGGATTTTAAGTCTTTATCTGATGAAATATTAAATACGTTCTCACTTGATATTAAAGAAGCAATACAAATTACAGATTCTAAGACTTTGAAAAAATTTATCATTGATGGAACTTCAAAAATAATTTCATTTAAGAAAGATAATATTGAATCAGAATTATTTGATCATTTTCAAAGATTTATAGTACTTAAAACAATAGATAAAGAATGGCAGGACCATCTTTACATGATGGATCAACTTCGAGAAGGTATTGGGTTAAGGGCTTATGGCCAAAAAAACCCCTTAATTGAATATAAACACGAAGGTTTTGCTATGTTTGAATCTATGATGAAAAGCACAAATACAGAAACTTTAAAAAGAATTTTTAGAACGGATATTTCTAGTTTAAGCAGTTCAACATCGATGCGTCATTCTGATCAGCCTCGAAACATGCAAGCAAAAGCAAATGCTAATATTTTAGGTAGTATAAATAAACCACAATCCCAAAGTTCATCATCCACGAATATCCCAAATTTTCTCAATAACAACCAAATAGCTAATTCAAATAAAAATAAAAAAAATCAACCTATAGTTACTGAAAAGAAAATTGGTCGCAATGACAAGATAACCATAGGAAAAGGATCACTTAAAAAAACTATTAAATTTAAGAAAGTTGACCAATTTATTAACGACGGATGGCAAATTATAGATTAATCGTTTAACAGGTTAAAAAAAAACTTCAGTATTTTATCAAAATTACTTAAATTCCACGTCTCTCAAAGAATGTGTTGTAACAACTTGACACAAGTTTTTGTTATGAATATTTGAGGGAGAAGACAAATTTTAAAGTGGATACAAAGATTTATATAAATTGAAAAGAAAGGAAACTGTAATGTTTAATAATTCATTTAAAATGTTATCAAAAACATTAATATCATTTTTATTTTTAGGAAGCTTTTTGTTGGCTGAACCAACAGATGGTTGCGAGCTTTCTTCAAACCAATTATATTTAACAACTTCTGGTGAAGTGTTATATAATACTGATTCTGAAATAGGGGGATTTCAATTCACAGTTGATGGTACAACTGCAAGCGCTGGTTCAGGTGGAGATGCCGCGGCTGCAGGATTTACTGTTTCAACGGGTGGTTCAACTGTACTTGGTTTTTCATTTACGGGAGGAACTGTACCTGTTGGTTGCGGAACATTGACTAGTTTAACGCTAGATGGAGACGCAACTGGTTTGAGCGGTATTGTTGTTTCAGATCCAGTTGGACAATCAATACCTTTTGATTATTTTACAATTGTTTCTGGTTGTACTGATGAAACTGCATGTAATTATGATTCAACTGCTACAGAAGATGATGGTTCATGTACTTTTGCTGAAGAAAATTTTGATTGCGACGGCAATTATACTGGTCCTACAGCCAATGTCCAGATTATACACAACTCGGCTTCTCCAACTGTTGATGTTTACGTTGATGGTGGTTTAGCGATATCAGGTTTTGAATACAGAACTGCAACAGGTTTACTTGAACTTCCAACATCTTTCACAGT
>PBFG01000026.1 GCA_002718585.1 Fidelibacterota bacterium | reverse complement strand
GAAGAAAATTTTGACTGCGAAGGCAATTGTTTAATAGAAGAAGATTGTTCAGGCACTTGTGGTGGTACAGCCGAACTAGATGAATGCGGGGTGTGTTTGGGCAACGGAATTATAGATGGTGCGTGTGATTGTGAGGGAAATGTCTTTGATTGTGCCGGTGTATGCGATGGTACCGCTGCATTGGATGAATGTGGCGTATGTGAAGGCGATGGCATTACAGATGGCGCGTGTGATTGTGATGGAAGTGTTTTGGATTGTGCTGGCGTATGCGGTGGTACAGCCGAGCTAGATGAATGTGGTGTTTGTGATGGATCTGGCCCTGAACAGAATTTTGACTGCGCAGGCAATTGTTTAATAGAAGAAGACTGTTCAGGTATTTGTGGTGGCACAGCAGAAATAGATGAATGTGGTGTGTGTAATGGTGAAGGCATTGCTGAAGGAGCATGTGACTGTGATGACAATGTATTAGATTGTGAAAATATTTGCGGTGGAGATGCTATTGTTGATGAGTGTGGAGAGTGCAATGGTGGTGGAGTAAGCTTCTTGTGCGAAGATGGCTCACTTGCATGCAATGCAGACAGTTGTAATAATTTCGATGGCTGTGATTTACCTGCGAACAACTTATATTTGTCGGGTAATGATATATTTTATAACTCCTCAAATGATATTGGTGGTTTTCAATTTGAAGTTATTGGAGCTAATATATTGAATGTTTTTGGAGGCACTGCATCTGATGCTGGCTTTACTCTATCGTCAAGCCCATCTATTGTATTAGGTTTTTCATTTGAAGGTAATGTTATATCCGCTGGATGTGGAACTCTTTTAACATTAGAGCTTGATGCAGATGCAACAGGAATTGGTGAAATTATTATTTCCGATAATGTAGGTAATAGTTTAGATTTTACATACTTTGTTGGTGATGAAAATTGTCCAAGTGGTAATTATGATTGTAATGGTGTTTGTGATGGAAGTGCCATCACAGATGATTGTGGTGTATGTGAGGGTTTAAATTCTTGCCTAGGATGTACTGATACGGGTGCACTTAATTTTAATGAGACTGCAACAGTAGACGATGGTAGTTGTGAATATTTTGATTATAGTAATATGGTTGTTATAAATGAAATTCATTATAATCCAGCACTGAGCTTACAGGGAGCAGATTCAGATTATGAATTTTTAGAACTATACAATAATTCATCAGCAGAAATAAACTTATCTGGGTGGTCATTAGAATCAACTAATATCAATGTTACTTTTACTTCTGAATATATTTTTATGCCAAATACCTACTTATTATTAGCCAGATCAGGTTCGGTATATGAAGAATTTTTACCTTGGGGTGAGGAGAGGCTTGAAAATAGCACAGATACCATATTTTTATATGATACGGCAAATCAGCTAGTTGATTTCGTAGAATATTCTGATTCCACACCCTGGCCAGAATTGGCAGATGCTGGTGGATCATCCCTAGAGCTTTTAGATCCATCTTTTGATAACGCTGAGCCAACTAACTGGCAGTCAAGCTTATATGTTGGTGGAACACCAGGCGAACAAAATTTTATCCCAATTTACGGCTGTACAGATGTAAATGCTTGTAATTATATAAGTAATGCCAATGTAAGTGATAATAGTTGTGAATACCCAGAAGAAAACTTTAATTGCCTTGGAGAGTGTTTGGTAGAAGTTGATTGTCAAGGTGAATGCGGAGGTCAAGCCGTTCTAGATGATTGCGGAGTTTGTAACGGTTCAGGAGAAGATTGTGTAGAAGGATGTTTGGATAGCCTTGCAACAAACTTTAACAGCAGTGCAACCCTTGATGATGGCTCGTGTTTTTATGCTGGCCCAAATTATCCTTTATGGGACCAAAATTTTGATAGTATTTTTGATAATTTTAATGATTATGAATTTTCTATGTCAATAACCTCTTTGGTTTACATCGAAGGAACGAGTGTACTAGGTGAAAATGATATGTTAGCAGCATTCGTTGATGATGAACTAAGAGGTGTTTCTCAATCATTATTAGTTCCAACTGCACTGGGACACGAGCTTTCATTTCAATTATTAATTTATTCTAATCAACAGACTGATGAAGAATTAACTTTTAAATACTATAGTTTTGTAGATGACACAACATATAGTTTAAATGAATCTTTCGTTTTTAATGCAGATACCTTTATAGGTGATGTTAATAGTCCTGTATTGTTTTCCTATGGATCTGTCTCTGAATACTATCCAGTTGATTTAGAAAATACAGGTAATTCTGCTTTATTTATATTTACGGAAGAGGTTGGATTACATTTTGGAGATGAGGTAGGTATATTTGATCCTAATGGAATCACAGCTAGTAGTTTAGATTGTGAGCTCAGCGTAGGTGAAACATTAGTTGGTAGCGGTGTATGGCAGCAACAGCAGATGGAAATAGTCGCAATTGAAAGTGTTAATTTATGTGATTTAGGTGGTTTTTTACTTGGCGGATATCAAGTAGACAGTGAGATTATCATTAAAGTTTTTTCCAATGTTGACCAAACAGAGTACTATGCAATTCCTTCTTATACAATTGGAGAGAGTACATGGGGACAACCAATATATGTCATAAATAATTTAGAGCTAGTGCCTGAAGCAGAATTTTATATAGAGCTTGATCCATTATCTCTTAATCTAATTTCTGTAAATTTAGCTAGTGTCGACAATCATTTGGATAGCATGTTTGGCGATGATGTTTTATTGATTTTTGATGATGATTCTAATTTTTATATTCCAAACTATGATGTTAATCAAATTGGTGATTATAATTATGCAGAGGGATATATGGTGTTTTCAATGGCAGATGAAGAAGTTGCTATGAATATGACAGGCCAATTAATAAATCATGATCACCCGGTAGTATTAGAACCTTTCAAAGCAAATATGATTCCCTATTTTCATCAAGAATGTCTTCCGGCTGATTATGCTTTTTCATCAATTACAGATAGCCTTTTATTGGTTAAAAATGATAATGGTCAATACTATATTCCTCAATCAGATATAAATACATTAAATGTTGTATGTCCTGGTAATGCATATATTGTTTTTACTAATAATGAAAATCCTATAACTTTTCAATATCCTCAAATGATTATGGGTAGAAACTTCACTGATTATGAAATCGAATATGGTAAAGAACAAGATTTATATTCACTACATAATATTCAAAAAACTGGTTTATCAACACCAATTATTATTGATTATATCGATGGCAACTATAATGTCGGGGATCATTTAGTAGTATATGCACATAATAAAAAAGTTGGCTGTGCCGAAATAACAGGCGAGTTTCCTGTTGTGGTTTCTGCATGGGAGTCATTTAATCATGACAATGTTAATTTACAAGGATATGATACTGGTGATAAAATCAATTTTAAACTTTTTGATAGTAGTCAATCTCAATATATATCTTTAGAAACTAATTTAGACTCAGAGTTTTTTAGTAATCAGTTATTAGTTAGAGGGTCGGTTACTATTGCCCAACAAATATTTAGTCCAACAAACTTTTCTATTTCAAGTATATATCCTAACCCTTTTAATCCAATAACTACAATTAGTTTTGAGGTTTTTGAACCAGGTAACTATTTGTTTGAAATTTATAATCTAAAAGGTCAAAAGTTATATTCTTCTAATACATATTATGCAACCACTGGAATATATAACCAAACGTGGAATGCTAACAAAATTGCTTCTGGAACATATATAGCAAAAATGAGTAGCGGCAATCAAATAATTGTTAAAAAATTAACTTTAATGAAATAGGATTCCATTGTAATTACATTGAATAAATATTAACTTATTACTGATAAAAATAACAAAATAATTAAAAATAAAATTATGAAAATAAAAAATATGAGACAGCCTAATGAAGAAGGACAATGGGGAAAAGTTAAGGCTTATTTTGATGTAGAAAATGGAGGATTTGAAATTAAAGGTTTTCGTTTGGTTGAAGGCATAAATGGATTGTTCGTTAGTATGCCCAGTAGAAAAGGTACAGATGAAAATGGAAATGACAAGTGGTTTGATACAGTATGGATCGAATCAAAAAACCAAAGGGAAGAGCTAAATACAATTGCTCTCAGTGAATTTAACAATACAGGGTCATCAGATGGCACGACTTCAAATAATATGAATATGCAATCAGATGCTACCTCAGGAGAAAATATAAAAAGTGATAATATTACATCAGAAACAAATAATGATTCGCCAGCACCAGCTTTTTCTGATGATGACATCCCCTTTTAAATAAATGAAATTTCTATTTTCTTCACTTGGTAAAAAACTACAAATAGCTTTTTCAGGCCTGCTACTATGTTTTTTCTTAATGATGCATCTCATAAATAACATGGCTCTTTTCATTGGCCCAGAGGTATTCAATAAAATGGTAGCTACGCTCGAATCCATCAAGCCCATTATTAGAGTAATGGAAGCGGGCTTGCTTATTATTCTAGTAATGCATATTGGTAATGCTTTGCAGCTGACTTTTCTGAATAGAAAGGCTTCACAAAATAAATATTCAAACCAGAAGACCAGCAGCTTAAACTCAAGAACGATGGCAGTCTCGGGTACGATTGTATTGCTCTTTTTTATTATTCATTTAAGATATTTGTGGTACACCTATCAAGCCCATTTATTTATTGATGAAAATGAAACATATTACGATGTAATATTAAGAAATGATTGGGGCTATCTAGGCCATACACCTACAGCAATTTTTTATATTCTTGCTATTATGTTTATTGCGTTTCACATTAAACATGGATTTCAATCAGCTTTAAAAACATTTGGAGTATTAAAACAATCACGAATAGGATTCTTATATGGCTTGTCATTTATTTTTTGGGGATTCATACCAGCCATGTTCATAGTAATCATCATTTCAATCCAAACGGGAATTATTAATTAATTTGTATTTGTATACATTTTATTTTTAAATTATGTATACATAAATGTATACAATTATTTTTTATGTGAACAAAACGGTAATTTGAGAGAATAAATGAAATTAGAAGAATTAAAGTCACAGTTTGGCTTTGACAATAAAGAACTATCACAATTTTTAGAACAGAATGAGACAGTTCCAAAGGGTACTTTCCAGATACGTCAAAGAGGAAACAAACATTATTGGTATTACACTCTAAGTGTTAACTCCACAAATAGGGTAAAATATTTAACCCAAGCATATGAGTCCTGTGAGTCAAAACAAAAAACAAGTTTTACATTAGCCCTTGAAAAACTTGCAGATAAATTTTCTGGTGAAAGTCAATATAACTTAGATTCAGGAGCACCTGATTGTGAAATATCTCAAAAGTGGACAAAGCATAAATTCAATTTAAAGTTAGTTAATCCTGCTAATAAAAGAAAATATAAAGTTATAGTTGTGGGAACGGGTCTAGCTGGTGCTTCTGCAGCAGCCACTATGGCTGAGTTGGGATATAGCGTTCAAGCATTTTCTTTCCATGAATCTCCAAGAAGAGCACATAGTATTGCTGCTCAAGGAGGAATCAATGCTGCGAAAAACTATCAAAATGATGGAGATAGCATATTTCGTTTATTCTATGATACAATTAAAGGCGGAGATTATAGGGCTAGAGAAGCCAACGTTTATAGATTAGCTGAGCTAAGTACAAATATTATTGATCAATGTGCTGCACAAGGAGTCCCTTTTGCCAGAGAATATGGAGGTCATTTATCAAATCGGTCATTTGGTGGCGCTCAGGTTTCTAGAACTTTTTATGCACGCGGTCAAACAGGTCAGCAATTATTACTTGGTGCATATTCAGCGCTAATTAGACAGATGCATTTAAAGACCGTTGAATTTTTTCCAAGGCATGAAATGTTAGATATTGTGAAAATAGATGGCCATGCAAAAGGTATTATAACCCGGGAACTAACAACTGGAAAGATTCAATCATTTGCAGCAGATGCAGTTATTTTGGCCACAGGAGGCTACGGAAACGTGTTTTATTTATCAACTAATGCAATGGCGAGCAATGTTACTGCTGCATGGAGAGCTCATAAGCACGGGGCATTATTTGCTAATCCTTGTTTTACACAAATACATCCTACCTGCATCCCTGTAAGCAGTGGGCATCAATCTAAGCTGACATTAATGAGCGAGAGCCTTAGAAATGACGGAAGGGTTTGGGTTCCTAAAAAGAAAGATGATAAAAGAAATCCAAATGATATACCAGAAGATGAAAGAGATTATTATTTAGAGCGTTTATATCCATCTTTTGGTAATTTAGCGCCTAGAGATATCGCTTCAAGAAGGGCTAAAGAAATGTGCGATGCAGGATACGGTGTAGGAGAAACAAAGCTTGCAGTTTATTTAGATTTTAAGAACGCTATTGAAAGAGAAGGTGAGGACTGGGTTTCAGAAAAATATGGTAACTTATTTGATATGTATAAGCAAATTACTGGACAAAATCCATATAAAACACCTATGATGATTTACCCAGCTGTTCATTATACCATGGGTGGCTTATGGGTTGACTACAATTTAATGAGTAATATACCAGGATTACATGTTCTAGGTGAAGCTAATTTTTCAGACCATGGAGCCAATAGATTAGGCGCCAGTGCTTTGATGCAAGGATTAGCTGATGGTTATTTTGTGATTCCATATACAATAGGCAATTATTTAGCAGATCAAAAACCTATAAACGATAATTCAAATGAAGAATTTCAAAGAAGTGTTGAAAAAGCTCAAAATCAAATTAAGCAGATTTTGTCAATCAATGGCAAGCGTACTGTTGATTCAATTCATAAAGAGCTCGGTAAAGTGATGTGGGATTATGTTGGTATGTCTAGAACCGAAGAAGGCTTGAAAAAAGCAATAAGCTTAATTGCAAAAATAAAAGAAGAGTTTTGGAATAATGTAAAAGTTCCAGGAACTGCTTCAGAATTAAATATAGAATTAGAGAAGGCAGGTCGATTAGCTGATTTTATAGGACTAGGCGAATTAATGGCAGTGGATGCATTGCAAAGAGAAGAGTCTTGCGGTGGTCATTTTAGAGAAGAACATCAAACTGATGAAAACGAAGCAAAAAGAAATGATAAAGAATTCAATTATGTTTCAGCTTGGCAGACAAAAGATGATCAACATATATTACATAAAGAAAAACTGATTTTTGAAGCCGTTCAACTATCTACTAGGAGTTATAAATAATGAAAATTAATCTAAAAATATGGCGTCAAAATTCAACTAAAGAAAACGGTGCTTTTGAAAAATATGAAGTAGATGGTGTGTCTGGAGACATGTCTTTTCTTGAGGTGATGGACATGCTAAATAATACTTTAGTTGAAAGCGGTAAATCTCCCGTAGCATTTGACCATGATTGCAGGGAAGGAATATGTGGCACTTGTGGTGTTGTAATAAATGGTAGGCCTCATGGACCTTTAAAAGGTGTAACAACTTGCCAGTTACATATGAGGTCATTTGAAGATGGAGATACTTTAGTAGTAGAGCCATGGAAGGCTAATAGCTTTAGTATCATTAAAGATTTAGTAGTAGATAGAACCCCATTTGACCGAATTATGGAAGCAGGAGGTTATATTTCAGTTAGGACAGGTGGTGCACCTGATGCTAATGCTATTCCCATACCAAAAGAAAATGCTGATGAAGCATTTGATTCCGCAACATGTATTGGATGTGGCGCTTGTGTAGCATCATGTAAAAATTCTTCTGCACTATTATTTGTTAGTGCTAAAATAAATCAGTATGCTCAATTACCTCAAGGGCAAGTTGAGCATCCAAATCGTGTCAAAAACATGGTCAATCAAATGGACTTAGAGGGTTTTGGTAGTTGCACTAATACCGGTGCTTGTGAGGTAACATGCCCCAAAGAGATATCGGTTGATAATATTATAAAGTTAAATAAAGCTTATTTAAAGTATGGTAGATAAAAAGGTATTTTTTTATTTCAGCTTAAATGAAACAGGAATATTAACCCAGACACCAATTCGTTTTCCTTGTTGTTTAGCTGGAATCCATCTAGACTGTTTAACAGCATTTAAGGCAGCATTATCCAGAGATTCAAATACTCCTTTTACTAAATAAATATTCTTGGGTATACCTTTTTTATTAATAAATGCTGCAATTATAACCCTACCTTCAATTCCAGCTTCTTTGGCTAATTCAGGGTATTCAACAAAATCTTCTACTCTAAATCCAGGATATGCTGAAGGCTCTACCTCTCTAGCAATATACTCAAACTTCATATTAGAGTCAAGTTGAGGAGCTTCCCAATCATCAAAATTTTCCATATCAGTATCATCTATGGTAATATCTTCATCAAAAAATTCATCATCAGATGCTACGGGTATAGATGGTCTAGGTGGCGGTTCAGGAAGTTTAATTTGTTCGGTTTGAGGGATATCAAATGTTTCTATCTCTTGCTGAACTGTAGTTACAACCTTTTTAGCTTCTCCTAAAAATCTAGGAAAGATATAAAATAAAATTGATATTCCTAAGATAACACCAAGTGTAACCTCTCGGATTCTAACAGGATATTGCTCTAGTAATGGGTCAACTCTCATATTAGTTATTTATTTGTGACATGGAAGAATAATTTAACTTTAAAGCCTGTGCTTTTTTAAGCTGAGAATGAATATCTGTTAAGGTTTCCATTAAGCTATTTTCATCCGCTTTTAAAGAAACAGTTAATTTAGGATCTCTAGATATTTTAACATACATTACTTCACCTAAATCTGACATATTTACTAGCTTGTCATCAACAGATACCAATCCATCTTTTGTTGACCAAATGTAAGATGTATGTCTTTTACTTTCAAGTTTTTCAATATTTTTAGCTCTCGGTAGTACAACATCTAATCCTTCAAATTCTCTCATTACAGTTGTAACCATAAAGAAAATTAAAAGCATAAATATAATATCAGGCAGAGATGATGTAGAAATTTCATTACTACTTTTTGTTTTTCTATTTAATTTCATAATTAATAATTAGGGTTAGCAATTGATATTTTAGATGCACCAGCTTGTTTAAGTTGATCTAATACTTCAATATAAAATTTGTATTTTGTTCTTTTCGTTGTTAATACAGAGAATATTATATTTGAATTACCACTGATCTTACTAATTGCTTTCCTTTTAATATCTTTTATAGCTGTTGGTTTATCATCGAATAAGACTTTTCCTTGATCATTTACAAGGACATTAACAATATTTTTACGATTGACTTCCATCTCATTTCCCTCAGCTGGCAAAATTAAACTTAGGCCTTTATCCATTGAGATAGTCGTAGTTACTAAAAAGAAAACCAATAGTAAAAATGCAATGTCTGACATTGAAGAAGAGTTAACTTCTTGCATTTTGGTTCTTCTTGGTTTAGAAAGCATTATTATTTTTTATCTGAATCTGCAATTGCCTGTAAGAGCATTGTTGAACTTTTTTGCATTGCAACAATTTGATTATCAATGATGTACATTACTGCATTTTGTAAAAGCTGTAGAACAACCGCTACCACCAAACCAAAAGCAGTCGTTAGCAGTGCTACTGATATACCACCAGCTACAACTGCAGGTGAAATATCATTTGCCATTTTAATATCATTAAAAGCTTGTATCATTCCCCAAACTGTTCCTAAGAAACCAAGCATGGGAGCAGTCGCAATACATAAGGATATCCAAGTCATATTTTTCTCTAAGCCTGCCATTTCAATAGAACCCGATTGTTCCAATGCTTTTTCTGAAGCAGTTTCACCTAAATGCGCTCTATCAAGTGCAGTAACACATAGATTAGCAATTGGTCCAACCGCATCTTCACATTTATTTTTTGCAGCATCAATACCATTAGATTTTATTGTACCAGCAACCTCTTTTGCAAATACTTCAGTTGTTGCTAAACCTTTTATTAGATGATATAATCTTTCTCCTACAAAAACAAATCCTACTATGAAAATAAATAAAATTGGCCACATAAAGCCACCACCATCTATGAATAATTGTACCATTTAAATTCTCCTTATTATTTAAACCTCTTAGATAAATTTAAGATTTATTTCACCTTATTTTAAAACAAAATTTTATTTAACTAAATCTTCTGCACTTTTTAAATTTTCTAGTGCTGCCTGAAACGGCTTATCTACATCTAGCCGAATATGATAACCATAATCTTTACCCCAAATATTTGATGCAATTTCAGCTTTAATTCTATTATTTATTATATCCCAATTCACCAGGATACTATCTTGTTCATAATTGAATTTTAATTCATCATCAGAAATAATTATTTGGTCAAGCCAACTAAAAAAATCATTTTGTTCATTTTGTAAATTAATATTTTGTTTAGAATATATATTTTTTTTGAATTCTTCAAATGAATATAATTCCCGATATTTTGATTTAACTTCATTAGCGTATTTAAAAATTAATCGATTAGGGTTAAACATCAGGTCTTGAGAGTTTTTAGTTAAATATCTTTCATCATCAACAAATATATCAGGAGTAATTCCACCACCACCATACACAGTTCTTCCTTTTTTTGTTTTGTATTTTAATGAGTCAGAATCATTATTATTAGCTAATTCACGATTATCTTTTGCTAAATCAAGATAGTAATCATCTAATGCATCATAATCTCTTTGAATTAGTCTTCCTGAAGGAGTATAATATTGTGCAATCGTTATACGTGCAGCTGAACCATCATCAAGCATATATTGTCTTTGAACTAATCCTTTACCAAAACTAGTTTCTCCTATTACTATCCCCCTATCTAAATCTTGTAGTCCGCCAGCTATTATTTCACTTGCACTTGCTGAAGCTCTATTTATAAGGACTGTAATTGGGAATTTCCTATCTAACTTATTTTTTTTAGCATAATATACATAGTTAGCTGAGCTAATTCTTCCAGATGTGTAGAGAATTGTATCATTTGAATCAATAAAAGAATCTAACAGGTCTAAAGCCTGATCCATTAATCCACCACCATTATTTCTTAAATCAAGAATCAAATGATTCATTCCATATGACTCTAAAGAATCAATTGCACCATTAACCTCATAGAAAGTTTTTTCTCCAAATCTGTTAACATTGATATATCCAATATCATCATTATAAATGAATGAAGCAAGTACACTATTTATTGGAATTTTATCTCTGATGAGTTTAACATCAAAATTATCTGTTCCGGTACGCTTAATAGTAACAACTACTGGAGTTCCTTTTGGACCTCGAAGTTTTTTTACAATTTCATCTTGCTTTATTTTATAAGCAGATTCACCGTCAATTTTTATGATTTTATCACCACTCATCAATCCTGCTCTATCGGATGGCGTGCCTGATATAGGTGAAATAACAGTTATATACCCATCTAAAATAGAAAATTCAATGCCTATGCCTTCAAATTCGCCTTTCATATTTTCACTAATTTTTTCAAATTCTTTGCTAGTGATATAAGAAGAATGTGGATCGAGTGTTTCTAGTAGTCCTCTAATTGCACCATCAATTAATTCATCCATATCAATCTCTTCCACATAATATCTTTCTACCAGTCTAATAACATTAGATAAAATAGAAATTTTTGATAAGAAATTAGATGTTGAACCTTGAAATATTATCAGTAATATTACACTCAAGAAAATTAAGGTTATATATTTTAATTTTTGTTTCATAAATGAGTTATGTTATCTCTTGTAAAATTAACACAAATATTATTTTAAGTGTAGCAATATTTCCGTAAATTCTATGTTGGAAATTTAGTTAAAAACATATGAATATGTCTAAAAGTAATTCTGCAAATAATATTAAAATTTTTGGTGCTAGAGAGCATAACTTAAAAAGCATAGATGTTACATTGCCAAGAAATAAATTAGTTGTTATTACTGGCTTGTCTGGATCGGGCAAATCTTCGTTAGCATTTGACACTTTATATGCTGAAGGCCAGAGGAGATATGTTGAATCTCTATCAACATATGCGAGGCAATTTTTAGGTATGATGTCAAAACCAGATATTGACAATATTGAGGGTTTATCTCCAGCAATTTCAATAGAACAAAAAACTAAAAGTAAAAATCCACGTTCAACCGTTGGTACTGTTACAGAGATATATGATTATTTAAGACTATTATATGCTAGAATCGGTGAACAAAAGTGTTATAAATGTGGTTCTAAAATTACTAAACAATCTACGCAAAACATTGTAGATCATATTTTAACATTACCTAATGATTCAAAAATTATTATTTATTCTCCTGTAATTAAATCACAAAAAGGTGAATTTAAAAATGTGATTCAGAGCCTAATGGTGCAAGGTTTTATAAGAGCAAGAATTGATGGAGAGATAATTAAATTAAATGATAATATTGAATTAAATAAATATTCAAAACATTCCATTGATATCATCATTGATAGATTAATTATAAAAAAAGGAATTCAAGATAGGCTGACTGCATCTGTAAGCACTGCATTAAAATTAGGGAAAGGTCTTATTTATGTTGGTATAAATAATGATTCAGAACATATGTATAATCAGAATTTATCATGTGCTAAGTGCAATGTATCATATCAAGATTTAGAACCAAGATTTTTTTCATTTAATTCTCCCCAAGGCGCATGCACTAAATGTGGAGGATTAGGCTCAGAAATGAAGATGGATGTTGATTTAATGGTCCCGGATAAAAAGAAAAGCTTACTATCAGGATGCTTATTGCCTGTAGGAGAGCAGCCCAAATCCAATTGGATAGGACAAATCATAGCTAGCTTATTGAATCAGTATAATGTTTCTTATTCAATGCCATGGTATCAATTGCCGAAAGAATTAAAGCAGATTTTGTTGTATGGAACTAATAAAAAAGATAGTGTAATTATTGATGTTAAATCTAAAAATTTTGAAGGTGCATATTCAGGTTCTTTCGAAGGTGTTATTAAAAATTTAGAAAGAAGATATACTCAAACTAAATCTAATCATGCTAGGGAATGGATAGAAAAATTTATGGCTATTCAGCCATGTGCATCATGCAAGGGAGGTAGATTACAAAAAAAACATTTAGCTGTTTATATAAATGATATAAATATTCAGGAAATTGGTGACTTATCTATTTCGGAAGCAATAAAATTTTTAAAATCTTTAAATCTTAATACACAGCAACAATTAATTTCTACAAGTATTATTAAAGAAATTATAGATCGTTTAATTTTCTTAGAAAATGTAGGTCTTGAATATCTTAATTTGAATAGAAGTTCTGCTACTCTCTCAGGAGGAGAGTCACAGAGAATTAAGCTTGCTGCTCAGATTGGATTAAACCTTGTGGGCGTCATGTATATTTTAGATGAACCTTCTATTGGTCTTCATCAGAGAGATAACCATAGACTAATTACTACATTAAAAAACTTACGAAATATGGGTAATACTGTTATAGTAGTTGAACATGATGAAGAAACTATGTTAGCAGCAGATTGGATTGTTGACATAGGTCCAGGAGCGGGCGTGCATGGAGGTGAAATTATTGCAGAAGGAACACCTTCTTCAATCATGAAGAATCCAAAGTCAATTACAGGTTCTTTCTTATCGCAAAAAGAACAAATTAATTATTCAAAAAATAGGCGTGAGGGGAATAATAAGTATTTAATTTTGAATAATGCAACAGGTAACAATCTGCAAAACGTCACTTTAAAAATACCCTTAAAAAAGTTTATTTGTATTACTGGTGTATCAGGTTCTGGTAAATCTACTTTGATTAATCAAACTCTTTATCCATATCTAGCTAATAAATATTATGGTAGCACTGTTAAACCATTACCTAACGAGGGTATAGATGGATTACTATATATTGACAAGGTTATTGCAATTACTCAATCTCCAATTGGAAAAACTCCAAGATCAAATCCTGCCACATATACAGGATTACTTTCAGATATTAGAGAACTTTTTACTAAAACTAAAGAATCTCAGATTAGAGGTTACAAGCCTGGAAGATTTTCATTTAATGTTAAGGGTGGTAGATGTGAAACATGTCAAGGTATGGGACTGGTTAAAGTTGAAATGCATTTTTTAGCAGATATGTTTATAACATGTGATGAATGTGATGGTAAAAGATTTAATCGAGAAACATTAGAAATCTTTTTTAATAAAAAAAATATTTATGATGTACTTGAAATGTCAGTTGAAGAAGCACATATTTTTTTTAATAATCATTCTAGAATCAAGAGAAGATTAGAAACATTGCTTAAAGTAGGATTAGGTTATATAAAACTTGGACAAAGAGCTAATACATTATCTGGAGGTGAGTCACAAAGAGTGAAATTATCTAAGGAGCTTGGTAAATATCATACGGGAAGAACATTATATATTTTAGATGAACCAACTACAGGATTACATTTTCAAGATATTAAATTATTACTTAAAGTTTTACATAACTTAACTGACCAGGGAAATACTGTCATTGTTATTGAGCACAATCTAGATGTAGTTAAAACAGCAGACTGGATAGTAGATATTGGGCCAAATGGCGGTGCTCAAGGAGGTGAAATTATTGCAGAAGGTACACCTGAGGATATTATCAAAGTAAAGACTTCTCATACTGGTAAATTTTTGAAAAAAATGTTAAAATGAAGATTAAAATAAAAAATAGTGGGATGACACAGCAGCCCAATTGGCCTGATTTAGAACAAGTTAATCAAATTACCAAAATGATTAAAGAGTATCCTAACTTAGTTTCTGTTAGGGAAATAATAAACTTGAAGCGTCAGCTCGCAGACGCATCAAGAGGTGATGGTTTTATATTACAAGGCGGAGATTGTGCAGAAACCTTTACTGAATTTAGTAATGATATGATTCAGAATAAATTAAAGGTATTACTTCAAATGTCAGCCATTCTTCAGTATGTAACAAAAATTAATGTTACTAAAATAGGTAGAATAGCTGGTCAATTTTTTAAACCTAGGAGTTCTGAATATGAAGTTAGGGATGGTGTTAAATTACCTGTCTACAGAGGTGATGCTATTAATGATATAATTTTTTCTAAAGAGCACAGAACGCCTAATCCAAAGCGATTATTACAAGCCTATCATCAGTCATCTGCAATAATGAATTTAATAAGAAATTTAACCATGGGAGGATTTACAAATTTCACCAATATTAATTCATGGAATCTTTCACTTCACGAAAAGTCTAAATATGTTAAAAAATATAATGCAATAGCAAAACAAATAAATGAGATGATTACCTTTGCAAATGTGTCAAAGGATTTTTTATCATCAAACATTCATCAAAATACTGTTTATACTTCACATGAGTCTTTGGTTTTAGATTATGAATTAGCATTTCATAAGTATTATAATAAAAAAAATTATATATGTTCTGCTCACATGTTATGGGTGGGAGATAGAACTAGATTTTTAGATTCTGCACATATTGATTTTGTATCTCAAATTGCTAATCCTATAGGTATTAAAATAGGTCCTTCAATATGCATTGAGGATATTATAAAATTATGTAAAAAAATAAATCCGAAAAATGAACATGGAAAAATTTCATTAATAATCCGTTTAGGTATAAATTATATTAATGATATTTTGCCAAAATTAATTAAAACGATTAGTCAAAATAAAATTAATGTTTTATGGTTATGTGATCCAATGCATGGAAATACAATNAAATCTGANTCAGGATTNAAAACNAGAAACTTCGANACTATTAAGCAAGAGATTGAATGTTTTTTNAATATACATCANCANCAGGGNACNATTCCNGGNGGTGTACANTTTGAACTTACTGGCGATAATGTTACNGAATGCACAGGNGGTATTAAAAANATTCAAGATGATGATTTAACAGAGCATTANCAAACCGCATGTGATCCACGGTTAAATAATGAACAAAGNTTGGAGATGGGATTTTTAATNGCAGAATTATTACAAAAGAGGAGAATTGCAAGTGAGTAAAGTCAATATTAGCGGATATGGAGATGATTTAACCATTAATGATGTNCGTTTAGGAGATTTATCTCCTGAGGAACANGAAAAAATTGAATTAACTANAGGTGGACAAAATTATAGTCCTTTAGAAAATGTTGTAGTTTCACATGTNAAAGATACGTCTACTTTGATTTGTAGAAAACCTTCTNANNATGATGTTTCAAATTANATTGAAGAAGAACTTTTAGATGGTTTATGTTGTTATTCTGCNGTTAACCAAGGACAATTAAANCAAACTATTGTAGATGCAGTTGTTCATCATTTAACTGAGGAAAAGATTCCAACTGTNCCACGTTCAATTAGGCATAAATATATGAGTGGTTTTTTNTTAGCTGCATCNGCTTTTACAGGNATGGATAGAGTTGTNCCTAAAGTTGCAGGTGTAGAATCTTGGGANTTGACTTTTAAGNTNTGTAGAAGGTGGGGTTATGAAGTGAAAAAGATTCCTCATAATAAATGCATTGTTGTAGGAGCNAAAGGTAATTTTCATGGNAGNTCAATGGCAGCAACTTCAATGTCTGATGATCCNGATACATTAAATAATTTCGGACCATTNTTACCAGGTATAGAGCTTGTTCCATTNAATGATTATGATGCATTAAAAGCTTTGTTTGAAGAGAAAGGTGAATATATATCTGCGTTTTCAGTAGAACCTATTCAAGGCGAGGGAGGAGTAATTATACCAGATGANGACTATTGGCCTAANGTATCTGAGCTTTGTAAAAAACATAATATNTTATTAGCATTTGATGAGGTTCAAACTGGNTTTGGAAGAACAGGAGAAAATTTTGCACATCAGCTTTATGATGTAAAACCTGATATAATGGGATGTGGTAANGCTGCAGGAGGGGGAATTTTACCAGTNTCTTTTGTNGCTGGTAGAGATGATGTAGTTGGTGTGTTAACTCCAGGNTCAGAGGGTTCAACTTTTGGTGGNTATCCATTAGCTTCNGTTGTTGGAATTTATGCCATTAAAACATTAATTGATGAAAATTTATCATCNAATGCAAAAATTAGAGGTGCTCAATTAATNGANGGANTAAANCAAATTAAAAGNAATTTNCCAAACAANATTAAAGAAGTACGCGGCAAGGGNCTTCTAACAGCATTTGAAATGCATGATGAAAAACATTTAGATGGTCATAAAGTATCTTTAGGNCTTCTTGANCAAGGNGTNTATGCNAAAGAAACTCATCGAACTACTGTTAGNTTGGCACCTGCTTTAACTATNAATGAAAATCAGGTNAATGTTNTNTTAGANAGAATAGAACAAGTAATAAAAGGTATTTAATTGTTGTTTAATTTTTGTTAAACTATNCTTATTAAATAATNAANATTCTTNACTAAAATAANTANATAATGCANAGAATAATTTACATANTAATNCCTTTTTTGATNATNTCCTGNAAATCTGATGCNAATATGGCAATGGAAAGAGGAATACAACATTATAAATGGAATCANATTGATGAAGCNATTATTGAATTTAANAAAGTTAAATATTTATTAGATTTTAANGATGGAGAATCGTTGGAATCAGCTGAATTATTNGCNCAAGCACANTATAATTTAGGTATTTCATATGCTAAAAAAGAANTATANAATCAAGCCGAACAAGANATTTTAACNGCAATTTCTATTATNCCAAATCCAGAATATAGAAATGTATTACAAATGGTTCGTCANCAAATTAAAGACGAAGTTAAGAAATAAAAAGTTTAGTTTTNTTATTAACCNGTAATATCTTCACCNCCATCAACCCGAATTACATTACCTGTCATCCAGCTNGATTCATANGATGATANNANTTTGATTATTTCTCCAATGTCNTCAGGTNTAGTTAATCTACGNTGTGGATTATTNTTTAAAGCATTNTGNATCATGTTATCGCATCCAGGAATTTTTCTTAAAGCTGGAGTATCAGTAACACCTGCTTGGATTGCATTAACAGCAATTCCATCTTTTGCAAGTTCAATACTTAGTTGTCTACACGCAGATTCTAATCCCGCTTTAGCTAAACTTACAGCTCCATAACTTTCCCAGTTTTTTCTACCTCCTGAACTGGTCATACCTATGATTTGACTACCTTTTTTTAAGAGATTTGCATTATACAAGCTTTGTGACCAATAAACTAGATTATTGCACATAACATCTAAAGTCATATCTATATTTTTTTTATTTAATGCAGCCCCATCTTTTGAAATCATTTTTTTTAAAGCACCAAATGCTACTGAATGAATTAACATTTTAACTCTAATATTACCCAATGATTTTAATTCATTAGTTATTTCTTTAATACTNTCTTCATTAGAGGCATTTGCTTTTTTAAAAATTACCTCTACATTATACTTAGAAAATTGTTTTTTAATCTCATCTATTTGGGATTGTTTTTTTCTTAAATATAATGCATAAATGTTAATACCATTTTCAGCTAACGATTTTGCACAGGCCATGCCTATGCCACTAGAACCACCTAAAATTAATGCCCAATCATTCATATTTATAATCCTTTTATAATTCAAAATATAATTCTTATTATAAAATACTGATTATTGTCCATATAATTCAAATATTAGTAAAAAAATAATATGAAAGTAGGAATAATAGGATTACCCAATGTAGGCAAGTCTACAATTTTTAATGCATTAACTGCATCGGATATACCTGCAAACAACTATCCGTTTTGCACTATTGAACCAAATGTTGGTATTGTACCCGTACCAGATTATAGATTAAATGAAATAAATCATTATATTAAGTCTGATAATGTAATACCTACAGTTATTGAGTTCGTGGATATTGCGGGTTTAGTAAAAGGTGCTAGTCAAGGTGAAGGTCTTGGAAATAAATTTTTATCCCATATAAGAAATGTTGATGCTATTATTCACGTTGTTAGAGGATTTGATAATGAAGATATTACACATGTTGAGGGTTCTATAGATCCATTGAGAGATATTCAGATTATTGAAACAGAATTGCTTTTAAAAGACTTAGAGAGACTAAATAAAAGACTATTAAAAGTGAAAAAAATTAGTAAATCTGGAGATAAATTAGCTGTTAAAGAAGTTGAGTTATTAGATAAGGCAATCAAGAAACTAAATGATGGTGAGTTATTAAACGATTTTTATGGTACAGAATCCGAAAATCAAATTATTAAATCATGGTTTTTATTAACAAGCAAACCAATAATTTATTTATGCAATATTGATGAAGATAATTTACAGCAAGGTGTAGAATCTTCTTATTTTCAATCATTAAAAACATATGCAAGCCAAAATAATATCGATTGTATACAGCTATGTGGAAACATAGAAATGGAAATTTCTAAAATTGATAATGAGCAGGATAAACAAGAATTTTTAGATATTTATAATTTAGATGAGCCTGGTCTAAATAAACTTATATCACGTGCATACAGTAAACTAGGTTTAATTACATTTTTTACTGCGGGAGTTCAAGAGGTACGAGCTTGGACAGTGAAGAAAAATGCACTAGCCCCAGAAGCAGCAGGTGTCATTCATTCTGATTTTGAAAGAGGTTTTATTAAAGCAGATATATATAATATTAGCGATCTCCAAAAGTTTCAAACAGAACAAGCATTAAAAGAAAATGGTAAAATAAGGCAGGAAGGTAAAGAATATATTGTTCAGGATGGAGATATAATTTTCTTTAAATTCAATGTTTAAAATTTACTATTTTTTTTATTTCACTATAAGAATCCACTACAATTATATTTGAACTTATTTTTTTAATTTGATCTGGTAATAGTGAAGTTGTTAAACCTATAACTTGTGCACCAGAATCAACTGCAGATATTAAACCTGTTTTAGAATCTTCAATGATTAGCGTTTCCGAAGGATTTATAGAAAAATGATTCATCGCTTGCAAATAAGGCTTAGGCGATGGCTTAGGTTCAATTGCTTCAGTTATAGTTATAACAAATGAAAAATAATAGTCTATATTAATAAATTGTTGAATTTTTTTAAATGTTGTACGAGTTGTATTGGTAACTAGTCCTGTTTTTAGATTACTATCTTTGATAATTGATATATAGAAATTCTCAAAACCTTTTATATACTTTAATTTTGTTCCCATAATATTGTGTAAATGATTTCTGAGCTTAAATCGTATTATATCAATGTCCTCAACAATATTAAATTTTTTCATAAAACTTGGATAAAATATATAATGTGACATGCCCTTAAATTCTTCAAGTTCACTGTGATTACTTTTGATATTATATTCTTTTAATAGTTCAATCTGAGCATCACTAAAAATACCTTCTGAATCTAAAACAGTACCATCCATATCAAATAAAATAGCTTTTATTTTTTCAGCCATTATTTAATTTTCCATAATTTTGGAATAAGCTTAGGAGTTATTTTTTTATATTTTTGATATTCTTTAGATGAACCCCATTTTTTATCTGCGCTTGCTTCTAATAAATTAATACCACTTACTTTATTCAAAAGCACAATAACAAATAAAGGAGAAATTATTCCTAAATATTCTAAACCCGAGGTTGAGGGTAGTGTGATAATATATATACCTATCCATAAAATTATCTCACCAAAATAATTAGGATGTCTAGAAATTGACCATAACCCAGAATCAATGAATTTATTTTTATTTAAAGCATTATTTTTAAATTTAATTTTTTGATAATCAGAAATTATTTCAAATAAAAAACCAATAATCCAAATTATTGTTCCAATACAAAGAAGAGTAAGATCCTTATTATAGTTTTTTGAAGTGACAACATTCATAGCAGCCATTGTTGTCAATGAAACCCATAAGCTGGAAATAGAAAACCAAACGAAAAATTTTAGTGCATTGTTTTTTACATCCTTAAATCTTATATCTTCTCCTACTTTCAATACTCGATAAAATAAGAAAATTCCTAATCTGAGTGTCCAAATTGAAATTAATAAACTTAAAACCAAGGAGTAAATATCAATTGAATGAATTTGAATGTATTTTTGTTGTAAAGCAAATATTATAATTGACAGATAAGCAATCATACCAGTAAAATCATAAAATTTTTCATTTTTCATAATTGCTGATGGAATAAATATAATCAAATGTATTGTAAACGATATCAATACGCAGTATAATAATACAGGATAGCCATTAATTGATATGCTGTTATCAGAAATTAACAAGCTCAATGAACTTGGAATTAAAATAGTAAGTATTATAATTANTANGGAAATCATTTTANAGAANTTATNATTTTGTAAAATCTAATAAGACCTTACCAAAATTTTTTTTATCTTGTATGTNCTGGTGAGCTTTACTTGCNTCTTCGAATGGNAAAATTGAATCAATTACTGGTTTTATTGTTGAATNNTTTTGGGTCATNTNAAGNAATTTGNCCATTGCNNTTTTTACTTTATGTTCCGCACCTTTAAGCTTNCCNANATGATATCCCATTANNGANTTNTTCGNTCCAATCATCTCAAAAGGTTTAATTTTTGGCATATTAAAAAATTCTNTAATNAACGCTANAATNGATCTAGTTTGACCAGTTACTAAGTTTTGATTNCCNTANACAATTAGNTTNCCCATTGGAGCCAGTGTTTTGTAGCTTTCTGNCCATTGTTTTCCGCCNACAGGATCAACTATTAAATCAACNCCATAACCATNGGTAAAGTNCATAATTTTTTTTCTAACATTTTCATTATAATAATCAATACATAGGTCNACACCCATATCATAAAGTTTTNCATGTTTCCATTTTGAACTGGTTCCTATAATTTTTGCNCCAACTGATTTTGCTAGNTGAATGGCNGCAGTNCCAACGCCNCCACCNGCTCCTTGAATGAAGAATATTTCATCTTTTTGTAAATTNCCTAAATCAAACATCATCATANATGCCGTCATATAAACNANTGGGAATGCACCACCATCTGATAATGAAAAATGTTCAGGNAGCTTCATNGCTAGNTTNGCATCAATATTNATATGNGANGAGTATCCATTAAAAAACACAAATGTCATTACAGCATCACCAACTTTAAAACCTTTCACATTTTTACCGACCTTATTAATTACGCCACTGGCTTCTGCTCCAATTGGATGAGGAGGTTTCGGGCATCCAGGATATAAGCCCATTCTACTCATTATATCAGCAAAATTTATTCCGGCAAAGCTAGTTTTAATTTGTATTTCATTTTCAGAAGGACTTGGTAACTTGAAGTTCTTAACCCGTAGTACATTCGGTGAACCATGTCTAATATATTCTATCCTTTTCATTATACTATAATTTATATTTATTTAAAGATTTTTATAAACAAAATCACCTTTTACGATTGTGCTTACTATCTGAACATCTAAAATTTTTGAATCAGGAATTTGTAATAAATCATCAGATAATATCGTAAGATCTGCATCATATCCTATTTTAATTTTACCCCTTCTATTCTCATCAAAGCCGCCAAATGCAGCCCAAGTAGTAAACATTTTTAGAGCATTGATTTTACTGACTTTTTCTTGAGGTTGCCAACCTTGTTTCGGTAGTCCTTCATGATTTTGTCTCGTTACTGCTGCATAAAATTCAAATAACGGATTACCTGTTTCAATTGGACAATCTGAGCCACCAGGTATTTTAAGACCAAGGTTGATGAAGCTTTGCCATCTAGAAACGAGAGGTAGTCGATATTGACCAATTCTTTCTTTGAGCCATGGCATATCGCTAGTACAATGACTTGGCTGCATTGATGGTAAAATATTGTAATCCTTAAACATTAAAATATCATCATCGGATACCATTTGAGCATGTTCAATTCTCCATCTTCTATCATTATTAGATTTTACTGTTTTAGCATAGTGATCTAAAACGTATGAGTTTCCCCTATCTCCTATGGCATGAGTGTTAAGCTGAAAATTATACTTAAAACAAGCCTCAGTTAATTTTTTAAATTCATCTTTAGATATTAAAATTAAACCACAGTTATTATGGTCATCACAATAAGGTTCATGTAATGCAGCTCCTCTGCTTCCTAAGGCACCATCTATGAAGGCTTTTACAGAACGAATTGTATAATAATCATTATGATAGTGTCCATCTTTAAAGTATTTTTCAAGCAGTTTTTTGTCATTACTTCCTAACATTCCATAACATCGAATAGGAAATTTTTTTTCACTAATTAATTCTTTAATTGCATCAACAATTGTGGAATCTTGCCATGCATCATGAACACCAGTAATTCCCATTTTATTTGCTTCTTTTACAGCTGTTCTTATCCATGATTTAACTTGTTTTTTTGTATCAGTTGGTAAATGTGATTTAAAAGAATTCATTGCATTATCAATCATTATACAATCATTAATTACGCTTCCTCCATCTGTATTGTCAATTGTAGATATACTTAATCCTGTTTTTTCTATGGCAACATTATTAACCCAGGCAGAATGTCCATCTATCCTGGTTAGATATACTGGATTATTTGGAGAAATATCATCTAAAATATTCTTTGATGGATAGTTTTTATCTTGCCATAAATTTTGATCCCAACCAAATCCAATAATCCAATCGTTTTCATTTACAGATTTAATTTTTGACTTAATTATTTTTTGAATTTCATTGATTGAATTTATTTTTTTAAGATTCACCATTTCTAAACGTTTACCAAAATTTTTAAGATGGAAGTGAGCATCAATAAATCCAGGAATAATTGTTAGTCCAGATAGATCTTTAGTTTCATAATTGGGATTAGGGGAATTAATATTTACTATTTTCCCATTTGATATAGTAATAGAATTTACTGTATGGGGACTATCCATAGTAATGATGTTTGCATTTATAAGATTGTAAGATTTCATATATAAAAATTAATGAATTATGTATTGAAATTACCTAATTTATTATAGAAATAAAAAGAGCAATTATAATGATTGATTTAAGAAGTGATACAGTAACTCTACCATCATCTGAAATGAAAGAATTTATGTTTCATGCATCAATAGGAGACGATGTATATGGAGAAGACCCATCTGTAAATTTATTAGAAAACAAAACAAGTGATTTATTTGGAAAAGAAGATGCATTGTTTGTTCCTTCAGGTACAATGGCCAATTTAATTTCGGTGCTTACCCATTGCGATCGTGGAGATGAAATGTTACTTGGTAATCAATCACATATTTTTAAGTATGAAGCCGGCGGCAGTTCAGTATTAGGAGGCGTTCATTCTCATCAGTTAAATAATAATAATGATGGGACTATAGATATCAATAATATTTTACTTGCAATCAATGATACTGAAGATACACATTATGCTAAAACCAAATTATTATGTTTAGAAAATACACACAATAGATGTTATGGCTCTGCAATACCTATGAAATATTTTAAGGACGTAAGAGATGCATTGAAACCCCATGCATTAAAAATACATCTTGATGGTGCAAGAATATTTAATGCATCTGTTGCTTTGAACGAACCCGTTGATAAATTAGTCAAAAATGTAGATAGTTTATCTTGTTGTTTGTCTAAAGGACTATCTTGTCCATCTGGTTCAATGGTAATAGGTACAAAAAAATTTATTACTAGGGCTCGAAGATTAAGGAAAATGCTTGGTGGGGGTATGAGACAATCTGGTATTATGGCTTCAGCTGGGATATATGCTTTAGACCATATGATAGATAGATTAAAAGAAGATCATATAAATGCTAAAAACTTATCTAATGAAATATTCAAGATTAATGGATTAGAAATTGATACAACAAAAGTAAAAACCAATTTAGTTTTTTTTAAATTAATTAAAGAAAATTTAAATGCTAATCAGTTTATGAAACAGCTTTCTGAAGAAGATATCAAAATTGATTACAAAGGAAATAATATTTTTAGAATGGTTACACATTATGGTTTGAAAAATAATCACATAGAAAAAGTTGTAAAAACATTTAAATTAATTTTAAACAAATAGAGGATTATATGTCAAAAGGAGTAACTCCAAAAACCGAAAATTATTCTAAGTGGTACACTGATGTAATTACAAAAGCAAAATTAGCAGATTATGGTCCGGTCAAAGGAACTATGGTTATAAGACCATATGGTTATCAACTTTGGGAAAATTTAAAAGATAGTCTGGATTATGAATTTAAACAAACAGGACATACGAATGCTTATTTCCCTTTATTTATTCCTAAATCCTTTTTAGCAAAAGAAGCAGAGCATGTTGAAGGTTTTGCTAAAGAATGTGCAATTGTTACTCATTCTAGATTAAAAAACAATAAAGATAAAACAGGTTTAATTCCTGATCCAGATTCTAAACTTGAAGAAGAAATAATTGTTAGGCCTACAAGTGAAACAGTCATTTGGTCAATGTATAAAAAATGGATTAATTCTTACAGGGATTTACCTATCCTCATCAATCAATGGGCGAATGTAGTAAGATGGGAAATGAGAACAAGATTATTTTTAAGAACTAGTGAGTTTTTATGGCAAGAAGGTCATACTGCCCATAGTAATGCAGAAGAGGCAGAGGAAGAAACGTTAAAAATTCTAGATATTTATAGAGATGTTGTTGAAAATGTGCTAGCGATACCTGTTTTATACGGAAAAAAAACAGAAGCTGAAAAATTTGCAGGAGCAGAAACAACTTATTGTATTGAAGCAATGATGGGTGATAAGAGAGCCTTGCAAGCAGGGACTTCACATAATTTAGGACAGAATTTTGCGAAAGCTTTTGATGTTAAATTTCAAGACGTTGATAATACAGAAAAGTTTGTTTATGCTACAAGTTGGGGCGTTAGCACCAGATTAATTGGTGCATTGATTATGGTTCATGGCGATGATAAGGGTCTAAGATTACCACCTAATATTGCGCCTATTCAAATCATCATAGTACCAATTTATAAAACTGAAGATGAACTTGAGAAAATTAAAGAGTTTTTGACACCAACATTTAATTTTTGTAATGATAATCAAATCAGATATCAGGTAGATGAAAGATCCAAAATATCACCAGGTTATAAATTTAATGAGTGGGAAATGAAAGGTGTACCTATTAGAGTTGAAGTTGGAATTCGAGATTTAGAGAATGGTAACTTAACAATAGTTAGAAGAGATTCATCTGAAAAAATTATTGATAAAGTAGAAAAGTTAACAGAAAAATTAGATGAAATATTACAAAGTATTCAGGACTCATTATTCAATCAAGCGTTAGAATTTCAACAACAAAATACTAAAAAAGTATCTAGTTATTCTGAATTTAAATCACAAATTACAAGTGGTGCTTTTATTGATTGTGGATGGGATGGAAGCTCCGAAACAGAATCTAAAATAAAATCTGACACGAATGCAACAATTCGTTGCATACCAATGGATCAAAATATCAATAACTTAAAATGTATTTACACTGAAAAACCTGCGAAATACCAAGTAATTTTTGCCAAAGCTTATTAATGATTTATGAAACCGAAGCATTAATTTTAAATAGATATCCATATGGAGATACAAGTATTATATGTAATTTATTTACTCGAGATTACGGTCGTTTAAGTGTTATTTCTAAAGGTGCACGTAAATTAAAAAATATTAATAGTGCAATTTTAAGGCCTCTCCAATTCATTGATTTAAATTATTATTACCGACCTAAAAGAAATATTCAGTTATTAAAAGAAGCAACTATCAACAAACATTTTTTTCAAACGCATAATAGCTATAAAAAAATAGTTTCTAGTTATCAAGTAATTGATATAATGAATCAAATTTGTAAAATTGAAAACCCAAACGAAATTATTTTTAGATTAGTTAAGAGAATAATGAAAAAGATAAACTTATGTGAAAATGATAAAATTATATTGTACAAAATCTTTTTTAAACTTCAATTATTCAAATATATTGGTTATCAACCGATGATTGAATCATGTGAGATTTGTAATAATAAATTAGAGAATGTATTATTTGACTGGGGTATTGGTCAACTGATATGTACTAAATGTAAAACTAAAAATTCTAATATTAATTTTTCTTCTAAACATTTAAAAATAATAAAATATTTTTCTAATACACATATTGATAATATTGATCAATTAGATGTAAAAGATGAAAAATATCTTCATGAAATTGATAAATATTTACTATATTTTTTATCATTTCATATAATTAATGTAAAATATTTAAAGTCTATAAATTTTCAAATATGAGTAATTTAGATTTATTTGATCCCAATAATTACGAATTTAATTCTGATAGTAAAATAGGTATTTATCTGATACATGGATTTTCTAGCACAACTTCAGAATTAAAGCAAATAGCAGATTTTTTATCTAATCAAGGCTATCATATAGTATTAAATAATTTGCCTGGCCATGGCACAACAGTTGATGATTGCAATAATACTAAATTTCAGGAATGGTTAGATGTTTCTAAAGTCGAATTTGCAAAATTATGTTCCAAATCTGATAAGGTTTTCATCATAGGTCATAGTATGGGAGGAGTAGTTGCATTACATTTAGCAACTATGTTTCCTATCACAGGCTTAATTGTTGGAGGCGTTGTACTTAAGTTTAAACAATTTTATTTTACAAATTACATCAATAGATTTTTATCTAAAATAATTAAACATAGAGAAAAAAAATTAACGTTTGAAAAGTCTATGCGAGATTCTATCATTTTTTATGGTTATAAGTCCTATCCTTTGGTTGCTTTAGAGCAATTTAGAAAAATGAATCTTTTTGTGAAGAAGGATTTACATAAAGTAAATAGTCCAACCTTGATTATCCATTCAAAGAATGATCAAGTATCAATAAAAGAAAATGTAGATATTATTAAACAATCCATCAGTTCTCAAAATATTGATTTTTTCGAAATGAAATATGCACCTCATAGTTTATTTAGAATCAATGAAGAAAGTGACTTGCTATATAAAGCTTGTTCAGAATTTATAAAAAAAAATATTTAGAATTTTATTTTTAGAAAATAGCCTGTATATTTTCTAATATTGAGTACGTAATCATCCTCAAATAATAAATATTGTCCTTTAATGCCGCAAAGCTTTAAATCAATCAGTGGATTTTTATCAAGATTTAATGACCTTATTTTTTGAGGACTACTAATTTTTGGATAGCTTAATGAAGTAATGTTATNATCCTCNGTAACAAAATNTTGATATTTTGATGNTAAAATTTNNTTTAATTTATTTTTTTCAATTAATAAATCTAAGTTNGGATATTCACCTGTTAGCATTCTNCGCCAATATGTTNTATCNGAAATATGAGNACTTAATTCTTTNTCTATCATACCTGCNAAATATCTGTTAGGAGTTTTAGCAAATATAAGAGCNTGATGAGCCCCTTGNTCAATCCATCTTGTAGGAATTTGTGTNTGTCTTGTAACTCCTACTTTGAGATTACTAGTAAGAGATAAATAAACATATTGGTCTGATAAACAATATTTTTTAGACCATTCCATATCCCNTGATTCNCCTTCNTGAGCCNTNCATAATTCNGGNTTTAATATACANTCTGATGTTTGTGGTAATCTAATAAAGCANGGATAGCAATAACCCTGCATAAANGTTTTTTTAATTTTTTGTCCNCAAGCAACACACTCAATTTTTCCATNAAATGAAATAAATANNTTNTTNCCAATTANATTATTTAAAGGTATTTTATTTTTTTNACCAATTGGNAAGCNATANNNAATTNTNTGTTTNAAATCAGATTCTAATTTTGATATTTGACCNTAATATTCTTGCATTATTTAATATAAATATTAAATAATAATATAACTTGTATAATAGGATATTAATATNTGTAAGTTTAAAAAGTATTAAATTATAAATTATTTTAAGGATAATATATTTTTATGAGTAACAANAATTTAATCATTGTTGANTCACCATCTAAAATTAAAACATTNAAAAAATTTTTAGATAAAAACTATCAAATTGAGGCNTCTGTAGGACATATTAGAGANTTGCCATCATCAAAACTTGGGATTGATCTTGATAATAATTTTAATCCNACNTATGTTGTTTCAGACAGAAGTAAAAAAGTTGTTAAGAATTTAAAATCAGTTCTTAAAAGTGTTGATGCTATTTATATTGCTACTGATCCAGATAGAGAAGGCGAGGCTATTGCGTGGCATTTGATTGATACACTTAAACCTAAAGTTCCAATAAGACGAATGGTTTTTAATGAAATTACCAAAAGTGCGATTTTAGAATCATTAAATAATATAAGAGAAATTGATTTAAATCTTGTTAATGCTCAGGAGTGTAGACGTTTTTTAGATAGATTATTTGGTTTTTTAGTTTCTAAAGAATTATGGTTTAATGTTAAAAGCGGTTTATCTGCAGGAAGGGTACAAAGTCCTGCGGTAAAAATTTTAGTTGATAGAGAAAAACAGAGAGCAAAATTTGTAAAAAATGAATATTGGAGTATTGAAGGTAATTTTAAATCTAAAAACGGAAAAATTTATGCTAAATTAATTTCCATTGATAATCAAAAAGTTGCTAATGGTCAATCATTTAATAGAGAAACAGGAGAAATATCTTCTAAAAATAATGTTCTTATTGATGAGAAAAATGCACAGTCATTAATTCAATCTTTAAAAGATAAAAATTGGGAAGTTANTGATATTCAGAAAAANCCAAGAACNCAAAACCCTTATCCNCCTTTTATAACATCTACTTTACAGCAAGAGGGTATAAGAAAATTACGAATGAACTCAACTCAAATTATGCGCGTTGCTCAGGGTTTATATGAAAATGGATATATTACATATATGCGTACAGACTCAATTCATTTATCCAATGAAGCCTTAAATGCATCAAGATCAGTAATAGAAAAAAAATATGGACCAGAATATCTGCCAAAGTCACCAAGAATTTATAAGGGGAAAACTAAAAATGCACAAGAGGCTCATGAAGCTATCAGACCTGCAGGTTCTTCATTTCAAGATCCTTCTAGTGTAAAATCAAAATTGAGTGATATTGAATACAAAGTATATGAGTTAATTTGGAAAAGAACTGTTGCCTCGCAGATGAATCCAGCTAAAATTGAACAAACTAAATTACAAATTAAAAGTGATAACTATATTTTTTCAGCTAGTGGCAAAACGATTGTTTTTCCAGGTTTTTTAAGAGCATATGTTGAGGGGGCAGATGATCCAAATGAAAAATTAGATGATATGGAAAATACGCTTCCTATAGTTAAAAAAGGTGATCAATTAACTTGGAGTGATATTGTACCTAAACAACATTTTACAAAACCTATTGCTCGTTTTACAGAGGCATCATTAGTAAAAGAATTAGAATCTTTAGGTATTGGAAGACCCTCTACTTACGCTTCTATAATGAAGCGTATTCAAGATAAAGGATATGTAAACAATACCAAAGGCGCTTTAATACCAACTTTTACAGGTTATGCCATAGTTCAGTTTTTAGAAAAAAACTTTAATGATTTAGTTAATTTGCAATATACCTCGAAAATGGAAGATGATTTAGATACAATTGCGCTTGGNGGAATGACAAAAGAGAACTATTTAAATAATTTTTATTTTAGCAATAATGGTTCAGTTGGCTTATCAGATAAGCTAGAAAAAGAGTATGATAAAGCTGTAGAGAGAAATATTATGACTATTAATGATGATGGAAAAACATCGAATATAAAAATTGGTAGATATGGTATTTACGCAGAACTTGGTCAAGAAAGAGTTACAATTGATAACAATACGATTCCAAGTGAATTAAATATTGAATTAATAGAAGAAATGTTGAAGAATAAAAATTCNGAACCTGAAGTTTTATCAATTGACAAAGAATCTGGCGAAAATATTGAATTTAAAAAAGGGAGATATGGTCCTTATTTAAAATGTGGGAAAAAAATGAAATCTTTACCACCAGGNATTAATGAAGATAATATAAATGCNGATATAGCTGAACAAATTATTTCTTTACCTTTAGAAATTGGTATTCATCCTGAAAATAATAAACCAATTATAAAAGATATTGGTAGATATGGTCCATATTTAAAAAACAATGGTAAAAATAAAAAAGTTTCAGTTCCTGATGATATTCTAACTATTACAGTTGAACGTGCTGTAGAAATTTTTGCTACTACTGGTAAACAAAATTCTGTGATTAAAGAACTTGGAGAACATAATGGTAATCAGCTTGTAATTAAAGATGGAAGATATGGTATTTATATTACAGATGGTAAAGTAAATGCTACCTTACCAAAAGACTTAGATTACAAATCTGTAGATTTAAAGCAAGCTATAGAATTAATCAATAATAAAAAAGCAAAGAAGAAATAACCCATGGCTACAATCAAAGATAATGCAAAAATTTTAGAAATTTTAACTTCTTTATCCAAACAAAGAGGCTTTGTTTTTCAAAGTAGTGAAATATATGGAGGACTTGGATCAACTTGGGACTATGGTCCATTAGGTGTAGAACTNAAGAGAAATGTGAAAAATTTATGGTGGGATAATATGATTACTTCTAGAAGTAATGTTATAGGAATGGATGCCTCTATTCTAATGCATCCAAAAGTATGGGAAGCAAGTGGTCATGTTGAGAATTTTCATGACCCATTAGTTGATAATAAAATTTCTAAAAAAAGATATAGGTTAGACCATTTACTTGAAGAACAATCAGAAGAAGTAATAACTAATCTTTTAAAGAAATTAAATTTAAAAAAATCTTCAGATTCNGAATCCACAATTCAATCAATAGTATCCCAATTATTAAATGATGAAGCATCAAGTGGAACTTTTATAATTGATTCTGGTGTTATAGATCCTCATACTAAAGAGGTAGGAGAATGGACAAATACAAGACAGTTTAATTTAATGTTTAAAACACATATAGGCCCAGTTTCAGATTCATCATCAATTGCTTACTTACGACCAGAAACGGCTCAAGGAATTTTTGTGAACTATTTAAATGTTCAATCCACCTCTAGGCAGAAACTACCCTTTGGTATTGGCCAAATAGGTAAGGCTTTTCGTAATGAAATTACAACAGGAAATTTTATTTTCAGAACAAGAGAATTTGAACAAATGGAAATGGAATTTTTCTGTCACCCAAATGAAACAAGTAAGTGGTTAGATTTTTGGAAACAGGAAAGATTAGAATGGTTTAAGTCTCTAGGAATTAACGAAGATAAGTTGCGCCTGAGGGCTCATGGTGAAGATGAAATGGCACATTATTCTTCGGCTTGTTATGATATTGAATATAAATTTGACTTTGGTTGGTCCGAGCTTGAAGGTATTGCCGATCGGGGTACATATGATTTAGATCAACATATGAAGCATAGTAATAAGAAATTAACATATTTTGATCAGGTTAATAATGCCCATTTTGTACCAGCAGTTGTTGAAGCTTCAGCTGGTGTTGACCGTGCAATGCTGACTATTCTAGCAGATGCATTTTGTCAAGAAGAAGTGAATGGAGAAAAACGAACAGTTATGAAATTATCTCCTAAAATTGCTCCAATTAAAGTTGCAGTTTTTCCCCTCATGAATAAATTAAATATGCCAGATTTTGCTGAGAAAATAACAGATGATTTAAGGAAAAACAATATCGCATCATTTTATGATCAGGGTGGTTCTATAGGTAAAAGATATAGAAGACAAGATGAAGCAGGTACTCCGTTTGGTATTACTGTAGATCATGATACCATGGATGATAATACAGTTACATTAAGATACAGAGACACAATGAAGCAAGAGCGGATTCCGGCTGACAAAATTGTAAAAGTATTAAAGTCAGAAATATAATTTTTTATTATATATTATTTAGATTTACCCAGCAAGAATTTTCAAAATTATATACACTATTTTTTGTATAAATTATTTCCTTAATAATTTCAATTGATGGAATTATACTTAACCCAGAACGATTAAAGTATTTGTTTCCATCTAAGATAAATATTTTATTATTTTTTACTGCTTTTAAAGTTTTCCAATCAGGATGATTAAGTAATGGATTTAATTCTGATAAAGTTTTTTTAATATCAAATCCACATGGTGAAATTAATATGAAGTCCGGATTATTCTGTTTGATTTTTTCAAAACCTATGGTAGTAGAATGTTCTCCAATATTTCCAAAAATAGATTTTGCTCCAGCATATTCAATTATTTCTGGAATCCAATTTCCTCCGTAAAATAGTGGTTCAATCCATTCAATAAATGCTACATTATATTTTTTAGTTAATTTTAGATTCTGATTTTTATAGCTTCTTAATTTATTTTTAATATTGTTTATAATTATATGTGCATTATTTTCACAGTTTAATTCTTTGCCAATATTATAAATACCACTAATCATTTCATCAATAGTATTTGGTGAAAATCTTATTATCTTACAATTTTTATTTGTTATATCTTGAAAGAATATTTCTAAATCTTCTGGGCTTATAGCACAAACATTGCAATGATCTTGTAAAAAAATAAAATCGGGTTTTAAAGATTTTAATAACTCATTATTGATATTATAAATAGATAAATTATTTGATAAAGAATTCATTACTGAAGAATCAATTTCTTTTGAACTTGCTTTAATATCAATATTTGGAGAGGAAACTATTGGTAAATTTAAAATTTCTTTAGGATTATCACATTCATGAGATATGCCAACTAAATTATTTTTTAATCCTAACGCACATATGATTTCAGTTGTACTAGCTAATAATGAAACAATGTTTCCTGAAAAATTAACGTTTTGTAAAATATCTTTTGTATTCAATTTCTTCCTTAAATAAAAAAGGGCCTTCTATGAAGGCCCTTTTTATTATAGAATGGGTTTAGAGTAATCCATTCTAAATTGACTTGAAGCTCTAATTAAATTACCTCTGTAATAATTAAAAAGACTCTCCAGAGGTACAATNTTGGCTTCGTTTGTCGATATCCAATTGATTACCTCCTTTCATTAATTATTAATAAAAACTCATTTAAATTTAATACATTTTTTGNTGAAAATTATATTAATATTTACCTTTTTTTAGCGGGTAGTAAGCAAGCCTACAATCTATCATCCCATTTTTTAAAATGAATTTTCTTTTAGTTCGTAAACCTATTGACTTTAATAATTGTAGATTCCCTGTGAAAATATAACTTTCAAAACCTTGAAAATGATTTTTTAGGTGGTNTCCTATTTGTCTATATAAATTTTTTAGTTTTTCAATTTCNCCTATTCTAAATCCATANGGNGGATTANATAAAAATAATCCNTTATCTTCTTTAGGTATTACATCAATAAAGTTTTTAGTGTTAAATGAAATTTTATTTTTTAAATCCAATTTTTCAAGTGATTTTATTGCAAGATTAATATTTTGATTTATTATATCAGAACCATATAATTTAATTGGATTATTTTTAATCTTACTATTCTCTTCACTTAAAACTTTTAACCATAGATTAGAATCATAATTTTTCCAATTCATAAAACCATAAAAATCNCTTACAATCCTAGGTGGAATATTAAGTGTACTCATCATCGCTTCAATTAAAAAAGTACCNGAACCACAAAAAGGGTCATATATAGGATCTTGTTTATTCCAATTTGTTAATTGTAAAATTCCTGCAGCTAGAGATTCATTAAGAGCAGCTTTATGTATTTTAGATCTATATCCTCTCATAAATAACGGCCACCCCGAACTATTTAAAAATATTTTTAATGTTTTATCTTTTATAAATAGGTAAATATAAAAATCAGGTTTTCTTTTATTAATTGAAGGTCTATTATTAGTCCTTTTTCTAATATTATCAACAATAGCATCTTTACATTTCATTGTACAGAAGATCTGATTATCAAATATTTTGGAATTAATTTTAGTTTTTATTATAAAAGAATGATTATGATTTAAAATATTTGTCCAGTTATAATCTAAAACTTTTTTATAAAGCTCATTATAATTATTAATTTTACAACTAAAGAGTTCAACATGAAGATTCATTGCGACTCTACTTTTATAATTTATTCTATAGATATCTTCAAGAGTTCCACGCAAAGTAATACCACCTCTATCAATTTTAATTTTTTGATTTATATAGTTTGAAGTTTCATTAAATAGAACTTGTTCAAGTCCTCTAGGACAGGTTAAATAAAGTTTATACATTTTAGATTATTAAATAAAACTAACGAAAAGAAACTTGGTTAATTCTATGATTTAATTCTTTTTGATTTAATTTTAATAATTGTTCTAACCCAAACCCAGAAACGGTATAGGATGCGACAGCGCTACCATGTACGACTGCTTCTATGGGATTATCTAAACCATATTTAGCAATATAGCCAATGACTCCTCCTGCAAAACTATCTCCTGCGCCAGTAGGATCATATACCTCTGTATTTGGCACCACTGACACATAATGTTTCTTATCTTTGAATGCAAGAAGTGAGCCTTTCCCACCCATTTTGATAATAACTATTTTGGGTCCCAACGATAGAAATTTTTCTGAAATTTTTTCTAAATTTGTTTCATCTGTTAATTGCCTAGCTTCTTCATCATTTAGCATAAAAATATCTACTTTAGAAATTAACTCCCAAACTTGTTTTGGAAATAAATCAATCCAAAGATTCATAGAATCAGCTGCTATAATTGCAGGATTTTCTACTTTTTTTATTACATCTAATTGCAAAGAAGGTTGAATATTGCCTAAATACAAAATTGGATTTTTTAAATTTGTATTAATTTTTGGTTTAAAATGTTCAAAAACACCGAGATTAGTAAATAATGTGTCACGTTGAGAATAATCGCTATTATACTTTCCGCCCCAGCTAAATGTTGGTCCATCGGCAATCTCTACACACTCAGTATCAATATTATATTCTTTAAACAGAGACCAAGATTTATTATCAAAATCATTTCCAACAACTCCAATAATAGAAGTTTTAGCATAATGGGATGCCGCAACACTAAAATATGTGCATGATCCTCCTAAAATACGCTCTCTATTTCCTTTGGGTGTATCTAATGAGTCGTATGCTATAGAGCCAACAGCTAATATTTGTTTTAAATCTTTCATCTATGTAATATACATTCTATAACGAATAATTATAATGATAAGTTAATCCTTTATTGGGAAAAAAAATATTAATTATGAAAAAACTAATATTCTGTTCATCATGTGGTCAAGAAAATACTTTTGGATTTATTGATGGCTCAAATAGATATCATTGTGAGTCATGTTTGACGATTCATTACCAAAATCCGAAGCCCACAGCCACTCTCATTTGTCCTCGTAATGATGAAATTTTATTAGTCCAAAGAGCGTTTGATCCTGGTAGAGGTGAATGGGGCTTACCAGGAGGTTTTTTAGAGCTTGGTGAAACTTTAAATCAAGGTGCAATAAGAGAATTAAAAGAAGAAACTAATTTAGATGGTAGAGTTAAAGAAATACTTGGCACTTGTTCTCATTTTAACTCAGTATTTGGAGACATACTTTTGATTGGGTTACAATGTGAAATTGATAGTTGGGATAATTTAAAAGCAGGTGATGACGCGATGAGTGCACAATTTTTTTCAATTGAAAATTGTCCACCTTTAGCATTTGAATGTCACCAAAAAATTTTTAAAATATATAAGGATAAATTTTACAAAAAATGAAATTATTAGTATTACACGGACCCAATATGAACCTTTACGGAATTAGATCTGCTCATGAAGGGAAGAAGATTACATTAGATAAAATAAACCGCTATATTCGCAAATACATTCGAGATAAGAATGTAGATATTAAAATTATTCAAACGCATAATGAATCTAAAATAGTTTCATATTTACATTCTAATAGAAACAAATTTGATGGAATGATTTTCACTCCAGGTATATGGTGTAATTCTGCACATGTTTTAAAAGATACTTTAGAGATTATTAAATTACCAATTGTGATGATACATTTATCTAAAAATGAAAATAGTAAGTTATTTGATTCTGAGAATAGCTTTTATAATGATGAAATTTTTTTAAGTTTTAAACAGTCGATAGATTATTATGTTTCCAAGTAAATATTCAATTGCATATCCATTATTTTTAATTGGCATAGTCTTAATCATTAGTGGGTTAAGATGGTTAATTAATCCTGAACCCTGGCTATTAGATGAGGTCGCTAATGTTGAGAGACTTGGTATGAGCTTTGATCAATTATTTGAGCCAGAAATTAATAAAACACTACCTGGTTATTTAGTGCAGATTTATCGTTTTTTTGGATTTTGGGTTTTAATAGCTGGACTACTTTTATCAAGTTTTTCTAATGTATCAATGATGAAACATGATATTATTGTATCTAGACTTATTAAAATTGTAGGTTTTATGATATTTTTTGGATTGTATTTGAGCTATACCTTTATTCCCAGCTCTCACTTTTTATATTTAATCTGGGGCGCTTTATTTTTATATCTTGTTAGTTTGTTTTCTTATATTAAAATGAGAAATAATAAAAGATGAGTAATAATTATACAATTCAAGATTTCTATTTTCAGCATCAGCTGAAAACTAGACTACGAGATTTAGATGCATTTAGACATGTAAACAATGCAGTCTTTTTATCTTACATTGAGGATGCAAGACATGCATTAATTAGAAGATGGAATTTAGATTATGATTCTAAATCAATTATTGCAGCATCAATTAAAATTGATTATTTAAAGCAGGTAGCACATCCTTCAGATTTAATTATTGGACAAAGAGTTNTCAGAATAGGTAATACAAGTTTTGATATAGAAGCGGTNGTCTTTGAAAAAAATGAAAATNTAGCTGTATGTAAATCTTTAGTTACTTGTGTCGCTTTTGATTTNAAATCAAATAAACCAGTTAAAGTACATTCAGAAATTANAGAAGACTATAAAAAATAATTATTAATTTTAAANAGNAAGTANNNTATGGATACANTAAGTCATGCACTNTGGGGNAAAGGATTATTTGGTTATAGAAAATATACTAAATTCGCCATTTTTTTTGGTCTNNTCCCTGATCTTTTTTCGTTTGGTATATATTTTTTATTTAANTTATTAACTNGCCCTTTTAATTATAAAATGGGTAAGCCTGAATTNTCTGAGCTGCCACTTTGGGTTTTTACCTTATATGATTTTTCACANAGTTTGGTTATNGCGATTATTTTTATTTTAATTGCATTCAAAATCAATAAAGATTTNTGTTTNCCAATGCTTGCTTGGCCTTTTCATATAATATTAGATTTTTTTACACACAGCATAAAGTTTTTCCCAACACCTATACTTTGGCCTATTTCTGATTATCGTTTTGATGGTATTCCGTGGTCCAATCCATATATTTTTTTTGGCAACTATATTTGTATAATAATATTATTTATATATCGATTTAAAAAATTTCGTTAATTATCATTGATTGAAATTTTTTTTCTTAAAGTTTTTTTTAAAGATTGTATCTTCTTATTTGATAATCTTTTTTCAATTGACTTTTTACTTGGTTTGGTTTTGATTCGTTTAGGTTTGATATAATTATTTTTTTCTAATTTTTTTCTTAATCTTTTAATACAAATGATTTTATTTAGATGTTGACTTCTTTCTTTTTGACAGGAAACACGAAATCCTGATCGAATATGAACCAGCCTCACTGCTGACTCAGTTTTATTAGCATGCTGACCTCCCTTGCCACTTGACCTAAAAGTCTCTACTTTACATTCAGCAAGTAAGTCTTTATTAGATCTAGGAATGCGAATAAAATTCAATCTAGATATTAGAATTAAATTTAGTTAATTCTTTTACTCCTTCAAGGTAACTGTATTTACCTTTTCCAGAAATTTGTTGAATACATACGCTTTTGATTACAGATTTTTTTCGAAAGGATTCTCTTTTATTGATGTCTGTAAGGTGAACTTCAACAGCAGGAATATTAACTGATTTCAGAGCATCCATAATAGCATATGAATAGTGTGATAGAGCACCTGCATTAATGATTATGCCTTGTGCCCAGTGCCTTTCATCATGTAGGCAATCAATAATTCCTCCTTCATAGTTGCTTTGATAAAATTTGAAATTATTATTTGAAATTTCAGGAGAATTTTCAAGCCATTTCATTAGTTCGTCAAGTGATTCTTTGCCGTATAGACTAGGTTCTCTCTCTCCTAATAAATTTAAATTTGGACCATTAATTACTAGTATATTCATAATATGTCTAAAGCCTCTTCGATTAATTTTTTGTTAAAGTTAGGTTTTATAATTGCATTACCTAATTTATCTAATAGAATAAAATTTAATTGACCACCAATATTTTTTTTATCATTTTCCATATGAATCATTATTTCATTTTTGTTGATTGAATTAAGCTTTGGGAGGTTAAATATTTTCCAAATATTTTTGATTCTTTTTTTTTCTTCTTTATTTAAATCTGATAGATGAGTTGCAACTTTCATTCCATATAATATTGCTCTGCCATGTGACAATTTAAAATCATAATAGCTTTCTAAAGCATGTCCAACAGTATGACCAAAATTTAATATATTTCTTATACCTTTATCATAATGATCTTTATTAACAATTGTTAATTTGTTTTTTATGCATTTATCTATAAGTTCCTTAAAAATATCTAAATCTAAATTTGGGAAATATTTTATTACTTTAGATTCTATAAAATTGAATAGCTTAACATCCAATATTAGACTATATTTTAAAATTTCAGCCATTCCATTTAACCTTTCATTATCATCTAAAGTTTGTATAAAATGTAATCCTATAATTATTTCATTAGAATCTTTGAATGTTCCTAATAAATTTCTCGTATCTAAAAAATTTAAAGCAGTTTTACCACCTATAGCAGCATCAACCATAGCAAGCAAAGATGTTGGTATCATTATTAAATCTATACCTCGCATATAAGTTGAGGCAATAAAGCCAGCAAAATCACATATAGTTCCACCTCCAACAGCTATAATACATGACTTTTTATTACAATTATTTTCATTGAGAAAAGTTATTGCATCTATATATTGTGGAATTGATTTACAGCTTTCGCCATCCTTGCAAATGAAAATTAGATCTGATAAATCATTGATAAATGAGTGATGAGAAATAATTTTTGAATTTGATAAAATAAAAATTTTATCATATTTTTTTTCGATAGATTTAATCGTACTGATTATTTCAGATTCTGTATTTTTATAATTAACTTTCATTTAATATTGATAAAATCTCCATACTTATATTTTCTATCGTTTTATTATCAGTAATTATGGTATGAGTTGCACATTCTTTATACATTTTTTTTCTTTTTAACCAAATTGTTTGTAAATCTTGTTCTAAATTGTTTTTTTCAATTAAAGGTCTCATGGACTTATCGTCATTTTTAATTCTACTTTTGGATGTTAAAGCTGAACATTGAAATAGAAAAGTATTTTTTGAGTTCTTAAATATCGATCTATTTTTTTCATTTAAAATTGAACCACCTCCCATTGAAAAAATACACTGCTTGCCATTTAAATTTTTTTCTAAACATTCTTTTTCTAAAATACGAAATTTTTTTTCTCCATAATTTTTAAATATCTTTTCTGTAGTCATTTTGAGCTTTTCAATTATATAGCTGTCAGAATCAATAATTGGAATGTTCAATTGTTTTGATAAAAATTTTCCTACGCTTGTTTTGCCTGAACCCATCATGCCTATTAGAAATATATGTTCGTTATTTTTTTGCATCTAAAACTTTGCAGATTGAAAGTGATGTAATAGCTCTTTAAAACTATCTCCACCAAACTTATCTAAAATTGTATCTGCAATTACAATGCAGGTCATACTTTCAGCAACTATGGCTGCAGCTGGCACTGCACAAGAATCAGTACGTTCTTTGTGAGCTAGTTTTGATTCTTTCGTCTTTATGTCAACTGATTTTAAAGGAGTTGTTAAAGTTGATAATGGTTTCATCATAGCATTAATTTTAATAGTTTGGGAATTACTCATTCCCCCCTCAATACCACCAGCATTATTGTTTGTTCTAGTAAATTGATTGTCTTTATATTCGATTTCATCATGTAGTTCACTACCAAATGCATTTGAAGAGAATGTATTACCAAAGGACACGCCCTTAATTGCATTAATAGAACATATAGCTTCACTTAATTTTGCATTTAACTTTTTATTCCATGCGCTGTAATCACCTAATCCATATGGACATCCTGAGATTAATATTTTAAATTGTCCACCAACAGTATCTCCATTAGCTTGTGCGTTTTTGATAGTTTCAATTATTTTTTTTTCTATTTTATTATTTAAAACTCGTACTGGAGATTTATCAGCTATATTATTAACTTCATTGACATTAATATTGTAATCAATAATATTATCACAAACGGTATGTATTTGCGTGACGTAACTTGCCACATGAATATTTAGATTTTCTAATAGTTTTCTGCAAATTGAACCAAGTGCAACTCGCATTGTCGTTTCTCGAGCTGATGAGCGTTCAATCACATTTCTAATATCATCAAATCCATGCTTCATAACACCAGCTAAATCAGCATGACCTGGTCTAGGAAGTGTAATTTTTTTAATATTTGGATTTTCTGTAACTGACATTTCTTCCTTCCAGTTATCCCAGTCTAGGTTTTTAATCATTAGTCCAATGGGAGATCCTAATGTACATCCCAGTCTTATCCCAGAATATATATCAACAACATCTTTTTCAATTTTCATTCTACCACCCCTGCCAAATCCTTTTTGTCTTCTTGAGAGATGAAAATCTATAAAATCTTTTTGAATATTTAACCCAGATGGAATCCCTTCAATGATTCCAAGAAGTCCCTTGCCATGTGATTCTCCTGCAGTAATGAAATTAATTTTATTTAACATATTAATTTATCTAATTGATTATAGTCTAATTTATTTGAAATATTTGATTCAAACCATATATCTAATGATTTTAATGCCTGGAAAATGAACATTGCTTTACCATTAATTTTATTTTCGCATGAAAAATTTAATATGTTGTTTTCAATTTTATAATTGATATCTATAATATTTTTGAATTCCATTTTTGGAATTTTATTTATTATATCAAAATTTTGATTTTTTAAAAGTGTTATAGGAGAACAGTTTATAAGATTGCAATTTTCAATTTTTTTATCATTTGGCAACTTTTTAACTTTATTATTCTTAAAGTTATTCATGATTTGATTAGTAGATTTTCTATTCCTTGATAATATAAATATATTCTTTACATTTTGTTTTAGCAGTGACAAAATAATACTGCTAGCACTAGATCCTGAACCAATAATTATATTGTTNGAANCAGCAAGNTTNATCNTATTATGNTTTAGCATTTGGCTAAAACCATANACGTCATTATTATATCCATAAATTTTTTTATTTTTAAAATGAAANCAGTTTACGTTGCCAGTTTGANTAGAATCATCATCNAGGANGTCAGCATANTTAATTAATTTTGATTTAAATGGCATTGTAATATTGATGCCNGTAGCTGATTTTTTTTGAAAAAAATCAATTTCAGATTTNAGATTCGAATCAAGTTNTATACATTTTTTNGTATAAGACNCATCAATNTCTAATTGTTTGAAAATATATTTAAANAGNATTGGACTAGAGCTGTGNTNTATNGGATTCCCAATTACATGAAATTTAAACATAGNAATCTCCTAGGATAGTNTAAAACTCAGGAAAAGAAGTTGAAATTAAATTTTNATTAGTGCNNATTATTCTTTTTTTTANTATTATTTCAAGTATTTTAAATGTCATTGCAATTCTATGGTCATTATANTTATTAATATTTGTATAATACAACTTTTTATTNCCATGGATGGTGAATCCATCCTTAANTTCATTAATNTCAGCACNACAATTTTTTAAGTTTNCAACTATAGAATTTATTCTATCNCTTTCCTTTATACGTAATTCTTCNGCACCTGATACTNTAGTCATACCATTNGCAAAGCAGGCAACCATTGCNAAAANAGGTATTTCATCAATCATAGATACAACTNTACTTTTNTCAATTTTAANACCTNTTAANTTNGGTGAAAATTTTACATTAATATCAGCAACCATTTCATTTTGTTTTTCTGTNTTATNNAAAACTTTNATATCTGCNCCCATNTNACACAANACTTTAATAAAACCTANTCTTGTAGNATTATAAAGAANATTTTTTAATATAATATCTGAACCTTTAATTAATATGGCTGCTGCAATGATGAAGGCTGCATTAGATATATCNCCAGGAACATGATATTGAAAGNTTTTGATNGTTTGCTTTTTGTAGGANATATTNTTCAATAAATATTTTATAATTCTTTCAGTATGGTCCCGTGTATTATAATTATCTNNTATGAAGCTTTCTTTAGNATTATTTAANGATGCTAAAATCATAGCAGTTTTAATTTGTGCACTNGGTTTATTAAGAACATAATNAATATTTTTTGCTNTAGAAGGTTCAAAGGTAATAGGAAGATTATTTGTTTTATTGGTTATTTTNAAACCCATTTTTTCTAGNGGTTCAATTACTCTNAGCATAGGCCTTTTGGANAGNGAATCATCTCCATGTAAAGTTCCATGCAAGCCNTTAAANGGTAATAGTCCAAGCATGAANCTAGCTGTNGANCCTGAGTTNCCACAATCAAATTTCTTTTGTTTTGATNTAAATGTNTTACCANTAANAGATAAAAAATCTTTATCATTTTTAATTTTAATNCCACAATCTTTTAAAATCTGTATAGTATGCATCACATCNGANCAATTTGATAAATTATATATTTTTGATTTTTNANTTGCNAGNGATCCAAAAATTACAATNCTATGTGAAATAGATTTNTCNCCNTTTAAATATATGTTTCCTTTTAACATTTNTTGTATTATACAATTANTTTGAGAAANTTNTTAATTATTATTTTNCCATAATCAGTTAAAACAGATTCTGGATGAAATTGAATTCCATAAATTGGATATTTTTTATGTTCAATACCCATTATNTCTTTATCATCGCTTAATGCAGTTATATTTAGATTANTATTTTNAAAATTTTTATTGATTACTAATGAATGATATCTNNTTGCATTAAATTTATGNGGAATACAATTAAAAATTTTAGATTTTCTANTNTGGTTAATTATAGATGTTTTNCCATGCATGATTCGNTTACNATTAACAATTTTTGCACCANAATGATAACCTATTATTTGATGNCCTAAACATATACCTAGAATAGGNGTTTTTTTTGACATATACTTCATAATTTCTAAACAAACTCCNGAGTTCTCAGGTCTTCCAGGNCCTGGAGATATTACAATATGNGATATATTTAAGTCTAGAATTTCTTCTATTGATANTTCATTNTTTTTTATAATTTTTAAATTATNATTTATTGATCCTATATATTGGACTAAATTAAAAGTAAATGAATCAAAATTATCAACGATTAAAATCATATTATTNTTATTTTTTTAGGAATCATATAGTTTGCTAATCTNTNATTTAGNTTTATTCNAATAGAATNTTCTGTTATATTTTTACTACACTTTATACTTGCATGTAAAACNTGTCCCCAANTACTACTTTCAACTTTTTTAAGTTTGCAAAAATCTACTCCATCAATTTTTTCAATATGTTTTTTAACATATNCTAATGAAATATTTTCTCCACCCGATATTATCACANCATCTGCNCTTCCCAAAATATTAAAAGAATTATNTTTTTTAATTTTAATTATATCATTGGTNTTAAAATAATCATTTGATTGTTNTTCATTCATATATTTTTTCATAATTGTTTTTGATTTTATATGCGCTANATTNTTTTTCACATAAATANNAACATCGTTATGGCTTTNATAAGTNTTNGATTTACAAATCCAAAAACCGGCAATTCCTGATGTAGTCTCTGTCATGCCNTATGACATGTACGCAGGTAAATNATTTTTTANAATNTTATCTTTTAACTGTTTACTAATAGATGAACCACCAATAATTAATGCTTTCAAAATNTTTAATTCTTTACAGCTTTTATATTTTTGTATAATTTGATTNAACATTGANGGNACCATAGATACATGAGTTACANTATATTTTTTTAGTTTTTCANAATATTGATTGGTNNTGAAATCATCNAATAGCATTGAAAAATTTANATNNAGAGATCTAAAGAAAATGCACAAACCACTTACGTGANTTAATGGCATATGATTTAGATANATATTGNTTTCATTAAAATGAATTGCTTTATTCCAAGCATTAGANCTTTCACAAAAATTTCTATATGTCAATTCNCANGGNTTAGGAATNNNTGTTGTTCCAGATGTAAATAATACCAATTGGGTANTATCTAAATTAATATCAATTTTTNTNTACGTACATTTTTTATTATTGCAANTTATATCTTTATCTTCNANNGTAATAGGNACTTGAGTCTGATTAATNTAATCTNCTAAATTNGGNAAATNNGGATAAATAACTGGAATTTTACCAAGCCTATTTANGGCTGAAATAGCAATTAGAAGTTTAAGCTTATCTTGAATTTTAATACCAANATATTNATCTNTAATATTGGTTAAATTTTTTTCAGNATTGAGNACNAANTAGTAAAAATCTTTATATTGAATTATATCATTCTTATAAAATATAAAATTTTTATTTGGATAATTTTGAAATCTAGAAGNTAAAATATCATTCATGGCTATACTCCTAGACCAATGATATTTTTGATNCATATTTCTTTTTGATTTTTTGAATAGATAGGTTGAATATTAAACTTAGTNTAAAAATTATGTATATTAATTCCATGAAATTCAGGATTNTTGATTGTTGNTGCTAAATGAATTGTAGACATATTTCCAATAGTGGTTTCAAGACNTGATGAAAAAATTATTTTTATNTTATTTGAATTACATTTTTCTATAAGCTCTANATTTTTTTTAAATCCTCCATATATGCTTGGCTTTAAAATAACATATCTAATTAATTTATCTTTTATCCATTTATCAAATTTTGNATTCNAAATACTTTCATCAAGCGCAATATTATAATTAGAAATTAATTTTAAATTTTTTGTTGAAAGATTAGAAATAGGCTCTTCNTAATATTCAATATTTAAATTTTTCAACTTATCAGCTAATTTTTTAAAATTTTGTACTTCAAAAGCNTGATTNGCATCTATACGAAAATTTATTGAAGGTTTNACTTTAGNAATTTGATNGAGCAATATNAAATCTTCTTTGATTGAGTTAATACCAATTTTATATTTNAGAAANTTAGACTTNATTTCTTNTAAATTAAAATTTGGTAAATAAAAATCACTAAATCTTATATTATTTCTATGATNAGTCTTTATGAGTTTTGCNAAAGAACAATTATTTTTCTGAGATTCTAAATCATAAANNGCTGTATCAATTGCAAAATGTAGNGAAGGNCATGATTCACAGTGTATAGNTATNAAATCNAGTAATTCTTGNAATTCNTANTNTATATTTAGTTCTATTGCACTAATTAAGGATTCTAAGTTCCAAATTACATCATTTATATTCTCTNNTGAAAAACCNTNTAAAGGTGCAGCTTCTCCNTTACCTTTATGAAATTCATTCTCNAAATATACTANAATCCCCTGNCTAGANTNATAANTTTGCTNACTATTTTTTAATTTTTGTNCTANATTAATATCATANTNATCATAATATATCTTTTNAATTNTCATATNTGAGTNCCTATTACGATNAGAATTGCATTANTTANAAGTANTANGCTTGCCTTTGCTAAAGTCTTATTTAATTCGGAACTTTNTTTGTTTAAAATATCGAAAATTATCATAATTGCTAAAGGCATACTAATAGTAAAAATGTAAAANGATAATTTTTCTTCTAAAAGAATNGAAAGTTTATACAAACAATAATATGATAATATCATAATCATAATTATTTGAATTTTNCCAAANNATTTACCCATGAAAACAATTAAAGTTTTTTTATTATTTTTTTTATCTTCTTCATAATCACGAAAATTATTTANACATANAAGTATAACATTTTTAAGNCCTATAGAACAACCTAGCCAAATTGAATTTTGATCGAAAAAACCAGTTTGNAAATAATATGTTCCTGATACTGCTATTAAACCAAAATATAAGAAAACAAATAAGTCTCCTAANCCATTATAAGCCAATGGGACAGGTCCAGCAGTNTACATATAGGCAAATAAAAAAGATGATAATCCAATTNTTAATATTGGCCATCCACCATGTATAACNAAAGGNANGCCAGCAATAACAGCTAGTACGAAAAGAATAGNAATGCCTANTTGCATGTTTTCAATAGAAATTAATCCTGATTGTAACATGCGATCTGGGCCAAGTCGATTTTTATCTGATCCTTTTAAAAAATCATANAAATCATTAATATAATTTGTTATAACTTGAATAATTATNGCCGCAATAAAAGTAAAAAATAAAATATTTTTTTTTATNANTATATCTGTTGGTACTATTGANATTGCACAAACAATTGGGACAATTGAAGCAGTTAGTGTTTTAGGTCTAGCCGCATATATCCATGGACTAATTTTTTTCATTTATGGAAGCTTTGGNAACTTTTTAAAATNAGGTTTTCTTTTTTCTTTAAATGCATCACGACCTTCTTGAGCTTCCTCTGTCATNTAAAANAACATTGTNGCATCTCCAGCAAACTGTTGAAGTCCTGCTTGTCCATCACAATCAGCATTCATAGCTCCCTTAAGCATTCTAATAGATAGTGGAGATCTTTCTAGTATTTTTTGAGACCATTNAACAGTTTCAGATTCTAAATTTTCATAAGNNACAACCGCATTAACCAGTCCCCAATCAAGTGCTTTNTGCGCATCATAAAACTTACATAAATACCATATTTCNCGTGCTCTTTTTTGCCCAATAATTCTTGCCATATATGAAGCACCCCAGCCTCCATCAAATGAACCTACCTTGGGACCAGTTTGTCCAAATTTAGCATTTTCTGAAGCAATTGTTAAATCACAAAGCATATGNAGAACATGACCACCTCCTACAGCNTAACCTGCAACCATCGCTATGATAGGTTTTGGCATATANCTNATTTGTTTTTGAACATCTAAAATATTTAATCNAGGGATTCCNTCTTTGCCAATATANCCTGCATCGCCTCTAATTTTTTGATCNCCACCAGAACAAAAAGCTTTTTCTCCCTCNCCAGTCAAAATTATTACTCCACATTCTTGATCTTCTCTAGCTAAGCTAAATGCTTCTTTTAATTCAAATACAGTTTGNGGTCTNAAAGCATTTCTTACATTGGGTCTATTAATTGTTATTTTATTAATGCCATCTGCGGANTCGATACCTTTTTCATATTTAATATCTTCAAAATTTTTAATTTTTTTCCATTTTATATCCACATTAACTCCTTATTTAATAAGTATTTGATTATGCTATAATTTACTATAAATTATTTTATGTTTTNATCTCAATCTATAATTAGAATATTAATTTTTTTATTATTTAATTTTTCATTAATTCAACCATGTATTATTTTAAATTCTANCGATTATGGAGANTGTAGCTTGCCTTTGGGATATATTTGGAATGGAAATGATTGTGANTTTATTAGTGGTTGTGATATGTATAATGATGAAGAANACTTTTTTTCTACTTTTGAACAGTGTGATATAGAGTGCACAAANTACTCTTCTTTAGGTGATTTAAATGATGATTCAATGATTAATGTTATTGATGTTGTNCANTTGGTCANCAATATATTAGATGAAAATATATTTTANATAGCATATGGTGATTTAAATTCAGATGGTTTATTAAATGTTATAGATATTGTCAGNTTAGTNAATNTTATTANATCAAATGATGAATCNNGANATACATGGAATATTATTAATCAGGATATTTTAACACCAAAATGTGCAACATGTCATTATCCTGGATCTTTTTTTTCAGAAACATCAAACTTAGTTCTAACTGAAGATGTAGCTTATGAACAATTGTTAAATAGAGTTCCTGATAATACCTCTGCAAACAATGATGGACTTGTTTTATTAAGCGATGAAGGAGGTCTTCTAGGGTTATTATCAAGTTTTTTTTGGGAAAAAATTAATATTAAAAATGAAGTTCATTTTTATGATGATCATCCCCTTTATGGAGAAATTATGCCTCTAGGGGGTCCATTTTTAACAATTGGTGAATTAGATTTTATAGAAGATTGGATATGGAATGGTTCACCTGAAATAGGAGTAGTAGCAGATCCAATTATATTAAATGATAATTCAATGTATAACCCACCAAGTTTTGAACCTTTAGATCCTCCTCCAATAGGAATACAATATCATATTGGACCATTTGACGTTTATCCAAATACTGAAAGAGAATTTTTATACCATGTTCCATCATTAGATTCAGATTACTATGTTAATAGAGTAGAAATGTCTATGTCTCAAGGTACACACCACTTTATTCTCTATAAATTTTCAGATGATTATATTGGTCCAGAACCAGAAGTTTATACCTATAGAGATATTCATTCACCATATATAGAAGAATATTTAGATGGGTCAATTAATTTAAATTGGTTAAATAATATTCAAAATTTACAGCAACATACTTTTATTTTTGGTACTCAGTGGCCAGTCTGGGACTACGCATTTCCTGAAGGCGTTGCTTTAAAGATATCTTCAGATTTTAAATTAGATTTAAATCCACATTATTTTAATTATACAGATAACTTAATTCAAGGGGAGGTTTATCTAAATTTACATGCAACTTTACCACAAAATGTAATTCATGAAGCCGGAATTTTACAATTGGGTAAAAATGATATTTCTTTGCCACCTAATGAGGAAACCACACTCGAAGAAGTCTTTTCAACCACTGATATTTTAAATGGGATAAACATTGATAGACCAGATGATTCTTCTGATTTAAAAATATTTCAATTATTTTCTCATGCGCATCAATTAATGACCAGATTTGATATTTTAATTTTAAAAG
>PBFG01000025.1 GCA_002718585.1 Fidelibacterota bacterium | reverse complement strand
CTAATTCAATACCGCTAGATTTATCTTTTATTTCATATGTTGCATCTATAATATTTTTATTAATTCTTCTGGGATTTGTATTGTCATCTTTTAAAATTGAACCATTTATTAATAAAATAGTTAATTTTTTTTTAGTAAGTATGATATTGTTTACAAATTTAGTTTCCGCTGGAGAAATTTGTTTATATAAAGAATGGGAAACTAAACTAAATTATACAGCATTAAGTCATTTAAAACAACCAAGCGAAGTCTTTTTAACAGCATCAAATATTGATTATTTGATTTTTAGTTTTTATATACTAATTTCTATTATTACAATTAGATTTTATTTTTACAATATTAAAATTCATTTCAAATTTCAAAAAAATACATTCAAAAGTATAGTTAAGAAAATTGTTTTTGCTCCTTTAATACTTGGTGTTTTTTTTTATTTTATACGCGGAGGTTTACAATCTATTCCAATAAATATTAGTGATGCATATTTTTCAAAAAATATTATTGTAAATGATTTAACAGTTAATTCTAACTGGAATATAATTCAAAGTTACTTTAAATCATCAAGAAGTATAAATGGTAATCCTTATGTTAAGTATTCAAAAAAAGAATATGATTTATTTGTAGAAAATTATATAAATGATACAACTATTATGGTATTACCAACAAAAATTTTAAAAGACAATCAACCAAATATAGTTTTTATACTTTTAGAAAGTTGGTCTGCAGATATTATTGAAAGTTTAGGAGGTTTAAAAAGTATAACTCCAAATTTTAATAAATTAGAAGAACAAGGTATATTATTTTCAAATTTTTATTCAAATGGATGGAAGTCAGAGCAGGCTGTAAGTTCTATTTTTTCATCCTTTCCTGTATTCCCATATATTTCTATAATCAAAGAAACTGATAAAGCAAGAAAACTTCCATCATTAAATAAATCATTAAACAATTATAATAGTTCATTTATTTTTGGAGGTCAATTAAGCTATGGAAATATAAAAGGTTTTTTATTTAATCAAAACTATGATATAGTTCAAGATATTGATGATTTTAATTATCCAAGAGGGAGATTAGGGATTCATGATGAATTTATGTTTGATGAATTTCATTTACATTTAAATAAAATGAAAGAACCATTTTTTAGTACTTTTTTCACCTTAAGTTCACACTCGCCTTATGATTTTCCTTTTAAACATAAATTTAGCTTTAATAGTAGACATGATCCATATGTTAACTCAATAGCCTATACTGATAGTTGTCTTGGTATTTTTTTTAATAAAATAAAAAATGAAAAATGGTACGATAACACTTTATTTATAATAGTTTCAGATCATAGTCACAGTACTCCAATAAATAGAAGGGTGGCACAGAAAGAAAGATTTAAAATTCCAATGTTATGGTATGGAAATGTATTACATGATAAATATAAAGGAGTTTCTAATGAAATTTTATCTTCTCATATTGATATTACACCAACTTTATTATCACAGCTTAATTATAAAGATGATTCGAAATATTTTGGAAATGATATATTTAAATTAAATAAAAAATATGTTCCATATTCATTTGTAAGAGGATATGGCATGATAAATGATTCTTCAAACTATGCTTATTCAATCAATTATGATAAAATTTTTGAATTAGAGATGCAAAAAGATTCGATGATTATTAAGAATTCAGATCTGTTTATGCAGTACAGTTATAATGAATATTTAAAATACTAAACTATGAAAAATATTTTTTTACCCATATTATTAATTGTGATGTTTTTTTACTCAATTTTTTATTTTAGACCTATATATCAAGATAGTCAAAAACCTTTTTACGATAATATTGACAACAAATTATGGGCTCATCGTATTTTAGATAAATCTATTGCGCATTCTATCAAAAATGATGTTCCAGGAATTGAAGTTGATGTATTTTATGAAAGTGATTTGAATATTTTTGATGTTAGACACCATGGAAAATTACAAAATAAATCATTGTATAATTTCTTAAATGATCTAGATAGTGTTAAAATATGGTTGGATGTCAAAAATATTAATGTAAATAATATTGATTTAATAACCAAAAGACTTATTTATTTGGATTATCATTTTAATATATCAGATCGATTAATCATTGAATCAAAAAAAATCAATTTATTATCTAATATTCAGGATTCTGGTTTTAATGTTTGTTACTGGTTGCCATCTTTTCATGTTTTGAAAAGTTTATTCGAAATTTATAAAATTAAGAATGATTTAATGAAGTATAAGCCTACAGCAATTTCATGCTCTCATAATCATGTTCTTTTCTATTCTAATAAATTTCCAAACTATAATTTACATTGTTGGACCAATGGTGTGGATTTAGATAAAGATATCGATATAATTTATAAACTTTGTGAAAGAAATAATGTGAAAATAGTTTTAGTAGATAAAATTATTAAATAAACTTAAAATTCATTTCCAGAATCATTTTGAATATCATCATTTTTAATATTTGTTTTTATTTGTTTGAATTTTAGTTTTCCTAGAGAATAATTAAAGCTAAATGCAAAAGAACGAAATGGTATTGTTTTTGTCGAGGATTGCGAGAAAAATTCTCCATCTAAATCAGATCTAAAAATTTTATTTTTATTAAATGGCTCAATAATTCTAAAGCCAAATGATCCTTTTTTATTTTTAAAATCTCTTTTTATTCCAATACTCATCATTGAAAATGATGTGCTTTTTCCTTGAATTGATTGAGATGGTGATCTGAAAAATGCAAAACTTTCTGCTTTCCATCTTTTGGTAATATTTATATTAAAATTAAAATTATAACTATAAAGTACCACAGGCTTAGTCCAGTTTGTGTATCCAAGGTCTACATCTTTTCCGGAGTATGTATATAAATTTAATCCACCTCTGAGATTAATTTTTTTAAGTGATAAGCCAGTAAATAGACTAATTCCATTTTGTTTACTTTGTCCAATATTTTTATAAGTTGATTTAGAAACTCCGTTTTCTACAGTATCTAAAAATGATTCGATTACATTTTTTGAATGCTTATAATAGATTTGAATACTAGATTGAAAAACTCTTTTAAAGGAGTTTATTCCGATTTCATATTGTTTTGTTTCAGTTGGAATAAGATAAGGGTTTCCAGTTGTAATATTTTTATTATCCGTTCTATTTACATTAGTATTTATTTGTCTGATACTTGGTCTTGTAATTCGTTGATTATGACTAATTTTAATTGAGTTAATTGGACTGAAAGATTTTGAGAGTGTTAATGATGGAAGAATGTTGTTGTATTCATTTTCTATTGAACTATTATTATAATTAGAATTTGATCTCGTAAACTCGTTTCTTACACCAGCTTTTAATCCAATTTTATATGGTAATTTTATTTGTGTTGAAAAATAACCTGAGGCAACAAGTTGATTATAATTAAATTGTTGCGCATTACTGTAAATAGCAGACTCTAAATCAGAATATACTATTTCTCTATTTCTATTAATAATTTTAAAACCAGTTTCAATATTGTTTTCTATATTTTTCTGTTTCCTTTTTTTCTTAAATCTTTTTTGCTTTTCAATAGGTTTTGTATTAATTTTTTTTAGTGGATAAACAAAGTCTAACTGAAAAGTCTCTTCATGTATTTTTTCATCATTTTGATTTATTGTGTAAGTATTATTTTCATTTAATTTAGTATTTGATTCATTAATATTACCACCAATTTGTAAAGCAACTGAAAGCTCTTTTCCTTCATGATTTGGATATTTTTTTATGTAGTCAGTTGTCCATTCTAATTTAAGAGTTTGATCTATTTTTTTTGTGTAGTTAAATGTTGTATCAGTTTCTTCATTGTATGCTGTATAATAAACACTTTCGTATGTATTGTTTGGTTTACTTTTACCTCTAAAACTTAATGAGGTGTTTATAGTATTTGATTTATTTATGTCATAATAAGCATTTATTGAACCTCTGTAGCCATTAAATTGATTTTCTGATGTTCCTAATTTATATAATTGGTTTGTATCATTATTTGAATTCCAATCATATCTTCTGTATATATCATATCCTTCTCTCATTGATAAACCACTGCCATAACTTCCAGCTCTAACGCTAAAACCTGTTTTACCTTTACCGGTATTAAAGTTGGTATTAAAACTTAAAGTTTTAGAACCAATGTTTGTTCTTATAGATGCTTTATAACCATCAATTCTTTTCTTTTTTGTAACAATATTTATAATACCTGCATCTCCATCTCCATCAAATTTTGCACCAGGACTTGTTATTACTTCAATACTTTTAATTTCATCAGCTGGGATCATTTGAAGCGCAGTATTAACATCTGAAGAAAAAAATGAGGATGCTTTTCCATTAACAAGAAACTTAATATTTCTTGATCCACGAAGACTAATATTATCTTCTAAATCAACACTAACTAATGGAGTTTTTCTTAGAACATCAGTCGCATTATTTTCCGTTTCATTAAGATCATTTTCAGCATTATAAATTATTTTATCAATTTTTGCTTCATAAATTAACTTTCTGTCTTCGATATTAATCTCTGATAATAGTTGAGCATCTTGTTTAAGATATATCGTATTAATATTATTATTTATATTGTTAGTAGTTTTATTTATGACAATTGAAGTGTCTTTATAACCTATAAAACTTATTTCTATTCTATAATTGCCTTCTATGATATCAGTAAATAAAAACTTTCCTTTTGAGTTTGTAATTGTTCCTTCAACCAAGCTGTTGTCTTTATTATTATATAGTGAAACTGTTGCAAATTTTAAGTTTATGTTATTCTTATTTTTTATTTTTCCTTTAATGTAACCAAAATCAAGATTTTTAAAACTGTTAAGGCTTTGCGATTTTATATTCTTACTTAAAAATAATGATAAAAGAATAAATATAAAAACATTTAAATATCGCATGAGTATTCGAATAGTGACCTCTCCTTAATTAGTTTTGCAACTCCCATCGGAACTGCTTCTTCCCATGAACTATCATTGCAATTTTTTATTTTTTTTAATACATCTTTTGAAAAAATACCTAAAATATCTTTATTAAATTCTAAATCTTTGATTTTGCCATTTGAAAGCAGGTAATTATAAATGTCTTTTACTCTAGGATGTATTGGAATATTTAAGCTGTTTAATAACTTATCATTTTTTGATGGTCTGAATGGATACAAATAGAATTTAACGTCTCGTGTAAAAATAATTCCAAACGCCTCCATTATACCTCCATTAAGATTTCTGTAATATTTTTCTTCAAACATGCTAACAAAATTATCAACTCCTAAAATTAGACCCATTCTATTGTTTGAAAATTGTGAAAGATATTCAATGAGCTTATAGTATTTTTTATAATTTGATATCATAACAGTATAGCCTAGCGAACATAAAATATCAGCTCTATCTAAGAAATCTTGATCATCTACATCTCCCTCAGCAGTAAGATTACTTAAGGTAATTTCAAATAATATTTTAATATTATTTTCATTAACTTTTTTGTTATTTTTATATTCGCTTAAGCCTTTTTCTAGCATATCAATATTTACTTTAGTAACTGGTCGGAAACTACCACGTATTGTTAAAATATGCTTTTTGTACAATATATCTGAAGGTTGCTGATTTTTTCCATCTGGAGTGAAAATAACGGCATTCGTCATTCTTTCTTTCACTAAAGTTAAACTTAATAGTCTATTATCAATATTGTCAAATGCTGGACCATTAACATCAACCATATTAATTTCGAATTGATCTTTAGATAAATTATCATAAATACTTTTTAGTATTTCTTTAGGATTTAAATCTGAAAAACATGAATGTATTAAATTTGTTCCAATTACACCAATTGTTTCTTGTTGAAGTTTTGCATCTTGATCATGTAAATCTACATGAAATATAAAATCAGATGGTTCTTCTGAACTATTTCTTTGAAATCTTAAGCCAATCCAACCATGACCTTTGGAAGTTTTATCATAGTTAACTGTTGTGACTGTATCTGCGTAAGTAAAAAACCTAGTATTATTGTACCTTTTTCTATCTAATCTTTCTTCTAATAAACTGTATTCATGATCTAGCATTTTTTCTAATCTATTTTTACAAACATATCTACCATGTTCTTCTTTACCGTATATAGCATCTGAAAAATCTCTATCATAAGCTGACATTGTTTTTGCGATTGTTCCTGATGCTGATCCAGCTTTAAAAAAAATTCTCGCTACTTCTTGACCTGCACCAATTTCTACAAAAGAACCGTAAATTGTATTGTCTAAATTAATTCTAAGAGCTTTTTGACCTGGCGTTAATATTACTTTATCATTCATTTGATAATATAGTTTCTACAAATTTATCATATAATTCATTAGTCAAGCATTTTTTATGTATAATTTTGTGTGTTAATTTTATTGTATGAAAATTACTTTATTAGGCACTGGAACATCTCAAGGCGTTCCTGTAATTGCATGCGATTGTAATGTTTGTTTATCTAAAAATCAAAAAGATAAAAGATTAAGAACATCAGCAATGGTTGAAGTAAATAATGAAATATTTATAATAGATTCAGGTCCTGATTTTAGACAACAAATGTTAACTAATAATGTAAAAAATATAAGTGGTGTTTTATATACACATCACCATAAAGATCATGTAGCTGGAATGGATGATATCCGAGCTTTTAATTATAAATGGCGAAAGGATATCAACATATATTGCAACAATATCACTGAAAAGGCTTTGTATAATGAATTTCCATATGTTTTTGAAGAAGTAAAATATCCAGGGGTGCCAAAAGTTAATATTAATTTATTTTCAAATAAAGAATTTTATGTTAATGATATAAAGATTACACCAATTGAGGCGATGCACTACAAATTAACTGTATTTGGATTTAGAATTAATAATTTTGTTTATTTGACTGATGTTAGTGAAATTTCTGATAAAGAAAAACAAAAATTATATAATGCAGATTTAATTGTTTTAGATGCATTAAGAAGAGAAAAACACATTTCTCATTTTTCGTTAGAAGAAGCTCTTTCATTACTAGATGATGTTAAGCCAAAGCAAGCTGTTTTAACTCACATTTCTCATTATATGGGTTTGCATGATGAAGTAAACAAAGAACTTCCTGATAATGTTAAGTTAGGATTTGACAACCAAGTTTTTAATTTGTAAGTTTGTTGTTTTAATTCCAAACCACAATATCATGAAAAAATATTTTATCTCTATTTTTTGTTTTTTAATCAGTTTTTATTCATTTTCTACCACACATAATTGTAGAGATGGTAATTGCAGTGATGAATATGCTGTTAGATATATTAAAGACAAAAAGCCTATTGATGCTAATTTTCAAAAAACATTAAGGGATCAATCTTTGTGGCAAAATTTTTTACAAGATCATCCAAAGTGGTATGTTATTTTTAATGAAAATAATTTATTACCACATCGAGCGTTTGGTACTCCAGTTCAACTTTCTAATGGTATTAGTGTAGGAGATAGGGTTTTAAATTTTTTAAGTGACCATAATTTTACTTTACCAAATGATTTAAGACTTGAGAATGTTAAAAAGAACGATAAGCATATCAATTTACATTATAAGCAATATCATAATGATTTAGAAGTTATTGATAGTAGATTATATGCTAAATTAAGTTTAAATGATGAGCTTTTGGTTTTTGGATTAGATATTTTTAATGATATTACAATTAGTTTAAATCCTACAATTACTGAAGAAGCTGCTATTTTATCTGCTTCATCAGATATTGCAAATCCGATTACGAAAAGTATGGTAGAAGAAAATTTAAGAATACTACCAGTTCCAACAACTCAGGGTTCTTATAATTATCATTTAGTTTATGTTGTAAATATAGAAACAAGAATTGAAGTTGGACCAGCAAATTATGAGTGTTATGTTGATGCAAACAGTGGAATTCTTTTAATGAGAAATAATAAGGTTTTATACGAGGCTCCTCCTTCATCAGCTGTTGTTAATGTTCAAGGAGAAGTATATACTACCAATCCTTTCAATCCATCATCTATCGAAAAAATGATAAATTTAAGAGCTAATTACAGTGGTTCTAACTATTTTACAGATAATTCAGGAAATGTAAATATACCATCAAACTTTGGTAGTGTATCATATTTTTTAGATGGTCAATATGCTGAAGTTAGAACAAATAGCTATGTTCCTAATTTTACATCTTCTGCATCAAATACTAATGTAAGTTTTGATAACAGTAATTCAACTATACAGGAAAGAACAGCTTATCATGCAGTAAATGAAATTCATGCACATTTAAAAAGCGTTTTTCCAAACTTTACAGGATTAGATTTTCCTTTGGAAACTAATGTAGATGAAGCTGGTAGTTGTAACGCTTATTATAATGGAAGTTCAATTAATTTTTATGCTGAGGGAGCTGGTTGTGCCGCAACCGCTAAGCTGCCTGATGTTGTTTATCATGAGTATGGTCATGCCATCAATGGATGGAGATATGGATCTGGAATGCAAAATGGAGGTCAAAATGAAGGATATGCAGATATATGGGCAATTTCTCTCGCGCAAAATCCAGTTTTGGGCTTTGGTTGGGACTTAGTGGATCCTAATGTATATGTTAGAAGATATGATATCAATAAAAAGGTGTATCCTCAAGATTTAACAGGGGAGGTGCATGCCGATGGAGAAATAATTGCTGGTTGTTTTTGGGATACATATTTAAATCTTGGTAGTATGACACAGATGTTGGATTTATTTAAATATACATTTGATGGAGCACCACAAGCTCCTAATGGTGATGAAGGAGTTTTATATACAGATGTTCTTTTAGAAGTATTATACGGTGATGATAATGATAATGATTTAACTAACGGAACTCCAAATGATGATGATATTGTAAGTGCCTTCGCACTACATGGGATTACACTATTATCTAATGCTAATTTAAATCATAATCCTGTAGAGACATCTAATAGTAATTCTGCAATTAATTTAAATACTAGCATTTCCATGACATATCCATGGGCATTGTCTACTGCTGATTGTTATTATAGAATAAATAGTGATACTTCATGGAATCATTTGTCAATGACATTAACCGGTACTGGTAATAATCAAAACGCTCAAGCTACAATTTCAGGTCAACCTGACGGAACTGTAATTGCATATTATATTTCTTTGACTGATATTTATGGTTACCAATCTGCAATTACTCCAATGGCAGCAAATATTTCACCTGTTAATAACGCCAATGTTCCTTATTTTATTTTGGTTGGCTATAATCTAGTAGCGGAAGAAGATTTCGATTTTAATGTTGGTTTTTGGCAAACTGGTGATCCAGGAGATTTAGCTACCACAGGAATGTGGGAAATAGGTTCTCCAATAGCTTCATACGATAATCCTCAACAAATGTCTGGTATTGTTCAAACAGGAAGTCAGCATACTCCAGGTGGCTTTTCATGTGCTTTTACGCAAAATGCATCATCAATTTTTGATGGTATAGGAGCAAATGATGTTGATGGTGGACATACAACATTATATTCTCCATATTTTGACATGACATCATATACCAATCCTGCAATAAGTTACTATAGATGGTATACCAACGCTCCTGCAAGTGGTGCAAATCCAAACGCAGATTGGTGGCAAGTTCTCATTACAGATGATGGAGTTAACTGGAAGTACGTTGAAAATAATAAAAGCTCAGAGATTGATTGGAGAAGATATGCTTTTAGAGTTCAGGATTATGTTAATTTAACAAGTTTAGTTCAACTAAAATTTATAGCTTCAGATAGTTTAAGACCTGGCCAAAATTTGGATGGTGGTAGCTTGGTAGAAGCAGCTGTTGATGATTTGAAAGTTTTTGAGGCAAAGTCTAATACAACTAGTTTTGATGATATGCCATATTACAAAAAGAAACTTTTAAAAATTACTGATTTAATTGGAAGAGAAATCAATACAAGAAATATAAATGATTATTCTAAAACTACTTTAATATACATTTACAGTGATGGCAGTGTAGAAAAAGTCGTGAAGAACTAACATTGCTGAAACTTTTTGTTGTTGTATATAGCTAGAGCTTTTCCTTGCAACTTCTCCTTAATAAATGGTGTGTTAAAAGATTTTGATTTAATGCTAGATTTGCTGAAGTTCCAATTAATATTTGGATCAAATAAAGTTATGTTAGCTTTTTCACCTATTTCTATTACTGGACAATCAATGTTTAAAATTTTTCTTGGATTTATACTAATTTTATCAACTATTTCATTTATGCTTAACTTACCTAATAAATTTTTACATAATAAACCAAAAAAACTTTCTAGTCCAATTATTCCAAATTTTGCATGTTCGAACTCTTTATTTTTATCATCGTCTAAATGTGGTCTATGGTCAGAAGTAATTACATCAATAATATTTAACTTTAAAGCTTTAATAAGAGAATTTTTATCATTATTATCTCGAAGTGGAGGAAGAAGCTTAAAATTTGTATTAAAATCCTTTAACTGCTGATCATTATAGATTAGATTATATATACAAACATCAGCAGTTATATTTATTTTATTTTTTTTAGCTTGTTTGATAATTTCCGTGCACTCTTGTGTTGAAATATATGATAAGTGCATTTTTGAGTTTGTATACTCACACAGTTTGATATCTCTATTAGTCATAATTTCTTCCGCAATTCTAGGGATTCCTTTCAGACCAAGAGAAGTGCTAATCATACCTTCATTAATCAATCCATTTTTTGATAATGAATGATCATTTGGATAATTCATTATAAGTTTATTTGAATCTTTAGCATACAAAAGAGCAATTTTTAAAACATTACTATTTTGTAATGATTGTTTATCATCAGTAAATGCAACACAACCGGCATTACTCATATCATGCATTTCTACAATTTTTTCACCTTTATTTTTTAAAGTAATATTTCCTGAGGGTAAAATATCAACAATTGAGTTTGAATTAAATTGCCTAATATATTTAACAGTACTGCTGTTATCTATATTAGGATTTGTGTTTGGGCTTAATAATACACCGGTAAAACCACCTTTTTTTGCTGCCTCTGAACCTGATTTAATTGTTTCTTTTTGCTCATTTCCAGGTTCACCAAAATCTACATGCATATCAAACCATCCTGGGGAAACATGTAAGTTATTAGATTTAAAATCTACAGTTTTTACATTTTTATAATTTGATATATCAATTTTACTAGAGATTTTTTCAAACCTTCCGTTTATAATTAGAATATCTTTTTGCTTGTTGTTATGATTACTATTTGTATCAATAATTAAACAATTTTTTATTAGTATATTCATGATTTTAAATATTTAATTAGAAAAATTTCTAATGCAAAAAATATTAAGGATAATATTAATGTTAATATCCAATATTCTTTAATGTTANTATTAGTNTTNTTTATNTATTTCTTGAAATTTGACATATTTTNATCAATAATTTCAAGATTTANNTTATANTTTTTTTTCCAACNATNAATTTCATTTCTACTAGTTAGTTTTATATTACTTTCTTTNTTGTCAAAATTAAATGCAATTTTNTCNANTATTTTNNNTTTGTTNNTAAGATTATANANTCCATTNTTTGATNNAATATTTTTNATTNTATANTGTATTTCTCCNTCAATGCTTTTACTTTCAACAATATNNTCACTNTTTCCATTNGTCAAATTTAGTATTTCATTTTTTGAATTATTATGTTTCGATTTAAAAAAAGTTGTATTCTCTAATAAATAGTATACTTTTTGATTTGATAAAGATTGTGAACCAATGTTCATTAAAAGTGGTACAAATATTGAATGTTGAGTTAAATTATTTTGTTTGTTATCTAACGTACTATTAAACATATATATAAATTTATTATCCTTTTTATATATTGATAAAAATGGATCTCCATTTTCTAAATAAAGTATATTTGTTGTTGGATGTTTTTTATTTTTTACTAAATGAATATTCGAATAAGGATAAATAATGTTTTCTAATTTATTATCAAAAACATTTTTAAAAATTGGGTGTTCATCATCAAGTTTATTTATTGCATATTTATTTTTATTAATACTATTGATCGTATTAAGTTCTAGCTTAGATAATGAATTATTAAAATTTTCAATTTCAATATCATTTGGTGGTATAATAACATAATTAAATGAACTTGTTTTATCTTTTAACATTTTAATTAAAGCATTTGGGAAGCTATTTATTTCATTTATTATAACTAAATCATGTTTCCTAATGGTGTTATAATTTAAATTATTGATGTTAGTTACATAATAATTAAATAGTGTACTATCTTGACTAAATATTGCATTAATGTATTTGTTATTGTTTCGATTATTTATGCATAAAATCTTTGTTTTTTTATTTGGATTTAAACTAAAATAACATTTGTTGTCATAAGTTATGGGTGAATCATTTATATTTAGGTATCCTGAAATAGAAATATTAGATTTTTGATCAAATTCAAAGCTTATTGTTTTTGTTTCTCCACTCTTTAAATTAATAAATTGTTGAGATTTTTGTTGTTCATTTATGTATAAGAAAACTACTTTTTCAGAGACTTGTATATTACTGTAGTTAGTTATTTTTGCATATAATGTAATATTATCAGAGGATTTGTTAATTGGATTCATTAACCACACAGAATCAATACTAATATTATTTGTTTTATGATCTACAGGAACAATTGATAAGTCAAGAGATGAATCAATGTATTTAATGTTTTCGATATCAAAAGATGATTTTTGCAAATCAGAAATAAAATAGATTTTTTTCTTTTCTTTTATAAAAGATGTAAATGATAGAATTTCAGAAAATTTTTTTCTCTGATAAGAACTTTCAATTTTATTAATTTCATTTATAAAATCTTTGGCTGCAAATTTGTGTTTGTTTTTAGCAGAAAAATTGTTTGTAATCAAATATAGATTTTTGTCGGAGTTATCTTTAGCTATTATTTTAGCTTTTTCTTTTGCAATATTTAGAGCACGTCCAAATTTTGTTTCTCCATCCATACTAAATGAATTATCTACATAGATTAAAATATTTTCTTGATCATTTTTATTATTTAATGAGATATATGGCTGAGCAAATGTTAGAACCAAAAAGGTAATTGCTAAAATTCTTGATATTAGAATTAAAATATTTTTAAGTTTTAGTTTTTGTTTTTTTTCCTCGGAAATTTTTTTTAAAAAACGAATACTACTAAAATAAATATTTTTGTGTTTTCTTAAATTTAATAAATGTATTATAATTGGAACAAGAACAGCAATTAATGCATACAGTATTTCAGGATTTTGATATTTCATCAAAGCGCAAAATTAAAAAATATAATATAACTTAAGTAGATATTAAATTATTTTTCCGTCTTGCATTAAAACTTTTTTATTACCAATTCTAGCAAAATTATTATTGTGAGTAATAATTACAAAAGTATGTCCAAATTCATTGTTTAATTTCTGAAATAGTTTGTAAATTATTTCTGTGTTATGTGAATCTAAATTACCTGTTGGTTCATCGGCTAAAACAAATGATGGTGAATTAATAAGTGCTCTACAAATTGAAATTTTTTGTTTTTCACCACCTGATAGTTGATTTGGTTTGTGTTGCGCTCTGTTGGTAAGATCTAATTTTTTTAAAAGTTCATAGGCTTTTTTTTCTGCTTCTTTTTTTGTTATCCCTTTAATAAAGGCAGGAAGACATATATTCTCAAGAGCAGTAAATTCTGGAAGTAAGTTGTGAAATTGAAATACAAAACCTATTTCTTCATTTCTTAATTTATAAAGTTCTTTTAGGCTTAAATTATTAATTAATTTCCCATTAATAAAAATTTCTCCATCCTGTATAGTATCAAGGGTTCCAATTAAGTTTAAAAGTGTTGTTTTGCCAGCACCTGATTTTCCAAGAACAGAAATAATTTCACTTTTATTTATTTCTAAATTTATACCATCTAAAACTTTGATGTTATCGTAGGAGTGATGTAGATTGTTAATTTTTATCATTTCTTAGGTAAAGATAATCTAAATAATATACAATTTTAAACGAAATACTATTTTGTTTACTAGAATTAAGAGTTTGATTAGCATTATCAATCCAATTATAATTTATATTATCATCTGAAAAATCTCTTCCGTTTTTCCAAACTATACTTATTTGACTTCCTGGACTATACCACCAATTCCAGCTTACATCAGAAGTCCATGTAGTATAGTTTTCATTTTCATCCAGATTTAATAAAAAATTATTCAGATCTAAATAACCATCATTATTAACTGAATGATAGCTTAAATTTTTGACTTGGTCAATATGGTATCGTAATTTAAAAGAAAAATCCATTTTATTGTTTATAATATAACTCCCTGACAATACATTCGTAATCATATTTGTATTTCTAATTGCTATTACTGGAGATCCATTTAGATTATTAGAATAACCAATGTCATTAAATTTATTTTTAATTGATAAAACATATTTTGTTGAAAATTTATTATTAAATCTGTATCTAGGTGAAACTCTCCAGCTGTATTCATATCCCTGATACAGTGGGTTGGTTTGAATTCCACCACCTAAATCTAACGCAAACTTCTTTCTAAAATCACTGGATGAATATGCACTAAGTCTAAGATATTTTGATTTTTTAACAATAGTATTAAAATCTCCTGTTCTAGCTTCATAATAATCATTTTTATGGAAGGGATGACCAGAAATTTTTCCCAATAAAAANAGATAATTTTTAAATACAAATTTAGTTTCAGCTTCTAGATATAAATTTACAAAATTTTTATTTTCAAAAAGTGATTCTTGATTTGCAAAAAAGTAATATTTAGAGGAAATAAAATTTTTATTTTCTTTTAACTGTTCATATCCAAGTTCTAGTTTATTAATTATTTCATTACTTTTTGAATAAAAACCTATATCGTTTGGATTATAATTTTTATCACTAATAAATGTTTCTAACTTATATCTATAGTTACCACTATTTTTTTTTATNGATAATTTTCCTGAAGAACCTGATTTATTGTTTTCAAAATTTTGGCTGAACTTAAGATTAGCATCTAAAACATGAGTATTTTTTTTATTGTATAGCTGAGTAAATATTCCACTTACATTTGAAATAGAGGAGTTTAATGATGTTAAATTTGTATTCATAAAGCTAATAGAAGAACTATTTTTTAATGCTTGATCTAAAATTATTACATTATAATTTTTAAAAGTTTCATTATCAGTTTTGTTACTAATTGCATTTAATCCTGCTATGCCAAGTCCATTCTTGGATCTACCACTTACTTTTGTTGCATTAATTAAATCATTTTGTAATCTTCTACTGTAAAACATATCTCCACCTTTATTGAAAAGTTCTATTCCTTCATTAAAGAATTGTCTTTTTTCATCATATTTTAACTCAAAAGGAGTAAGATTGAGAACCATTGCATCGGAGCTAACTTGACCAAAATCAGGAATTAAAGTCATATCCAAAGTAAAACTTTCATTAATCCCATATTTTAAATCCATTCCATAATTATANGGGAAATTATATTCATCAAGATAAGATTCCGCATAAATAGATGCATATGGCATAAAAGATAATCTAAGTGGATTTTTAATATTTTTTATTCCATTTAATATTCCGGATTGTAAAGCTTTATTTTCATATTCAATGTCAATATAATTCCATGAATACTTTTCTCTATGTCTTCTGATTGTTCTGACCATATTTAAAGCCCATTTTGAATTATTATCATTAAATCTAATTTGACTAAAAGGAATAGCAATTTCTGCAGACCATCCAAACTTATTAATTTTTACTGCTGAATACCATATTGCATTCCAATTTTTATCAGAGCCAGTTTTAGATAATTTTTTATCAATTTGAACACCAGCAGCTGTAATCATAAAATTATACTCAACTTGCGTGTTATTAAAGGGGTCAATATATATTTCAAATGCATCAAAATTTTTATTGTCATCATCTCTTTTAGAAAGTTCTCTAAGAATACTATCGGGATGATTGTCAAACATCATAATTCCAAAATATATATTCTTATTATCATAAAAAATTTTAACTTCTGTTTTAAGATTATCTCTTTCATTTTTACCATTATTTGGTTCCAGTTGAATAAAGTTATCAGCAAAACTCAAATCATTCCAAATAGATTCATTTAAATTACCATCGATAATGGGTTTTGAATTGATTTTTTTTATGTTGTATGTTTTTTTCTCAGAAAATTGAGAAAATGAAAGCATTGGAATCAAAAAAAATAATAAATAAAAAAGTCTCATTAATTTATAAAGATTTGCAAAAATAAAATAATTCTATTTAGTAACTTGTATTTAAATCCAATGATATATTTTTACANTTAAAATACATTTAATATTTAAATATGAATTTACACGAATACCAAGGAAAAGAATTGTTAAATAAATATGGAGTAAGAATACAAAGAGGTAAAGTTGCAACTACACCACAAGAGGCAGTAAGTGTAGCTAATCAACTAAATAAAGAAACTGGAACTAGTTGGTGGGTAATTAAGGCTCAAATTCATGCAGGAGGTAGAGGAAAAGGTGGGGGAGTTAAGCTTGCAAAAAGTATTGAAGATGTTGAAAAAATATCAAGTGAAATATTAGGAATGAAACTAATAACACCACAAACATCTAGTGAAGGAAAATTAGTTAATCAAATATTAGTTGCTGAAGACGTTTATTATCCGGGTCCAAATGAGAATTTAGAATTTTATATTTCGGTTCTTCTNAACAGATCTACTGGAAAAAATATGATTATGTATTCTACTGAAGGTGGTGTTGATATTGAAACAGTCGCTGAAAAAACACCAGAACTGATTTATACAGAAGAGATCAATCCATTGTTTGGTTTAACTGAAGAGCAAGCAANTAATATTGCTTCAAATTTAAAGCTATCAGGAAAAGCATATACAGAGATGATTACTTTCGTTAAATCACTTTACAAAGCATACGATTCAATTGATGCATCATTATTTGAAATTAATCCTGTTCTAAAAACTTCAGACGATAAGATTTTAGCAGTTGATTCTAAAGTTACAATTGACGATAATGCCTTATTTAGACATAATGATATTGAACTTCTAAGAGATAAAAGAGAAGAAGACCCAACTGAGGTTGAAGCAGATGAATTTGGTTTGAACTTTGTTAAACTTGACGGAAATGTTGGTTGCATGGTAAATGGTGCAGGACTTGCTATGGCTACAATGGATATTATAAAGATGGCAGGTGGAAATCCGGCTAATTTTTTAGACGTAGGTGGAACTGCTGATGCAAAGAGAGTTGAACAAGCATTTAGAATTATTATGAAGGACCCTGAAGTAAAGGCAATTTTAGTTAATATTTTTGGAGGTATTGTAAGATGTGACAGAGTTGCACAGGGTGTTATTGATGCCTATAATAATATTGGCACAATTAATATTCCTATAATTGTTAGATTAGAGGGAACAAATGCAGTAAAAGCAAAAAAATTACTTGANCAAAGTGATTTAAAAGTTGAATCAGTTATTTTATTACAAGAAGCAGCAGATAAAGTAGCAGAATTAGTAAACTAATCATTTTGAAAAAAAAAGAATTTGTAATANGTGGATCAAAAGGCAAATCTATTTTANTTGATGTTACCTACAATGAAAANAATTTAGCAAAAAAAGTAATTATTTTCNGTCATGGATTTAAGGGTTTNAAGGATTGGGGNGCTTTTAANAAAATNGCTGAATATTTTGCNAAAAAAAATTTATTTTTTTTAAAATTTAATTTTAGTCANAATGGAACAACNNTAGAAAATCCATCTGATTTTGNTGATNTNGAAGCTTTTGGTAACAATAATTTNTGTATTGAATTAGATGATNTAAATTTTGTNATNGACTGGATTTNAAGCNNCAATGANTTTNAGCATGAGATTAATNTNAATGATATACATTTATTAGGTCATAGTAGAGGAGGGGCTATATCAATTTTAAAGTCAAATGAAGATAAGAGAATNAAAAGTGTTATNAGTTGGGCAAGCCCATCTAATTTATTATTAAGATTACCAAGTGGAGAAAAATTAAATACTTGGAAAAAAACAAACATTGCATANATANATAACAGTAGAATNAATAAAAATATGCCAATGTATTATCAATTTTATGAAAACTGTATTTTNAATAAACATAAATTATCAATTGAAAANTCTATTAAAAAAAATACAAAGCCACATTTAATNATACANGGATCNGAGGATNNAACNGTTNCTNTAAATGATGCACTAGANATGAAAAGTTGGAANAATGATATTAAATTAGAAATAATCGANAAANCTGACCATGTTTTTGGAAGTTTTCATCCNTATAATTTGGATGANTTTAATGANCATCTNAAGCTTGTGATTAAAAAAACAATTGATTTTTTAAAACTTCANTCTNGCTGAAGGTGCAATANTATGTTTTGTAAAATCTTTTTTTAANAANTTATAATANCCAGCAATAGCTATCATAGCAGCATTATCCGTNCAATATTCAAATTTTGGTATATGTACACTAATATTTTTNTCCNTAGATAATCTATNAACTTCCTTTCTTAAAAGAGAATTTGCNGAGACTCCTCCAGCTATTGCAAATGCTTTGACTTTTGNTNTATCAATAGCTTTGNTTAATTTATTAATAAGNATGCTTACTATGCTATGTTCAATAGATGCACACAAATCNCNTAAATTTTTNTCAATAAATTTTTCATCTNGTTTAATTTCCTTTTCAATTTTATATTTAATAGANGTTTTTANTCCACTAAAACTAAAATTTAAATCTTTGACTACTGGNCTACCAAACACNAATGCATTTTTGTTACCTNATTCTGCATATTTTTGTATTGATGGACCTCCNGGATANGGTAANCCNANTAGNTTNGCTGATTTATCAAAAGCCTCTCCAGCCGCATCATCAATAGTTGAACCAATTATTTTCATGTCGTATGGACTGTTAACNAATACAAATTGTGTNTGACCACCAGAAACAGTTANACATAAAAATGGAAANTCTGGTTTTTTTTGGTTTTCATCATCNATAAATAAAGANAAAACATGACCATGCATATGATTAATTCCAATTAATGGTTTNTCAAGNGCTNNAGCAAANGATTTTGCAAATGAGCTTCCAACNAGTAATGAACCTAATAGNCCAGGNCCGTTAGTGTANGCAATAGCATCGATATCCATTTTNTTAATACCAGCNTGTTTTATTGCAGTNTCGATTACTGGNATAATATTTTGTTGATGAGCTCTGGAGGCAAGTTCTGGAACAACACCNCCANATTTTTCATGAATTTTTTGATTTGCAATATTATTAGATAAAATTTTTGTTCCTAAAGCAACTGCAGCAGCTGTATCATCACATGAGGATTCAATNGCNAGAATAATAGGTTCTNTANTCATCTANTTTNTTNAAAAAATGACCCATTTTATCTCTTTTAGTTTTTAGATAAAATTCATTGTGCTNATTTGATTTTATNTCTATAGNAACGCTATTAGTAATNTCAATTCCATANCCTGATAAACCNACTCGCTTTTTTGGATTGTTGGTAAGNAGTNTAATTTTGGATATATTTAATGCTCTTAANATTTGTGCTCCAATTCCATAATCTCGATGGTCTGNTTTAAATCCTAGCTTAATNTTTGCTTCAACAGTATCAAATCCTTGCTCTTGAAGCTCNTAAGCNTTTAGTTTATTNATTAAACCAATTCCTCTACCTTCTTGATTCATATATAGCANAACCCCTTTNCCTTCATTTTCTATTGCATTTAACGCTGCTTCAAGTTGAAGNCCACAGTCACATCTGCAGCTNCCAAAAATATCACCTGTCATGCANGATGAATGTACTCTTACTAAAACNTCNTCATTTTCATNCCATTTNCCTTTATATACAGCTAAATGNGATTCTCCTGTATTTTTTTCTTTAAAAGCTTTNAGCATAAAATCACCAAATTTTGTTGGTAATTTNACATTTACTAACTCNTCTATTAATGATTCGTTTTTTATTCTNAATTCAATTAAATCTTTNATTGTTATAAATTTAAGNTCAAACTTCTTAGCTAACACAAACAATTCTTTGGTTCTAGCCATTGATCCATCATCATTTAAAATTTCGACTATAACNCCTGCNGGNTGTAATCCNGCTAATTTTGCAAGATCNACAGCAGCNTCAGTNTGNCCNGCTCTTCTTAAAACACCACCATTTTTGGCCTTTAATGGAAAAATATGNCCNGGTTTGCCTAATTTTTTNGGATTGAGATGTGGATNNGATANTGCTTTAATTGTNTTAGCCCTATCTTTNGCAGAGATNCCNGTTGTNCATCCATCTCCAATAAGATCNACAGAAACTGTAAAAGGTGTTTCAAAATTTGATGTNTTTTTNCCAATCATGAGATCTAGTTCNAATTCNTCACATCTTTTTTCAGGNATNGGTGTNCATATNAGACCTTTTCCATGAGTNGCCATAAAATTCACCATTTCTGGAGTNACCATTTCTGCTGCNGCAACAAAATCACCTTCNTTCTCTCTGTCTTNGTCATCAATAACAATNACAACTTTACCTTTTTTAATATCTTTAATTGCCTCTTCNATGGAATTAAAATTCATAATTTATTTTTTTGCAAAAATAGTAAGTTTTNNTGAGGATATNCTTAANATNTCGCTATCATTTTTAGCNNTNTAAATTAAAAATAATGCAATAGGAANAAANACTACATTTGCTAACCAAATTCCTTCATATGCTTCAATACTTAAATCCTTTGCNGATTTNTCNCCAATCATNGATAAAACATGNTATAATAAGAAAAATGATATTGANATAACTGCNGGTAATCCGAATCCACCNNTTTTAATAATGGTNCCNAGTGGAGCACCNACTAAAAATAAAATNAGACANGCAAANGCNAGGCTATANTTTCTATGAAGTTCAATTTTATGTTTNGTTATTATNATTTTNTTNTANGTAATATCTTTNTTATAGTTTGATAANAATGACTTGATTGTTTTAAGTTTATTNATTGCAATNNNATATACTTTATTATTATAATNNTTATNGANTTTTGANATTTTTGGTTTNATACTTANATTATNNATGTTGTNTTTATTATNNAAATTACTNTTAAATTCAGATTTTTTANTATTAATTTNTTTTNTTAGNGAGTCAATCGAAANTTTTAGCTGTTTATTATTNAACATTGCATAATGACCCTTGTATANTTTTTGACTGTTATTTAAAATATTGAAATTGCTTAAATCAAANCTNATTAGATTTTCTTTAAAATATGTTCTTCTNTATGTTGTTTNTCCTTTTTTAGAATTTTCATTTACATCAATATATGCGTATCCATCAAACAATTTTAANTCTAAAAAATTATCGTAATTTGTTAAATCCATCATNCCACTTTTGGCAATAATTACTTTTTTATTTCCATTACTTGANGTATGATCATAAATTATAATNTCTTTTANTCTTTTTCCATCAATATTTTTTTCNCCAACTTTNANGCTNTAACCTTCAATATCNTTATAAAAAATACCNTCTTTTATNTTAAATGCNGGTTTCTTTTTTTGAATNTCATATATCATAGATGCATTTTTTAAATTAGCAATTGGCAANGCATAATTTGAAAATAAAAAAGAACAAATTGAAATAATAATCACAANTGCTAGAATTGGTTTTAACATTTTAAAAAAAGAAATTCCNGATGATTTTAATGCGANTAANTCATTATTTTCAGNNAATTTTCCAAANACCATAATGGATGATAAAAGCATTGNNATTGGTAANGCTAATGGNACAAATCTNGCNGATGCNTAAAAAAGTAAAACAAAAAGTTGATTNATTTCTAAACCTTTTCCAACTAAATCATCAATATANTTCCATAGAAATTGCATCAATAAAAGAAAAATAGCAATGAAAAATGTNGTNATAAATGGAATTAAAAAAGCTTTGATTAAATAAAGATGGAGTTTTTTAAATCTGAACATTAATTTTNATATAATGTNTCACAAATATANNATATAAGTTTATAATATGTTGTTAAAATCATTANCAGAAATTAGTAAAATAATATATTTGCAAATATTTGGCGTGGTAGCTCAGTTGGTTAGAGCGCAGGATTCATAACCCTGAGGTCGGCAGTTCAAATCTGCTCCACGCTACAAATAGGGAGGTAACTTACCTCCCTTTTTAATTTAAGAATATGAACAAATTATATTTTGATGGCAAAATTACTGAATCAATAANTGATTTTGANNTTTTTAATAGAGGNTTTAANTANAATGANTCATTCTTTGAAACAATTCATGTTACAAANGGNAAAGTATTTAATGTTAAAAATCATTTAATAAGAATNNTAGAAGCAGTAAAAATTTTAAAATTTNATTTTAAANATACNAGTCAACAGTTAGTTCAAATTTTTAATGATTTAATTAGTGTAAATAATTTGAANCANGGNGTTNTAAGATTATATATATANAGAAATTCTGATGGNCANTATTTACCANATANTAATGANACNTCATTAATAATNAANACGAATCATTTAANTTGTTCNTTTAAGANAAATTCNCCAANAAAATTATGTACATATAANAGNNANTTTAAATCAAATANNTTNTTGTCNAATATNAAGGCTAATTCAATTATTTCAGTACTATCTTCAATTCATGCNTCAGANATNAACTTTGATAGTGCAATATTATTTAANAATAATAATANAATNATAGAAACTTCAAATTCAAATATTTNTTTTGTTGNGAATNATAAAATAATAACTNCTCCTANTAAAGATGGATGTATTGATGGTACAATGAGAAGATTATTGATGTCATTATTTGANATTGAAGAGANNTCAATTTCTTTNAATANNTTNAGTAGAANNNGATGAAGTTTTTGTTAGNAANTCAATAAGNGGAGTNATTCCANTTAANANAATTGANCATATTGAATATCATAATTTTTCTTATTGNAATANNATNCAAAAAAAGATTATTAGTTTAAGTTTGGATCTCTTANTNGNATTTGTCCAAATGGCATATTTNTCNNCNAGTGTNTTNATAATGCTTGACCAAATATTTTTNTTNTTAANACATTNATTTAAATCATATTCGCATAATAAAATCCAGGANTTTTCNTTTATTTCACTNATTAATTGATTTTTTGTCCATCCTGTATATCCAAGATAAATAAAAATNCTATTAATATTTTTTTTTGTAATGTGAGTACTAAGAATNTNATAATCACCTCCAAAATAATAATCATCTTTAATTTTTGTTGAACCTGGTATTANTGNTTTTAANTTATGTATNAATANTAAAGACTTTTGNTCAACAGGTCCACCTANATTTANATTTAAATNTTCTTNNGAATTAGGGATTTGCTTTAAATATTCNTTNGANGGCTTNTTNAGTATAATTCCAATAACTTCTTTATCATNACAATNTACAATTAATATNACTGATTTGAAAAATTCNGGATCNTCNATTTGAGGATNTGCAAGTAATATTGNACCTTTTTTTATNTGCATTATTTTGGATATCTTTGCTAANATAAAAATAAATTTTTATGAAAAATTTAGATATTAACNACCTNAGAGAAAATTATAANTTAGATCACATTGATTTTNCNAATGTNAGAAANAANCCTATTGANTTATTCATTGATTGGTTTAATTTTGANAAATCAAATAATTATAAAGANGTAAATGCATGTGTTTTATCAACTGTTAGTTCTGATAATATTCCTTCATCAAGGGTAGTNNTATTAAAATATCTGAAAAATGATNAATTTATTTTTTTTACTAATTACAATAGTAATAAAGGCAAAGAAATTAGTTGTAATAATAATGTTTGTTTAAATTTNTTTTGGGTTAATTCAGAAAGACAGGTTAGAATNAATGGTANAGCAACTAAAATNAGCGAAGATGATTCAGATGATTATTTTAATGCAAGACCTATTGAAAGTCAAATAGGAGCATGTGTGTCTTCTCAAAGTGAAATTATCGATATAGCNCATGATTTTACTAATGATATTGAGCATTTTAAATTGTTACATAAAAATAAGAAAATTAAAAGACCTANTCATTGGGGNGGATATTCAATAATTCCTCATAAAATAGAATTTTGGCANGGTAGACCNTCAAGGTTGCATGACAGGTTACTTTATGAAAAGTGTAANGAGGNTTGGATATTTAAAAGATTATCTGCTTAAGTTATNATTNGAATCGAATTTTTTTTCCAACATTTCTGAAGATTTAATACTTTTTTTTAACCAATCCTGAAGTATTTTATTTTTTTCGTCCTGACACAATTNCCAATTTANCTTAGANTTTCTCAATTGGTTTGTTAATTGTTGTAGAGTTAGTGCAACTGCTACTGATACATTNTAGCTTTCTGTAAATCCATACATTGGAATACTTATAAATTCATCAGCTAATTTTTGTGCATCATTACTATATCCGTTTACTTCAGATCCAAACAAAATTGCAACTTTATCNTCTATCAGAGAATCATCAAAGATAGTTTTNTCTGAANTATGAGGTGATGTNAAAACAATCTTATAGCCCTCTTTTTTCAATTTTTTTATTGCACTGNTNGTTNTCNTATGCTTNTTAATATTAATCCATTTACTAGCNCCCATCGAAATTTCTTTATTGTCTTTAAANGAATGTTTTTGTTCAATAATATTAANATTTTGAATTCCAAAACAATCAGCAGATCTTAAGCACGCTGAAATNTTATGNTCATGATAAATATCNTCTAAGATNATTGTTAAATAATTTGTTCTTTCATCTAAGATTTTTAAAAAATTATCCCANCTTTTATCTGNGATGAATTGCTTTAAAAANAGAATTTTTTTATTAAAAATNTTCACAGTAGAAAGTTTGTGTTATCGATTTTATTACCTTGCAAAAATGATTTTATTGACATAGGTTTTTTCCCCTCAATCTGTAAATACATAATAGATAAAAATTGACCGTTAACACAAATATTTAAATAAGTTTTATTATCACAACANATTGATAGNTGAGAAGAATTTGTGNGTTNNTCTAGNTTAGTTAATAATATTTTAACTCTTTTNANAGAATTATTTATTTTAAANTNTGTCCANGCTCCAGGAAATATTTCTATTNCACTAAGNAAAAGATTATCATCAACATAAGGAGATAGTCCTCTTACTAAGTTNTGTATGNTAGATGCAGAAATATCCCAATTTATTTTACAACANTCTTTACTNATTTTNTTTGCATAGTTATTATTCTTATTAGATGAAANATTAAGATNTNGTAATTTCTTTTCTTCAATTNNTTTAATTGTTTTTAANACAATTTTTTCACCTTTAANTTTCATAATATTGTAAAGTTGAGCGGCAGTAGTNGTATTTTTNANTTCAATTTTATCTCTTAAAATCAATTTTCCAGAATCAATTTTTTCATTTATATAAAATGTTGAAATNCCAGTTGAGCTNTCTCCATTAATTATAACTCTATTAATTGGTGCAGCTCCTTTATAATTTGGTAAATATGAAGTGTGTAAATTTATNGTTCCTAAATGCGGTATTTGCCAAATACATTTNGGTAAAAATTTGAATGCAACAACAATAAAAATATCTGCATTAAGTTTTTTGAGATCAGATATCAAATTAATATCATCGAACTTTAATGTTTCAAAAACTTTGATATTATATTTTTTACTAATTTCTTTAATAGGAGTTGAGATGATTTTTTTGCCTCTTCCTTTTTTTCTGTCTGGTAATGTTACCGTAGCTAATATTTCTTTTTTATGTTTTATTAACTTTGACAAAATAAATGCGGCAAAATCTGGTGTCCCAAAGAATATGATTTTCATCAATTGTATTTTATTTGATTTAAAATATTGATTTGCTAATATATTATGTTTTTAATACATACAGTCATATATCATGTTTTAAACAATTACTACAATTTCCACAATCATTACTTTCAACTTCATCAAAATAGTTTAAAATTAAATTTCTTCTGCACTGATCTTGATTTTTGCAAAAACTTATCATTTTTTCTAGTCTATATAGATCAGATTTTTTTCTTTTTTCAATTTCCGCATCATTAAAAGATAAATATTGACTATCAACTCTTGAAATTAAGTATTTAATATTAATTGTATTTTCATCATTAAATTGATATTTAACAACTTCTAATTTCTCAAGTTTATTAAATATTTTTTTAACAAAATTTATATCTCGATTGATTTTTTTAGCAATAATTTCTTCATTAATTGAAACGTATTCATTAAATAATTTCGGATATGTTCTAAGTAATAATCTAATAAATTGATCATAAAGTCTGTTTTCAATTTGAAACTTATAAAGATTATTTGTATCCAAAATAATTTTTAATTTGGAATGAGGCTTAACAAAACCTTTGAAAATAATATAACCTTCATTTTGTAGTATATTCAGAAAATTATACAATTCAATTGAAGATATTTTATATCTTTCTTTAAAGTTTTTAATATTAATAGACTTATTGTCTTCAGGAACTGATCCAATTGGAATTTGTAAATAGTTGCTTAAATTATTATAGAAATCAATTATTTCATAACACTTAGGATATCTTTGCTTTAATAGTGTTTGTTGGTATTTAATATCATTTTCGTCAAATAATAAAATTGAGTAGGCTTTTTTATTATCTCTTCCTGCTCTTCCCGACTGTTGATAGTAAGTTTCAATGTTTGGAGGCAACGAGAAATTAATCACTAACCTTACATCCTGTTTATTAATACCCATTCCAAATGAACTTGTTGCAACAATTATTCTAATTTGATTTTTAATCCATTTTTCTTGAATATTTTTTCTATTTTCATAAGATAAGCCTGCATGGTAGAAACATGAATTATATTTATTGTAGTTTAGATATTTTGAAATATTCTCGACATTTTTTCTGCTATTGGCGTAAATAATAATCGAACTTTTAATTTTTTCTACTAATTCTATTAGTTTTTTTCTTTTATCTATATTTTCTAGTACTAAATATGAAATATTATTTTTTTTCAATGAGGTTTTAACAATTTCATGATTTTTTTTAAAATGCAAGTTTGTTGTAATATCATCAATGACATATTTATTTGCAGTTGCCGTAAGAGCAAGTATTGGTGTTTGTGGTAATATTGTTCTCAGATCTGAAATTTTTCTGAAAGATGGTCTAAACTGGTGACCCCATTCGGAAATACAATGTGCTTCATCTACTGCAATAAGATTAATGTTAATATCATTTAATTTTCTTTTAACTTTACTGTTTTGAAGTCTTTCTGGTGAAAGAAAAAGAAATTTGACACCGCCAAACTTACACTTGTTAAATATATCATCAACTTCATTTAAATTGATATTTTTATTTATTGCTATTGATTTTATTCCTTTTGATGATAAAAATCTTAACTGATCTGTCATTAATGAGATTAATGGTGATATGACTAAGCACACGCCATTTTTCATTAATGCTGGAACTTGATAGCATAAGGATTTTCCTTCACCTACTGGAAATATTGCTAAAACATCTTTATTAACTAAGATATTTTCTATTACTTCTTCTTGCTTTGATCTAAATGTAGAATAACCCCAGTATTTACTTAAAATATCTATTGCATTCATGAGATTTGAAAGTATAAATAATTTAAATATACGAATAATGTAATGTTATGTTGCTTGTGATGAAAGAAATCTTTCGGCATCTAAAGCGGCCATACAACCAGTTCCGGCGGAAGTAACTGCTTGTCTGTAGACATGATCTGCAACATCACCGGCTGCATATACTCCTTCTACTTCAGTTGAAGCTGTTCCAGGTATTACTTTTAGATATCCGTTTTCATCCATTTCAAGTTGATCTTTGAAAAGATCAGTATTGGGTTTGTGTCCTATAGCTACAAAAAAACCAGAAGCTGGTATAATAATTTCTTTGTTTGTTATATTGTTTATTGCTGTAACACTTTCTACCCCAATAGGTCCAGGTTCTCCATTAATACTTTTAGTTTCGTGATTAAAGAGAACAGTAAGATTTTTGGTTGCCATAACTCTATGTTGCATGGCCTTTGATGCTCTTAAATAATCTTTTCTAACCAACATGGTTACTTTGGTGCATAATTTTGCTAAATATGTAGCTTCTTCCGCTGCTGTATCGCCTCCTCCAACAACGACAACATCTTTTCCTTTATAAAAAAATCCATCACATGTTGCGCATGCTGAAACACCATATCCATTTAGTCTTTTTTCATCATTAATCCCAAGCCACTTTGCTGTAGCTCCAGTAGCTATAATTATTGTTTGAGCAATAACATTTTTTGTATTATCTATTTCAACTTTAAATGGTCTATTTGATAAATCCACTTTGGTAACCATTCCCCATCGAGTGTCTGTCCCAAATCTTTCAGCTTGTGCTTTTAAATCTTCCATCATTTCAGGTCCCATAACTCCATCTTTATAACCAGGAAAATTATCAACATCTGTTGTTGTTGTTAATTGTCCGCCCGGCTGGAGACCTTGTATTACAACCGGTTTCATGTCGGCTCTTGCTGCATAAATTGCAGCTGTATATCCTGCCGGTCCTGATCCAATAATTAGTGTTTCAATATTTTCAATTTCCTCTTGCATAAATTTTTTTTTGTAAAATTATAATATATCTTCAAATTTTGGGTCATATTGGTAAAATATTGTGGTGTCTTGAACAATTGGAACATTGTAGTAAGTTGGACTAAATCCTGTCCATACACCCAGACCTCCGTCAATATTACTTGGTAAATTAAGTGGTTCAGTAAATGGATTAGAATTAAAACCGGCTTGACGCACTACACCACGCCAAAATCTCATTGATTCTTCATCAATTTGACAAAATTTAATTAATACAATTTCTTTGTTTATAAGAACACTATCTCCGTTTTCACATTCCTCATAATGTGTTGCTCTGTAGTTTCCTATTGGAAATCCATTATCTAATTTGGGAATTGGAAACTCGAAGCTTTCACCATCAATCAAAATATCTGTGCCACAGTCCAAAAGTTGAAGAAAAAAATCTTCTTTGTCAATGCTTTTACATTCTAAACTATCATTTTCTGAATAGGATACTAATTTTGTTTTTGTTAGTAAATTATTTTGTACACCTGCTGGATCTGAGTACCAGGCTCTTATTTCAGATTCAAAATCGAATTCTCCAAATTCACTTTTCTCAACCCAAATACTGTCTAATGGGGTAGGTTCAGGAATAGTTGTTTGTGCAGTAATTGAATCTCCTCGCCAATATATGTTTAAATTATATGTTCTTCCAATTTTACTGAAGTTATAATTGTCTAATCCATTAATAAAATCATATTCATCCAATTTAACAGTATAAATTACAATCGTATCAGATCCAAGCAGATCTGTTACTTCAGTAGTTAGCTCAATAACCTCTGTAACATTATTTTCTGTGTAAGAAACAGTAATAATCGCATCTTTAACAAATAAATTACTGTATGTATTGGTGTCTATTTTAGAAAAGTACCCTTGATTCTTTGTTAAAATTACATAGGGTGGAAATCCTGGTTCGATCGAACCTTCAACAACTAATTTGTCTCTTGCTTGATTTAGCTCTAAGCTTATTTCTTCTTGACAAGATGTAAACAATATGATTATAAATAATATTCTTTTCATAATTAAAAACTAAAATTCCATGTAACCGAAGGTAAAATTGGAAATATTGATACTTGGTAAGCTTTAGGAGTTATATTTCCATTTTGAATACTCCCGTTATTATCATCAGATTCTAATGCAAAGTAAATAAAGTATGGATTTTTTCTACTGTAAACATTATATATTGAAAAATTCCATGAAGACTCGTATTTTCTTTTAGGTTTTGGTTTAAAAGTTGCTCCAATATCAAGTCTATGATAAGGAGGCATTTTGTAGCCATTTCTTGATGTATATTCTGTGTATACATCACCTCCAATCACGTATCTTTCAGTAGGAAGAGTTATAGAGTTTCCAGTCGCGTAAACAAAAACAGTACTTAAAGTCCATTTATCATTTAGTTTGTGTGATGCTGTAATTGATAAGTCATGTCTTCTATCGTATTTCGCAGGAAAAGGTTTTCCATTATTAACATCATTAAAGTACTTAGTTGTTTTGGATAATGTATATCCAATCCAACCAGTAGTTTTTCCTTTATTTTTTTTAATTAAAAGTTCTACACCATATGAATCTCCATCACCAAATACAAATGCATCATCACTATTTGTATTAGTATTATCCTCCGGTAATACACCTTCTTTGTATTCAATTAGGTTTGAAATTTCTTTATAATAAGCTTCGAGCGAGGTTTCGTACATATTTTCATTAAAATTTTTAAAATAACCTAGTGCATACTGTGTTGAAAATTTAGGTTTAATATCTTTAGAGCTTGGCACCCACAAATCAGCAGGTAAACTTAGTGATGATAAAGAAGCTAGATGGATATATTGATAATTCTGTGTAAAGGCCAT
>PBFG01000024.1 GCA_002718585.1 Fidelibacterota bacterium | reverse complement strand
GTGATGCTCTACCAGCTGAGCTACTTTCGCAAATTTCACTAATAAACTACTATTAGTGGTTAAATTTTATGTTAATTTAACTATTTTTTACAACTATTATTTAATGATGGCTATGTTTATGATCATGCAAATGTAGGTCAGGAGCACCTATTTCTTTTAATTTTACCTTACCCTTATCGACAATTTTTAGAATATCTACATCACCATTAATTTTTTTATTTAACTCAATTTTATTAATAAAAATTTTATTTATAGCGCTTTCTAATTTTTTATTTGCATCTAGTATACGATTCTCGTATCTAATAATTCGATTTAATGTGGCTGGATTGTCCTTGAAAATTTTTTTCAAATCAGCCATCATATCACCTTTTTTCATTTTATCTAATCTATTTTTAGAATCTTTTACAGTCCTTTCACACCATGCGATATCAGTAAATTCTTTCTTAACATCATTGACTTCTAAATCAAGCTTATAAAGTATTTTTCCTTTATCACCTAGAGTATAAGTAGGTATACCAGCCCCACCATCTGAAGCTCTTTGTTTATTACGACTTCTAATAACCATTGTTAAATCAGGGTTATTAGATTTTAAATTTTTCATATCTAAATCATTTGAACTGAATAAAAGAACTCTAATATCAGATTTAGGAATAACTTCCTCTAATATTTTATTTAATGATATTAGAGGATCTTTGACAACTAAACCATCACCTTCAAAAATTGATGATAAGCCAATAAAAGCTACCTTGTAACCAAATTTTTCATCAATCACATAAGGTTCAAAAAGTAATTTATCATTATTATCATAAATATTCGAGGATATGAAAGGAAATTTTGATTTCTTAGAAAAATCTACTAAAAAATTCTTTCCAAGTGCAAAATCCTTTGAGCCTGGTGAAAATACATCACATCCCATTTTATTAAATGAATCTAAGATGATGTTTGCATTCACATCAGCAGCATCTGTTGAAATACCTTTGTCAACTAGCTCTTTACTAAAAAAGAGATTACCAGCATCTACAATATAAATATTTTCATTAACATATTCAGATAAAACAGTTGATTTTCGAGCAAGACCGCCCAATGGTTTTTTCTTTCAGCCACATGGATCAATTTCACCATGTACATTTGCCGTTGCAATGATACTAATCAAATTTTCTGCAAATGTAAATTGAAAAAGTAAAAATATAATATATATTAAATATTTAATCATTTTTTATATCAAATTTTATTCTATATTTTACAATTACTCCATACACAATAAAACAAATATCTTGGACGATACGTTTTAACATATAAATTCTTTTTTCAGATGATGAGCTATCACTCAAATCAGACAAGAGACATCCACAGTCAATACTTTTACCACGCAAATATGCCTGACCAATCATGATGATGAAGAAAGTCAACAAAGACAAAGATATAAACGTACTTGCTTCAACAAAAACACCTAGTATTAAAAATGAACCGATTATAAGTTCTAAATATGGAAGAACTAGAGCAATGATTTTTTCCAGATTGAAGGGTGTTATATCATAATTTTTAATTACATCGGCAAATTTGGCTGGATCTAAAATTTTATCCCAACTAAAATAGACAAAAATGAAACCCAATATAAGCCTAGAGATAATGGGTATAAGAAAAATGTAGTTCTTAGTCAAATACAATGAAAAGATTAAAATTATTGAACCAATAATTAAATAATCTATAAAATCTAATAAAGATTTTTTTATGGGTTTGTTAATTTCTTCATTTACTGACTTGTACGCTTTTACAGGATAATTAAGACTTTTCCATAAAGGATAACCTTCTTCAAAATAACAAATTATCTGTTCTGGAAATAGATCTATAAATTCGTATGCTAGGTCTTCACTTAAAGAACAACCCTCTCCACTACAATAAGTAACCAATACTTTACTAATGGATTCATCATTAAATTCAATGAATACATTTTCTATTGAATCTATTATAGATGATTTTAATTCATAGCCAAATGGAATAGATAAAGATTTTTTTATATGGCCTTCATTAAAATCATTTAGTTCTCTTGCATCTATAAAAATTCCTAAATTACTATCATATAAGCTTTTGGCATAATCAATATTTATTAAATGAACACCTGGTTCTAAATTTCTATATTCATTTAAAACTATATTATTTGCATTATCATTTTCAAATAAATTATAATCATCAATCATAAAGTAGCTTATGAGTCCCAAAATTAATGATAGAACAATGATATATACAGATTCTTTTAATATTTTATTCATACAAATAATTTAATGTAATATTTTGTTTTTTTTAAGAAATATGAAATTTATTTTTTCCAAATAATTAAAATGTTTTTGTTTGAGAAATTAATAATAAAAAATAAATTACATCATTGTATAAGTAATTTATAGGGGATATAGCTCAGTTGGGAGAGCGCTTGAATGGCATTCAAGAGGTCAGCGGTTCGACCCCGCTTATCTCCACAATAAAATATAAGATTTAAGGAGAATTAGATATGAATATGACGACAATAAGAGAAAAATCTAAAATTTTTCTATGGATATGTTTAATAGGTTTCATTTTATCATTAGTCGGTGTAATGGGTACTGCAAATGGAGGAGGTTTTTTAGGAGGTGCAAGTTTAACATCAATGTTTTCCAGTAATGTTAATTCAGATCTTTACGTTGGAAGGGTAAATGATAAAAATATTAGTAGAAGAGCTTTCTCAATTGAGTTGCAGAATCAAAGGAATTCTCAAAATCAATTTCAAATTAGTACAAGTGAACAATATTACATTGGAAGAGCTTGGGAAGCATTAATTCAGAATACCATTACAAAAAATAAAATTGATGAATTAAATCTTACCACTCAGGACGAAGAGTTGAAATCATATCTTTTGAATACACCACCAAAGCCTTTGCAGGATTTTTTGGTTCAAAATAACATCTTTAAGACTGAAGATGATAATTTTGACTTAACTAGTTATCAAAATGCAATTAATAAGAATATCTCTTGGGTACCTGATTCATTGATAAATGTTTTTACAAATTATGAGTTCAGACTGAAGTCAAATGAAATACCAAGATCTAAACTACAACATCTATACAGTATGTTATCGACTGTTTCCGATAACGAAGTATATGAAGAATATAATCAATCAAATTCCAAATGCAATTTAGATATTCTATCAATTGATTATAAAAAAATTCCAGATGAATTAATTGAAATTAATGAACAGGAATTAGAGAATTATTATGAAAAAAATCTTGAAGAAAAATTCACTATTCCTGAAACTGTTGTTGTTGATTACATATTGTTCAAAAATATAACGAATGATGATGATTCTTTAGAAGTATTACTCAATGAAGAAATAAGAGAAAAAGCAGATGATTTTGCATTCAATGCTAGAGAAGATATGCTTGGCTTCGAATCGGCCTTAGAAGTAGATTCTTTATCAATAACAGGTACATTAGAGCTAACTGAGAAATTTGATAATAATTCTGGTCTGCCAATAAGTATGGGTTACAATAGGTCAATAATAAGATTTGCATTCGATAATAGAGTAAATACTGTTTCTGATAAAATTAATACTAAAGAAGGCCATGCAGTTTTCAAAATTAGTGATAAGAAAGCAGCCTCTTTTAAAAGTTATGAAGATTCAAAAGCTGAAATATCTAAAATAATATCTGAAGAACTAAAAAAAGATTATATTTTTAAATTAATAAATGAACAGAATCTTTCTTGGTCAGAAATTGAGAAATCATTGAATCCATTACCTCCAACAATAGCAAGTAATCCATTTTTAGGAGAAACTGATAAAATTAAGGAGTTCCAAACTAATAACGGTCTAGAATCTGATGGTAAATGGGGCCCAGCATCTCAAAAGAAATATGAAGAAATTGAATTAGAGAAATATAACAAAACAAAGTTAATAAATGTATCAAAGTCTGAAGAAGGTCCTATCAATGGAAGTTTTAGATCCATTGGAAAAAACTATCAACTGATAGGTTACTTGTCTGTTATGAAAGATGGCGATCTATCCAATATCATTGAGAGTAATAATAAAATTTATCAAATCAAGTTGAATAGTATTTCTGGACCAAATGAAATGATTGACGAAGAAAAATTTAAATCAATTAGGAAAAGATTACTAAACAGTATATCTAATTCTATTTTTAATAATTGGATAGAGTACTGCAGAAAAAATGCTGATATTGTAGATGTAAGACATAAATCAATTTAAAAATTATTTAACACTACTTAGTATTCGATAGCTAATAGACTCTATTCTACAACCCCAATTTTCAAGTAATTGACTCAAGGTTGATATTTGTATATCATTGTCTACAACCTCAAGAACTATTGTGTTAGCCATGAGTGAGCCGTCTATAAATTTTATACCTGACTGCTTATTAAAATCTTTTTCAAGATAATTCATAATTTTTGGACTATTTAGATTCTTTACGCTAATAATTACTTCTGCCTTGTTATCAGGGGTGGAATTAAAAAAAATAGCTGCAAAAGCTAATAGAAATAAAGATATTATAAATATATTTTTCAAAATTATCCAATAATATGTTTAAATATTATAAGTATAATTTTATATAATAAACAACATTTACTTAAAGTAATTTATTAAGAGTTAATTTTTAGCTATATCTAATGATGGGGATTTTACAGGATGCAATAAGATTATTCCAATTAAAAATAGAATGGCCAACATCAGTAAAGATAATCTCATACTATTTGTAAGTTCAATAACTAAAGTAAATAACATTGGACCTAAAAAGGCAGTTGCTTTTCCAGAAAAAGCAAAGAAGCCATAGAATTCATTTTCTTTATTTTCAGGAATAATTCTTCCCATAAAAGATCTGCTTGCTGCCTGGTTTGGTCCCATAAAAACTCCTATCAGTATGCCAGCAAACCAAAAAATGGCTTCTCCATTATCAATTATCAAAGTAGTTCCAAGGATATCATTAACTTTGTTAATAATACCAAATTCATTTCTGAAATCTGGAGCAATATATGCTAATATTAAAGCAACAATAAAGCCTATATTTGTCAATTGAATTGTTTTCTTCCCTCCAATTAAATCATCTAAGAATCCAAGTAAAAATGCTCCCAAACCTGCAAAAATATTTAATACTATGCCAAAAATCATTAATTTTCCGTTTGTATCCATATCAAAATCAAACTGTGTATATGCATAGGGACCTCCAAATGCTATGACAGTGATGATTGCATCATTATAGACAATTCTAGCAAATAAAAATCTTAATATTTGTTTATATTTTTTTATTTCACCAAAAGTTTTTCTCAAAGACTTGATTGAGTTATATATAATTTTATCCTTAAATATGGATTTCTTAATAATATTTTTACTACTATTAACAAATAAAAAAGTTGGTATAGAAAAAAAAGCAAACCAAATTGCAATAAAAACATTAATGACTCTAATATGTTCATAAGTTTCTTTATCTAAAGGATTTCCAGTTAGAATATTTATTGGATTATCAGGTAAAACAAAAAATATAAAACAAAATCCTAATGCAATTAAACCACCAACATAACCAAATGACCAACCATAACCAGATACTCTTCCAATTTTTTTCTTCGGAGCTATTTCAGGTAGATAAGCATTTANAAANACACCACCCATTTCAAAACCTATATTTGCTATACAAAAAAATAATAATGCATNAAATACATCACCTGGCTTTGGNAAATACAATANAAAAGAAAATANNATNCAAANCCANGTCCAAAAAATCAAAAANAGTTTTCTATAACCTCCCTTATCGGCAATGGCTCCCATAATTGGAGATATAAAAGCTATAATCAAAGATGAAACTGTAACTGCTTTCCCCCATGCTGCGACACCTGCCTCTTCAGAACCTTGGAAAATAGCTGTTGCAAAAAAAGTAGAATAAATAAAAGTTACAATAATAGTTGTAAAAGGTTGATTTGCAAAGTCATAAATTGACCAGGAAAAAATTGTTTTTTTATAATTATAATTTTGCATGTTTATTTTTTAAGAATTTCCTTGAGGCCTAAGAAACCTTTAAATGTAAATCTTAAAAATACGATTACATATGCTATAACAGAAAATATAAATACTGATTGCCATAAGATTTTCCATGAGAAAAACATACTCAAATAAGACTTTGCAGGGCCAAGGAATATAGGTAAAAGAACAAAGAGAACAAATAGACTTATTTCTAAAAAATGAAACTTTTTGAAAAGATTAGTTTGTTTTTTGAACTTCTTTTTATGATCCAAAAATTTATTTTCTTTATCAGGAAATAAAATAGAACCAATTATCATTAATGAAAAACTAATTCCCAAACATAACAATCCAATTACTGCTGGATTAACCATATTTATTCCGAAAAAATTTCTTACTGGTTCTAATCCAATTATTGAGGATAATCCACCAATCAATGATAAAATTGCTCCTACTGAGCTCGCTCTTTCCCAATATAGACCAATTACAACAACAGATATTGCACCAGTAAAATAAATTGCTCCTGTAATTCCTAAATAATCCCAAATCGCATCACTNCCCTCATAAAACATTCCCCAATAAAATATATAAATACCCAAAAATATAATTATCATTCTGGTTAATTTAATTTTGATATCAGATGTTATACTTTTTCCATATAAAGGCTCAATAATATCATTTGTTATTATCGTACTCCAACACAATAAATAACTGTCATGAGTACTCATAAAAGCAGCCAACATTCCTGCAACTACTAAACCTAAAAATCCAAAAGGAAGAATTTCTTTTAAATATTTAGGCATTAAAGATAATGATTCATTTGCAACTANATTACCATCAAAATAAATAAATGCACAAATACCCAGAAAACATGGAATTATAAACCGAAACAAAAATGATATAGAAGACCAAATATACTGTTTTCTAACCATTTCTGGATTCTTAATTGATAATGCTCTAGTTATTGCTGTTGGCCAAATTACTGCACTAACAAACCCCAAAATCATCTGCCATGATATATAAGCTGCTCCCATACTATCGATGGGATTGTAAATATCCCTCGATGAACCTGAAATGCTTATAATTTCTTCCAAACTAGTAAATAAACTTGTCCATCCTAAATTTAAAATNGAATAAAATACTGCTAAAAGTAATCCTACAGATAAAATAATGTATTGTATATAATCAGTTATTAAGACTGATATCATCCCTCCACTAATCGTATAAATTAATACTAAAGTAATCAAAATAAACATTACAAACACAAGTGTTGAATCAGGATCTAATCCAAAAATTGTTTGAATAAAAATTGCTCCAACTTTCAAAAATAAACCCATATTAAGTATTCCACCTGTAACTAAAATAATAGCACCTAATACTCTTGTCTTTTTTCCAAATCTTAAATCATAAAATTCTGGAATACTTTTTACTTTTAATTGCCTTAGCTTTACAATTACAAAACCTGATAATCCAATTACTAAAGTAACTAAAAATGCTGCTAAGCCTATATGAAATGATGAGAATAAACCGTTTACTCCTGTTTGAGCAGTATACATTACAGTAATCAAGCCTAATTCAGTACCAAGTAAAGTAACTATAGAAAGTGATAAATTGACGTTTCTGCCAGCTATCATAAAATCAGAAAAATTATCAATATATTTCCTTGAATAAATCCCTAAAATAAAAATAATTGATAGATAGATTAATATTATACTTATATCAAATAAATTCATTAATACACCTTACTCTAATAAATTAAAAACGGTTGCCTTAACTTTGAAAAATTAATTTTATCTCTTCTCCAGTCTTCAAATAAAATATTTAAATCTAAATCAAATATTATAGTATTTCTTAACTTATCAGATCCATATAATTTGTCAATAAAATTGTTTGTTTTAAACTTAAACTCATTAGGATGCATTTCATAAATAACATCAATAAGAGAAACAATTATTTTTAAAGGCGAAACTTTTTCTCTGTCAATAATTCTTATCTCAATTCCATAACATTTTTCATCTTTATATTTTGGATAAGTTGCTTTACTTGGAATAAATCTAGGTGTAAATTCTACTTCATTAAATTCAACACCTTTAAAATCCATACTAGAAATTTTATCTATAACTTCTTTAGAATTTAACCATGGAGCACCTATATATGAAAAAGGTCTATCTGTCCCTCTTCCTTCAGATAAATTTGTGCCTTCTATAAGACATGTACCTTGATAGATAAATGCCGTTTCATTATCAGGTATATTAGGAGATGGCGGAATCCATTTTTTACCTGTACTTTCAAAATAAACTTCTCTTTTCCAACCTTCCATTTTTAAAATATTTAAATCTAAGTTATTATTAATCCAACCCAACTCATTAATCATAAATGCTATTTCACCAATAGTCATACCATGTGAGATTGGAATGGGATGTAAACCTACAAATGAACTAAATTTTTTATCTAAAATTGGACCATCTATGTTTTGCCCGATGGGATTAGGTCTATCTAATACATATAGAGGTAAACCAATTTGAGCACATGCTTCCATTACATATGTAAGAGTGCTAACATATGTATAATATCTACTCCCAATATCTTGAATATCAAAAAACAAAGCATCTAATTCANATAAATCATCTAATTGAGGTTTAAAATTTTGACCATATAAACTAATAATAGGAATATTATAACTCATATCTCCCATTATTTTTTCACCTGCTTGGTAGTCGTTACTTAAACCATGCTCAGGTGTAAATAATTTTTTAACATATAATCTATTATTTCCTAAATTAATTTCTATATTTTTTTTATCCTTATTAATTTTAATCATACTGCTGGTATGATTAGCAACTAAACCAATATTTAAGATACCATCAAATTCTTTACCATGAATCGACATAACATCAAAACCATATAAAGTACTATCTAATTTACAATTATTCTTAATAGGCAAACTTATAATTTGAGTTTTAGAGGATATTTCTTTTTCACCATAAAATAGAGGNATTAAGGATAAGATTAAAGCTATAAATGCAAATTTATTTACTAAAGAATGATTTAGATTCTGTAAAATAAATATAATCAATAAGTTTGTCAGAACACTTCCTAATATATAATATGTCCATGGTATATCATATTTCATAAAGTAAAAAACAACTAAAATTCCAAATAAAAACCCAGTCAAAATGATATTAGTACTAATATTTTTATATAATTTTGCTACTAAAAATAAACTTAAAAGTGATCCATAAGTAAAAGATGCTATTTTTAAACCCACAATTAGTAAAGGTTCATTTGGATTACTAAAAAATAAAGCTGTCAATATAAGAACGAAGGTCCAGAAAATTGAAATTAGTCTCGAATTTCTAAGAGTTTTTAATTTTGGGAACCAATCATTTATTGTGGAAGAAGATAACGAATTAATAGAAGAGCTTAATGTAGACATTGCAACTGATAGAATACCTGCAACTACAATACCTTTCATACCAATTGGAAGAATATTCTGAATTACATAAGTGATTTCTTTATCCTTACTAATCATTTGACATTCAGGTAAAAGATATAAAATAGAACCAACAAAAAGAAATAATGAAAATTGAAGCATCACAAAAAAACCACTTCCAATCATTGCTTTTTTTGCTGAAAATTCATCTTTTGTTGCTAAAACTCTTTGGACCATCATATAATCTACTCCATGAGATGAAAATGATAACATTATTCCTCCAATAACGGCTGAAATAAATTTTAATGGAGAGTTAAACAAGTTTCCAGAAAAATCAAATATTTTAAACTTATTTTCTGCATTTAAATTATTGAGTATTGTAAAAAATGACATATCTAAATATTGTACAATATAAAAAATACATATGACTGCGCTTAACAAGTAAATAATGAATTGGAATGCATCAATCTTCATAACTGCTCTTAAACCACCAAGGACGGTATATATTAATGTTATGAACCCAACAATAATTATTGAAGAACTAATTGAAAATCCTGTTACAGACTGAATAACAATTGCTATTGCAGCAAATCTTACTCCATCAGCTAAAACTCTTGTAACCAAAAATGTTCCTGATGCTAATTTTTGAATTTTTGGATCAAATGACCTATTTAAAAGTTCATAAATNGAAACAATATTATTTTTAAAATATATTGGAATTAAAATTATACTTACTAAAAATCTACCTATTATATAACCAAAAGATAATTGGAGAAAAGTCCAGTCTCCTCTGTATGCAATTCCTGGAATGCTAATAAATGTTAAAACAGAAGTTTCTGTAGCAACAATAGAAAACATTGAAGTTATCCAACCAATATTTTTACCAGCCAGAAAAAAGTCTTTTTGGTTATTATTTTTTTTAGATTGATAAAATCCAAAAAAACATAAAAAAATTAAAAAAATTAAAACAATTAAAGTATCAACTATACTCATTACAGGCTTAAAATTTCTTTAACTATGCTGTTGTGAAAATCTCTTCTAAAATCATACATTCTTCTACCAATATTTTTTTTATCTCGAGTAGGATGGACTCTATTTGTTAACAAAATGACTATTATCTCATTTTCAGGGTCTAACCACATTGATGTACCAGTAAAACCTAAATGTCCATAAGTAAATTCAGAAAAATAATCTCCAGCGGAACTTTTTCCATTTTGAGATGGGGTATCCCAACCCAAAACATAATCAGAGTTTAAAATAGTCTCGCTTTTCTCTGTAAATCTTTTAATGATATTTTTGCTAAAATACCTNNCTCCATTAGCATATCCTTGATTTATCATCATTTTAGAATAACTACTAATATCTTCTGCNTTAGAAAATAAACCTGCATGNCCAGAAACACCTCCCATTATATAAGCATTCTCATCATGAACATCACCTTTTAANAATTTATTTCTAAAATATTTGTCATCTTCAGTGGGAGCAATAAGTTTNTTNNAATTTGAAGGTGGATTAAAAAATGTACTTTTCATTTTNAAGGGTTTATAAAAATAATTATCAGATAAATNTTCTAATTTTTTACTTGAGACTTTTTNAATTATATCATAAAGTAAAATCATTCCTAAGTCACTATAAATAAATTTAGAACCTGGTTCATAATCAAGTGGNANATTGANAATATTATTAATTATTTTTTCTTTATCAAAATCACCTTTNTTNTAANATTCAATGTATGGCTTTAATCCAGCTGTGTGATTTAATAAATGTTTAATTGTTACATCTTCTTTATATTGAGAATTAAACTCTGGATAATAATCTGATAAATAATGATTTAAGCTAAGCCTTTTTTTTTCAATCAACTTCATTGCAACAGAAGTTGTAGATAATACTTTTGTTAATGAAGCTAAATCATAAATTGTATTATTATCGACTGATAGACTGTTTTTATCAAAACTTTGCGAACCAAAACCTCGGCTCGATATTATCTGATTGCCTTTTGATACAAATAATTGAGCGCCAGGGAAGATACTATCATTGATAGCATTTTCAATAAAACTAAACGATGACAATTCAATATTAAGGGTCCTGTCAAATAGGCTTGATATTTTTTTTATATTTAGCCCATGTCCATTAATAAATTCATCATTTAACCTTACTGGTAGTTTACCATTAATAGATTGTCTACCGAACATTGCATCAAATGCGGCGTTAATAGTTACTGAACCGTAACCATAAGTACAAATATATGCATCGAGATTTTTATAACTGGGTAAATATGGACTTCCAAAACTTAAACCTAGAATTGGAATGTTTAATTTACTAATCTTCTTTATTAAATTTGAATGAGAATCATCTATTGTAGAAATTCCCTTATCCATTTTTATTCTTATTAACATTGAAACTATCACTAAATCTGACTTTTTGACCTTATTTATTACATCTTTAGTTCCAAGCTTCGTTAATTTTTCATTAACGATGACTTCAATAACATCACCATGTAATTTTCTTATTTTTGATGAATAGCTTTTAAACCTTGATTTTACTCCTTCATCAGTTGATAAAATTAAATGAGTAATTTTTTTATATTTCAGAGGATTGATAGGAACAATATTATTATTATTTTTTACAAGTGTAATTGATTCACGAGCAATTTTTTTTGATATTTTTGTATGTTCATGTATTTTAATCTTTTCTTCTACTTCTTCCCANGTTTTAGAATAATTNTCAAACAATCCAGCTTTATNCTTANCATCAATTATTCTATTAAANGATTGGTTTATTCTTTCTTCACTTATTCTTCCACTTTTNACTGCTTGNATAATAGAGTTTATTGCTTCATCTGCATCNATTGGAAGTAAAATTATATCAGCACCCGCTTCTACTGCTTTNACTGCAGATTCTCCATGCCAAGTAAAATNTGTTAGAGCTCCCATTTCTAAAGCATCNGTAATAATTAAACCATCATACTNCCATTGTTCTCTTAAGATATNATTAGTTATTTTTTTTGAAAAAGTTGCTGGATTCTTATCATCAAGATTGGGAAANAAAACGTGCGCAACCATTATTGACTNTAATCCATTCTGACATGCAGTCTTAAATGGTAGTAATTCATTTGAAAAAATTCTCTCCAAACTTTTATTAATAACAGGNAAACTTGTATGGCTATCTGTATCAGTATCCCCATGACCAGGAAAATGCTTTCCACATGCTATAACTTTTTTACTCTGTAAGCCATCAATAAATGGAAGACTAAAATCTATAACAGTCTGAGGATTATCACTGTAAGATCTAAAATTAATAATTGGATTGTTATAATTATTATTAATATCCAAAACAGGAGCAAAAACCATATTAACACCTAAGGCTTTAGCTNCAATTGCAGTAATTTCACCCTGNTTAAAAGAATTTTGCGNNTTATTTGTAGNTGCAATAGCCATATTTGATGGGAATAATGTACCATCAGTAAATTGACCTACTCCTCTTTCATAATCTGCAGCTATAAATAGTGGAATATCTGACATTTCTTGAAATTCTTTAATGTTGTAAAAAGTACCATGAATACTACCAGTATAAGTAATTAATCCACCTATTTTCTTATCANTTATTANCCTNGAAACGTTCTTTTTACTCCAACTATCTTTATTTTGAAANTCTCCATTAACTCTAACCATTATCATNTGTGATATTTTTTCAGATATACTTTTGCTTTGGAATACCTCATTACAAAAGAATNATTCAGATTCTTNTGTACANAAAAANTNATNACANAAGGNTAAACTTATTGATAAACATATNANTAATAACTTAATCATTTATATATACTCTTTCTACTCGTTGGGTAACTCCAGTTAAAAAAGTGTATGGNATTCTTTTAAATTTATTTGATATCTTTTCTAATCTGCTATCATTAACTTCAATCGAACCCCACAAGGTAACATAATCATTAATTTCTATTTTAACACTACTAATNTCCAAACATATTAAATCCATAGAAACCCTTCCAATTATTGGAATTTTATAATTTTTAAAAAAAACAAAACCTTCATTTGAAAACTCAAATGGAACTCCATCTCCATACCCACANTGAGCAATAGCTATTTCCATATCTGATTTAGCTTCAAACGTATTTGCATAACCAACCATNGAACCTTTTNTTATNTTTTTTTTNAAAATAATAGGTGCATTAAATTCCATTACAGGCTTAAGATTTTTATTTATAACTCCANTTGGTGANACCCCATAAATNGAAAGCCCAGTTCTNACTAAATCGTATGAGTTTTGTGCAAAATTAAATAAACCACCACTNTTTAGAAGATGATATTTAAACTTGTTTATTTTACCATTTATTCTATTTTTAATTTTTTCAAATTCTTTTATTTGCTTTACATTTAGTTTTTTATCTCTACTGTCAGAATTAGCTAAATGAGAATAAATACCTTCAAGTTTAATTTTTTTAACTTTTAAACACATATTAAAAATTTTATCAAAATCATTAATTGAACATCCCATTCTACTCATACCAGTATCAATTTTTATATGTACTCTAATCAACTTATCTACACTACTCATTTTTGAAATTTTTAATACATCATCAAGTGAGTTAACTGTAGCAATAATATTAGAATTTTCATAAATCTTAATGTCAGAAAAAACAATATTACCTAAATGTAAAATTGAATATTTAACNTTTAAATTAATTAAATCTTTTAACTCATTAACTGTAGCAACACATACTCCATCAATATTCATACTATTAATTGTTTTAGCTATTTCCTTAAATCCATGGCCATAAGCATTCGCTTTTATAACTGGATATAATTTTGAATCATTTGAAATCGTTTGAAGATATTTTAAGTTTTGTTTAAAATAATTTAGATTTATTATTGCTCTAGGTAAATTCAATTTTTATNCTTCCTAANTATAGTTTTAAGAGAAATATCAATACCTTTGTAATTAGAAGCTAAAATACCTGCNCCAATAGCTGAATCTATATCAGAAGAAACCCAATGAATTTTTTTAAAATCAAACTGTAGAGCTTCATTNAGNATTTTCCTATAAAAATTATTTTTTATAACATTTCCGTTAATCGCAATTATAATCTCAGAAAGTTTAATCANATCAAGTCTTTCACATATATTTAAAATATAATCTGCGACATATCTTGTACCTTCTTGAACAATGCTAAGTGCAACATCATTACCTTTCATTGCTAAATCAATTGCATCTTGTCCTAAAGATGATAATTGACAAAAAATATCATCTCCCTGCTCAATCAACTGATACATTTCTCTAAAATTTTTAACATTAAATTTATCAATTGATGCATCAAAAATTTGCTTTAAATCATCATCTTCAAAGACCAATGCTTCATTCAATATTAACCTATAAAATAATTCTTTACCAAGCCAATATCCACTTCCAATATCTCCTTTATCAAAACCATTCCCAGCTTCTTTTATAATTTTACCATTNTCATCTTTAGCAAAACAAATAATACCTGTGCCAATATTAACCAAAAGNCCTTGTTGATTAGGACATAAGATTCTATAGGCTGCTTCAACATCCGATAGNAAAATAGTTTTACTTGTAATTTTAATTCTATCGAGTTCTTTTAATAATAAGTCTTTCTGATTTTGATCAGAAATACCAGCTACAGCAATACCATAAGCGTTAATATCATCAATATTTAATTTATTTTTTTGTAGAATTTTATTAATTGCAGATAAAAGAATATTTACACCATTTTCTTTGAATACATAAAGATTAGATCCCTCTTTGACAANTCTATCAATTANATTCCCTTCAGTATCAAATAGAATACATGAAGTCTTTGTACCTCCTCCATCAATTCCAATAATCAATTCACTTTTTTTCATTAATGTGCCTCGTACCAACTTTTCCCGAAATTAGAATCAACTTTAATTGGAACATTAAAATCAATCGCATTTTCCATTTCTAAGGTTACAATTTTGTATACTTCATCTAACTCATCACTTGGTACTTCAAAAAGCAATTCATCATGAACTTGAAGAATCATTTTTGTTTTCATTGATTTTTCATTAAAAATTCTGTGTATGTTTATCATAGCAACTTTAATAAGTTCTGAAGCAGTACCTTGNATCGGCATATTAATCATAGCTCTTTTTTCAGCCTCCACTAAATTTTTATTAGATGAATANAGATTTGATACTTTTCTTTGTCTACCATTTAATGTCTGAACATATCCATTCTTTTCACCAAATTCTATTGTTTTATCAATATATTCTTTTATTTTAGGATAGCTATTAAAATAATTGTCAATTATTTCAGCTGCATCTTTGATAGGAATTTTCAATTCTTGTGATATTCTAAATGGTCCTGCTCCATATAAAATGCTATAATTTATTGTCTTAGCAATCTGCCTTTCTCTATAACTNACATTATTTTCATCTAAACCAAAGATTAGGGATGCAGTTCTTAGATGTATATCTTGATCATTATTAAAAGCTTTGAATAACTCATTTTCAGAAGTAAAATGAGTTAATATTCTCAACTCTATTTGTGAATAATCAAATGAGTATATATAACTATTTTTGGAACCTGCTGTGAATGCTTTTCTTATTTCCTTACCAATCTCAGTTTTTATAGGGATATTCTGGAAATTAGGTTTGTTACTTGATAACCTCCCAGTAGAAACAATTGCTTGGTTAAAAGTAGTATGAATCCTATTAGTATGGTCATTAATAAATGAAGGTAATTTATCTAAATATGTATTAACGAGCTTACTTAAATGTCTATATTCCAATAATTCTTCAGCTATAGGATGATAATTTTTCAATACATTGAGTACATTAGATGCGGTACTTCTTTTTTTCACCTGTTTTAAATTCAAATCATCAAATAATACCTCAGCAAGTTGTTTGGGTGAATTAATATTAAATTCTTTTCCGCTATANGAAAAAATTTTTTCTGAAATCAATATTATTTTTTTCTTTAATTCTTCAGATAAAGTTTTAATTTTTTTCTTATTTATAAACATCCCATTAAATTCCATATCAATAAGAGTTTTTAACAAAGGCATTTCAATATTGTAAAAAATATTATCCAATTTTTTTTCATCAATTATATGCTTTTGCTTATTATATATTTTNAGCACAACATCTACGTCTTCACATGCATAAAAACATATTTTATCAATGGGTACTTGTGACATTAAAATTTGTTCATTTTTAACTTCACCAATTAAATCCTCAATNGGTTGCATTTTATAGTTAAGATAATCAATAGCGAGATTGTCAAGTTTATAGCTATTTCTCTCAGGAGAAATCAAACTCTCAGCAATATAAGTATCAAATGCAATTTTATGAATATTAACATTGAATCTCTTTAAAATCAAACAATCATATTTCAAATTCTGACCAATAATTTTTATTTCCGATTCAAAGATTGGATAAAGTTTATCAAAAATTACTTTTGGCTGNATAGCAAATAATTCATTAGGTGATATAAAGGGTACATAAAAGGCTTCATTTTCTTTAACAGATAATGCTAACCCAACAATTTCAGCTTTCATTGGATCTAAACTAGTAGTTTCTANATCTAAAGAAAGAACATCGCTTTTACAAATTGTCTTTATCATGCTATTTATTTTTTTATCATCATCAACTAAAATATAATTTACTTTTTCACTTACAGTTTCAAAGGATTCTATTCCTGTTTCATTTTCAATNTATTTATTTAAATTTGAATCAAAATTATAAATTTCAATTTTATTCAACTCCATCCTTAAAGATTCAAAATCTATATTTTGATATTTCATTTTTTCAAAATCAATTTCTATAGGAACATTCAAATTTATTGTTACTAATTCTTTTGATAAAAAAGCATTTTCTTTGTTATTTATTAATTTAGTCTTCAAATTAGGATTTTTAATTTCATCAAGTGACTTATAAATATTTTCTACATTTTCAAATTCATTAATTAATTTTACAGCTGTTTTTGGACCTACTCCAGCAACACCAGGAATATTATCAGATGTATCACCAACTAATGCTAGATAATCTATAATTTTATCTGGAGGCAAATTCCATTTATCTAAAACTTTTTGATTATTATAAATTGTTGTAGGTTTAAATTTGTTTCCCAGTGAATATACACTGGTGTTATCATTTACTAATTGCATTAAATCCTTATCACCACTAACAATATAAGTATGAATATTTTTATCTTCTTGTTTTTTTGAAAANGTTCCAATTATATCATCTGCTTCATAAGAATCTAAAATAAGTAAGGGAATATTAGATTTTTCAAAAAGATTATAAATTATTGGAATCTGTTCCCGCAGTTCATCTGGCATTGCTTTTCTATTAGCCTTATAAAGATTATATTTTTTGTGCCTGAAAGTTGGGGCACTAGTATCAGAACATATAGCAATAAAATCAGGTTTCTCATCATTTATTATTTTAAAAAATGAGCTAAAAAAACCAAAAATTGCAGAAGTATGAATTCCAGATGATGTAGTTAATTGATTATAGACCATTGCATAGTGTGCTCTATAAATCAATGCCATACCATCAATTAGAAATACTTTTTTATTTTTTTTCATTTTTTACTTTAAAAATTATTTCTTTTTGAAAATAGGAATTGGTTGCATTTTATGTAAGTTTGATTTTCTATGCTTGTTATAAATTTCGATAATTTTTTTTTGTTTATCGTTCATAATCTTTCCATCATGAGTCATTGCCCATTCTAATTCATCATAAGATACACCAAGCTGATCTTCATCAGTTCTTCCATCATCCCAAAGACCATCTGTTGGCTTAGCAGTCAATATAGAATTTATTATTCCTAAATTTGAACCTAATTCATATACCTCTGACTTCATTAAATCTGCAATTGGAGAAATATCAACACCCCCATCACCGTATTTNGTATAGAAACCTACNCCAAAATCTTCTACCTTATTTCCTGTTCCAACTACTAGTCCAAATTTNTTAGNTGCTATTANGTATAAGGTTGACATCCTAATTCTTGCTCNATGATTTGCTAGAGCTAAAGGACTATTAAAATTTCTAGGCATNGTTTTTTTAAATTGTTCATATACTTNTGTCAATTCAATATTNAATACCTCAATATTTTGATATTTATTTGATAACCAATNGCAATGGTNAATACCTCTATTTGTTTCNTCAGGATTTTGATGTATTGGCATTGTTACAACAATTGTCTTCAAACCAGTNATAGCACATAAAGTAGATGANACAGCAGAATCNATTCCNCCTGATATTCCAATNACAAAAGATTTTAACTTATTATCAATNAGATAATTTTTTAGCCATAATGATATTTCTTTTTCTAAANTCATATTAAGGATTTAATCTTGTCATTGTTCTNGCAAAAGGAANAGTNTCTCTAATATGNGATANTCCACAAATCCATGCAACTACTCTTTCCAATCCCANACCAAAACCTGAATGTGGNACAGAACCAAATTTTCTTAAATCTAAAAACCATTCNTAATCAGNTTTATCTAATTTTTCTTCTTCAATTCTCTCAAGNAGAATATTCAANTCTGTTTCACGNTCTGAACCTCCAACAATCTCACCATAACCCTCAGGAGCGAGAATATCCATACCTAGTACAACTTTATCATTCTCAGGATCTCGTTTCATATAAAAAGCTTTAATTTTTGATGGAAATCCATACACAATTACTGGTTTTTCATATTGCTCAGCTATAAATGTCTCTTCAGGNGANCCAAAATCTTCTCCCCANTTAATATTATTACCTGATTTATTTAAAATTTCAATACATTCAGNATAACTAACTCTAGGAAAAGANCTNGTACAAACTTTTAATTTTTCTANGTCTCTNCCTAANGTTTTTAACTCNTCNGATTTATNGGATAAAACATTTTTTACTATATATATNAGTAANTTTTCNGCCCAATCCATATTTTCTTTTATCTCACAATATGCAATTTCTGGTTCAACCATCCAAAATTCTGTTAANTGCCTTCTAGTTTTACTTTTTTCAGCTCTAAAACATGGTCCAAAATTATAATGCNTNCCAAATGCCATTGCACTTGCTTCTCCNTAAAGCTGCCCTGTTTGACACAAATAAGCNTTNGTATCAAAATAATCTGTTTCAAATAATGTTGANGTACCNTCNGCTGAATTTGGGGTAAATATTGGAGTATCAACNAGTGTAAAATCATTTTCATCAAAAAAATTTCTGATTGATTTGACAATTTCATGTCTTACTCNTAAAATCGCATGTTGCCTTTTTGATCTNAGCCATAAATGTCTATGATTCATTAGAAAATCNGGACCATGTTCTTTTGGTGANATTGGNTAATTTGAGGTNAGTTGATGNACCTTTAATTGACTCAATANTAATTCATANCCACCAACAGCTCTAGGATTTTCAACAATTTTACCAAAAACTGTTAAAGATGATTCTTGAGTAAGNGATTTAAATANCTCAAATAATTCATCACCTACTGAAGCTTTTTCAACNATNCACTGTAAAATACCNGATCCATCTCTAATGGATAAGAAACCAATTTTTCCGCTTCTTCTTATACTGTATACCCAGCCATTTANTTGAATATNTTTTTCTTNATAATNTTTTACTTTACTAATCGAAATTACTTTCATTAATTNCTCCTAAATTACCAATTTGAAATTAGCTCATTCAAAATTCTATTAATTAATTTATCAGATGTTATNCTTAAAGCTGCTTCNCTAGATGTACCATACTCATCTGAATCCTCACTNTCAATCAATCCATCAGAATCATTATCAATACCATCAATGCTAACATCNAGACCTGAGTTATCATACAATGCCCATTCTNGAATTTTTTTATCTAATATAATTTGACTTGATTTTATATCATACCAACTCATTTTTACAGNGACCTGTAATTTCCACTGTTTTACTACCTCATATGAATCATCACTAGCTGAATATATATTTGAATTATCTTCAACTGAATTTATTTCAATTTCTANNGAAGAATCTGAATTATATATATCAGACACATTATATACATTTTGATTAAGTAATTCATCATAAAGTTTTTCATTAATTAAATTTGACAATGTAAAGTCAGAGGTATTATTTGTTATTGGAATAAGNCAAATGGAACTGATTCCTGNTGGAGTTGAACCCTTGAAAGAATAAAAGCCACATCCATTCAACAACAAAATTAAGTAAAAAATATATCTATTTTTATAAATCATATTCTTTAATTTTTCTNTATAAAGTTCTTTCAGAAATATCTAAAGCNCTAGCTGTTTTTCTTCTGTTACCTTTNAACTGNTTTAAACATCGCTCAATAATTTCTTTTTCAATTTCATTAATTGTAATCTCGCCAACAGCNTCATNTTTTATTGCTGTTAGTCTGGCATCTGTAATATTATCNAAGCTACCATCTGATTNNTATTTTTCAATGTTTTCTTCAGATGGTAAAAAAAGAGATGAGTTGGTTGAATTCATTGTCCTATCNGAATTAGAGTTGATTAATAAATATTTTTTTATTTCATTGATATCCTGCCTTAAAAATAACAATTGTTTAAGAATGAGTTCTCTTTCAATTTTATCGCTTTTTTCATTTACAGGAATAATACTNTTTTCATTGAAATCAAATTCNTTNATGTTTAACTGATTTTTAACCATTTCAGAAGTAATTCTTTCACCNTTATTGATGACTAATAAACTTTCAACNGTNTTNTTGAGTTCCCTTATGTTACCNGGCCAATTATACTTTTTAAGAATNGAAATTGCATCNGATGAAAAGCCTTTAAAATTTATATCATTTTTATCCGTAAATTCTAATCCAAATCTTTCAATAAATAGNTTAATATCACTTAAATGTTNTCTTAATGGAGGNACAACAATATTTATAGTTTTAAGTCTAAAATANAAATCTTGTCTAAAATTNTTTTTTTCAACCTCTTTTTTTAAATCACGATTTGTAGCTGCAATTATTCTTACATCCGTTTTTTGAGCTATTGATTCTCCNACNCTNATATATTCTCCNTTNTCAATTACTCTAAGTAACTTTGCTTGAGTTTCTTTAGGNAGTTCTCCTATTTCATCTAAAAAGATACTTCCCTTATTTGCTTCNTCAAAATAACCTTTTTTATTTTCAATTGCTCCAGTAAAAGAACCTTTTTTATGACCAAAAAGCTCACTTTCAATTATCCCNGATGGAATTGCTGCACAATTTACAATNACNAATGATTCAAATTTTCTTTTACTATTTTTATGAATAGCTTTAGCTACCATTTCNTTACCAGNTCCAGATTCTCCCGATACCAAAATTGATATATCTGTTGAAGCAACCTGAGAAATTAACGAAAGCATTTCNACAATTTTATCTGACTCNCCAATNAGTCCAACAGATCTTCGAATTTTATCTANACTATTCATTACTAATATNTTTCAAGAAATTTAACCCTTTTATTCCAATATCATTTCTAAANTACATATTTTGAAACTTAATTTTTTTAACATTATNNTAAGCATTATCAATAGCNGACTTTAATGTATNTCCTGAACCGATAACACTCAATACTCTTCCACCATTTGTATAATAAGTATCATCTTCATACTTAGTACCAGAATGAAANATTAATGTACTNTTATCNAAACCNANAATTTCCTTNTTTTTTTCATATTTNTCAGGATATCCATCTGAAGCNAATATNACAGTTACTGTNAATCCATCTTTATTTTTAANATCNAATAAATCTATTTTTTCATCAATTGTATGCTCCACTANNGATAAAAAATCATTATCTAACATAGGAATAATTACTTGTGCTTCTGGATCGCCTAATCTNACATTGTANTCNATCATATATGGCTCNCCTTCAACTAACATAATTCCAATATANAGAAAACCTTTGTAAGGATAGCCTTCNTTTTTCATTCCATTAATTGTAGGTTTAATTATTCTATTTTCGACTTTTTCNCTGAGTTTTTCATCAAACAGNGGTGATGGACAATAAGCTCCCATNCCNCCTGTATTAGGNCCTTNATCATTATCAAAAATTCTTTTATGATCTTGTGCAGAATTCAAAATTTTATAATTTTCACCATCAGTAACCACAAATATAGATAATTCNTGTCCCTTTAAACACTCCTCAACAGATATTCTGTTNGCTGCACTACCAAATTTTCTNTCCTTAAANATTANATCNANNGCNTCATCTAAATCACGCTGNTTATAACAAATTATAACTCCTTTTCCAGCAGCTAATCCATCTGCTTTTANAACAATTGGAAATCCTAATTTAGTTGCTACAGAAATTACTTNTTCNTCATTNTNACATTCAAAAAAACANGGCTGTGGAATATTATATTTNTCCATAAATCTTCTNGCAAAAATTTTACTACTTTCNAACTTAGATGCATATTTACTTGGACCAAANACCTTACATCCATTTTCATTCAAAAAATCAACTATTCCATTNTCTAATGGATTTTCAGGTCCAATNATAGTAAANTCTATATTATTATTTTTAANTATTCNTAAAATATCTTTNTTNTCATTTATATCAACATCTAAATTTTGTGCATGNATCATNGTCCCTCCGTTTCCAGGNGCACAAAAAACTTTATCNACNTTCTCATCATTTTTTAAAGACCATACAATNGCATGTTCTCTTCCNCCNGAACCTAAAACTAATACATTACTCATTTTTATTTTTTTCTTTTAATTTATCTAANTGATCGCGAAGAATTGCTGCTTCTTCAAACTTTAATTCCTTAGCATAATTTAACATTTTTCTTTCTATTTTTTTAACTTTGTCTTCAAATTCTATTGAATCNATATCTGGTAAAATAATATCATCATTTTCATCTAAAATTTTATCTATACTATTATTAGCAACTATTGTCGTATTATTNATTTCATCTGCACTTTTAAGAATAGTTTCAGGTGTAATATTATTTTTAATATTATAATCTTGNTGAATTTTTCTTCTTCNGGAAGTTTCATCAATCAAACTTTTCATTGCATCAGAAATTNTATCTCCATAAAGTATTACCNTACCATTAACATTTCTTGCAGCCCTACCAGCTACTTGNAATAATGATGACCGAGATCTTAAAAAACCTTGTTTATCAGCATCCAATACAGCAACTAATGATACTTCTGGTAAATCTAATCCNTCTCTAAGCAAATTTATTCCAACTAAAACATCAAATTCNCCTANCCTCANATTTCTAATAATTTTAACTCTTTCNAAAGAATCTATNTCACTATGTAAATATTCAGCTTTAATATTTAAATTTTTAAAATGATCAGTTAAATCTTCAGCCATTTTTTTNGTTANNGTTGTTATTAAAATTTTTTCTTTTTTTCTAACTACTTTTTTTATGTTTTCAACTAAATGATCTATTTGGTTTTTTGAATCTTGNACTACAATTTCTGGATCTAACAAACCTGTTGGCCTAATAATCTGCTCTATTACCTTATCTGANGACATATTAAGNTCATATTCAGCTGGNGTTGCTGATACATATACTGTCTGATTAATTTTATTTATNAATTCTTCAAATTTCATTGGCCTATTATCTAATGCTGANGGTANTCTAAAACCATGTTCGACTAAACTCATTTTNCTAGACCTATCTCCATTATACATAGCNTTAACCTGAGGTATTGTCACATGTGATTCATCTATAATCATCAANAAATCNTCTGGNAAAAAATCTAAAAGACAGAATGGCCTCTGCCCTTTTTTTCTACCATCAAGATGCCTTGAGTAATTTTCGATTCCAGAACAATANCCNAGNTCAATCATCATTTCTATATCATACATTGTNCTTTGTTCNAATCTTTGAGCTTCNAGCAACTTATTATTTTCTCTAAGTTCTTTTAAACGAANGAATAATTCTTTTCTNATTTTTTCTATACCATCNTTCATTAGTTTATCTGAAACTACAAAATGTTTTGAAGGATAAATNTACTCAGTATCAATATTTTCNTTNATTATTTCGCCTGTTATAGAATTAAATCTGCTAATATNCTCTACTTCATCACCAAACAATTCTATCCTAACTGGATAATCAGAATATAATGGGAAAATATCAATAATATCTCCTCTNACTCTAAAATTACCAGGCTGTANAACCATATCATTTCTCAAATAATGTATGGATACTAAAGATTTAAAAAANTCTTTCATATTTATTACNTCACCTTTTGAAACTTTTAATAACATTTTTTTATATTCAGAAGGTGAACCTAANCCATATATNCTACTAACACTTGCTATNATTATTACATCTTTTCTNCTCATTAAAGANGCTGTTGCTTTAATNCTCAACTTATCTATTTCTTCATTAACCGAAGAATCTTTTTCAATATATGTATCGGTTACAGGCAAATAAGCCTCAGGCTGATAATAATCATAATAAGATATAAAAAATTCAACTGCATTTTTAGGAAATAATGACTTAAATTCTCCATATAATTGAGCAGCTAAAGTTTTATTGTGAGATAATATTATTGTTGGTTTTTGATATTTTTTTATAACATTAGCCATCGTAAATGTTTTTCCTGATCCAGTAACTCCTAGAAGAACTTGATCCTTAACATTATTTTTTAAATTATAAATAATAGAATCTATTGACTTTGGCTGATCTCCCGAGGGCTGATAATTTGAAATTATTTCGAAATCTGACATATTGGCTTATTTTTTATGTTTTTCCTCGGTAAATTTAATGACATTTTTTCTTAATTTAAAGTTTTTTTGTATATTATAATAAATGAAAGGTTATATTTATGAATGTAGCAATATTTGGAGCTGGATGCTTCTGGTGTGTAGAAGCAATATTTTCTCAACTAGAAGGTGTAAATAGTGTAATCTCTGGCTACTGCAACGGGACAACTAAAAACCCAACTTACGAATCCATTTGTTCTGGGAATACAGGCCATGCTGAAGTATGTAAAATTGATTTTAATCCAGATATCATAACCTTTGAAGAATTATTAACAGTTTTCTTTCAAACCCATGACCCCACCACACTTAATCGTCAAGGTGCAGATGTGGGTACTCAATATAGGTCAGGAATTTTTTATATAAATGAAGAACAAAAAAAAATATCAGAAAAATTCATAAAAAGTATAAGTGATAATTTCACAAATCCTATCGTAACTGAGGTNTCTAAATTAGATACCTTTTATGAGGCAGAGAACTATCATCAAGATTATTATAAAAATAATACAAACGCTCCATATTGTAGATTTGTAATAAAACCAAAATTAGATAAATTTTTAAAGGATAAAACAAAAAAATGAACACTATTACTATAATTATACTATTTACTATGTTATTTTCAGAAGACAAATACAAAGAACCAAGCTATACATTAATTAATGCAATAGATAATATAGAAGTCCGACAATATGATGAATATATCGTTGCAAGAACTAGCATATCGTTAGAAAATAATAAATCAGATAATAATATGTTTAGAACCTTAGCATCATATATTTTTGGTGGCAATGATAATAATGAAAGAATTCCTATGACAGCTCCTGTTACTAGCTTCATAGATAAAAATGAACAGAATATGATATTTTATATTTTAGGAGAAAAAAATATTGAAGATTTACCTACTCCTGATAACAGAAATGTAAAACTAGAAAAATTCAACCTAAACAAATGTGCAGTCATAAGCTTTAGCTGGCTCGCTAATAAAGAAAGAATTAATAAATATAAAAAAGACCTAGAAGATTTTATTAAAAAAAATAATTATGAAGCAGTATCTCCTTTCATGCTCAATAGATATGATCCTCCTTGGACTCTTCCATTTTTAAGAAGGAATGAAATAATAGTAAAAATTAAATGATATGACAAAAAATAAAAGTTTAACCATAGTATTAATCTGTTATATAATAGCTTTAATAATTAGCTTAATATTTATTAATACTTATAGTAACTCTGACTTAATAATTAAATTACTGTATGCTGATATAATTGCAACAATTGTGATTTATGGTGCTAGCTATATTTTTAAAAATTCTTCAATATATGACCCTTACTGGAGTGTTGTACCTCCGATATTATTATTATTTTGGTTTACTAAATTAGATACAATCAATGTTACCAATGCAATACTATTATCTTTAAGTGTTCTATTTTGGGGCATTAGATTAACATATAATTGGATAAGAAACTGGAATGGTTTAAATCATGAAGATTGGAGATATATTGATTTTAGAAAAAAATTTAAAAACAACTATCAGTTAGTTAATTTTCTAGGTATACATTTATTTCCTTCATTAATTGTTTTTGCATGCTGCATTCCTTTTAAATATATATTAGANAACGAAAAAACAGACTTAGGTGTAATAATTGGTTTTATAATTTGCTTTATAGGTGTAATGTATGAAATAGTAGCAGATCAACAATTATACAATTTTAAGAAAAAAAATCCTGGTAAAATCATTAAAACAGGTCTGTGGAAATATTCTAGACATCCAAATTACTATGGCGAAATACTTTTCTGGTGGGGTTTATTTATCTATAGCTATAGCGTATTACACTTAATTATTTGGCCAATCTGTATGACTTTAATGTTTATTTTTGTAAGCATACCATGGATTGAAAAGAAAATATTGAAAACCAGGCCTGAATATAAAAAATATCAAGAAGAAGTAAATATATTATTTACAGAAGTAACAATAATTAAAAAATTATTCAAAAACTAATGATGAAACAGCGAAAAAAAGAAAGTCTAATTTTCTACTCAATAAATGATAATGACGCACTTAAAAGAATAAAAATTTACGAAAGTGGCGTCTCTGCAGGTTTCCCTTCTCCTGCTGATGATTACTTAGATGTTGACCTTAACTTACACAAACATTTAGTTAAACACCCTGCTTCAACTTTTTTTGTAATTGCCAAAGGATATTCAATGGAAAAAGCTGGAATTAAAGATAACGATATATTGGTAGTCGACAAATCATTAGAAGCTAAAAATAATGATATAATTATAGCTATACTAGATGGAGAATTCACAGTTAAGAGATATTTTAATAATAATAACAAAGTAATACTTAGTGCAGAATCAGAATCTAACAAATACCCTGATATTGAAATTACTGAATCAGTTGAATTTGAAGTTTGGGGTATTGTAACACATACAATTCATAATCATCGATGATTGCTTTAACTGATTGTAATAATTTTTATGCTTCCTGTGAGAGAGTTTTTGACCCTAAGTTAAGAAATAAGCCCATTATAGTTTTATCTAATAATGATGGATGTGTAATTGCAAGAAGCAATGAAGCTAAATCACTAGGCATAAAAATGGGGGAACCTGTGTTTAAGATTAAAAAAATCATAAAAGAAAATAATGTATATACCTTTTCATCTAATTTTGCACTTTATGGTGACATGTCAAATAGAGTTATGAGTATAGTAGGCCAAATGGTACCAAAATTTGAAGTTTATTCTATAGATGAATCATTTGCTGATTTAACAGGAATAGATGACTTAATTCATTTTTCATCCAAAATAAAAAAAAATATTTTAAAATGTACAGGTATACCAGTATCAGTAGGTGTAGGAAAAACTAAAACTCTATCAAAAATAGCTAACTATATAGCAAAAAAACATTCGGAGAATGGTGTGTTCATTTTAGATAATAATAATCAAAAAATATTTAAAAAAATATCTGTAAGTAAAATTTGGGGCATAGGTAATTCTCACTATAGAATGCTTAGAAATTATGGAGTTAATAATTTGAATGATTTTATTAACCTAAATGAAAACTGGGTAAAAAATAAAATGACAATAACAGGTTTAAAAATTCTACAAGAATTAAAGGGTATAAAATGCTTCGATATAGAATCAAATCCAAAAAATAAAAAAAGTATTTCAAGTACAAGAAGCTTTGCTAACGAAATTTCAGACTACAAGTTAATATCTGAAGCTATATCTAGTCATGCAGCAAAATGTTCTAAAAAACTTAGAGACGAGAATAGCTGCGCACAGTATATAGGAATTTTATTATGCAAAAATAGATTTAAAAACNCAAATCANAANTATAAAATTTATAAATCAATGGTTATGGAAAAACATACAAATGATTCCTTTGAAATAATTAAAAATGCCATTTATNTANTNAAAAAAATATATAATAAAAATCATTCATATAAAAAATCAGGTATAATAGTAAGTAATATTAAACCAGATNATCAGATACAATTAAATTTATTATCAGATAATTTTAAAAATGAAANNTTGTTTAAAATAGTAGACTCAATNAATAATGATATGGGTAATAATACAATTAAATTTTTATCTCAGGGANTACAAAAAAAAATAACTANAAAACAGAATAATTTATCACCTTCTTATACTACTANATGGTCAGAANTATTAAAAGTATACTGTAACTAAATTTTGATATTTTTAAGTAATCTTACAANATTCATCGGAAATTTTGTNTTTTTATAAATATTATCAATTGAATCTTTTTTAANTTGTTCAACTGAATCATAAACTTCCCATATTTTTTTTATTCTTGCTGGNCCCATTCCTTTNATATTATCAAAAACAGAATNAAAGCTAGACTCTNTTCTTTTTTTACGATGAAATGTAATTGCAAATCTATGAACCTCATCTCTAATATTACGTAACATATAAAGAGCNGGAGAAGTTTTACTTATGTTNTGNGGTTCAGAGCTATTTGGNAGAAAAACATCTTCAAGCTTTTTAGCTAATCCNANTATTGTAATATAATTTAATCCTAACTGNTCCAAAGATTCTTTAGCAGCAGATAATTGCCCTTTACCACCATCAATTAGAATCAAATCAGGTAGAGNACCACCCTCTTTAATTTGCCTTGAATATCTTCTAAAAACNACTTCTCGCATAGATTCAAANTCATCAATACCTCTAACTGTTTTAATATTAAACTTTCTATATTCTTTTTTNACNGGCTTTCCNTTAATAAAACAAACCATNCCCGCAACTGGGTTAGAACCTTGAATATTTGAATTATCAAATGCNTCTATCCTATTTGGAATNACTTGCATATTCAAACTATCTTTTAATTCAATAAGAGTTTGTGGAACTTGATCATTTCTCTTAATATTTTTTATTTCTCTATCTTTAAGAATNAAATTAGAATTTTTTATACATAAGTTCAACATATCTCTTCTNTTACCTNTCTCAGGTNTAATAAGCTTTACTTTTTTACCTTTTTTTGATGTTAACCANTCTTCAATTACTTTTTGGTTAATCAAATTTTTATCAATNATAATTTGNGATGGAATTTCAAGAGTACTATTATAATATTGNATTAAAAAATTATTTAAGACANCTTCAAATTCGTTTTCAACTATTTTAAGATTAAATCTTTCTCTACCTATNAANANACCGTTTCTAATTCGCATGACAAAACCAATACCAAAATTATTATTATAAGAAACATGAACTATATCTCTATCATAAAAATCNTGTGCTAGNCTTTTTTGATTATTTATAAATGANTCAAGAATACTGATTTGGTCTCTATATTTAGCTGCTAACTCATATTCCANATTTTTACTAGANTTAACCATTAAATCATTNAAAAAAACTTTTACCATTTTATTTTTNCCTTTNAGNAANAAAATTACTTTTTTNATTATANTATTATATTCNCTAGAATCAATTTTATTTTTTGATAANCAAAAACCACAAAAACANGATACTTTGGAATGTNTAGGCTGNTNNTGNTTACACGTTCTGATTGGAAANATTTGATGNATTAACTTNACTGTAGATCTTAAATAATTTACNTCAGTATAAGGACCNAAATAGGTATTACCATCTTTNTGTAAATTTTTCTTCCTAATAATCTTAACTTTNGGATATAATTCATTAGTTATAATNATATAAGGAAATGTTTTATCATCNTTTAATAAAATATTGTANTTCGGCTTATACTCTTTAATCATATTAGCCTCAGTTATNAAAGCTTTAACCTCNTCTTCAACTACTAAATATTCTATCTGAGTTGCATGAGAAACCATTATTTGACTTTTTTTATTTTGATTACTTTTATTNAAATANGANCGAACTCTATTTTTNAGATTTTTTGCTTTTCCAATATAAATAATCTCNTTTTTNCTATTTTTAAANAAATAAACGCCTGGGTTTTTAGGAAAAGATTTTACTTTATCTTTCAATAAAGACATGANATTAATTATCTTGACTTAACTCTATAAGGATACCNGGTGTNGATTTAGGATGAATNAAAGTAATTAATTTATTATCTGCACCNGTNCGAGGTNTTTTGTAAATGATTTGTATATTNTTNGAATCTAAAAATTTAATAGCATTAAAAATATTATCTACTNTAAGAGAAATGTGATGNAGNCCTNGACCATTTTTATTTAAAAAATTTTTTATAGTTGAAGTTTCAGTTGAGGGTTCTAATAATTCAATAACATGNTCATCATNTNCTGCAANAAATTTANCAACATTAACTTTTTCACTTNCAATATTTTCTAATTTACTNTCTTTCATACCAAGAAGACNAAAAATATTTAAATCAGAAATNGAATTTGTAGCNANAGCTACATGATCTATTTTTANTATTTTAAAATTTNTTTCCAACTATTTTTCTACAACTCCTAAAACGTCATACTCAAAAGCTTCTTTAATTCTNACATCATAAATTCTACCTGATTTTAAGNCTTGATCAATCTTAACATAGTTNTCAATTTCAGGAGCATCTCNATAAGANCTACCTAGNGACCAACCTTCTTTTTCATCAACAATATCAATTAAAATTTTTTCAANAGANCCTAGCCTGTTAATATTTTTTTCATAATTNATTTTTTGTTGNAACATCATTATTGTTTCAAATCTTTCCTGTTTNACTGANTTTGGAACATCATCATNATATANNTTAGCTCCATGNGTACCTTCTTCTTCTGAATATTGAAANACTCCTAATCNNTCAAANCTAACTTCCTGAANAAAATCACANAACTCTTTAAATTCTTTATCAGTTTCACCNGGAAAACCAACAATTATACTTGTTCTAATAGAAATTTCTTTGTTNGCTTNTCTCAAAAAATCAATTTTTTTCNTTATACCAGATGAGTTTAAACCNCTTTTCATNTTTCTTAAAATCTTATCAGAACCATGNTGTGTAGGCATATCTATATATGGNATTANNTTTTCTAAGTAAGAAAATCTTTTAATNANTTCTTTATGTAAATGAGATGGATGAGCATAATGNAACCTTATCCATTCTATATTATTTATTTTATCTAATAAATCTAAAAGTTCATGNAATGATGACTTAGGTTTCAAATCAGAGCCATANGAAGTAGAATCTTGTGCNATTATNAATAACTCTTTTACACCATTATCTGCTAACCTCTGTGCTTCAACNAGATTAGTTTCAAGAGTATTACTCATTTGTAAGCCACGCATTGCAGGAATTGAACAAAAANTGCAAACATTATCACANCCCTCAGCAATTTTTAAATACGCATAATGCTTAGGTGTNAGAATGGANCTATAATANTCNGGATCATCTTTCTTAAAATCTTTACCAGTCAAATAACTCAAAACCATATTATGATCNTTCGTACCAAAAAACTTATCTACTTCTGGCATTTCTTTAACTAAATCTGAACCATATCTTTCAGAAAANCACCCCATAACTAATAATTTTTTTAAGTTTGAATTTGTTTTTAANGAAGCGCAATCTAAAATCGTATCNACAGATTCTTCTCTAGCTGTATCNAAAAAACCACATGTATTAACAATNATAACATCTGCTTTATCNGTNTTAGANACTAAATTNAAACCTTCTTTTTTCAAACCTCCAATTAAAATCTCAGAATCAACTAAATTTTTTGCACAACCCAAACTGACAAGTGATATATTCTTATCTAAACTCATATTATTTTTCTTNCAAATCAATCAGCGATTTNAAATAATCTTCAAAATTAAACTCTACAATATCACTAACTTTTTCTCCAGTTCCAATAAAGGAAATTGGAAGTTTGAATTTTTCCACTATTGACATTACTATACCTCCTTTTGATGTACCATCCATCTTATTTAATATAACATTATCAATNGGAACATAATTAGAAAAATTTTCTATTTGAGAAATAGAATTTTGACCAAAATTTGCATCTATATTTATTGCAATACTTATATCATCAGTTANTTTTGAAATCACNCTAAAAATTTTTTNTAATTCTTTCATTAANTTTTCAGAATTTTGTAATCTACCTGCAGTATCAATAATTATATNATCAGTGTTTTTAGACAATCCGGATTGAACTCCATCGAATGCTACAGATGCTGGGTCAGAACTCATTTCATTTGATATAAAATCTATTTTCAACTTATCAGACCATAACTTTAACTGATTAACTGCGGCTGCTCTGTAAGTATCAGCAGCTACTAATGATACTTTATTATTTTTCAATTTGAAATAATTAGCAATTTTTGCACANGAAGTAGTTTTACCAACACCATTAACACCAACCATTAAAATCACTTTCTTAAATTTAACATGTTCAATACAATTTAAGTTTTGTTTAAAAGATTTATAAAGAGCTTTTTGCCAGTTCTTATTATTCTTATTTTCAGTTCGGATTGTTTCTATTGTTTTCTCAACAATACTCCAACTAATATCTGCACCTAATAAACATTCTTCAATCGATTCATAATCTTCAGTACTTAAAGAATCAATATTTAATAAATTATCAAAAGTATTTGAGATATTTTTTCGAGTATTGGTAATACTAGAAAATATTTTATCAAAGAAACTCATAAACTTCTAACTTTTTTTAATTCACTAAAATATGTAATCGTACTTGAAATCATCATAATCATAGATAAAACATAAAACACATATGCAATAGTGGTATTAATTTCATAAATAAATAGAATTATCATTATTGATGAGAAAAAAATGAATAACTTNCCTGCTAGATTGGCCTGTGGAACATGATTTTTATTTATAATATTAAATAGACTTATTGTTACAAGTATCATATCTCTAACAAATAACATAACATAAAAAAATAAAAAGAGATTAAATGAAGAAAAAATCATATAATCTTTATCAATTAAAAAAATTAAAACAACCAAAAAACAAGACTTGTCAGCTAATGGATCGATAATTTTACCAAAATCTGTTACACAACTNGATATTCTAGCAAAGTAACCATCNAGAATATCAGATATTACAATATAAATAATAATCAAAATTGAAAGTTTGATATAATAAGGGTTAGTTGAAAAATTTTCAAAACAATAAACTAGGGGACCAGCCATAAGCATTCTTGAAATACTTAAAAAATTTGCAAGATTATATATTGTTTTTTTTCTATTCAAAATTAATATTTTCTATTAATATTAAAATCTACTGCTTCTATTAAAGAATCTTTATAAACTGAATCAGGAAATTTATTTAGTTCATTAATTGCCATTTCTGAGTAATACTTGATTTTATCATTTGAATAATCAACACCTCCAGATTCTAAAATCATTCTTTTAATCTTACTAACTTCATTTTTATTTATGAATTTTTTAATTTTAATTAAAAAATCTTTCTTTTCTTTTTTATTATACTTTTCTAGTAAGTGAATATACGGTAATGTTAGCATATTTTTCTTTAAATCTAAATTTGAAGATTTCCCAGTATTTTCTATATTACCTATAACATCGAAAATATCATCTTTTATTTGATAGGCAATACCAAGATATTCTCCATAATTTTTTATTGCTATACATAGTTCTTTTTCTTCATTATTATTACTATAAAAACCTAAATAACATGAAGCAGAAATCAATGAAGCTGTTTTATCCGCAATCATTTTTAAATATTCAGTTTCAGTCATACTTTTATTCATTGCTTTTTCAATTTGAAAAATTTCACCTTCACTTAACCTTTTAGAAACTTCTGATAAAATATCTATGCAATGCAAATCTTGAAATTTTGCTATATTTATTAAAGATTTAGAGAATAAATAATCACCAATTAAGATAGAAATTTTATTTTTCCATATTTTATTAATTGTTGGCCAACCTCTTCTTATATCAGCATCATCTACCACATCATCATGTAACAATGTAGCCACGTGTAAGCACTCTACTGTTGAGGCTGACAAGAAAGATAATTCATTGGGCTTTTCATTTAGTAAGCGTGAACTAAGAAGACATAAAATTGAACGAAATTGTTTACCTTTAGTTTTTATCATATAATTAACAACAGAATTAATAATTTTTACATTAGACTTTAAATTATTTTGTAAAAAAACATCAAATTTATTCATGTCACTATTAATGGGTTGTCTTATTTTTTTTATAATTTTAGACATGTTTCATTTAAAAATTTTAAGTATAAAAATTGAAAANTCATAAAGTAATAANAATGGTATCGCAATCATTAATTGACTNATNGGATCTGGAGGTGATAAAATNGCAGCCAAAATAAAAAATATTACAATTATAAACCTTCTATTTGANNTTAAANTTGTAAGNTTTATAAATCCAATTTTTGTTAGAAAAAAAATAAATATAGGNAACTGATACATNAGTGAAGAAATTATTANTATCCATATNAAATAAACTAAATAATTTTCTAAAGTATAATTNAAGGAAATCATATNNAGNGGTAAAGAAATGTTATTGAAAAAGTTTAAAGAAAAAGGTATCAAAATATAATAACCAAATANAAGNCCAAATAAAAATAATGATGAAGCCATAAAAATAAATAAAATAATNTTNTAAGTTTTTAATTTATTATCTAANGCNGGTAAAGTAAACATCAAAAATTGATATACAATTACNGGNAANGAAAANATCANACCAAAAAAAAATGAAATGATTATNTTNGTTGAGAAAATACTNGTTATTTTTAATGCTTGTAAATTTACGTTTGNATCNTTAATTGGATTTAATAAAAAAGAAATAATTAAATTTGAATAGTAGTATCCTATAATAGCAAAAAAAATAAANGCAATTAATGAATTTAAAATTCTAGACCTCATTTCTTGAAGATGCTCTANAAAAGTCATTTCNNTATTACTCATGNTATTTCNTTCAACTTTTTTATAATAGAACTTAAACTAATTTTTTGAATTTTCTTTTTTCTAAAGAAATCTTCTATAAAATTCAATCTATTGCTAGTCCAAAAAGAATCTTCAAAATTTTTCACAATTTCATTTTTAATTTTCTTAATAAATCTCTTATTATTTTTAAAATCAAGACCATCTGAATCTAATAAAAATTTTTTATGCTTTTCTAAATTTTTATAAAGTTCATCAATACCTATATTCTCAATTGCAACTGTTTTAATGATTTCAGGTATCCATTTTTTATTTTTAACTAGCTGTAACATATTTGTTAATATTATAAATAATTTATCAGCATCTTCTCTTTCTGATTTATTTATAACATATAAGTCAGCTATTTCAATTAAACCTGCTTTCATAATTTGTATATCATCACCAGATTCTGGAACTAAAACTACTACTACAGAATCAACTGATTCTATTACATCTAATTCAATTTGTCCTACACCCACTGTCTCAATTATAATTATATCAAAACCAATAAAGTCAATTAAGTCTGCAATAGTATCTATCTCATATGAAAGACCGCCTTTACTTCCCCTCGAAGCTAAACTTCTAATAAAAACATCTTTATCATCATAAAATTGGTTTATTCTTATTCTATCTCCTAAAACCGATCCATTACTGAATGGACTTGTAGGATCTACTAATAATGCACAAACAGTTTTATTTTCAGATCTATATTTTTTAATTAACCTATTTGTTATAGAACTTTTTCCTGCACCAGGAGGTCCAGTAATACCTATTCTTATAGAAGTACTTTTTTTAAATTGTATTTTACTTAAAAGAAATGTTTTTAATTCTGTATCGTTTTCTATTGCTGAAATTGCCTTAGCAATAAAATTATGCTTTTTAGATTTTAAATTCTCTAAAAAATTTTCATACATTTTGATTGACTTACCCGAAATATCTCTTAAAATTATTGTAATCAGGAATCATTAACTTATGTCCTTTTTTNATAAGCATATTTCTATCTTCAAATAATTTTAAAATCCTAGAAACAGTTTCTCTAGATGTACCAGACATATTAGCAATATCTTGCTGAAATGGAAGATTATCAATGGTAACTTTACCTTTGACTATCACTCCAAGTTCTTCAGCTAAATTTAGAATTGAAACACCTATCCTATGTTCAGCATCAGATAGNGATAATGCTTCAATATGCTGATCAGATTTTCTAATCCTATTTGCAAGCTCACCCATTAATGAAAATGATATTTCAAAATTTTCTTTCAATAATCTTAGAAAGTCTTCACTTCTTATNGCATAAAGCTCACAATTTTCTTGAGCAAGTACATTNGCTGAACGAGANTCACCATCAATTACNGACATTTCACCNACCATATCATTTTCNCCCATTAAAGATANNATTACTTCTTTACCTTCNTCATTGACTCTNGTAATTTTGACCGTNCCTTTCTTTACTAAAAAAACCACATCTCCATATTCTTCTTCTAAAATAATCATACTACCCTTAGGATACTCTCTCAAGGTAAAATATTNTTTTATTTNATTAATTTTTTCATCNCTNAGATGTGAAAATATATTNACATCTTTNAAGAATTCNTCTATCATTATTATCTCCTAGAATTTTAATAATTGCGGCCTATATAGTTTAAAATTTAGAATAATTATTTCCAATCAAGAAAATAAATANTTAATATTTGCACTAAATAGTAAATAATTGTTTATATTTACGNNCTNAATAANAAAAGAAAGTAAGTAATGAGTGCAAANGGATCAGTATTAAAAAGAGTTAGACANTCTAGAAAATCTAATNTNAGAAATAGATACTACAAATCTAAAATGAATACAGCAATAAAGAAATTTNTTNCTATGGAAAAGAANGAAGCNGAAACNANCTTTCCTGAAATCATTAAACTAATTGATCNAGTTTCATCTAANGGTATNATTCATAAAAATAAAGCTAATAACAAAAAATCTAAATTAGCTCTNCATCTTAATAATAAATAAAATTTATTTNGAATTTCTNTAATTNGGTGANTCTTTCGTNATGTTCATATCNTGAGGATGNCTCTCTATNGANCCNGCNGAAGTTATTCTAACNAATTCAGCNTTCNATTTAAATTCATCTAAGTTTTTTGAACCACAATAGCCNANACATGACTTAACTCCTCCAACTAATTGATGAATTGTTTCACCTAATTGNCCTTTNTAAGGAACTAAACCTTCAACACCTTCTGGNACNAGTTTTTTNACATCAGTTGAATTTTGAAAATATCTATCNGAACTNCCTGACTTCATAGCTGCTACAGAACCCATNCCTCTATATGATTTNTAAGATCTNCCTTCCCANAAAACTACTTCNCCAGGACTTTCNTCAGTNCCAGCAAAAATTCCNCCTAACATAACAGCATCTGCTCCAGCAGCAAAAGATTTTGATATATCTCCTGAAAATCTCATACCACCATCTGATATTATTTTTTTATTCATTTNTTTTGCAANAGCTGAACATTCCATTACTGAAGTTAACTGTGGGANTCCAANACCTGCNATAATTCTCGTAGTACAACTCGAACCTGCTCCAATACCAACTTTAACAATATCAACTCCATTATCAAANAATGCTTTGGTAGCTTCAGCAGTAGCGACGTTACCTGCGATTAAATCAATATCAGGGTGTTTAGTCTTNATTTTTTNAGCCACATCAAGTACACCNTGTGAATGTCCATGTGCAGTATCTAATACTAAAGCATCAACATGACTATCAACTAGAGCATCAACTCTATCCATTACAGTTGCATCTGTTCCAACAGCTGCNGCAACAATTAATCTACCATGAATATCTTTAGATGCGTTAGGAAATTTTTCTTTTTTCTGGATATCTTTAACAGTAATCANACCTNTTAAGTTTCCTTCTTTACNTACAACTAATAATTTTTCNATNCTATGTTTTTGCANAACAGATTTTGCTTCNTCTANAGTTGTTCCAATNGGTACCGTNACTAATTTTTCAGATGTCATNCTNTCTTTAACTTNTAAATTTAAATCTTGTTCNAATCTAATATCCCTATTTGTTAAAATACCTACCAACTTAGTATTATCTATAACAGGNACACCTGATATTTTATATGTNTTCATNAACTCNAAAGCNTCAAATATACTTTCATCTGATTTAATTGTTATGGGATCAATTATCATACCACTCTCNGANCTTTTNACTAAATCTACTTGAANAGCTTGGTCTGCAATAGATAAATTTTTATGAATNACTCCTAAACCTCCCTCTCTNGCTAAAGCTATAGCCATNGANCTTTCNGTAACNGTATCCATTGCTGCACTTATNAAAGGAATATTCAATGATATATTTTTTGAGAGNCTCNTTGATAAATCAACCTCTTTTGGAAGNACNTTAGAATATTTTGGCTTTAATAAAACATCATCGAANGTTAAAGCTAAAGGTATNTTATTTTTCATNTTNTNTAATTATATATATTTTAAATTTATTAATAAATNTCACCTAAACTTAATTCAACTTCNTTTAAAATTTCACAAGATTTTATAATTTCTTTAATTGTGTTATGGTCATTATACAATGGTCTATCAATATCTAAAAATTCAATTTTTTTTCTGATAACATTATGAGCAATTTTTACTCCTTTACCAAAATTATGATTTCTAAAATCTAAAGCTTGAGCAGCTGCAAAAAATTCAATACCAAGTATACCATATGCATTGTCTAAAATTTGGAGATTTTTTAATGCAGTATTCATCCCCATTGATACAAAATCTTCTTGATCTGCTGCTGCAGGAATCGAATGAATGCTAGCAGGATTAGATAAAATTCTTTGTTCAACAATTTGTGTATCTGCTGTATATTGACTGAGCATTAAGCCTGAAAACATACCTGCTCCTTTTGTTAAAAAAGCAGGCAAACCATTACTTAGTGCAGGATTATTTAACCTATTCATTCTTCTCTCAGATAATACTGAAACCATTGTAACTGCAGCTCCAAGCATATCTAAAGGCATAGATACAGGTGTACCTTGAAAATTTGCACCAGAAAGTTGAATATTTTTGTCAACAAAAAATATAGGATTGTCTCCTACCCCATTAAGTTCTATTTCAACTTGTTGCTGACAATAATCAATATAATCAATTGCTGCACCAATAACTTGTGGAGTAGATCTAAGGGAATAAGCATCCTGAACCTTAGTATCTAAATTGCCATCAATCAAATCACCACCTTCTAAACATTTTCTTAAAGATTTTGATGATTTAATAGCACCTTGAAAACCTCTAACCTCATGTATTAATTTATTTAAAGGTTTTAAATTAGCAATTAAAGCATCCATTGACATTGCAGCACAAATATTGGCTTGTTTGAACCAATTTTTGGAATCATAAATAAATAAAGCACTCATTCCTGTTAAAAAATTTGAACCGTTAATTATAGCTAAACCATCTCTTGCTTCTAAACCTGGTATTTTAATACCAGCTTTACTCATTGCATCTTTTCCAGACATTAATTTATCTTTATAATAAGCTTTTCCTTCTCCTAAAAGAACAAGTGCAATTTGAGACATTGGCGCCAAATCTCCGCAAGCACCAACTGATCCCTTTTCACAAACATAAGGAGTAACTCCTTTATTTAACATTTCGACTAAAGTTTCAGTAATAATCAATCTACATCCAGACATTCCTTTTGCATGAACATTTATCCTACTTAGCATAGCTGCTCTAACATGTTCAATTGGTGCAGGGTCTCCTATACCAGCTGCATGATTATATACCAAATATTTTTGAAAGTCTTTAATTTGATTATTATCTAGAATAGTTTCAGAAAATTCTCCAATACCAGTATTAATTCCATACATTATTTCACCATCTGAAATTTTTTGCTCAACTAATTTTCTACAATTAGAAATTTTTTCAACAGAATCTTCAGAAAGCTTTATTTTAGATTTTTTTCTACTAACTGATACTAAAAAATCTATTGTTAGATTTTTACCATTTAATTCTTTAAACATTTTTGTATTTAATAAAGGTTAGTTTATGTGATATATAATTTATAAAAAAAAAATTAACATTTTAGGATATTTTTAAATTAAAAAATTTTTAATACAATCTATTATTACATATGGGTTAGAATAAAAATTAGGTTCTACAGGCAATGAATTAATTATATGCATACCATATCTTTTTGTAGCAATTCTCTTGTCAGTTATTATACAAACACCCATATCATTATAACTTCGAATAAGTCTTCCAAAACCTTGTCTCAATTTTAATATGGTATCCTGTAACTGGTATTCAGTAAAAGCATCAAGATTTCTTGATCGATAATAATTTATATTTGATTTCACATAAGGATCACTAGGATTAGAAAAAGGAAGCTTATATATTATTAAAACTTCTAACTTATCATTTGGCAAGTCTATACCTTCCCAAAATGTATTAGTTCCAAATAAAATTGAATTTTTATTACTAAGATACTCTGATAGTAAGATTGATTTAGAAGTACCTTTTAATTGATATAAACATCTATTTTTTAAATCATCATTTAAATCTATTAAGGTTTGAAAATCATATATTTGTTTATAAGAGGTACATAAAATTAAAATTCTTTTATTTATCTTCATACTCAATTCAATTATATCTTCTGCAACTTTTTTAATATGTTCAGTTTCTGAATTTGTATTTTGTTTATTAATTATAAATAATTTTGACTGATCTTGATAATAATAAGGAGAAGAATACTTAGATAATTTAATTTTGTCATTGTAAACTAAGTCCTGCATACCCATTTGTCTTAAAAAAAACTCAAATCCTGAGTCCGTTGATAATGTAGCTGAGCAGAAAACTGATGCACGGAATCTACTAAAAATATCTGCAGAAATATCATTTAATTTTTCAGGTGCAATATTTATTGAAATGTTTTTCAAGGTATTATCTTTATAGATATATGAAATCCAATTAATAAAGTTATTATTTTCAGAAGTTAAATTTTTAAAAAACATCAAATTACTTTCTAAATTTCTTATGAAGATTTCGATATTACCCAAAATATATCTAGTAGATATTTTTTTTATATTTTCTTTTATAGAAATCTTATAATCTTTCAACGTTATAATAATACTTTTTAACGATTGAATTAAATCAAGAATCGCAACTCCATTTTCAATAAAAAAATTACTTTTACTTATAGAAAAATTTTGAGAATAATCAGAGTTAAATGGAGATTGAACATTATTAAAAAAAATTTCGGTACATAAATTATTAAAGTTTTCATTCAAATATTCAAAATCCTTTAATAGTTCTCTACAATCAGATATAATTTGATAGCTAAATTCATTTTGATTAAAATTATCTAAAATATTTTTAAACTGCTTCTTATGTTCATTTAAAAATTGATTATTTATACTTTGTGTTAGCTGTTTTTGACAAATTGAATGAAAATTATGACATTCATCCACTATACAAATAGAATCTTGAGGAATAAAAGAATCAACACTATCATAATATCTAATTAACATCGAATGATTCACAATTAAAATGTCTGAAATTGATGCAGTATCTCTAACATTTTTATAAAAACATCCATCGAATTTATTACATCTATGACTAAGACAATAATCTGACTTGGAAGAAATCAAATTCCAAATTTTATTATAATGTCTCTTACTAAAACCATTGCATTCTGCAATATCTCCTGTTTTTGTGGAATCTAACCAAAAAAATATTGATGATAACTCTAAAGCTTCATATGCATTAATATTGTTTTTAATATTTTTAATTAATTCCTCTAATCTTGTAAGGCATATGTAATTATTCATACCCTTTATAATTGTTGTTCTACATTTATACTTTAAAATATCTAATACCAGAGGAATATCTTTTTTAAATAACTGAGTTTGTAAACTATGAGTATTAGTAGAAATAATTATTTGAGAATTATTTTCATTTCTAGAAAATAATGATGCAAATAAGTAAGCATAAGATTTTCCTAATCCAGCTCCAGCTTCTGAAACTAAAATAGAATCATTTTTAATTGTATTAACTATATCTTTACAGAATTTTATCTGATTTTCTCTTCTTTCAAAAGAATCTAACTTATCGTTAAGGATTCCTTCGTCTGCAAATAATTTATCAATAGTAATATCATCAATTAAATTATCACTGTATTCAGTTGAAAATGAGAAATTTTCTTGATAAGTTTTATTTTTTGAATCTAAAAATTGACTTTTATTTTTATTAATTAAAAAATCTAAAGTTTTTCTAAATAGTTTTTTATTGGGAACATCAAAAGACTTTAGGCATTCATAAATCCTTTGAAATATTAGAATATTAGTAAAAAAATACTTTTCTTTAATAATATTTATAAATAAAAAACCAGAATTTTTTGCATCATCTTCTGCTCTATGAGCATTATTAATTTTAATACCTACAATCTTACATAGTGAAGTCAAACTAAATGAACTATAATCATAATAAAATATTTTAGAAAGATAATATGTGTCGCATATCATTCTTTCTTTAAAATATTTTTCATAATCATAAATATTTTTTTTAAGAAAATTTAAATCAAACATAATATTGTGGCCTACTACTGGAAGATTTTCAATGAATATCAAAAATTGATCTTTAATATCATCAAATCTTGGCTTGCTTACGAGCATTGAATCATTAATTCCAGTTATTTGGATTATTTTCGGTTTAAGTTTTATCTGAGGGTTAACTAAAAAAGTTAATGAATCTACAATTTCTCCATTATTAAATTTTACTGCTGAGATCTCAATAATCTCATCTTTATTGGGGTCCAAGCCTGTTGTTTCTAAATCTATTGCAACAAATTTTGATAAACCTATATCATCAAAAGATTGCATTAAATACCAGCAAAAACTCTAAGTACGTCTATTACCAGTGAGGGTTTTTTTATCATTGACGACATAAAAACTTTTTGGAGAGTTCTTTTTTCAACAGGTATTGAATCTATTTTTCTTGCTATACCGTTTATATCATCATCTGATAATTTGGAAATTGCTTCCTTAATTTTATATAATGTTTTATGCCTTTTAGTGAAATCTCTGTCTATGTCTTTAACATATTTATTTAAGAAACTTTCAGAAACGTTATCTTTTTTGATAGCTTCAGCTGCAACTAATCCTCCTAACATACCACTTTTCATAGCTGGGGTTATTCCACCTCCCGTAACTGGATTTATATGATGGGCGGCATCACCAATAATCATTATGTTATCAGCAACAGGTTTTTTTATAGGATAAGCAACAGGACATCCTCCACACATTGATGTATGAATTGAAGCATTAGGATACTCTCTATCCATAAATTCATCTAAATATTTTTTAGCAGACCTTTGCTTACTATAAGTCCCACTTATTCCAAGACCTATATTAGCAAAATCTTCTCCTTTTGGGAAAATCCATAAATAGCCCCCAGGAGCATAATTTTGGCCAACAAACATAGTCATATTATTTCTTTTAACATCAATATTTGAAACAGAATATTGCATACAGGCTTCCATATCTCTTAATTTTACAGTAGTTTTCAATCCGGCCCATCTTCCTACCCTTGAATCAACTCCGTCTGCTCCTATTATTAACTTAGCCTCAATTATTTTTTCTTCTCCAATATGATTAACTTTTACACCTGAAATTCGATTATCTCTATAAATTAATCCGGTTACATGAGCTTTAGTAAAAATTTGAGCACCAGCTTTTGAAGCTATTCTTGATAAATCATAATCAAAAATTCTTCTATTTAATATATATCCAGTTTCATTAGCAAATGGAACATCGAGCTTGGTTCCATCTGGTGAAACTAATGTACAAGAATTAATTTTCTCAGCAATCCAGGTATCTTTCATTTCAACAAACTGAGTTATACCAGCATGCCCAACAGCCTCCCCACATCTAACTGGATAGCCAATATCTCTAGTTTTTTCAAGCAAACAAACATCTGCACCATTCTCTGCTGCATATTTAGCTGCCATAGATCCTGCAGGACCACCTCCAACCACTATTATATCATATTTAAGCTTCATTAACAGATTCTAATACTTCTATAGGACAAATATATACACATAAATCACAATCAATACATGATTTATGATCTATGATTATATCATCTTCTTTTACGTTAATACAATTTTTTGGACAAACACTTGCACATGTACCACAAAAATCACATTTATTTTCAATTATTTTAATCATTTTTTACTAAGAATGTTGGATAATTTTTATCAAATCTATGCCAATAATAATATTTACTTATATAAAATATAAAAATTAAACAGATACCTAAATAGGGATAAATTGTTGAAATGAAGAAATTAAAAATAAAAAGAGGATATATAAATGTTCTTTTGAAATCTTTATTAAGACTTCTAAAAAAAGCAAAAATATAAAATGGAATAGAACATGCAGAACAAATTGCTAATAATGGTTCATTTATTTTTAAAGCAGTAACTAAAACTACTAGTAGTAATAAAAAGGAGATATTATTTATATTTCTTTTACTAGTTTCAAAATTTGAATTCCTCTTTTGATTTTCATAAGATAAAATCATACTGAAATAAAATAACATTGATATAATAACTATTTCAATGGAATATACCAAATTTGATACTTGAAAATAAAAATAATTTTTATCTGTTACAGCTATAATAAAACCGCTTAAAAACAATAGAAAACCAATCAGACATTTAAAAAGATATTGATTTAACAAAGAATTAAAACCTGCTCTTCTTTTATAAATTCTTATTAAATAGAATAAAGCTATACCTAATGAAAAATTATATATATTTGTAAATAGTAATGAAAATAAACTAATTAATAATAAAATTTTTGAAATTTTATCTATTTTTTGATTATTTAATGAAAGTTCAGAAATATTTTTTTCATTTGTAAATAATAAGCTTAATGTTATGAGGGCTAAAGATAAAAATACTAAAAATATTTTTATATCAAAATTTAATTCCCATTGAGGAACAATATTATTAGAAAAATTGCCTATATAAAAACCTAAAGCAGTTAAAGCCCATACTGAAAATAAAGAAGTTGGGCTAAAAGCGAAGAAATAATCCATAGATGGAACTATTTTTTTATTTAAAGAATTTGACTTAATAAACTTACTTATATACTTCGATAAAAAATAAATAGATGCAACTAATAATATTTTAGAAATCATTTATCTCGTATCCTTAAGATTTGCTAGATATTCTTTTGAAATACCTGATGTAATGTATTCACCACTAAAGCAAGATGTATCAAAATCATCAATTTCGTTATTGAATTTTTTCACTGACTCAATTAAATCTTGTAAGGATTGATAAATTAATTTATCAGCACCTATTTCTATTTTTATTTCATCAATTGTTCTATCAAAAGCTATTAATTCATTTACATATGGCATATCAATACCATAAACATTTGGATATCTAATCGGAGGTGATGCTGATGCGAAATAAACTTTTTTAGCACCTGCATCTCTAGCCATTTGAATTATTTGCCTACTGGTATTACCCCTAACTATTGAATCATCAATTAATAATACGGTTTTGTTTTCAAATTCCATATTAATTGTATTTAACTTTTGCTTAACTGATTTTTTTCTTATTTTTTGTCCAGGCATTATGAAAGTTCTACCAATATATCTATTTTTTATGAAACCTTCCCTCATTTCCTTATTTAGCCTTACACTCAAAGGGAGTGCACTAGTTTTACTCGTATCAGGAATCGGTATTACCACATCTATTTCATCCAACTCCTTTTTTGATAAAACTTTTTTTATTTTATCAGCTAGTTTTTTGCCCATTTCTAATCTACTTTTATATACATTAATTTTATCAATTACACTGTCGGGTCTAGCTAAATAAACATATTCAAAAATACATGGTGTATAGGTATCTTTTTTTTTATAATCATGAAAATGTAATTTCCTTTTAGAATCAACGAAAATTGCTTCGCCTGGCTTAATATCACGCTCTACTTCATATCCTAAACAATCTAATGCTACACTTTCTGAAGCAAACATATATTTTCCTTTTTTACTTCCATAAATTAATGGTCTTATACCGTTTGGATCTCTAAATACAACTAATCCATACCCTAATATCATAATTATAACTGAATATGCACCTTGAACTCTATTATGGACTTCGTCTACAGCTTTAAAAATTTGTTCTTTAGTTAATTTTGAATTTTTATTTTTTTCTAAAGCATTAGCAAAAATATTCAAGATAATTTCAGAATCAGAAGAGGTTTTTAAATGTCGTAAATCTTGTTTCAAAATTTCATCTCTTAGTTTTTTAGCATTTACGATATTACCGTTATGTACTAAAACTATTCCATAAGGGGAGTTTACATAGAAAGGCTGCGCTTCTTCAAAATTATAAGAACCAGCTGTAGGGTATCTAGTATGTCCTACCCCTAAATTACCTGAAAGATGTAGCATTGATTCTTCATTGAAGACATCTCTTACTAAACCATTATCCTTATGGATATTTAATATTCTCTTATCTTTAATTGTTGCCATACCTGCAGCATCTTGACCTCTATGTTGCAAAACAGTCAAAGCATTGTATAAAGTTAAAGAAGCATTATCTTTATCTGTAGATAAACCAACTATTGCACACATTATTCCATTTCTCCATTTAATGTATTATTTTTCAACTGGGCATCAACATAAGCATCACCTATTCCATAAAGCAAAAGTAATAGTAACCACCACATACTCCTATTTCTATCTTTTATATTAGTATGTTTAGATTTATTGTACTCTGTTAACCAAAAAGCTTTAAAAGTTGACATTATAAAAGCCTTAAAATATTTCTTATTATAAATTTGTCCTGGAGATGGTATCATAATTAGATCATTGGAACTTAAAAAAGATGAAAAAATAGGAATCGAACTTAAAAACATTGCCTGATTGGGATTATTTAGATAATTTTTCAAAGAATCACTTTTTGATGCTGAAACTAATAAAGCTGATATAAAAGCTAGAGAAGTAGGATTATCATTAATAAATGGAAGAGTACTCAAAATCAATGGTGCTTTGGAATCTGAATAGTTAACATCCGCAGCACTGGATAAATCTTTAGGAAAAATAAAATTCAATATAAATATTACACTAATTATCTTCATAGAAAATAGCTTCAATTTCAATTTGTGAATTCTTAGGTAATTTGGATACTTCAATCACAGAACGAGCTGGATATTCGCAATCACTAAAAAAATCTAAAAAAACTTGATTTAATTTATCAAAATTATCCAAATCAGTGAGATAAATTGTAAGCTTAATCAAATTATTTAAATTACAATTTCTGGATGAAAGAATACCCTCGATATTTTTCAATGTTTGATTAACTTGAATAACAAAATCATCAGAAACTAAATCACTTGTTTTAATATCTATTGGTATCTGTCCTGATGTAAAGGTAATTTTTTTATCAATATTTATAGCTTGTGAATAAACCCCAATTGCTTTAGGAGCATTATTAGTTTTAATTATTTCTCTACCCATTATTAAAATTCCATAAAAATAAACCTATATCCTTACACTCATTTCTAATAATTTTTGTATCAACGATATTTATTATCATTTCACATGTAACAGATATTGTAGCAGTGAATAAATGACCTGCAAAAGCATTGCATTCTTCATCTGAAATAACAGCATGTAAATGAACAAAAGATTCATTTTCTTTAGAAGTAATATTGCCCATCATACTTGCTATTTCATATTCACCTGAAAAATTTTTTTTTACATATTTTTTTAACTTACTTGGATAAGCACCTAAAATTATTTTTTCTGCAGCTCCTATACCATTTATCCATCCAAAATTAATTTTAAATACTTCAATAACTTTATAAATAGATTCAAAGATTTCATCTCCTTTTTCTAAAACAACTAAAACCTTATTATTTTCTTTTTTATACTTCATGATTCCATTTGACATCAAGTTCTCTATTAGCTTTGGCCTCATTTAACCTTCTTACAGGAGTTTCATAAGGTGCATCCATAAAATAATCCAATTTATCATCAATATTATTATTAATATATTTCATTATTTCAGCAAATTCATCCAAGGTCTCTTTAGTCTCTGTTTCAGTAGGTTCTATCATAATTGATTCAGGTATATTTGTTGGAAAATATACAGTAGGTGGATGAATTCCATAATCAAGTAAATTTTTAGCAATATCAAGCGCTTTTAGATTTTTTTTCTTCTGTTTTTCAGCAGATATGACGAATTCATGCATCGTACCATTATGAAATGGCACATCATATTCCTTCATTAATAGATGTTTTAAATAATTTGCATTTAAAACTGCTTTTCTTGATAAATCTCTCAATCCTTTTTTACCAAGTGACAACATATAAACATAAGCTCTGAGAAGAACGCCATAATTACCATTAAATGTATGCACTTTACCAATAGAATTCTCTAAATATTTGAAGTGAAATTTTTCATCTTTACGTTCAATTATTGGGTTTGGTAAAAAATCTGCAAGTTTATCATTAACAGCAACTGGTCCTGCTCCCGGTCCTCCACCACCATGTGGTGTTGAAAAAGTTTTATGTAAATTTATATGAGTGATATCAAATCCCATTTTTGATGGGTCAACCATTCCAACTAGAGCATTTAAATTTGCACCATCCATGTACATCAGACCGTCGTTAGAATGAATTAGTTCACAAATATCTTCAATTTTATCTTCAAATAAACCGAGGGTATTTGGCTGTGTTAACATCATTCCAGCTGTTTCTTCATCAACTAACTCTCTTAGATGATCAAGACAAACCCTTCCTCTTTCATCATCTGATACTTGTTTAACTTTATAGCCTGACATGATAACACTCGCAGGATTTGTACCGTGAGCAGTTTTAGGGATAATTATATACTTTTTCTTATGATTGTTTTTTAATTCATGATATTTTTTCATTAAAAGTAAACCAACTAATTCTCCTTGTGAACCTGCAGATGGTTGTAATGTAACTCTAGTCATGCCAGTAATCTCGCATAAGAATTTTGATAAATCATAATAAACCTTTAATATACCTTGAATCGATTCAATATTTTGATCTGGATGAATAGATGCAAATGACTGAAGCATTGCAATTGAATCATTAATTTTTGGATTATATTTCATGGTGCATGAACCTAGGGGGTAAAAGTTCTTGTCAACATGATGATTTTTTGTTGATAAATTAACAAAATGTCTTACGATTTGAGGCTCCGAAACCTCAGGTAAAGAAGCTTTATTTGAACGTAAGAATTTTGAATCTATAACGTTATTAATATCAATATCGTTAATGTTGTTATTAGGAGTAGAAAATCCCTTTCTACCACATTTAGATTGCGTAAAGATTATTGGTGTTTTGTTTTTCATGTTATGTTTTTATTCCTTTTAAATAATTTAAAATCATGTTGTAAGTTTTTTCATATTTAGATAAATCATTAAAACCAGATGTTCCAAAATGTTTGGGACCTCCTCCTCCCGAACCAGCTAATGATGCATTTTCTTTAACTATTAATCCAGCATTAATATCTTTATCAATTAAATCTTTAGTTATAACTAAAACAATCAAAGGTTTATTCATTTTTAATCCTAGTAAAAATATACTTTTATTTTTGTATTTGTTTAAAAAATTATCAATGAAAGTTTTTGGATCAACATTAAATTTAATTTCACTTTTATAAACATCTATTTTATCATTAGCAGAAAAATTTGGTTCTGAAGACTTAAGTAAACTATCAATTTGAATTTGTTGAATTTGTTTTTCTAAAACAGAATTTTGTTTTGATGTATCAATAAGTGAATCAATCTTATTTGATATATCTTCAATATTACAATTTAATTTTTGTTTAATGTTATCAATGACTTTCATATTATCAGAAACAAATGAAAATGCTTTAGAACCTGTAACTGCTTCAACTCTTCTTACTCCTGAAGCAAGAGCAGATTCAGAAATTATTTTAAAAAACCCTATATCCCCACTTCTTTCAACGTGAGTGCCACCACACAATTCTATTGATGAACCTCCTATGTTCACTACTCTAACTATATCGCCATACTTTTCTCCAAATAGTGCTTCGGCTCCCATTTTTTTTGCCTTATCATATTTTTCATTTGAAATATCAACTTCTAAATTCTGCATTATATATTCATTAACATTATTTTCAATTTCCAAAATTTCATTTTGAGTAAGTTTCTCATAGTGGGTTAAATCAAATCTTAATTTGTCGTCAGATACAAGTGAACCTGCTTGCTGAACATGATTACCTAGGACAGATTTTAGTGATTTATGCAATAAATGTGTTGCTGAATGATTAGATTTAATTTTCTTCCTTCTTTTCTCATTTATAGTTAACTCAAATATAGCTGAAGTATTTTTAAGAAATTCACCTTCAATTACTTCACATAAATGACAAATATCACCACCATTTTTATATGTATCGATTACTTTTAAGGTTAAAGAATCAGAAAAAATCTTTCCAGTATCACCTATTTGTCCTCCAGACTCTGCATAAAAAGGTGTTTCTTTCATTACGATTTCAATATTATCATCAATAAATCTATATTTTAAAATCTGTGACTCATAAGAAGTTTTTGTATATCCTACAAAAGAGGATTCTTCATTTTTAATTATTTTCCAATCAGTATCTTCATTCAAGTTTTTAAATTGACTACTAGATCTTGCAAGTTTTTTTTGTTTTTCCATGTAATCATTAAAAGAATTCATATCAATATCAAAATTATTTTCCTTAGCTATCAACTGAGTTAAATCTGCTGGAAAACCATAAGTATCATATAATGTAAAAACTTGTTTACCTGGAATTACTTTTTCTTCTGACGAAGCCAAAAGTTTATTAATTAAATTAAGCCCTCTATCAAGTGTTTTTCCAAATGATTCTTCCTCAGCTCTGACCACTTTTTCAATATGTTTTTGTTTATCACTAATTTCTGAGTAGACATCTCCCATTGATATGATTAAGGCATCAATTAGTTTAAACAGAAATGGTCCCTCAATATTTAGTACCCTTCCAAATCTTGAGGCACGCCTGAGTACTCTTCTAACAACATATCCTCTACCTTCATTTGATGGCATAATTCCATCTGCTATTGAAAATGAAATCATTCGTAAATGGTCAGCAATAACCCTATGAGGCATTCCATCTTTATCTGAATAATTAATTCCTGAGATCTCTTCTATTTGCTTAATTATAGGATGAAATAAATCTGTCATATAATGATCTTCAATTCCGTTAAGCGTTGCAAGAATTCTTTCAAGACCCATTCCTGTATCAACATGTTTTGATGGTAATGGATTTAATTCACCATTAGAATCCCTATTATATTCAATGAAAACAAGGTTCCAAAGCTCCCTATAATTATCGAGATTATTTACACCATCTGCTTTTTGATTATTTAATTCTCCAGTATAATAATGTATTTCTGAGCAAGGACCACATGGACCTGTATCACCCATTTCCCAAAAATTGTCTTTATTTCCAAATCTAAGAACTCTATCAGGTTTGACATCAGTATGCTTGATCCATAAATTATGAGCTTCATCATCATCTTTGTAAACCGTCACCCATAATCTATTTTTATCCAACTTCCATTTTTCTGTAAGTAGTTCCCACGACCACATTATAATTTCTTTTTTATAAAAATCTCCAAATGACCAATTACCTAACATTTCAAAAAAGGTATGATGGAATTGGTCAAGTCCAACTTCTTCTAAATCATTATGTTTTCCACTTACTCTAATACATTTTTGTGAATTAACTACTCGATTATATTTAGGATTTTCTTTTTCTAAAAAAATATTTTTAAATTGATTCATACCAGCATTGATAAATAACAAAGTAGGATCATCAGGAGGGAAAACAGGAGAACTCCTTATTACATTATGCTGTTTATCAATAAAAAAATCAATAAAATCTTGCCTAATTTTTTTAGAAGAATATTTCATTAAAAATATATTGAGGTTTCAATTTGGGTATTGTATACTGGTTTGAAATTACTACCATTAAAATCATAGCTTTTTCTACCTTTTAAAAGTACAATCATATTGTTTGATAAATTAACACCTATGTTATATCCAAATAAAGAGTTCTGATTAGGTTCAAATTTAAAAGGTTTTTTAGAATTTGTTTGCTGATAGAAAATTTCGGCAATTTGAACTTGAGGAATAATTGATGTATCTATCTCAATTTTTAAATATAATGAGTTATTTTTTTCTTTTTTGTAAGATCCAGGAGTCCAAACCCCAAACTGTTGATTATCCTCAATTTCAGGGTCTAAATCAGGATATTGTAGATATTGACTTGACTCACAATCAGTTTCATTTTCATAAATTAAATCTGGATTATCACAAGAACCAGAATTCCACATGTCACCCTTCATTTTTTCATAATCAAATGAAAACTTAAAATATTTTGAAATATTTGCCTCTAAACCAAAATTCAAACCTTTCTGTTCACCATATTTATACAATGTAGATTCCTTGGTTATTAATTCTCCATTGTTTTCCATTATCCTATTATGGTCGTAATTTTTATTCCAATATGAAAAAATAAAATTCTCAGAATTTCTTCTATAATCTAAAGATAATTTAACTGAACCTAAATTAGCTTTCATCCCAATTGGTATAAATCCATATCCAAGATTTGTATCAAAATCTGGTAAGTCTTCATCATTACTATCAGTTGGATCTGATGTTTTACCTAAAAGCTGGGCGTATTCTGTATATAATGAAAATTTATTATCTAAATCAAAACCAAAATCTATAGCTAAACCTGTAACATTATCTTTGTTATTCATAACATCTGCAAAATCTTCAGTCATTTCGCTTGACAAATCATTAAATAAATTTTCGCATGTTCCATCCAAAAATGAATCACTTTCTGAGTCATAATCACAATAGTTACTACCTTGAAGTTCCTCAATTAAAAATTGATTTTCATGATGATAATCAGGATCATTTGCATAATCTGGCTCAACAAAATCAGGATAATTATCACCATCTGAATCAACAAGACCATTATATTGGTTGAAATCAGATGCAATAGAAAATCCTATATTAAAATTTTCGATTATTGGAATTGAAGTTCTAAGCCCAATTAAACCAGGTTTATTAATTTCTTTTAAATCACTATGAATGAATTGAAGTTTAAAGCCTGAAAACTGATATCTTAAATCAATTCCTGCTCTTCTAATTTGAGGATAATCAATATTATTTGCATACTGGTTAATAAGTATACCCTGACCTAAAGTAACTTTAGGTAAAGCTCCTATTCTAAAATATAAATCATCAAAAACTTGACCATACCTAAAATAATATATTTTATCTACAAGTGTTTTGAAACTAGCACCAGGACTAGTAAAATCCCAGTTTTCTCTATACAACTTTCCATCTTCATCAAAATAAAGGTAAATATCAAATCCCATTCCAATTTTATTAGTACTAAATTCTGGTCTAAAAGAAATTTGATTATAAAGTTTACCATCAATAGTCACTGAACCAAATGAAGCCATATATGCAGGGTTAAAATTATTTTGCGTAAATAAAAAACTTATAACTAATGAAAAAATTAATGATATTTTTCTCATTTTATCTCCTCAAGTTTATTCATAATTGTTTTTTTTACTTTATCAGGCGTTAAACCAAAGTGATCAGCAACATCATTACCAGGTGCTGATTCGCCAAATGTATCTATACCGATATTCAATCCATTTCTTCCAGTATATTTTTGCCAACCACTAGTTATTCCAGCTTCCAAGGAAACTAATAGTGCAGCATCAGTGCATGAGAGTACATCTTGCTTATATTTCTCATCTTGTTCTTCAAATAATTCCCAGCATCCTAAATTAACTACTTTGATATTAAAATCAGGAAGTTGTTTTTTTACATCCAAAGCAACCCACACTTCTGAGCCAGTAGCGAAAATCAATATATCTGCATTAGGACAATCTGAAATAATATAACCACCTTTTTGAATATTTGCTGAATCTGAAAATAAACTTCTATCTAAAACAGGTAAACCTTGTCTAGATAGTAAAACTAAGGATGGTCTTTTTGATTCAAAAGCAATCTTTGATGCAAAAACTGCCTCATTTGCATCAGCTGGCCTTATAACAAGCAGATTAGGTATTGCCCTGTATGACATTAAATGTTCAATTGGTTGATGTGTAGGACCATCCTCTCCAACAAAAATTGAATCATGTGTAAACTCAGATACAACAGGAAGGTTTTGCAAGGCTCTTAAACGAATAGCAGGTCTTTCATAATCTGCAAAAACAAAAAAAGTTGCACCAAAAATAAATAATCCACCATGCTGAGCTATACCATTATTGATTGCACCCATCGGAAATTCGCGAACACCATAAGGAAAATTCATTCCAGAGTGATTATCCTTTGTGAAATCACCAACTTTTTTTGCAAAACCTGCTGTAACATTTGAAGGCTCTAAATCTGCAGAACCTCCTGCGAGTAAAACACCCTTGTCTACTAACTCTTCAATTACACTTCCCCAAACTTTTCTTGTTGCAATATTTTGACCAGATTCAAAATTTGGCCATTTTATATCTTTTGGTAATTTTAAATCATTTGAATTATTCCATGAATTTTTAAATTCAATGTCTTTTAGTTTCTCTGCTAATCTACCATTCCATGCATCAACTTCTTGTTTAGCATACTTATATGATTTTTGAAAATCATCAACTACATCTTGAGGTAAATCAAAGAATTTATTTTTATCTAAGCCTAATTTTTCTTTTGTTTCTGCAATTTCTTCATGAGACAATGGAGCACCATGAGTATTGTGATCACCCTCAACGTTTGCACATCCTTTAGCCATTATAGTTTTTCCTATGATAATTGAAGGCTTTTCAATTTCCATTTGAGCAATTCTGATTGCTGAACGAATTTCATCGTGATTATGTCCATCAATTTCTTGAACATGCCAACCATGAGATTTATACATCATTGCATAATCTGTAGAATCTGACCTAGATACCTTTCCAGAAATCTGAGCATCATTTGCATCATAATACATGATTAACTTACCTAATCCAAAATGTCCAGCTATTGCAACTGCACCCTGAGCCACTGGCTCTTGAATATCACCATCTCCGTGCAAACAATACGTGTAATGATTCATGATATCACTTCCAAATTTTTCTCTTAAAATTGATTCTGCTATTGCCATACCAACTGCATTACCAATACCCTGACCTAAGGGTCCTGTTGTTGCTTCAACTCCTGGAGTTATATCTTTCTCAGGATGCCCTGGTGTTTTTGATCCTAATTGCCTAAACTGTTTTAAGTCATTTACATCAAGCCAACCTACATAACAAAGCATTGTATATAAAAGAGCAGATTCATGTCCTACTGACATTACAAATCTATCTCTATCTTCCCAATTAGGATTTTCAGGGTCAAATTTCAATACTTCTTTGAATAGAACATATGTAAAATCGAGTGATGATAAAGGTCCACCCGTATGACCTGAATTTGCATTGCGTACTGTATCCATAATCAATCCTTTAGCAACATTGATTGAATATTGATCAATACTTAATTCTACGTCTTTCATCAAGATCCTTTTTTGTTATGTTTTGGAAGGGATTTCCTCACCTGAATTTATAAATGAATTATATTATTTCAATGGTTTAAATTATAAATATTAAAAATAATTATTTTTTAATGAAAAAAGCCGGATTATATATACACATACCATTCTGTAAAACAAAATGCATTTATTGTGATTTTTATTCAATTACGGAAAGAGAAAATCAAATCCCAGAATTTACTAACGCAATTTTAAAAGAAATTGATTTATATAAGCATTATAAAAATAAATGGAAATTTAATACTTTGTTTTTGGGAGGTGGTACACCATCTTTGCTTCCAGCAAAATATTTAGAAAAAATATTTAAAAAATTAGATGACACTTTTGATATATCATCAATAGAGGAAATAACTTTAGAAGCTAATCCAGGAGAAATAAATTTTGAATATCTAAAAGATATAAGAAAACTTGGAATAAACAGATTATCGCTAGGATTTCAAAGTTTCAATGACAAAATTCTTAAGCAAATAGGTAGATTACACAATGCAAAAGATTGCTTTGAAACTTTTGATAATGCAAGAAAAGCAGGTTTTGAAAATATAAATAGTGACATGATTTTTAATATACCTAAACTTTCTGTTAAAGAATGGATTAAAGATATAAATAAATTATTAGAAATTAATCCAGATCACATATCGGCTTATTCTTTGACAGTAGAACCAGGTACACATTTATTTAAAATGGTTAAAAAACAACAAATTTTAATGCCTACTGAAAAGATAGACATTGAACAGTTTTTAATAACGAATGAATTGCTATCAGAAAATGGCTATAACCACTATGAAATTTCAAATTACTCTAAATTTAAAATGGAATGTAAGCATAATCTAAACTATTGGGAATTATCTCCTTATTTATCATTTGGTCCTTCTTCACATTCCTATGATTTAAAAAAAAGATGGTGGAATGTAAGGTCTTTAAAAAAATATATTAAATATTTAGATAAGGAATCTTTACCTATAGAGGGATACGAAACTTTATCTATGAAAGATAACTTTAATGAAATAATTATGAATGGATTAAGATTATCAAATGGAATAAAATTATCTGACCTAGAAAATTATAATGAATTCATAGACAAAAATAAAATAGATAAGGTTATAAGGAAATGGGATTGTTTAGATATTAAAAATAACAACATTCGCATTAAAAATGATGGATTTTTATTTGTTGATGAAATTACTAAAGACTTATTTTTTTAACCTAAAATCAAATTAACCAATAAGATTACATCTAATACGTCTACTGCTGAATCAGCATTTAAATCTCCTAGTGGATTGTAATCTGTACTCAGAACCAAATTAATGACCTGTACAACATCTAAGACACTTATTAATCCATCTGCATTTAAATCACCAGCTATGCCGTTATTCTCAACCATTACAGGTGGAAAAGATATATAGTCAATCCATGCACAATCTTCAGGAACATCCGTAGCACCTCCACCACCATCCTTCACATACGACCAAGTAAAAGTGTGTAATCCTTCTTGGACAGGAAAGCTGGCTTGCTGCCAATAACTATCGCCATTAGGCTCAGGTTGAAACTGACTCATTAATTGATTATCAATATAAAACTCTAAACCATCATAAAAATATTCTCCTGATGTACTATACTCAGATGCCACTTTATAAAAGAATTCAATATTACCATTCATTACAACATCTAATTCAACTGAAATCTGTGAGCTTTGATTATCATTGATATCTCCTGATTTAGCTGAAAAAAGTCCCTCATATTGTTCACTATCAGTAATTTGCCAAGCTTGATTTCCAGCAAATGTCCAATTTAAAGAATTAGAAAAATCATTTTCAAAACCTTCAACAATTTGTCCAACCGCTATATTTACTGGAAAGGAAATATCTAGACCACCATTTAAATTATTAACATGAACAGTAAATTCAACAATGTGCCCAATAGGAGTTAAAGGACTTACTGTAACATTAGCAATTAAATCTTCTTGGTTACTGCCTTGGAAACCAGATAAATAATCCCAATAATAGGCATTATTTATTCCAGAAGTATTAACATTTACAAAAGAATCACCTTCAAGTGTTACTATTGGATAATTTATTGCAGCAGATCCAATATTTGATAAAGATATATTTAAATCTGTGGTTTCACCTGGATTTAATGTACCTGTTACACTATTATATCTAATTTGTGGAGCTTTGATTGAAAAGGGAAGTGTAATTTCAAAAGTATCATCGTTACTTGAAATCATAAAATTTAAATTTACCTGTTCATTATTAGATGCATTCCAATCAACATTAACAACCAATCCATTTAATTCAATAGTTTGGTTAGGAATTAAATTATTATAAGTAACTAAATTATTTACAATCTGAACAAAATCGCTGTCATCTGATATCGATATAGAAATATTGTTTGCAGAATCCGTACCAACATTTGATAAAGTAATACCTAAATGATTATCTCTACCATAAAGTAAACTACCATTATCAACAAGTCCATATTCTACTTCAACTTCATCAATCATTAAGTATGAACCTTCTGGAGCTAATACCATTACTTGAGATTCATATGGAACTGAATTAAAACCAGTAACTACCAAATCCAAATTTCCTGGTGTACTTGCGTTATCTCCTAAATTAAGTACAGCAACACCCCCAATGGAGTAAGCACTTGCGATTAGTTCTCCATTTGATGATAAAGCTGCGAGAGCGCCATTTTCACCTACATCAACCACAAAATCACTTGCTCCAATTAAAATTATATCATCATGCTGTACGTTCATTACAGTTGCAGGAGCAGTCCTTAAATTTGTTGAAGGATCACCAAAAAATGTCCAATATTTAGTTTCGTTAATACCACTTGAACCTTGAGCATCATTCATGTACATACAACCATTTGTAGTTATTCCACCCATTGTTCTGGTTATTTCATTATTATAACTTTCAGTTAAAATTAGATTCATTGCATATTGACCATGCATTGGAGGTTCCCATGATTGGCTTATCGTTGAACCAAAATGAGCAATACCCCCAGTTGGCTCTCCACCGTTTGTAGCTCTCTGCCATGTTTCAGCATAGCATGCATCAGTGCTATTAAACTCACCTACATTGCATCCAACAGTAATAACAAAAGGTAATTGATTATTGTTTGTCAATTGATTTATTTGACTCGTATTTAATGATGCACCGTTTCCCCAACTCGTCATGGATCCATGACCAGTATAGTTAATTAGACTCACACCTCCATTTATTGCAGATATTCCTTGAGAATCATTACCACCACTACCATCATATACACTTTGAAAACTATCGTATGTAAAATCAGATAAAATCGAATTC
>PBFG01000023.1 GCA_002718585.1 Fidelibacterota bacterium | reverse complement strand
TTTAGCAGATAGTTTTATGTCTTACTACAATCTTATTTCATTTAATTTTTTTAGTAGAATTATTTTTCACTTGTCTTTGCTTCCTCTGGTTGCAGGATTGGGTTATGAAACATTAAAATTTTTAGCACCTAGGCAAAATAATTACTTCGTTAAACTTTTGTCATTACCAGGTTTAATGTTACAAAATATTACGACACAAGAACCAGATGATTCACAGATAGAAGTTTCAATTGCAGCCCTAGAGGCAGCCTTTGGCGATACCCTTAGAAATTATAAGGGTAAAGAATATTTAGCAGATGCGGTAGGATAAAAATGATTGAGAAACTTACAAATTTAGTGAAACATTATGAACTGGTTGTCAATAAAATGTCAGACCCTAAAGTTGTTTCAGATATAGAAAAATATACAGAGCTAGCAAAAGAACACAGACAATTAACTCCAATTATTGATATGTCCAAACAATATATTTCTTTATATAATAATTTAAAAGAAGATGAGGAAATATTATTAGGAGATGATGTTGAATTGAAAGAAATAGTTAAAGAAGAAATTTCAGACTTAAAAAAAGATTTAAAATCTTTAGAAGAAAAATTAAAAATAAAACTATTGCCAAAAGATCCTAATGATGACAAAAATATTATTTTAGAGATAAGAAGTGGTACCGGTGGTAACGAAGCCTCTCTTTTTGCAAACGATTTATTTAGAATGTATGCAAGATATTCAGAAAATAAAAAATGGAATACAGAAGTTTTATCAATCAATGAAAATGATGGGGGTGGAATTAAAGAGGTAGTGATATCTGTCCAGGGTAATGGTGCATTTGGATATTTGAAATATGAATCTGGAGTACATAGAGTACAAAGAATACCTGAAACTGAGTCCAATGGAAGAGTACATACAAGTGCTGCAACTGTTGCAGTTCTTCCAGAAGCTGAAGAAGTTGATATTGACATACAAGAAACAGACATAAAAATTGATACCTATAGAGCTTCAGGAGCTGGTGGGCAGCATGTTAATAAAACAGAATCTGCAATTCGTATAACCCATATTCCATCTAATTTAATTGTTACATGTCAAGATGAGTCTTCTCAACATAAAAATCGTGATAAAGCAATGAAAGTATTGCGAGCTAGATTATTTGATTTAGAAACCGAAAAACTCAATAAACAACGTTCTGATAAAAGAAAAGAAATGGTTTCAACTGGTGATAGAAGTGCAAAAATAAGAACATACAATTATCCTCAAGGAAGAGTTACAGATCATAGAATTAATTTAACGCTATATAAATTAGATGAGATAATGGATGGTAGTATTATGTCCTTAATTGAACCATTACAATTAGAAGATCAAAAATTAAAATTAGAAAATATTTCAGAATAATTGAAAGTCAGCCTATCAATTAATTCTTTAATTCACAGCACTGCTGAAAAACTTCAAAATCATGGAATAACGAATGCAAAAAATGAAATAATTTGGTATTTACAGCATTTAAAAATTCTAGAAAAACATAAGCCATATTTAAATTCAATATCAGCAAATTATAAAGTTCAGTATTTTATACGTAAATTTTATTTGAAGCGCAAACAAGGCATTCCTTTTCAGCACATAATTGGGTATGGAAATTTTTATGGAAGAGACTTTTTAATCAATGAATATACCCTTATACCAAGGGCAGAAACAGAAGTTTTAATTGATATAGTCAAAGAGAAAACTTTTCAAAAAGCTTTAGATATTGGTACAGGATCTGGTGTTTTGGCACTAACTCTGTCAATAGAAAAAATTGCAAACGAGGTTCTAGCAACTGACATATCAAGCTTTGCAATTGAAGTGGCAGAAAAAAATAAGATTCATTTTCAAACACCCAACGTATCTTTCAAGTTACATAATATTTTAACAGAAAGTTTTAATGAAAAGTATGATTTGATTTTATCAAATCCGCCTTATGTAACCCTTTCAGAGTATAGTAATTTAGCTAAACAAATTAAAGAATATGAGCCCAAAATAGCTTTAACTGATTTCAAAGATGGATTAACTTTTTATGCTCGCTTTGCTAAAATTTTAAGAGATATTTTAAATCCAGGTGGAATATTTATTTGTGAATTAGGAAGTTCAAGCATAAATAGTCAAATACTAAAAATTTTTAAAAATAAAGGTTTTACGACTAAAATATATAAAGACTTAAATTCGGATGATAGGGCCTTAAAAATTAATTTATAATGTTAAGTTTTTTCAAAATTATAAGAATACATAATATTTTAATTGCTAATTTTGCAGCCTGTATTGCCTATTTTATTATATTAGAAAATAATTTATATATACTATGTTTAAGTGGTGCTTGTATTACTTTTATAATGATGTATGGCAATATGCTAAATGATTATTTAGATATGAAATCTGATATTATTTCTCATCCCAATAGACCCCTCCCTCAAAAAAAAATAAATTTAAAATATTTAAAAATATCAATAGTATTTTGTTTAACTTGCGCTATACTTTTATCTTTTTATTTTAACCAAAATGCATTTATCTTTTTATTATTAATAATAATTCCATTATTAACTACTTATAATTTTTATTTTAAAGGTTTGCCATTATTTGGCAATATGATTATTGCTTTTTTATTATCTAGCGTGTTTTTGTTCATAGAAATTGCACTAACAAATACAATAAATATTACAATTCTTCCTTCAACGTTTGTATTTGGTTTATCTCTCATCAGGGAAGTTGTTAAGGATATGCATGATATAGATGGAGATAAAAATAAAAAAATTAAAACTCTACCAATTGTATTAGGTTTTTCAAAATGTCTAAGTAGTGTTTTAATTTTTAGTATTATTTTTATGTTTTTATTATTTATTCCATATTTTTGTAATTTTTATGGTAAAAATTATTTAATATCCTTAATAATACTTGTTGAGATTCCAATGTTTGTAATGTTATTTTTGTTAAAAAAAACGCCAAATCAATTAAAACTAAAGCAAAGCATTTTTTTATTAAAAATAATAAGCATTACTGGATCTTTAGTAATTTTAATAGCAAATAGATAAAAAAAAATGCCAGACTTTGTACACCTTCATAACCACACTGATTATTCTTTATTAGATGCGGCTCAAACAGTTGAGCAAATGTGTAATAGAGTAGATGACTTGGGAATGGACAGCATTGCTGTAACAGATCATGGAAATTTATTTGCAATGATTCCTTTTTACAAACAAGCACAGGCTAAAGGTATCAAGCCTATTATAGGATGTGAAATATACGTTGCTGTTAATTCACATTTAGATAGGAAACATATAGTAACGCCAACTTCAAATAAAAGAAATTATCATCATCTTGTTTTACTTGCTCAAAATGTTGACGGGTATAAAAATTTAATGAAGCTGTGCTCTATTGCTTATTTAGATGGTTTTTATTATAGACCTAGAGTAGATAAAAAGTTGTTAAAAAAGTATAATAGCGGATTGATTGCCACATCTGCATGTTTAGCGGGAGAAGTAACCTCTTATGCGGCTGCTGGTGACTATGAATCGGCCAAAAATGCGGCTTTAGAATATCAAGAAATTTTTCCTGATAGATTCTATTTAGAACTTCAAAATCATGGAATTATTGAAGAAAAAAAAGCACATGTTATATTAAAAAAACTATCCTCAGAGTTAGATATTCCGTTAATAGTATCCAATGATTGTCATTATTGTTTAAAGTCAGATTCTAATGCACACGATGCACTCTTTTGCTTGGGAACCGGGAAAGACGTTGCAGATTTAAACAGAATGAAATATGAACCAGGTAAATTTTATGTTAAATCAGCGGATGAAATGTATAAATTGTTTCCGGATGTTCCCCAAGCCTTGGAGAATACAGTAAAAATTTCTGAACAATGCAATGTAGAAATTCCTTTAGGATCCTATCATTTCCCTGCATATCCATTAGAAAACAATGTTACTTCAGATGATTATCTAAGACAATTATGCATCCAAGGATTAAAGCAGAGATATAGTACTATTTCAAATCAGATAACTAAAAGACTCGACCATGAACTGCATATAATAAAAAAAATGGGATATGCAGGATATTTTTTAATTACACAAGATTTTGTTAATTATGCTAAAAACAACAATATCCCTGTAGGTCCAGGCAGAGGGTCAGCTGCTGGATCTATCGTAGCATATTCAACAGGTATTACGGATGTGGATCCTCTAAAATATAATTTGTTATTTGAAAGATTTTTGAATCCAGAACGAGTGACTATGCCTGATATTGATATTGATTTTTGTATAGATGGAAGAGAGAAAGTTATAGATTATATAAAAGATAAATATGGGCATGATTCTGTTGCACAAATTATTACCTTTGGAACGATGAAGGCAAAGTCGGTTCTTAGGGATGTTGGCAGGGTTTTGGGGATGAGCTACGGTGAAGTAGATAGGATTGCTAAACTGGTTCCAAATGAGCTAAACATTACACTTGAAAGAGCATTAAAATTAAATCCAGAATTAAGGCAAATTTCATCTAACAGTCCTACTCATAAAAATCTAATTGAATATTCTCAAATTTTAGAGGGTTGCCATAGGCACGCTTCAACACATGCAGCAGGCGTTGTAATAGCGCCTGGGCCTTTAACAGATTATGTGCCTTTGTTTCAAAATTCGTCAACAGGAGATGTAGCAACGCAAGTAGATATGAATGGCCTGGAAGACTTAGGTTTATTAAAAATGGATTTTTTAGGTCTTCGTAATTTAACAGTTATTAGTAAAGCCATAGGGTTAATTGAACAAAGACATAATAAAAAAATTGATATCAATAAAATAGATTTTAAGGACAAAAATGTTTATAATAATATATTTTCATCAGCGAATACTATCGGTATTTTTCAGTTTGAATCAGATGGGATGCGAGAATATTTAACTCAACTAAAGTCAAACTGTATAGAAGATTTAGTTGCGATGAATGCTTTGTATAGGCCAGGTCCCATGGCAAATATTCCTGAATTCATAAAGAGGAAACATGGTAATTCTCCTATAAAATATATTGATTCTCAATTAGAGCCTATCTTAAAAGAAACATATGGAATTATTGTTTATCAGGAACAAGTAATACAAATTGCTTCCGAAATAGGTGGTTTCACCCTTGCTGAATCTGATATGATGAGGAGAGCAATGGGCAAGAAAAAAACTAAGCTCATGGCATCATATAAGATACAATTTATAGAAGGTGCCCAAAAAAATCAAGTGTCAAAAAAAATTGCAATAGAGTTATTTGAACTCTTAGAAAAATTTGCTGATTATGGATTTAATAAAAGTCATTCAGTAGCGTATGCAATGATTGCTTATCAAACAGCTTGGCTCAAGCATTATTATCCAATAGAATTTTTGACTGCTAATATTTCATCTAATATAAATGATACAGATAATGTAGTCAAACTAATTTCAGATGGAAGAAAAATGGGTATAACGATTAACCACCCAGATATTAATAAATCACATGCAGATTTTCATATCATTGATGATAATACTTTGCAATACGGTTTAGCTGCAATTAAAAATGTTGGATATAAGGCAGCAGAACAAATTGCAAAGAATAGATTGAAACTTGGAAAATACAAGTCTATTTTTGAATTAATTACTTCAGGGGAAATTAATATTAATAAGAAAGTAATTGAAAGTTTAATTTTAGTTGGAGCATGTGAATCATTAGGAAATCATAGGGCAGAGCTTTTTGAGTCAATGGAAATTATTATTGATTTTGCAAGTAAGTTTCAGAAAGATCAACACAGAAATCAAGAAAGTCTATTTGGAGATAAGTCAGGCGTCAGCATAGCATATCCGCAACTTAAAAAAATTGAATCATGGCCTGTAGATAAAGAGCTGAAATATGAAAAAGAACTATTGGGTTTTTATTTATCAAATAATCCTTTAATAAAGTTTGAAGAAGATTTTGTTGAATTATCAACATTAGACTCTGATGGAAATAATAAATATAAAACAGAGTATGTTCAAGTAGGAGGAATTATCTCGAATGTGAATCTTAGATATGATAAAAATGGAAATCAGTGGGCAATTTTATCATTAGATACTTTATCTGGAACAATTCAAGTTTATGTTTTTCATAATACATATTTAGAATATTTAAATTTCATAAAGGAGGATAAAATAATATTTATTCAAGGCAAGGTCTCAAATCAATCCGATAACAATAAAATAAATCAGGTGATAGCAAATAAAATACATAGTCCAGTAGGGATAAGGCAAAAGTTAACCCGAAAAATTAATATAAGAATTCATTATGAACAAACTGAAACAAAGCTTTTAGAATCAATTTATAACTTATTTAATGAAAATAAAGGTTCTTATCCAGTTCTGTTTCATATGATGACTTCACAATCTAGATCTCAAAAAATAATTAATAAAAAAACATTAGTTTCAAATGATTTGGATTTTTTAATTAAACTAAGATCATTTGTAGGTAATAAAAATGTTTGGATTTCTTAATAATGAGATTGGTTGTTCAAAGAGTAGATGAGGCTTTTACAACTTTAGATGGAGTTGTTGAAAATAGAATTGCTAGGGGGCTTTTAATCTTTGTAGCAGTAGAAGATAATGATACGTTTGAAAAAGTACATAAAATGGCCTTAAAAGTTTTAAAGCTAAGAATTTTTAATGATGTAAGTTCAAAAATGAATTACTCAGTTCAAGATATCAAAGGAGAGCTGTTAATTATAAGTCAGTTTACATTACTAGCAGATTGCTTAAGGGGGAACAGGCCGAGTTTCTTAAGATCGGGTGAACCAATTCATGCTAAGAAAATATATAATGAATTTGTAAATTATACCTATAACGAAACAAAACTGATAAAATCAGGACAGTTTGGATCTAATATCAAGGTTCATTCAGTAAATTCTGGTCCTGCAACTTTTATTATTGATATGTAAATGAAAAACAAGAATATTAGAGTAGTTATGGCTAAGCCTGGATTAGATGGCCACGATAGAGGAGTTAAAATTTTAGCTAGAGCATTTAGAGATGCAGGAATGGAGGTGATTTATTTGGGATTGAGGCAAACTCCTGCAATGATTGTTAATGCAGCAATCCAAGAAGACGTTGATGTAATTGCTTTATCTATTTTAAGTGGTGCCCACATGACAATTTTTAAAAAAGTGAATTCATTGCTAAAGGAGCAAAATATTACTGATGTTTTAATAACAGGAGGAGGTATTATCCCCCAAAGCGATATGGATATTTTAGAAAAAGAAGGAATTGGTAAACTATTCGGTCCTGGAACAGAAATTAAAAACATAATCAATTATATTGATGGATGGTATACAGAAAATAAACAATGAATAGGCAAAAATTAGAAAAATTTTTTTCATTTCGTAATGGTTCTGCAATATTTCCAGTATTAGCAAATTTATATTATGATCAAAAACTTTATCAGTACGCTACGAAAGTATGTGAATTAGGATTAACTGAAGACCCCAATAATTTAGAAGGAAAATATATTTTTGCTAAATCGTTATTAATACAAGGAAAAGTTTACGAAGCTGAAAAAGTGTTATGTGATATTATAAAAAAGTGCCCTTATCATTTATATTCAAATTTATTATTAATAAAAGTTTTTGAAGAATTAAATAGAGATAAAAAAATTATTAAGAAATATATTACAACAGCATATTCAATGTATCATCACCACCCGTTGATTAATCAGTATTATAATAATTATTTTAAAATTAATAAAGAGCTAAAGAATAAAAAAAGTAGTAAGCCTAATAAAGATAGTGTCTCTAAATCAAATATTTCTGTAAATAAGTTTGTTTATAATTCAAAGTTAGCTACTGTAACAATGTATAAATTGCTTTATACTCAAAAAAAATACGAAGATGCTTTAGCCGTTTTAAATATTTTAGTGAAAAATCCCACTCATGCTAAATATGCTAAATCAGAAATTAAAAAGATAAATTTTAAACTAGGAAGTAAATAAATGTCATTTGAAAATCGTATTAACAAATTAAAACAGCAATTTTCAGAATATAATATTGATAGTATATATGTTACCAATTTAAACAATGTGAGATATTTAACCGGTTTCACAGGTTCGGCAGGTTCTTTATTAGTCTTGGATAAAAAAAATTATTTTTTCACTGATGGAAGGTATACTGAACAATCTAAAGAACAAGTAAAAAATTGTGAAATATGTATTGTTGGTTCGGCGCATTATTTAGATATTAAAAAAAGAAATTTATTAAAACCAGAGATTAAACTTGGTATCGAGTCCCCTTTCGTAAGCGTTCATTTTTACGATAGCTTTAAGTCTATATTGCCAAATGTAAAATGTGTAAAGGTTCCAGATATAATAGGTATTTTATCAGCAGTGAAAGATGAATATGAAATTGAGAGTTTGCAAACAGCAGTTGATATTACAGATGAAGTTTTTTCTGCTATTATACCAGAATTAAAGATTGGTGCAATTGAAAAAGAAATTTCAGCCAAGATTTCCTATTTATTTAAAATGCATGGCGCTGATGGAGATGCTTATGATCCAATAGTTGGCAGCGGGCATCTAGGCGCGTTACCACATGCGAGACCTACAAAAAAATCTTTTGAAAACGGAGATTTTGTTGTTATGGATTTTGGTGCTTTGTATAATGGGTATCATGCTGATATGACCCGAACTGTTGTTATTGGTGACGCATCTGAAAGACACCAAGAAATCTATAATATTGTTTTACAGTCACAATTAGCTGGTATTGGTTTTGCCAAAGCTGGTGTAACAGGAGCAGAGCTAGATTTAGCATGCAGGTCTGTCATTGAAGATGCTGGCTATGGAGATAAATTTATTCATTCGACAGGCCATGGTTTGGGCTTAGAAATACATGCATATCCAAGAATTAGCTCACATAATAAATTGCCACTACTAGAAAATTATATAATTACAATAGAACCAGGAATTTATTTAGAAGGCTGGGGCGGTGTTAGGATTGAGGATGACTGTTTAATTAAAAAAAATAGTTGTTTCCCTATGAATAAATCTACTAAAGAAATGCTAGTTTTGAATTAATGATTCAATATTATATTATCAACCCCCAAACGTATGATGATCAGTTCTGGTGGAAAAAAGATGATATACAGTTTTGGCAAAATATAGTAAATCTTTATCATTCTAAAAATCTTGAAATTCTTGAATTAGCTGCAGGCACTGGCCGTTTAGCTCACCCCTTAATTTTATCAGGATTTAACTATACGGGATTAGAGATTTCGAATAAATATACAGAATATGCAGTACAAAAATTATCTACAAATAAAATTGTTCAAGGAGATATGCGTTCATTTAATTTTGGAAAGACATTTGAAATGATTTTCATTGGCTTTAATTCATTTTTACATTTATTAAATTATAATGATATTAAAAAATGCTTTCATTGTATCAAAAAACATATGACTTCTAATACGAAATTATATATTGATATATTTGTACCAAAAGAATCTTTTTTATATAGAAATACAAATAGTTTCGAAGAGGTTTTAGAATTTTATGATAATGAAATTGAAGATAATGTAGTTGTAAAAGAACGTTTAAGATATGTTGATTTACAGCAGGTTGTTAATGTTCTGTGGAAATACTATAATAGCTCGGGTAAATGCATAAGAGAATTTAAGTTTAAAATGAAAATAATTTATCCTGATACCTTTCACAGGCTTGCTGAAGATTTTAATTTGACTATCCAAGAGTGTTGGGGCTCATATGATATGGAACCATTTAACGAAAATAGCTCTCAGCAGATTTATCAAATTACCTTATAGGTGTATTATACAAATTCTTTGTTTGGTTTCAAAATTAATTGTATTATGCAACTATGAATTTAGCAGAGATAATCATAAGTTTGTATTCCAACATAAATGTTCTCATAAAAAAAATAACCATTAGTAAGAATCTTACCTTATCACAAATTCTTTGTGTTAATGCTATACCATTCGATGGAATTAGCCAATCTGATTTATCTAATTCTTTAAATATAGAATTTAGTACTTTATCAAGAAACCTAGACAAATTGTTAGATAAAGAACTTATTAAGAAAAAAAATTCATCTAATGATTTAAGATTAAAAAAAATTTATTTAACAGATAAGGGNATATCTNTAAATAANNANATTATTNTATTGTTACAAAAAGAGNTANANCAGTTTANTGATCAAATTCATANTGAAGAAGANTTACTNAGTGTTATTTNAAAATTTAACTGGATTTTATTCAAAGANAAACATAGTNATGAGTGAAGCACAGAAACTAATTTCTTGGTATANNNANCAAAGCTATGATTTNCCTTGGAGGCAGAATATTANNCCATATAATATTTGGATTTCAGAGATTATGTTACAGCAAACACAAGTTAAAACAGTCATACCTTACTATATGAANTGGATGAAACATTATCCTNATATTGAAACGCTTCAAAAAGCTGATATAAATAAATTACTACATTTATGGCAAGGGCTAGGTTATTANAGTCGTGCTAAAAACATACATAATNCAGCNAATATAATATTTAAAAAATTCAANAATAAATTNCCTGATAATTATAAAGANTTAATAACCTTACCAGGTATTGGTGATTATACNGCTTCAATGATTNTATCTATCTGCTTTAAAAAATATNATCATGTACCAGTAGATGGAAATATNAAAAGAATTATGTCANGANTGAATGTTTTATCNCNGNAGNAGGAAACANTACANAACTATAAAACGTNTACAAGANATTATATTGATAAAGAAAANCCAGGNGATAGTATACANGCNTTNATGGACNTNGGTAGAGAAATTTGTACACCAANGCTCCCAAAATGTGANTGTTGTCCNATTTATAAAAATTGNAAAGCANATATGNANGGAACTATGGAAAATTATCCNGNTANGAAGAANAAAANACACNTACCTCACTATGATATTGNTGTNGNTTTAATTTGGAAAGAAAACAAATTTTTAATTAGNAAAAGACCTNAAGATAANCTNTTNGGAAATTTATGGGAATTACCAGGAGGAAAGCTGGAANNTANNGANAGCTTGNNACAATGTTTAAAAAGGGAAATTAAGGAAGAANTAGANATTNAAATAAAAAANATAAAAAAAATAGGTCTTATCAAACACCAATATTCNCATATGAAATTAACCATTACATTATTTACATGNATACANCATTNAGGNANAGCTAAGCCATTAGCATCACAAGAAGTTAGATGGATTACTATGAANGAAAAAAAAAGTTTTGCATTTCCTAGAGCTACTCATAAATTATTTGAATTANTATAAAAGAAAATGACATATATNNANAGTATTTATNTATATTTAAAAGCTTCAATATTTTTTTTAATTTTTTCNCCNTTAATGATTTTNTCAGCAATNTTTATGCCATCNTNTTTATATCCTTTTGCTCGATTTNTATCTAAAGGAATNTTTTGGACATTTAATATTGANNGAATANTTANAGGNNAATTNCCAAAAGATGGACCNTANATTTTAATGCATAATCANAGNAGTTTTTTAGATCTTTTTTTANTACCAACAATNATTGANGGNAANTATACAGGTATTGTAGCTCAAAAAAANTTTANAATTCCTATNGTTGGGAGNTTANTAAAAAAATTAAATGCCATNCCAATACAACGTTCTAATTTAAATGCNGCNAANCATTCAATNCAATTGGCNGAAGANTTAATAAAANAAGGATTTCATATTGCAATNTTTCCNGAAGGCACNAGAACANTAACNGGAAAAATTANTAAGTTTAAAAAAGGTGGATTNCATATGGCTGTNAATACAAAAACAAAAATTTTACCNATTATAGTTGAAGGACTATNTAGNATNAAACCAAAAAATCGATGGACTATTATACCNCAGCCNGTTAAANTAATTATAAAAGATCCAATAGATGTATTAAATAAATCTGTTGANGANGTATTGGAAGAAGTNGAATCTATTTATTTAAANCACGAATTAAAGTAANTGATTTTAAATGTCTNTAATAAATTAANATTATTAAATAAGTANTNGTTAAACCAATAATTAGAAAAACAAATCCAAATAACATACAAAATAAATTTAAAATNATTAGAATAAATCCNATTGCCAGTAATTCAAAAANATTCTTAGTTAATTTGTAACTTGTAAATAAGCTTTCTCTTATAGTTAAATTTTGATCAATTATTAGAAATTCGGCACACCAAAATCTTAAAGAAAACCAAATAGGNAGNAAGCTTAANAANANNAATAATAAAATTTCACTTGATGANATATANTTTGAAAAAATTTCCCAGGCAACTNTATCTGAATATGTTTCTATTATATTGTTTGAAGTATCAGATATAAANAATTCAATATTTGTTCCATATATNTGTAAATCGTAAGGNAATTTATAAAATATATAACTAAAAAGAGGNANTGTTGTAAAATANGAAATTAATTTTAATACTANAATTTTTGGTAATAAATCAAAGTTAGATGTTAGATTTAATANATTAATTTTATNACCATCTAGATAATTTAAAGTTATTTTAAAAAAGCCAATCCATATTCCTATAAACAAAGANGATAAAGCTAACCTTAGAGAAATCATAGGTATTGAAAAATTAAAAATATTCATATTACTATTAATCCATTCAGTAATAAGAATTATTAGTATCNTGATANTAAAGTTTAAAGCAGNAAGANTAANAAAAGAAAATANACCATTATTTTTTATTAAATCTTTTAAAGAATTATATAATTTATTTATAATGTNTCTAATATTATTGTATTCAGGCATAATTAATAATAATTTCTTGCTTAAATTTAGTTATCAAATAAAACATTTATTATAAAAATTATTTATGAAAATNGTATCAATTATTTTAGCNAGAGGAGGAAGCAAGGGTATCCCNAATAAAAATATTATAGATATTNGTGGTAAACCAATGATATATTATTCAATTTATGCGTCCCAAANNGCTANTATTGATTCTACATATGTATCAACAGATAGNAAACANATAGCTATGATAAGCGANNAGTACGGTGCAAAAATAATAAANAGACCTNCAGATATATCAACNGATACCTCCNCNAGTGAAGAAGCNCTATCACATTTTTGTAAAAATGTAAATTTTGATATTATGATTTTNATNCAACCAACATCTCCTTTATTATTAGCANAGGATTTAATAAAAGGAATCAATATNATTAAATCNGGTCAAGNGACTTCTGTTTTTAGTGTTTACAAAGAACATTGGATNCCNAGATGGAACTTNGATATAAAACCANTTAATTGGAACCCGCAATCTAGNCCTAGGAGNCAAGATATGCCTGAACAATATGTAGAAAATGGAGCATTTTATATAACNACAAGGGAACAATTTCTTGATTCAGGCATACGATATGGTGAAAAAAANTTAGACATNGTTGAAATGCCTTTGTCAAGAAGCATACAAGTAGATACTCTTAGTGANTTAGAATTAGTAAATAAATTATTAAAAAAAAATGANCAGNAAACAAAATATTGATAAAGCAAAGNTAGTTAAGTTAGTTGTTACAGATATAGATGGTGTTTGGACNGATAGNAAAATGTATTATTCNNATAAAGGNCTTNATATGAANNCNTTTTCNACTTANGANGGAATGGCTGCAACATTACTTAAAAAATATAATTTTATTTTGGCTATGGTAACNAGTGAATATGAAAATATAGNAATTCTTAAAAATCGTGCTGATAAACTACAAATTAAAGAACTATATTTTAATGAGCATAATAAATTAGATAGAGTAAAAAAAATNGCTGATAAATATAAATTAGANAAAAATAATATTGCATATATNGGTGATGATTTAAATGATTTAAATGCANTGAAGTATGTTGGCTTATCTNNATCACCACAAAATGCTCCTATTCTAAATTATTTTAAACCTGACTTTATCACTCCTAGAGAAGGNGGTAGTGGAGCGTTTAGAGATTTAGTTGATTTATTATTNAAGGCTCAAAATATTAGTCCTAAATATTAATGATTCCTTATATAATATATTTTATTGTTTCCATTTTTTTGGAATTTATAATTATTATTTTATCTNNCTTTAATGTAAAAATTCGAAAAAATNATTATAANTCTTACAAGCAATTTTTTGATTTATTTAANAATTTAAAAAATGTTCAAGGTAAAAAAATTATTTTGTTACATGCTGCTTCCGCNGGNGAATTTGAGCAACTTCAACCTATTTTAAGACAAATTGATAGAAAAAAATATTTNATANTTCAAAGTTTTACTTCTCCAACTNNNTACGAAATTAATCATAGTGAAANTTTATTTGATTATAAATGCTATCATCCGTTTGATATTTTTTGGANATCATATATGTTTTTTAAAATTTTAAAGCCCGAAAAATATATTATTACGAGACANGATTTGTGGCCAGGACATATTTTGAATGCTAGAANATTTAAAATACCTATCTATTACATTAATGCNAATNTCCATAAAAATTCCATTTGGTANAATAAAAAATNTAATTTTTTNAGTAAATATTTTTTAGAAAAAATTAATTATGTCATTGTTCCATCGCAATATTTATACAATTGTNTTAAAGAAATTTCACAAAATATTAATGTTATGNTTATTCANGATACNAGATATNTNCAGGTATTNGANAAATCTAAGAAAATTCCTAAAAATACTNTNAANATTTTATCNCAAATTTATAATGAAAATATACAAGATTCTATNATGGTATGTGGAAGTNTAGANAATTCAGATTCATTNATTTTAANAAANCTCAATCAGATTTTAAAATATAAAAAACTAATTTTCGTTCCCCATGAAGTGAATAAAACTTATATNAAAAAAATTGAAAATNTATTGAATANTCAAAATATTAATTATTTNAAATATTCTCAATTAATTTCTGATTCANATAAAAAAAATAAATCTNTCAAAAAANTTCCTTCATTNTTATTGGTAGATATCATTGGTNTNTTGCCNTANTTGTATTCTTTTGGTACAACAGCATATATAGGTGGTGGTTTTGGAAGAGGNGTACATTCTGTTTTAGAGCCTGCAGTATTTGGTTCTAAAATAATTTGTGGACCAAANATTGAAATGCTTGATGAGGCTAAAGAATTTAAAAATAAANGATNTTTACATGTTGTAAANCAAANANNGGAATTAATAAATTTAATTAATCATAAAAATCAGTTTAANTTTTTCTTTGATAGCTATTTAACCAANAAGAANGCTATGAACAAATTTATTTTTGAGACTTCAANTTGAAAATTTATTTAATATATTATTTNTTTTTNATANCAACTTTATTAATTGCTGATAATNAAAAAAAATATATTTACAAAACNAAGTTTAAATCTTTAAATGTTGGTACTACAGAAATTAATATTCAAGATCATATTGAGGATANTGANAANTTAATTATTACTATTGAATCATTTAGTAATAAGTGGATTGANNTAATATATAAACTTCGTCACTANTCTAGNCTNATAGTAAATCGCCAAGATTATNCACTATTGAATCTATCNCAAAAAGTTCAGCAGGCNGACTATTTAGATTCATATAATGCAATAGTAGATTATGATAAAAGTGTAGTCTATTATGAAAATTTAAAAAATTTAAATAATGAACCCAAACAAGAATCATATATTGTACCTATTGAAGGTAAAGTTTATGATCCTTTTGCTATAATATTTTATTTAAAAAATATTCCTTTAAATTTAAATCAAAATCATTTATTTAATTATTATAGTAAGAAAAATATTAAGACGTTAAAGTTAGATGTTATCAAGAAAGAATTTGTTAAAACACCCCATTCTAATCAACAATGTTTTTTGGTTGTTCCTCATGCTGCGAATAATGAATATCTGTTAAAAAATAAAGGTGAAATGAAAATTTGGTATACTGCTGATAGCTTACAGATACCTATTAAAATACAACAGAAAATGAGGCATGGNGTAATGGAATTATTGCTATTAGATTATTATGAAAAATAAAAAATTTTTAGTTATTATAAATCCAACAAGTGGAAAGAAAAAACATAAACAAGATATTATTTTTGTAGAAAATTTCTTTAATAAACATTCTATAAAAATTNTCAAATTTTATACTNANTATAAAGGTCATGCAAATGAATATTTAAAAAAANTTGATGATAAGANGTTTACAGATATTTTNGTTTATGGGGGCGATGGTACTTTTAATGAAGTTATTAATGGTGTTTTAGGCAGAAAAGATAAATATAATCCAAATATTGGCTTTTTACCAGGAGGATCGGGGAATGCAGTTATACATCATCTTAATTTATTAGATCTAGAAAAAGCGTGTGATAATATCTTGCGTTCTAATTTAAGAAAAATAGATGTGATGGAATTATCCTTTAATGATAATATTGAATATTCCATAAATATTGTAGGTTGGGGAATGGTTACAGATATTGGNATTTTATCAGAAAAGTTAAGGTGGTTAGGTCCTGCAAGATATACTATAGCTAGTCTTATTTATATATTTAATATTAAAAATAGATTTGCTACCATTACAGTTAATGATACAGAATATCAGGATGATTATCTATTTATTTTAATTGCNAATACCAAATACACGGGGAAAGGTATGAAAATTGCACCTAATGCTGAATTAGATGACCAAAAGTTAGATTTAATATGTGTAAAGAATAATATTACTAAATTTAATTTAATTAAGCTTCTACCTAAGCTCTTTACAGGCGAACATATTCAATCTAAATATGTTGACTACGTTCAAATTAAAAGTTTAGAAATANTACCCAAAAAGAATGATGCATTAAACATTGATGGAGAAATACATGGCTTCACACCAATAAAAATTAGAATTAGTGATAAAACCCTATCTATTTATTCTGATTAAATTTTTTACTTATTGTAATTCTATTTTTTGCCCTATTAATAGCAGCTTGAGCTCGATCTAAATCAGCCTTTGGATTTTTAAGATGATTTTTAGCGCGCTCAGCAGCATCATTAGCTCTATTGANATCTATAGTTTCTGCTTTTTCAGCAGTTTCTAAAAGTAGCTGAACACCTTCTCCCGCTATATCGGCAAAACCTCCTGAAGTAGAATAAAAGAAATGTTTTTTATTTAATGTGATTCTTACTTCTCCTGTATCAAGACCTATCATAGCTTTGGCGTGTTTNGCTTGTACTCCAATCAGTCCATCAATTGATGGAATTCGTATGTAATCAACTTGTTCAAAAGATTCGATACTTGTAGGAGTGATAATATCTAAGTGAAATTGTTTTTTCATTATTTTTTNGCTTTTTCAAACGCTTCATCAATTGTACCTACATACATAAATGCACTCTCAGGAAGCTCATCACAATCACCATTAAGTATTGCTTCAAAACCTGAAATTGTATCTTCTTTGGAGACATATCTTCCTGGTGTACCTGTAAACTGCTCTGCAACAAAGAATGGTTGAGAGAAAAATCTTTGAATTCTTCTAGCTCTGTTTACAGTTACCTTATCCTCATCTGATAATTCATCCATACCCAAAATAGCAATTATACCTTGAAGTTCATTATAATTTTGAAGAATTGTTTGTACAGATCTCGCTACATTATAGTGCCTATCACCAATNACTCGAGGATCAAGGATTCTTGAGCTAGATGCTAAGGGATCAACAGCNGGATAAATACCTAATTCTGATATTTTTCTTTCTAAAACGGATGTAGCATCTAAGTGAGCAAATGCTGTTGCAGGAGCAGGATCAGTTAAGTCATCAGCTGGTACATAAACAGCTTGTACGGATGTAACCGAACCTTTTTTTGTAGAAGTAATTCGTTCCTGTAAATCACCCATCTCGGTTCCTAAGGTAGGCTGATATCCAACAGCTGAAGGCATCCTGCCAAGTAGAGCAGAAACTTCAGAACCTGCTTGAGTAAATCTAAAAATATTATCTACAAACAATAGAACATCTTTTCCTTCTTCATCTCTAAAATATTCTGCCATTGATAATGCGCTCAATGCCACTCTTAATCTCGCACCAGGTGGTTCATTCATTTGACCAAATACCATTGCAGTTTTATCAATTACACCTGATTCTTCCATTTCCCTATATAAATCATTACCTTCTCTAGTTCTTTCACCAACTCCAGCAAAAACAGAGTATCCACCATGCTCTGTTGCGATATTTCTGATAAGTTCTTGAATAAGAACTGTTTTACCAACTCCAGCTCCTCCAAATAATCCTGTTTTTCCACCACGAGTATAGGGTTCCATTAAATCTACAACTTTAATTCCTGTCACTAGCATTTCTGCTTCAGTAGTTAAATTATCTAGCTTGGGTGCTGGACGATGTATTGGATATTCTTTTACATCTGTTATCGGATCTTTACCATCAATTGTATTACCAATTACATCAAACAATCTACCAAGAACTTTTTCTCCAACAGGTACAGAAATAGGCTTTCCTAAGTCTTCAACTGGATAACCTCTAACTAAACCATCTGTAGAATCCATAGCAACAGTTCTAACAGTGGAATCTCCCAAATGCTGTGCAACTTCTAAGATAAGTTCATTTTTATCCTCTTTTGTAATTTTTAATGCATTCATAATTTCAGGTAAATTTCCTTGTGAAAATTCAACATCAACTACTGCACCCATTATTTGCGATATTTTACCTTGCATATTTAATTCATCCTTTCGTTAATTTGAGAGAGCCTCTGCACCTCCAACTATTTCAAGCATTTCAGTTGTAATAGCTGTTTGTCGGGCTTTATTAAATTGTAATTTTAAGTCACTAATCATTTCTTTAGCATTCTCAGTAGCATTATCCATTGCAAGCATTCTAGCTGCTTGTTCACTTGCAAAGGATTCAAGTAAGCATTGCCATATTTGAGTATTAAAATATTTTGGTACTAATGTTGTAACAATTTCTTCTTTCGATGGTTCAAAAATGATATCTTCTAATGAATTTTTTGATTTGTCTTGAAACTTTATAGGTAGGATTTGATTATTAAGCACTTCTTGTGAAGCAGCATTTTTAAAAAAATTAAAAACTACATTTAAAGAATCAACTTCTTTATTTAAAAATAGTTTAACTAAATAATTNCCAATATTAATAGCTTGAGTGTATGTTAAATTATCCCATGTTTCTTGAAATGGAGATTCTACATTATAACTTCTATTTTCAAAATACTCAAAACACTTTTTACCAATACAAATTAATTTAACTTTATCTTTGCCTAAAACATTAACCTGCTCTTCTACCGCTTTGATAACATTTGAATTGAATGAACCTGCTAAACCCCTATCTGATGTAATTACAAGAATTGCATGCTTATGAATATTTTGTCTTTCTTGTAAAAGAGGGGATATGCTAGAATCTAAATCTGAAGCTAATAAATCTTGAATTACTGTTTCTAATCTTTTAGAATATGGTCTAGCTTGTTCCATTCTTTCTTGAGCGCGCTTTAATTTTGCTGCAGCAACCATTTTCATAGCTTTTGTAACCTTTTGTATACTTGAAACAGATTTAATTTGAGATTGTATATGCTTTAAATTTGCCATTAATTACTTGAATATGTTGCGTTAAAGTCCTCTATTGCAGATTTTAACTCACTTTCCGTATCGTCATCTATTTTTCCTGTATCAATGATAGTTTCTAAAGTTTTGGATTTATTAGATGATAAAAATTCGATTAATCCTTTTTCGTAATTTTCTACCTGAGAAATTTCAACATCATCCATAAGCCCATTAACACCAGCAAAAATAATAATTACTTGATTAGCAACCGACATAGGCACATATTGCTTTTGTTTAAGTATCTCAACCATAATTCTTCCACGATTTAGTTGTTTTTGAGTAGCTTCATCCACTGATCCAAATTTAGCAAATGCTTCAAGCTCTCTAAATTGTGCTAAATCTAATTTGAGGGTTCCTGCAACTTTTTTCATAGCTTTGATTTGTGCAGAACCACCAACTCTAGAAACTGAAATTCCTACATCAACAGCNGGCCTGATACCTGAATTAAAGAGATTCGTATCTAAGAAAATTTGTCCATCTGTAATTGATATTACATTTGTTGGTATATATGCAGAAACATCACCTTCTTGGGTTTCTATTACTGGTAATGCGGTTAGTGAACCTCCTCCTAAATCTTCNCTNAGCTTACTAGATCTTTCTAGAAGCCTACTATGTATATAAAATACATCACCAGGATATGCTTCACGACCAGGAGGCCTTCTAAGAAGTAAGGACATTTGTCGGTATGCACTAGCTTGTTTTGATAAATCATCATAAACTATTAAAGCATGTTTACCATTATCTCTGAAAAACTCTCCCATTGAAGATCCTGCATATGGAGCAATATATTGCATTGGAGCTGGATCAGAGGCATTTGCAGTAACAACAATTGTATAATCCATTGCACCTGCTTTTTCTAATTCAGCAACTACTCTCGCAACAGTTGANGCCTTTTGGCCAATAGCAACATAAATACAAAATACATCAGAATCTTTTTGATTGATGATTGCATCAATTGCAATTGCTGTTTTACCTGTTTGACGGTCTCCAATTATTAATTCTCTTTGGCCTCGTCCTATAGGAGTCATACTATCTATACTTTTTAAACCAGTTTGTAATGGTTCGACAACTGGCTGTCTTTGCATTACACCAAGAGCCTTTCTTTCAATTGGATAAGATTTTGATGAGTTTATGCTACCTTTGCCATCCAATGGTTGTCCTAGAGGATTAACAACTCTACCTATAAGCTCTTCTCCAATTGGAACTTCTACAATTTTTCCGGTTCTTTTAGCAGTATCACCTTCTTTAACTAAACTACTGTCACCGAATAAAACTATACCCACTGAATCCTCTTCAAGATTCAATGCCATTCCAAAAACTCCATTTGGNAGTTCAACTAGCTCAGAACTCATTATATTTTCTAGGCCACTTACCCTAGCAACTCCATCACCAATATAAATAACCTCACCAACTTCTGATACATCAATATTGGCATCATGAGAATCTAATTGTTTTTTTAACGTTGCTATTATTTCATCTGTTTTAAAATCCATGCTGACTCCTAATCGTTACAAATTATGTAATGTTTTTTTTAATTGATTTAATTGATATTGAATTGAATTATCAAAAATTTTATTTTCGTGTTTAATTTTGATACCGCCAATTAAAGATTTATCAATTTTTGTTTTAATTTCAAAGTTTAAACTTTGAAATAATTTTTCTAAATCTTTTGTTGGTACTTCATCAGCAGTATAAATTTCTATTTTTTTCTTGCCTAATTCTTTATCAGCAAGGTTTAAAAATTTATTGATTATTTCCAACAATGACTTAGTTTTCTTATTAATAATTATTATACCAAGAAACTCTTTTACTATTTCGTGAAATTCATTTAATGTATTTTTAATGATTAAACATTTATTTTCATCAGTGAGTTTTTTTGAGTCAAATAATAGTCTAAAAGAACTCTCTTTTCTAATTAGATGTTTAATAAATTTTAACTCATTAGAAATTAGTTCTAAATTATCATGCTTAACACAAAGGTTAAAAAGAGTGTTATAGTATTTATTAATTTGACTTTGCATAATTAATTATTTTGCTGGAATTCTTTCACTGTATTTTCAATGATAGTCTTATTATCTTCATTATTTAGATTTCTTTTAATCACTTTTTCTGAAGCTTCAAGTGCGATTGACACAACCATTGTTTTAATCTCATTAAGAGCTTGATCTTTGGCATTATTAATATCCTTTTTTGCCTTATCAAGTAAAGAATCATATTTAGATTGACCATCAGATTCTAGCTTTTGTTTGAGTTTTTCTCCAGCATCTTTAGCCTCTAAAATAATATTATTAGCTTCTTTTTTTGCTTCTTTTAATATTTTTTCATTTTCTTGCGCGCTAAGTTCTTGATCTGCAATAATTTTTTCTGCTTTATTTAAAGATTCTTCTATTTTTTGCTCTCTGGCATCTAGGGCTTCCATTAATGGACCCCATGCCTTCCATCTTAAAACTATTAAAACAAGCAAGAAAGTAATTACTGCCCACCAAAATAGACCTGTAGCCGGAAAAAGCCAACTTGTAATCCATGAGCCACCATCATTTGCAGATGCACTGAATGCTTGGCTAATGAGAAATGAAAATAAAATAATATTTTTTTTCATTTAAAGTCCCCTATTAATTAAAATGATGCTAATAAGCATACAACAAGAGCTATAATCGCAACACCTTCNAGTAGAAATAAAGGTANATTAATNGCACTTCTGATATCATTTGCAGCTTCAGGNTGTCTNGCAGTNGCNTCNGCNGCNGCNGCNGCAAATTTACCGATTCCATANGCNGCACCAATAACNACTAATCCTGCACCAAATGGAGCAGCTAATTTACCTACTGCCATTGCAGTTTCTGCTGCCATTANACCAGATANTGGNATNAGACTAATTGCTATTTTTTGTAATTTNTTCATTTTTTTCTCCTTTTTATATTTAGTTAATGTTCAGCATGAATTGCCATNCCNATGAATACTGTTGATAATAATGTGAATACATANGCNTGTACNAATGAAACAATAATTTCTAAGAAATANACTCCAAAATTTAANANTACAGCNACTANAGCAAANCCCCANGATGGCTGNGGAAGNGAACCTGNNAGTGCATTATATGGAGCTACCAATNAAATAAGGAAGTCCAAAAATTGCNAACATTCCAATATGACCTGCAGTCATNTTGGCTCCTANACGCAGGGTTAATGCCATTGGCTTCACAAACATTCCTATAATTTCAATTGGTATNAGTATTAGTAATACAGGAGCGGGNACTCCATGTGGAACCATATTTTTCCAGTGACCTATAAAACCATGCTTTANNGTTCCTGCAATNATTATAGCAATAAATGTTANAAATGATAGACCTAANGTAACNCCGAAGTTGCCAGTNGCTGTTGTACCACCACCNCCACCNAGTTTTTCNAAAAANGGTATTAANCCAATNAAGTTACACATTAATATNAATATAAAAAAAGTTGCAGCNAGAGGNGTCCATCTATTNGNATCTTTTTTACCNATATTNGGNATTACCATATCGTTTTTNATAAANTCAACTANTAATTCATATAAATGCGCAATTCCTTTAGGNTTCGCATGTTTATTTTTTCTATAACCTCGCGTTGCCCATAANGANANAATAATAGTNACAANTGCAGCTACCCANAGCATTGCNACATGTTTTGTAAATGGAATTGATATAGAATTAAAAAAGTCAGCTATAGGATATAANATNCTATCTTNTGAAATNGGAGCATCTGTTACATGAGAGCGAATCATTTCTCCGCTCATTGGATCGTATTTACCTGCCATTTTTATTTAAAATTGTTTGNAGAACAAATCCCTCGATAAAGTGAAANATTACACTGATACAACANCCAACAATAATGAATAACTTATCATTCAGACCACTTAAGTTAGAAATAAAAATATATATAACCATTGAAATAATTATCAATTTTATNAAAAAAATNAGAATATGATTNTATAAAANATTTTTNACNATNAAATNTTGGTATTTAANAATAAAAAAAATAGGNAGGANNGATAAAANAGATATTAAAAAAATAAAATATAATAANGTCATTTAATTTGTTTATATAGTTCGTACATGCCAACAATTATACCNAAAANTAACATTAANAANAACCATNTTATATTATCATTTTTTTTAAANAAGTAATANCCNAGTCCTCCTAATGAGAGAATNGAACCAAGAAGTGTATANCTAGCAGAAATNGATTTTTGTAAATTAAAATCAGGNTTTTGCACTANTGGCTATTNGNTGANNTATTAATTTTTTCAACNNGAGTTTCTTTGGTTTTNANCATGCTNCATAAACCATCAAATTTAGCNCCTTCTNCAATAGTGATAATAGCAGCTTCTATATTACCATTTAATGTACANGTGGTACCNAANACNNCTTTTTTTTCTACTTCAATATTNCCANTNACCNNTCCACTAATATNAGNAGATTTAGCTTTTATATTACCTNNAACCCGAGAACCTTTTGCNGTATTAACAATACCAGTTGATACAATATCACCCGTGACTTTACCAAATACTATTATATTTCCTGATACGTTGATATCACCCTTAATATCAATTTCAGGAGCTAAAATCGTACCTAGAGATGAGTTTTGCGACTTATTCGACTGAAACATCTTTTTCCTTATATTCTTCGATTAAATTTCTTGGGTCAATAATAACATTATTATGCCAAATTTCAAAATGTAAATGTGGCCCCTCATTATTATTAGCCTTGCCAACAGTCCCAATATTTTGTTTTTTTTCAACCACTTGACGTTTGTTTACATTCATTTTATCTAAATGAGCATATAAAGAAAAGAAATTTTCATGATGAGAAATGATGACAGTATTTCCTAATTCGTTAATTTTATCAGCGAGTATAACAATACCTTTTTGAATAGCTTGAACATCTGATTTATAAATTGCTGCTATATCAACACCATTATGGGAATTATTACTATTAATACCCCTAGTTATTATCCCTTCAGCTGGCTTACTAATTGGTAAAAATCTATTCATTTGATCGTAATCTTCTGATATACTAAATTCCTTTAAAGCTGAATCATTTATTACTCCACTTTCTTTTATAGTATTGATTAAAGATATAATTTTATTTTCTTTTTTATAAATCATATTCAGTTGATCTTGTCTAGTTTCTAGACTATACCAATCTAAAATAGTTATGATTGACAAAACTATTGTAGTTAAAAGAAAAAACAGAATAATTTTAAATTTTAAAAAAGATATGCTTAGGCTTTTATGTAATTTATTTTTTTCGTTAATGATTGTAATTGAAAATTGTTTATCATTCATTTCTTAGTTTTTTTATTAGTTTTTTAAAACTAGTCATTGATTTAAATGTTATTCTAACTAGACCAGTATCATTTTGATTAATTTTTATATCGGTGTTTAAAATAGAGTTTAATTCATCTCTATATTTAATTAACTCTTTATTAGAATTCTTGGAGACCTTTGTTTTAGACTGATTAATATAACTTTTAATAATTGATTCAGTTTGCCTAACACTTAAATTCGAATTTAGTATTTTATTGTAAGTAGAAATCATTGGAATAGATTTTTTTAATGTTAACAATGCTCTTGCATGACCATAAGTTATTTCATTCATTCGCAAGCCATCCTTGACTTGCTTAGGTAATTTTAGTAATCTAAGTTTATTTGATATTTCGGACCTGCTTTTTGAAACTTTTTTAGCAATTTCCTCTTGAGTAAAATTATATTTTCCTTTTAGTAATGCATACCCCTCGGCTTCTTCAAGAGTATTGAGATTAACTCTTTGTATATTTTCTATTAAAGCATATTCCATTAACTTTGATTCATCTTTTATTTGAACAGTATAAGCTGGAATCCATTTTAAGTTTAAATACGATGCAGCCCTGTATCTTCTTTCTCCAGCAATGATTTGATATGTATCATCTTCTAATTCTCTGACCGTTATAGGCTGCAGAACTCCATTTTCTTTTATTGAAGCTATTAGTTCATCCATTTGTTCATTATTGAAGTATTCTCTGGGTTGATTTTCATTTGGAATAATTTTTGAAATGCTAATCTGCCCAGCAAGATATCTTTCATTTTCTTCTGAATTATTAGTTTTAATGATGGCCTTAAGACCTTTTCCTAGAACTTTATCCATTTAGATTTAAAATTTCTGATACTAAATTCATATAATTTTGTGAACCAGTTGATGATGCATCATAAAGCATAATTGGTTTACCAAAACTAGGCGATTCACTTAATTTTACGTTTCTATGAATGAGTGTTTTATAAACCTTTTCTCCAAAATATTGTTTTACTTCGTTTACAACCTGATTAGATAAGTTTAATCTAGAATCGTACATTGTAATTAAAACGCCTTCAATCTCTAGTTTTTTATTTAAATTATTTTGAATTAGTCTTACTGTATTTAAAAGCTGAGATAAGCCTTCTAAGGCATAGTATTCACACTGAATAGGTATGATTAGAGAATCTACAGCAGTAAAGATATTCACTGTTAACAGTCCTAAAGAAGGAGGACTATCTATTATTATATATTTATATTTTCCATAAACATTTTTGAGAGCTTCTTTTAAAATTGATTCTCTTGTGAACATACTAACTAGCTCAATTTCTGCACCTGCTAAATTAGAAGAAGAAGGAATGACATCTAAGTATTCTATTTCAGTTTTTCTTATACAATCATTAATATTTTTTTTATTTATTAAAATATCATAAATAGATTTATTTTTTGATTGCGAATCTACACCAACACCAATAGATGCATTTGCCTGTGGATCCATATCAATTAAAAGCGTGGGTGTTTCGGTAATTGCTAGAAATGCTGCAATATTCACAGCAGAAGTTGTTTTGCCAACACCACCTTTTTGATTTGATAATGCTATGGTTTTTGTATTGAATGATTTCATTTACGTGAATATTTTAATATTACAATTTAAGTTTAGTAGTTATTATAAAATAAGTAAAAATCGCTTATTTGTAAATTTAATTTCAATTAAATTTATAAAACAATTAATCATACAATTATATTGTACACATAAAAATTAATGTTTCAAAGATTACATATTAGATGGATAATTATTTTAGGATTCTTATCACTTGCTGTATATTTTATAAACCCTACTTACCAATACTATTCTATATCTAGTAATCCAGAATTAAATGATATTAATATAGATTATTTAAAAGATGATGCTTTAAAGTTAGGCTTGGATTTACAAGGGGGCTTATATATTGTACTAGAGCTTGACTATAAATCTTATTTATTAGGTCAGGCGAATAAAACTTTAACTCAATCACTAAAGAAAGAACTTGAGAATGATATCGATAGCGCAATAAAAGAATCATTATCTGGTCAAACAGATGTATTAGATGAGTTATTTAATATATCAGCTAATGCTAAGTTAGCTAAATTTTATTCTTCTTTATTGAAGGTAAGTCCCAATTCTGATCCAAATAATATACTGAAAGTGCTAAAAGATAAAAGAAAAGAATCTATGACAGCTATTTTAGATATTATGCGTAATAGAATTGAAAACCATAATCAGTATGGTGTTGGAGAGCCATCAATTCAAAGATTTGGATCAGATCGTTTGGTGATTGAATTGGCTGGTGTTTCAGATGTATCAAACGCTAAAGAATATATACAAAGAACAGCCGAGTTTGAGCTAACTTTGGTTCATAGTATTCAGAAGTTTAATGAAATTATTTTTAAAATTGATAACAATGGTGATAATCAATTAAAATTACAGAATCTTTTATCTGCATCACGTGGCAGCATGCTTGCTATGCAAAAAGACTATGATATTATTAATCTGATTGTAAAAAATTCGGAATCATTTTTTAACGATAAGTATCAAATTTTATGGGATAACAATACCAGCAATACAGATAATGATCAAGTTTTGAGACGACTATATTTGGTAAATCAAAAGTCAGCAATTTCTGGAGGAGAAATTAAAGAACCCAAGGCATTAATTTCAGAGTTTGGTAATGATGATGCCGGTAAGTGGATTGTGAATTTAGATATGACCAAAGCTGGAAAAGTTAAGTGGAGCAGGTTTACTGGTAATAATATTGGTAACCAAGTTGCTATTGTCTTGGATAAAAAAGTTTTTATGGCTCCAACAATTCAAAATAAAATCTCATCTGGAGGAACGAGAATTACTGGTTTTGCTAATAAGCAAGAAGCTCAAGATATTGCTGCTGTTTTAAAAGCTGGTGAATTACCAGCTCCAATTAAAATTGCACAAATTAATTACATAGGACCCTCGTTAGGTAAGGATTCTATAGATTCAGGTTGGAAATCAATGATTTTTGGAATTTTAATTATATTTATTTTTATGATTATTTATTATAATATTTCAGGATTGTTAGCAAATCTTGCTTTACTTATAAATATGATATTAGTTCTAGGAATATTGATATCTATGGAGGCAGTATTAACTTTACCAGGGATTGCGGGTCTATTATTAACAGTTGGTATGTCAGTTGATGCAAATATAATAATTTTCGAGCGAATAAGGGAAGAATTGCGTATTGGTTCTAAAGTAAAAGCAGCTATAAATAACGGATATAATAGAGCATTTATTACTATTTTTGATGCTAATGTCACAACATTATTAACAGCATTTGTACTATCATTTATTGGATCAGGCCCCATAAAAGGTTTTGCAACAACATTAAGTGTAGGAATATTATGCTCAATGTTTTCAGCTGTTTTTATAACTAGAACAATTTTTTTGACTTTATCTAATTATATATCAATCAAAAAACTGAGTATATAATGCAAATATTTAGAAATACATTACAAATCAATTTTTCATCTTATAATTTTTTTACAAGTATTTTATCATGTTTATTAATTTTAACATCACTATTTATTTTATTTTGGAAAGGTTTAAATCTAACAGTAGAGTTTACTGGAGGTACNAATATTAATATNTCTATTGTTAAAACTCAGATAAAAGATTTTAGAGAANTATTAGAAACTCATATTAATCAAAAGATTGAAGTTGTTGANGTNAACTCATCATCTNAAAATTCTAATTTTTTATTGAGAACAAAATTCATAGAAGATGAATCNTTTATNATTGANNAATTATCTGTTTATTATCCAGCCATNAAAGTAAATAGCATAGATTCNTTTGGACCNAAGCTNGGTTCTGAGCTAAAATCNAGTGCAAGAAATGCAATTTTATTAGCATTACTTTTAATNTCTTTTTANATAGCNATAAGATTTGATAGGTATTATGCANTTGGAAGTTTAGCAGCNTTAACNCANGATGTNGTTATTACTNTNGGATTATTNTCATTTTTTAANATAGAAATTGGGATTACTATCATTGCTGCTTTATTAACTATAGTAGGATATTCATTAAATGATACAATTGTAGTTTANGANAGAATTNGAGAAAATATTAATAANTTATTAGATCANGAAAGAATTAATATTNTTAANAGATCTATTAATGAAACATTAAANAGAACATTTGTAACATCTATTACAACACTNGCAGTTGTTTTAGTTTTATTTTTTTATGGAGGAGTTGTTTTGAAGCCATTTGCGTTTACTTTANTNATAGGAATAATTATTGGAACTTATTCTTCAATATTTATTGCAAGTCCAGTGATGTTATTTTTTGAAGANAAATATCCTATACCAGAATTTAAAGAAGAGGAGGATTAAATNAATTATGTCTTTTGATGCAATTGTAGGAGGNCAATGGGGNGATGAGGGNAAAGGGAAAATAGTAGACCTNTTAAGTAAAAATGTCGATGTTGTAGCNCGATATCAAGGNGGTGCAAATGCTGGNCATACTGTTTATCTTGAAGATAAAAAAATAGTTTTACATCAAATTCCAACTGGTGCACTTCGTGAAGATTGTNTTTGTGTTTTNGGTAATGGAATGGTAATNGANCCAATAGGTATTTTGGAAGAAATTAATAAACTAAAAGAANTAAATATTNGAGTTAATAATCGTATATANATTGACTATTTTTCTCATATTGTTACCCCTATTCACAAATTTATAGATCGNNCAAATGAAGCAAAAACTAATAATGAAATTGGNACAACATGTAAAGGCATTGGNCCAACTTATGTAGATAAATATAAGAGGATTGGCTTGAGAGCGGTAGATTTATTATCAAATTCAGATTTACAAGATAAAATCGATAAAAGATTAAAATTTGCATTGGATAATAATGAAATCTCAAACGAGGCAGTTAAAGACTTAAAAGAAGAGTTTAAATTATTTTATCATGCTTGTGATGAAATTTCAATTTATATTAAAGATACATTTGAATTTTTACATAATGCTTTGAAAAAAAATGTTTTAATTGAAGGTGCACAAGGAACTTTACTTGATGTTGATTATGGAACTTATCCATACGTAACATCATCTAATTGTTCATCTGGTGGTATTGGCACAGGCTTAGGTCTNCCAGGATCTAAATTAAATGAGATTACCGGAATTTTTAAAGCATATACAACTAGAGTTGGTGGAGGACCATTTCCAACTGAATTATTTGATGAAGACGGTCAAACTCTTGGTCATGTTGGAAAAGAATTTGGAGCAACAACTGGTAGACCAAGGCGNTGTGGTTGGTTTGATTTAGTAGCCGCAAAATATAGTGCTAAAGTTAATGGTTTAACGAGTATAGCTATTACAAAACTAGATATTTTAAATTCATTTAAAACCATTAGAGTGTGTACTCACTATGATGTCAATGGTAAAAAAATAAAAAATATGACNGAAGCTCTTAATAATTTAGATATTGTAAAACCAATTTATAAGGAGTTTCCAGGCTGGAATACTGAAATTAAAAATATCGATAATTTTGAAAGTCTACCTGAAAGTGCTCAAGAATATATAAAATATTTGGAGTTAGAGATAGGTGTTAAAATATCAATAATTTCTATTGGGCCTAAACGACATCAAATAATTTTAAGAAATAAATAAATTATGCAAAATCAAATTGACTTTATTAACTTTTTATAATGAATAAATCAAATTTAATATTATTTTATTTCTTTTTTACTATTTTAGCTTCTAACTCTTTTGAACCATTAGATGTAGATTTTCTTAAACAAAAGAAAGAAAAAAAAATAGTTAAGTCAGATGAGCCAACTAAGCCACCTCAGGCACCTAAGAAATCAGAGTTTCCATCTTTTGATAAAGTGATTAAAAATTTTGAANTTATACCTGGTTTGTTCGATTTATATTGGGACAAGGATAAAAATAAATTTTTAATTTCAATTAAGCCAGAACAATTTGATAAAGTTTATTTGGCAAATTTAACAAGAAAATCAGGTGATGGGCAGTATTATGATTCAGGTTCTCAGCTTTGGGAGTTTCCTTATATTTTTGAAAAATTATCCAATACAGTACAAATGGTCCATGTTAATACCTCTTTTAGGGCTGACAAATCTTCTGCTATTTATCGTTCTTTAGAAAATTTTTCCAATTCAATTGTTTCTACAGGAAAAGTTGTATCTATGCCTCATTTAGAAACGGGTGCCATTTTAATAGATGCTACAGAAATGTTTCTTACAGATGTTTCATATGTTTCGCAAAACAGAAAAGGCCAATATAGATTTGATAAAAAAAATAGTTTCATTAGTGATCTGCAATCATTTCCGACAAATACAGAAATCCAGATGAAATTACATTTTAAAAGTGCTAAATGGACAAATTCTATNACTTTACCAAATTCACACAGCATGATGCATACTTATCATATTAGTTTATTGGATATTCCAAATACAGATTTTAAACCTAGAGTTGCTGATGATAGGCTAGGCTATTTTACCACAATTTATCAAGATTATACATCTACATTAAAAGAGACGCCCTATGTTAGATATATAAACAGATGGAATTTGAAAAAAAAATATCCTGATAGAGAAATGTCTGAACCAGTTGAACCTATAGTTTATTGGTTAGAAAATACAATACCAGAAGAATTTAGACAGGCTGTAAAAGATGGAGTTTTAGCTTGGAATAAAGCATTTGAGAAAATTGGATTTAAAAATGCAATTGTAGCAAAGCAAATGCCTGATGATGCAACTTGGCATCCAGGGGATGCTCGATATAATACAATAAGATGGATTGTACAGCCTCAAAGAGCATATGCTGTTGGTCCATCCAGAGCTAATCCTTATACAGGTGAGATATATGATGCTGATATTAGAATAGCTGCAGATTTTACTAGAGCTTTTTATAGAGAATATGATGAATTTGCTGTTCCAGTTACATCTGATGACCCAATTTCAATGTGGGANTCTGAAGAATTGAATCANCATGAACATAAATGTAATTATGCAGAAAATTTACAACAGCAGATGATTTTGTCTTGGCATTCTTTGACTAGTCAAGGCTATTTAAATGATTCAGATTCTGATTTACAAGATTATATATACCAAGGGCTTGTTGATTTAGTTTTACATGAAGTAGGACACACATTAGGTCTTAGGCATAATTTTAAAGCTAGCTCAATTTATACAGTTGAACAATTGAGTGACCCCAAATTTACAAGTCAAATGGGTATTAGTGGTTCCGTGATGGATTATCATCCAGTATCATTATTAGACAATGGTAATAGTTTATTTCAAATTGAACCTGGTCCATATGATGATTGGGCAATTGAATATGGTTACAGTCAATGTTCTCATACTAAAGGTGTTTTACCTGCAGTTTATCAAGATAATCAAATACCAATCAACAACGAGAACGCATGTTTAGAATCAATCGCCAATAGATCAAATGAACCTTATTTAACATATGGTACAGATGAAGATGCATTCGGTTTATCTTCTAGAGGAATTGATCCATTGTGTAATGTTTGGGATATTGGAAAAGATCCAGTAGAATTTTATGATAAACAGTTAGATTTAGTTCAAAAATTGTGGAAAAATTTAATTAATGATTTTGAAAAAAAGGGAAGTAGATTTCAAAAATTAAGAAGCGTATTCTCACAAGGTATTGGTGAGTATTATTCTGCATATAGAACAGCAGCAAAGTTTATCGGAGGAATTCATTTTTCCAGAAATCATATTGGGGATCCTGGTCAAAAAAATCCTTTAGTTGTTGTTTCTGGTGATCAGCAGCGAAAAGCTTTACAGTTCATTAATAATAGAATATTGCATAAAAATGCATTTAATTTTGATCAAAACTTATTAAATAAACTATCTCCTGAAAGATACGATGATTTTAATGGTTATGTTTGGAGTATGGATAGATTAGATTATCCTCTCCATACTATAATAAAAAGGATTCAATCTAATGCTTTATTTTCTGTTTTTCATCCAAGAAGAATTTTAAGATTACAAGATAATGAATTACGAACTTTAGATTCTAATCCATTTACAATGGTTGAATTATTTGAAACTGTCAATACAATGATTTGGGAAGAGCTTGATTCGGGAGAAAATATAAATAGTTACAGAAGAGAGCTTCAAGAGTCNTATATTGATTTGATGAGAGTAATTGTTTTAGATATTTATAATACTACAACCTTTCCGAATGATGCAAAAATATTAGCACGATCAAATTTAAAGAAAACCCTCAAAAACATATATTTCAATCTTGGTCATAATACTTTTGATGATTATACTAAGGCTCACCTAGAAAATGTTGCAGAAAATATTGAATCTATTTTAGAAGCAAAAATAGATTTAAATTAATGATTACTATTTTAGGACCTACTGCATCAGGGAAAACATCTCTTGCTGTACGATTGGCGAATCAATTCAATGGAGAAATTATTTCTGCAGACTCTCGTCAAATTTATAAAGGTATGGATATAGGTACCGGTAAAGATATTTCTGAATACATTATTAATAAAAATAAAATAAAATATCATTTAATAGATATTATTAATCCTAATCAAAACTATAGTGTATTTCAATTTAAAATCGACTTTAATAAATCTTATAATAAAGTTCAATCAAATGGTAAAAATATTTTTTTGTGTGGTGGTACAGGATTATATATAGAATCCATTTTACTTAATTATGAAATTTCTAATGCACCCCCTGATANCAATTTAAGAGAAGAAAAATTTAGTTTATCATTAAATCAACTCATTCTAGATTTTAAAAGACAATATCCNAAAAAATATAATTCATCATATCATACTACTAAGAGAAGAATAATTAGATCAATGGAAATTTTAAATCAAAACGAAAATTTAGATATGAATTTAAATCAATTGAACACAAAAAAAACATTAGTTTTAGGTATCAAAATTAATAGAACAAAAAACTTATCTCTTATTAGAAAACGGTTATTTTATAGATTGGAAAATGGTATGATTGAAGAAGTTGAACAGCTAATTAATAATGGTTTAGATATAGAAAGATTAAATTATTTTGGCTTAGAATATAAATTTATTGGTAAGTACATAAATAATGAATTTTCATTTAATGAGATGAGAGATAATCTTAATATTGCTATTAATCAATTTGCTAAAAGACAAATGACATTCTTTAGGAGAATGGAGAAAAGGGGTATTCAAATTCATTGGATAGACAATTATGATAGCGCTTTAGAATTAGTAAAAGCATATTATGAGAATAACTTAAATTGAATCAAACTTTAAGTAAATATGAAAATAAAAAAATAAATTACCAATTAGGTAATCCAAATAAATTTCCACAAAAAAGAAAATATAAATACTTTATTATAATTCCTTCATTTGCAGAAAAAAACTTTTTACAATTAACTTTAGAATCTATAAATGAACAGAATACTGATTTACTNAAAAATACATTGGTAGTCATTGTAATTAATAATTCTGCTAATGATACAATACATATAAAAAAAAATAATTATGATACTTTTAAAATAGTCTCAAAACTAAAATTTAAATATGAATTTATAATCATTGACTGTTTCTCATCAAATCATCAATTAAGCAATGAAAAATCTGGCGTGGGAATGGCAAGAAAAATTGGTCATGATTTTTGTATTAAATATTCTAATTTTTCTAGTTTATTCTTTTCTCTTGATGCAGATTGTTTATTACATGAGGATTATTTAGAGGTTATTTCCAATAAATTTAAAAAAAATGATATTGGCTTTGCTACTATAAATTTTAAACATCAGAAAAATGATAATGTTAAAATTCAACAAGGAATTAAAAAATANGAAAAATTATTAAAAANAATTGCTNTTAATATAGAATCTACAGGNTCTCCTTANGGCTACGTAAGTTTAGGTTCNGCAATTGTATGTACAATGAAAGCTTATATTTCTGTTGGTGGTATGCCNGCTAAAAAAGCAACAGAAGANTTTTATTTTTTACAAAGNCTNGCAAAGTTTAGTAAGCCATTTAAAATAGATAATATTTTAGTATTCCCTTCATCNAGATGTGAGTCTAGGGTTTATTTGGGTACAGGCTTTAGGTTATCAACTTTAAAAAAAAATTTTTTATCTGATTTGAATATAAATAAAGAGGCATATAAAGTATTAAAATCATTCTTTAAGACGTTAAGTGCTTTATGGAATAGTAGTATAGAAGAAATAGTATTATCATGTAGTAAAAAAAATAGTAAATTAAGGAAGTATTTAAATACTATTAATTTTGAAAATACAATATATAAAATTCAAAAAAATAGTAAAACTGAAAAGCAATTTATGAATCAGTTTCATATTTGGTTTGANAGTCTTAAAATATATAAATTTTTAAAACTTTATGTCGATTAAATTAGATAAGTTAAACGGTCANCAATTATANTATGCAATTTCTGCAGGTATAAATAATTTAATAGCNCATCAAAAAACCTTAGANGAAATTAATGTTTTNCCAGTACCTGATGGAGANACAGGCACTAATATGGTTTTTACTTTATTTCCCGTTGTAAAAGANTATCAAAATTATGAGTTTGATTCTGCTGGTAAAGCNATGGANNTATTAGCTAATACAGCTTTAGAATCTGCNAGAGGTAATTCTGGTACNATTATAGCTCAGTTTTATTATGGACTTAAAAAATCATTTGAAAATTTAGATACTATAAATGTACAAGAATTTGCAGAAGGTTTGAGTCAAGGCTACGAAAGTGCTTTAGATTCTNTNACTAATCCTGAAGAAGGTACAATCATAACNGTTATGCGNGATGTATCAGAAGCTGCAAAGCAAATNATTGATGATGGGTGTCAGGATTATGTTATTTTTGTAAAACATATTTTTAAAGAAGCAGAAAAATCTTTAAAGTCAACAAAATCAATATTAAANATTTTAAAAAAATCAGANGTTGTAGANTCTGGAGCANTNGGATATGTTCTGNTAATTCAAGGAGCTNTAAATTTAATTGAAAAAGGACAAGGTAGAAGAATACAAACTACACATCTAGATATNAGCTATGAAATAGAAAAAATAGAACANTTAAATAGAGATGTAGATTTTACAATAGAAAATAAATTTTGNACTGAATGTGTAGTAGTAGGCAATAATATTAATAGGAATGAATTAAAATCTAAAATTTCTGATTTTGGNGANAGTATGGTTATAGCAGGTTCTACTAAAAANGTNAAAGTCCATATACATACTAATGANCCAGCNAANCTATTTAAAATGTGNAATGTTTATGGTACCGTTNTTGATAAAAAAGTAGATGANATGACTAAGCAAGAAAAATCTATGCATCATCANGGTTCAAGTTCTATTGCTATAGTTACTGANTCAACAGCTGATTTACCTGAAGAGTATTTAAAAGAAGTTCAAGTGGTTCCAGTAAANTATAGTTTTGGTAGACAGCAACATATAGATAAAGTNACTCAAACTAGTAAAGAATTTTATAANCAAATGAAAATTGATCCTAATCANCCTAAAACATCTCAACCAACNTCANGAGATTTTATTAAAATGTATAATTTTGTNTCCTCTCATTATAAAAATATNATATCNATTCATTTATCAAAAAAAGTNAGTGGGACATTTCAATCATCACAAAATGGNTCNAAAAATATNAAGGAATCNAATNTTGATATTATTGATTCGGAAACTGCAGGTGTAGCTNTAGGNNTATTAACAATGCATGCNGTTGATNTAAAGCAAGCTGGAAAAAGTTATAAACAAATTCTNGATAGAATTGAACAAAAAAAAATAGATACTTCNTTNTATGTATTNTTAACAGATTTNAAATATATTGTTAGNGGTGGAAGANTNAAACCNAAAATAAAAACTTTAGCTGANANATTACGNNTNACACCTGTNTTAGTTGCAAAATCNGGNAGGCTAAAACCTGGAGGTGCACTATTAGGTAAATCAAATNTAGTNGAAAAATTTGCTAATNACGTTGNNAAAAAATTAAATCCAAAATTTAATTATAGANTATTNGTNGCGCANGCTNATAATNNNATAGATGGTAAAAAANTNGAAACANTAATGTTAAATAANAANAAAAATATTAAAAAAAGTTATCTNNTAGAACTTGGNGGTGGTTTAGGNTGTCANGCTGGTCCNGGAGCNTTAACTCTTGGNGTTCAAAAANTAGATGAAGATTTTGANNTATGATNAAGTTATTTANATTTATTATTTTNNGTTATCTNATTGGNTCTATTTCTGGAAGCCTTTTATTAGGGAAATTTAAAAAAGTAGATATTAGAAATTTAGGCAGTGGTAATGCTGGAGCAACCAATGCNTTTAGAAGTNTAGGTCCATTNTTTGCACTTGGTACACTTTTGATAGATATAATGAAAGGTTATTTACCNGTTATCTTATTTTCNCCATATATAGATATGTCGTTAGATCAAGATTTAATTAAAATATTAATAGGTNTTTCTTNTGTATTNGGACATGTTTATCCAATTTTCTATAGTTTTAAAGGNGGAAAAGGCGCNGGCACNTTACTTGGGGTAATAGCAGCAATTTTTCCATCAAGTATTTCACTAGTNTTTTCTATNTGGATACTNGTCTTGATTTTTACAGGATATGTTGGTTTAAGTACTATTTTTGCNGGTTTANCANTGGTAGTTTCNACTTATTTTTGGTATAGCCCTGGTATTTATTCAGCNTTNGGTTTCTTTACAATATTAATTTCGATTTTTTTAATTTTCACACACAGGTCTAATATTTNAAGAATGATAGAAGGNAAAGAAAATCANTTTCAGAAAGTAATGATTTTNAAANNTNTTTTTAGAAANTAAAAACTTTTAAAATTAACAATAGCTTGAATTTCTTTTTTCGNATTGAAAGGGTTAATACCAANGCAAANATCTATATTACCCATTTTATCAATATTGTATCTNAATCCCAATCCATAACTTTTTATTTTATTNTTATAATNGAATTTTTTTATATCATTAGAACCTATACCCCAATCCCAGAAAAATAACATNTTNGTTAACATTAAATTTGTTTNTTTTATGGGTAGCTCTAATTGAATTGAAGTTGAAANAATATTATTCCANAGCAATGTATTTTCNANNATATCNAACGGCAGGTTNTTAATATCATANCCTCTTACATAATTTTCATTAATAACATATTCCTTTTTATANATNGGAATATTTTTTGAAAAATTNAGATAAAGTTTATTATTGATAACTAATTTTAAATTTTCNTTAACTNTTCTAAANTTAATGAAATGTAGATTATTTACTTTTAATGNAAAATAATCATCATAAATATTATTAAANTAGTTGTGTGATAAATTTATAAAAAATTTATTTTTTATAGTTNTAAANTCATAAATAAATGAATTTANAATTGAATAATTTTTTTCAGNAGTATTTTCATAATAATTTAATTTTGAAAATTCAGCCTCATTGATAATTTTTATTTGATGCGAAAAATTTGAAGTTAATAGCGCAATAGATGATTGAATACCACTATTAAATAATTTATAATTTTCTTGAGAATTATCTGTTTGTTTTAAATAAATATTAACGTTTAATGAATCTCTAGTAGATTTTAATTTAGGGTCAAGATAATCTAACTCTAATAAATTATTAGCTCCTGCGAGCAAACTCATACCTAATTTTTTATTTTTACCATTTATATTGTTGTTTTTAGCTGAAATCCCAGCAGACCAACCCAATATATCATCCTTATCAATTTCTGGNCTAATACTTCGTTTAGGTTTTTCAAAAACTATGATATTATAGATTGTACTATCAAAATAAATTACTGTGTCGTAGAATAATCCAGTATCAAATAATTTTTGTTGATCAAGTGTTAAATTTTGAATATTAATTGTATCATTAACTGAATGAGAGATTGTTTTTAAAATANTATCATCTCTAGTAATNNTATTCCCATATATTNTAATNTCNTTNATAACATTANATAATAAAAAAGAAAAGAAAATTTGTANAAGTAAATATTTTGCCATAAAAAAAACCCCCTTTAAAATATTATATTAAAGGGGGTTAATTAGTNTTNAGCTAATTTAAGACTGGATTACTTTCTGCCTCTAGCCATTTTAGCTCTAGATACATCACCGTCTTTGTCAATGAAGTATAGGTATCCTGATTCTCTTTTTACACCAGCTTCACCAACCATTTTTTTATCACCACCTTTATCGCTACCTCTAGCCATTCTTGATGCCCAAACATTACCATCTTTACCTAAGTAGTATAGGTAACCTTTTTCTTTTTGTACACCTGTTTTTGCGACTTTATCTGCCATAATTACGTCTCCTTCTATTATATTAATATATATANCTTAAAAAAATTGCATATNATTCTAGTNATTTCTCTTCATAAAAACAAGATAAATTATAAGAATTTGNTAGATTTATCTATTTTTTTCATAATTCNTCATAACTNTTTTAAATTCTTCAAGGCTTGNGCATTNAAAAAAATCAAACAATTTAATACTATCTTTTATGGTNATNGATGGTTTNAATCCATAATTGTGACCAGGTAGAATNAGTGTTTCNGTATTTAGCATNAAAATTTTTTTATAAATACTATTATATAANTCATTTATATTGCTGTGCTTACCTACTACTCTTCCAGTACGACTTACAAACATTGTATCGCCAGTAAATAAATATTTATTTTTTTTATTCCAATAGCATACACTATCTGAAAAATGGCCAGGTGTATGTANAGTCGTTAAAATAATTTCACCAATATTAATTATTTCATTATCAATTAAACCTATATAGTCTTCTTTTAGATTAATAGAATTATGAAAACTATAAATGATTAAATTAGAAAAAACATTCTTATAATCATTTAAATATGCAATGTGATCATGATGTGTATGAGTAATAAGAATTTTGGATANAATTAAATTACGTGATTCAATAGATTCTAAGATTTCCAATGGATCTGTTGAAGGNTCAACAACTGCGGCTAATTTTGTNTTTTCACACCAAATTAAGTATGAAAAATTTTTATCAAAACCACCTAAGAAAGATTTAACTTTCATNAATTATATTTAATATAATNTGCATTGAACTTAATGAGTTTCAAAAATTCTTTGATTTTAAAAAATATTCCTCTNTTGGTTGATATTTCTTTATGTTCATATAAAAANGATATAAGTAAAGTACTATTTTTTAAACTTTGATGTAGAAAAGTAGACTCTGTAAATGGAACCATAGAATCATTTGCTCCATGCATGATGAATACNTTATTATTAATTTGATCAATCCAATTTTTAGGAGAAATAAATTCTAATAAATCTTTATTAGTTTTAATCATTTGATTGATTATTAAATGCATTTTTTTAGTNACTTTACCATCAAGAATATTAGAAATTAATTTTTTTTCTTTTGAATTATCATCCATTTTATTTAATTCTTTTTCAACAACTTCATGCTCATCTTTAATACGGTGATNAAGTATTTTTTTAATTTGTTTTGTATTCAGNTCTGATTTAATTGTATCAATAAAATTATAAAACAGTACAATAGGACCCCATTCATGCGGTTTAATATTAAAATTTTTATTATTAAATTTAATTTGACCAGTGATAAAGAAATCTAATGCCGTATCTATAGAAAAATAAGTTCCATACGATAAAATAGATTTTGGTTTAGGATTTTGCATTTTTTTATTTAATGTAGCTTTTAAAAGTGATGCCCCTCCATAGCTTAACCCAATAATCATAATATCATCTCTGAATCCAATTTTATTTTTTACCAACTCTTGATAGCAGTGTGCAAACCANTTTACATTATCTTTATCCAGAATTAGATTTTTTAATGATGGTACTCTTGGTAAATATACATTGTAGCCAATTTTTCTTAGTGAATCTCCTAGCATCATCATTCCAGGATGCTTTTCAGCATANGGAGANGCTCCTGGAAAAATTATAATAGACTGATTCTCTTTCTTTTTTGAATGAAAGATTCTTACAATTGTTTTATTTTGATCAAGGCCAATATAATGTTCATCAGAAAATTTTAAAGAGGAAATTTTTGAATCTTTAAAAGAAGCCAAGTAATAAACATATTTGGTTGCTTGTATGTAAGATTTAATGATTTTAATCATTTNATAATTTACATTATTTATTAACATTCTAGTTAAAATAAAAAATGCTCAGAATAATTCTGAGCATTTTTTGTAGCCCGTAGGAGAATCGAACTCCTGTTACAGAGATGAAAACCCTGGGTCCTAACCACTAGACGAACGGGCCAAAATCGACAATTAATTTAAATTAATTATTAGATTTTTTACAATAGTATTTTATAAATTTATTCTAAATGACAAACAGATTAAAATTTAGTAANAAGTATATAATAGGTAATGTTGAGATTATTAATAAATTATCTCCAGAATTAAATTTTTCNGAGTTAAATGAATTTTTTGATATTCAATGTAAAATAGACTCAAGCATAGATTTTGATATTATTAAACCATTTACTCGAGATTGGTCAAATATCCCAGGAGAAGCTCAGTTGCTTGTGAGACCTCAAAANAATGAACAAGCTGCATTAATTTTACGAACTTGTTCACAGTTAAGTATACCGATTACTTTTTCAGCAGGGCAAACAAATTTAACAGGAAGTGCTACTCCCCAAAAAGGTGTAATTTTTTCAANAAAAAATTTNAATAAAAAAATTTTTTCTGTTAATTCGAAAAAAAAATATGTTCAAACAACCGTTAGTATACCTTTAGAAAAAATGAGAAATAAAATTTTAGAACAAACCCAAAATACACTTTATTATCCTGTTGATCCAACTAGTCGAAATGATGCATTAGTTGGCGGTACATTATCTTGCAATGCATCTGGATTTATTCCAGGTCATAAAGGAGCCACGCGGTATTGGGTAGATGAAATTGAATTTATGTTAATTAATGGATTTAGTTTAACGATTAAAAGAGGAGACTATATTTCAATTNATGGTAAGTTTATTTTAGATTGTGATGNCCATACTTTTATAATTGATATACCTAGATATAAAAGACCAAATATTAAAAATGCTAGCGGACCATATTCTTCAATGGAATCAGAAATTGATTTTATTGATTTAATTATTGGGAGTGAAGGCATTTTTGGATTGATAACTCAATGTAAATTTAATTTAGCTGANAAACCAAAAAANTTTTTAGATTTATTTTTGCGTTTAAATAATGAGAATCAGGCAATAAGAATATACCAGTTTTTATTTAATGAGTTTAATGGTGATATGAGCCAATTATCTGCNTTAGAATATTTTGGACATAATTGTCAAAAGTATATGAATAANAAAGAATTTTTGTTTTCAAACTCAAAAGAAGTAGGGCTTTATATTCAANTTCCTATTTTTAGAGGAAGTATTTCATCAAAATCTCATGAGTGGTCAAAATTATTATTAAAATTTGATTCATCAATAGACTTATCATCAATTAATGTATTAAATGATTCCAATCATTGGNAAAAGTTTTTTGAAGCGAGACATTCTATGCCTGATAATGCATTACTTGAAACTAAAAAACTTGGAGGAATTAGNATTATAACTGATACAATAGTTCCTCCAAAAAACTTCAAAAAATATTTATTAAAAATTCATAGAAAACTTCAATTTCATAATATNGAGTACCTATTATTTGGACATTTGGGAGATTGTCATTTACATTTTCATTTAATTCCAGNAGAACATCAGCAACAATTAGCATTTGAAGTTTATGATTACATGGTAGATNTATCAGCAAAATTAGGAGGGGTTTATTCAGCAGAACATGGAACTGGGAAAAGAAAAATAAACGATTTTAAAAAATGTTATGGTAAAAATGCCGTTACAATGTTAAAAAATACAAAATCTGGATTTGATCCTCAATTTTTACTCAATAGCGGNAATATATTTNTGAATTAGGAATTTATAAATTTTTCTTTTTGAGATATGTAATATTTGTTTTCAGGTTTTAGGTCAATAGCCTGTTGAATACATTTAATGGCTTCATCAACTTTACCTGATTTCCATAAGACTTCTGCTTTGGTATCTAGTAGGTTGGGATATTGTTCATTATTTTTTTCAATAAGCTCTAANGCCTCATTAATTTTTANTAGTGCAACTTCTAAATCAATATTTAATTCAGACATTCTCCATGCAAAACTATTTAAAAAATTATAACTTGTATCTAATTTTTTTAAATATTGATTATATAATTCAATTTCTTCGAAATTCATCTGTTGAGATTTATAATAATTAATAAGTTCGAAAACTGCAATTTCAACATTATTACTATATGGATTTTCATTAAGATATTCAAGAATTAATGCAGTATTATTTTTTTGAATCGACAAAATAGCAAGACTATATTTTGAGTTATCATAATCTGATTTGGATACATTTGAAGAATTTAGTAATTGTTTATATAGCGATATTGCTTTATCAATTTCATTTTTTTCTTTGTATTTATTGGCNAGCGCAAATAAAATTTCTGAAGAGTGATTGTTTTTATTATATTCATCTAAATAATAGGTAAAAGTATTTTTCCCATTAAGGATATTTTGCATTTTAATTATAAATTCATAATCTGGAAGAAAGCCTGAGATTCTATCTAGCTCATTACCATTTGAATCTAAAAATAAAATTAAAGGGTATCCTGTNCCATTAAAACGATTAAATAGAGGCATTCCATATTCAGTTTCAGCATTTATTTTTAGATTAATAAAATTNTTTTTTGNTAAATTAATAATTTCTTTNTCTTTGAATGTTGATGCTTCCAGCATTTTACATGGACCTCACCANGTTGCATAAAAGTATAGCATAATTGGTTTATTGTNATCNACAACCGCTTCNTCAAATGTTAANTCATCCCANTGAAAACTATAANTTGCACAACTCAAAATTAAAATAAGAGCTGTAAAAATAATTTTTTTCATTTAATGNGTATGATTTGGGTCACTATGNTCATGATCGTGATCATGTGTATCTATAATTTCAACTAGNTCAACATCAAAAATTAGGGTTGAGTTAGCNGGTATAGGACCTCTAGCACGCTCACCATAAGCNAGATGAGGTGGAATTATTAATTTTGCTTTAGAGCCTACATTTAGTAGTTGTATGCCCTCTTCCCAACCNTGNATAATTTGTCTNGCACCAAGCATAAANTCTATNGGATTTTTACCAATTGATGANTCAAACTGTTTTCCATCAATAAAATATCCAGTATAGTGTACTTTAACTTTTTGTCCNGGATANGGNGTATCACCTTGNCCTTCTTCTAAAATTGTNTAATATAAACCGCTTGCTGTTTGGNTAGCATNTTCGATAATTTTTTCTAATTTCTCTTTATCNGCTTTNTCTTTNTNAGCTAANAATTTTTTNGCTTCATCAATTTTATTNTTAAAAACTTCAGNTGCATTAAAGNTGATNGCAGCATNACCNTCTCTAACAATTTCTATTTTATTTATAATATCATCTTGTTCAATATTNTTTACNACATCTTGCCCATCAACNACAACACCAAAAACTGANTGTTTGTTATCAAGCCATGGAGTTGCTTTATGAGTTATAAAAAACTGACTACCGTTTGTNCCTGGTCCTGCGTTAGCCATTGATAAAATTCCAGGTTTATCATGTTTCAAATCAGGNTGAAATTCATCCGCAAATTCATAGCCAGGNCCTCCTCTGCCAGTNCCAGTTGGATCTCCACCTTGAATCATAAAATCTTTAATAACTCTATGAAATTTAATTCCATCATAATAAGGCTCACCTAANTTTTTNGAGTTATTTTCAATTNTACCTTCAGCCAANCCAANAAAATTTGCAACNGTCATCGGTGTTTTTTCAAATTCAAGNTTAATGGTTATATCACCTTTTGAAGTACTAATAATTGCATTCATGGNNCCCCCTGTTTTATTAACTGTTNCATTAGNATTATTTGTATCTGTATTNTTTTCATTTTTACAACCANCTATAATAAATAACATCATTGCANAAGTTATTATTTTTTTNATTTTCATTTTTACCTCTTTTCTAATTTTCNAGTATAATATTTAAAACAATNAAAATATCAATTATATTAATAATACCATCTNCATTACCATCTGCTGAAAGGAATTGTTCATNATTTAANTCTTGTAGTTCNAGTATAAAATTTACCATTAAAATTATATCAACAATATTNANTATACCATCTTGNGTTATATCTCCAATATTNTCTNANTTTTCTTCGTAAAANAAGGTTCGAAATACTANAGTCTCNTCAACNATAAACGGGTTTGGAATATTATTNTGATAATTAGCAATATTCCATGTTCTATTTATTTCTAAATTATTTATTGGNTCTTCATTGTGCCATTGATATAATATTTCTTTTTGCGATTCAAAAAAANCATGATCNGCTACATCATTATAAATGGTAAAAAAGTAAAATATTGCTCTTGCAATATCACCTTTNACATTTTCTTTAGGTTCAAAATAATTGATNCCATTTTCAGAAAANTCGTTTATATTNGAACTCGGTATNCTGTTTAGTTCATAGTCNAGACGATACCAAGTTTCAGTTAACCAATCATCAATNTNGTTAAAGGGCTTATTGCCTCGAGCAGAGTTNACATTATCCTTGCAAGGTCTTAAATGATGCATGTCACTTTTCATTGGAGAACTGCTTGCACCTAAACTNTGNGGCCATAAATGTTCACAGTTGATGCCATTTTCATATAAATGAGTACTAGGATCTGNATTGTTTAANTGAACTGAATAATNAGTATAAANACATTTCACATATCCATTTNTATTATCAATTTCTGAATACAAAATATCNCTCGCNGAATTNTAACTTTCTACANNAGTNGTACTATAATTATTTTGAATATAATTAAATAANTCAGTACCATTAAGATTAGGTGCAATCTCATCTTGTGAAATTAAAAAATTTATAGATAATAATATGTAAATTAATTTTTTCAAATTTTTCATTAAAATTATTTAAAGTTAATATATAAAAATTAAAAACTCGTTATTAAATTAACTATTAATTCATAATAAAGTTTAAATATAAATTGTAAATATGCTTAACAGAAAAAAAATTTTTCAAAAATTCAAATGGTTGAAGGATAAAAATAGACAATTTGTAATTTCTGCAAACTACGATGGTTTAATTTGCGCATCTTTTTTATCACACTTTCTCAATTGGGAATTGGTTGGTTATTACAATATGCAAACAATATGGATTTCAGAATCAGGAGTCAAAAATAAAAAAGATTTAATATGGGTTGATTTAGATATAATTCCTACACTAGGCAGAACTTTAGGTGGCCATATTATTAAGCTTGGAGATTCTATGCCAAGAGGATTTAGAAATTCTTGTAATCCAAATATTTTAATGAATTTATCGAATAATAATTTTAATCAAAAATATCCGCTATCTACTTTGGCTTTTTTAATATGGCTGTATAATGTTAAAATACCCAATACTAATTATTCAAAATTTTTAATATTACATAGTGATTCGATGTGGTTAAAATTTCAAAAATATTCAAAAAATTTCAATAATTGGCTCCATATTTTTTCAGATTACAATTGGCAAGAGTTATTTAAAAATATTGATTCAAGAGAATATGAACAAGAAGTAGATCATATATTTTATTCTGATTTAATTAATCTGCGAGCAATATCGGGATTTGGTAAACTAAAAAGTAAATACCTAGGTTTACAATCTAGAGAGTCAAAATTTAATCCTGATTGGGATGAGGATATTATATTAAATTTAATGGAATTATTTGCATATCATTTACAATGGGGTACTTTTATACTACCCTTAATAAGTAAGAAAATTAAGGGGAAAAAAATTACCATTCCTGTATCGAAAGTCCAAAATATTGGAATTTCAAAATTTATCCGTGAAAAGAAAATCTTTTCGTATGCAATAACCACTCCTAAAACTATAAAGTATACAGTATTTGAGAAGATTAAATGAAAAATAGTTTATTTGATTTAATTAATGAATTTGGTGAACCTGATGCCTTAATTGATAATCATTCTGAAAGTGTTGGATATGCTATTTGGGGTTTTGATGAAGTTGTTTATCAGATAAATGATAGTATATATCATAATCATCAAAAAGTTAGATGCAATTCATTTGATTTACTTGACAAGCTTATAAATAAATGGTCTAAAGATATTGATAATATCAAAACAATAGGATTTATGAGTTATGATATTAAAAATATAATTTATCCTCATATTCCATTTAAAAAATTAAAATCTAATTTCCCCTTTTTTTGGTTTGCTAAGCCAAGTATGATTAAACCATATTCAATTCAATCAAATATATCTAAAGAAGTCAGCTTTAAATTTTTATCTAAAATTAAAGATATAGATTCTTTATCAAATTATTCCAAGATTATTAGTAAAATAAAAAAAGAGCTTTTTCAAGGCAATTCATATCAAATTAATTATACTATGGAACAAAAATATAAAATTGACTTCAATTCAATAGATATATATCTGTTAATGAGACAAATCGCAAAACCCCAATATGGATATTTTTTAAAGATTAAAGATTATGATATTTTGTCGTTTTCTCCAGAATCTTTTTTTCATACAGAAGAAAGTAAAATTTTTACATATCCTATGAAGGGCACAATTAATAAAGGTAAAAGTAAACAAGAAAATGATAAATTAAAAAATAAGTTAATGCAAAGTCCCAAAGATAGAGCGGAACATATTATGATCGTTGATTTGCTTCGAAACGATTTAGGTAAAATATGTGAGTTCGGATCTGTTAAAACTAAGGATATATTCTCTGTTCAATCATTTACAACTATTAATCAAATGGTTAGCTGTATTTATGGCAATCTTAAAAATGAGGTTAGTTTTACCGATATAATTAAAGCTTTATGTCCAGGAGGATCCATTACCGGAGCGCCCAAAGAAAGTTCAATGAAAATTATTGATTTGTTAGAAAACTATGATAGAGAAATATATACTGGTACGATTGGATATATTGATTCAAACAATGATTTAAAATTTAATATTGCTATCAGAACTATGTTGATAAAAGACCAAATTGCAAAATATTGTGTAGGTGGTGGAATTGTTTGGGATTCTGAAGAAGAAAAAGAATTAAATGAGGCACGTCTGAAAAGTAATATTTTAGATCAATTTATAAAATAGATATGAAATATTATATAAATGGTAAATATGTACAAGAAAACGATGCAAAAATATCAATTCACGATATGGGTTTTTCTTATGGATATGGAATATTTGAAACGATGAGATTTGATAAAAAAAAAATATTTTCATATACCGATCATATTGATAGATTATATAATGGATTAAAAATTTCAAAAATTAAAATTAATAAGAGCAAGAATCAAATCTTATCAATTTTAAACAAAGTTATTAACATTAACAATTTAGAATCTGGTTTACTTAAATTAATCATAACCAAAGGCAATGAAAATAATCTGAAAAAAATTAATTCTTCAATTTTTGTAATCATAAAACCATTTTATGAAATACCTAAGATACCAGTAAAAGTTTTTTATTTAGATGAAAAAGAATTTCCTATCATACGTTATAATCCTGCCATCAAATCAATTAATTATATGGGAAATATAATGGCAAGAGAATATTGTGAATCAATGAATGTATTTGAATCAGTTTTTTTTAATCAAGATAAGATAGTCACTGAATGTGCAATGAGAAATATATTTTTTATTAAAAATAAAGTCCTTTATACTCCATCATTAGATTTAGGAATTTTAGCAGGTATAATGAGGGGTTTAATCATAAATATTGCTAGAGATTTAAAGCTAGAAGTAAATGAACGCAAAATACCATTAAATGAAGCTAAACTAATGGATGAAGCATTTATCTCTTCAACAGGAATTGGTCTTGTTGAATGTTACTGGGATAATTGGAAATCTGACTATTATTATTCTAAAAGAATTAAAAAAGAACTATTTAATAGAATTAAAAATAATTAATTTATTTGTATGAAATTACCTCTTTTAACTAAGGAAACTATGTCAATTAAAGGTCAAGATTTATTAGCGAAAATTAGACATGATTTTATTGGTTTAGATACAGAATACGAGACTGTTGATGGTAATAAATCTAGAAGAATTTATTTAGATACTACAGCATCTTCTCTTATGATGGGAGTAGCACATAGATCATCAAATGATTTTTTAAAACATTATTCAAATACACACTCACTATTACATTTTAGTGCCAAAATTTCTACTAAAACTTATCAATGGATTCATAATCGAATTCTTGATTTTGTTCATGCCGATCCAAATGAATTTACATGTTTTTTTATGGGAAGTGGTGTTACAGCAGGTATGAATCGCATGGCAAAAACTTTAAATCGTATTAGGCCTGAGAGAGATATGGTGATTGTTTCAATTATGGAGCATCATTCAAATGATTTGCCACACAGAAAGCATGGTGGCAAGGTTATGCACATTCCTATAAACAAAAATAACACTAATATGGGTGGTATTGATATGGAGATTTTTGAAAAATATTTAATTCAATTTCATGATAGAATTAATTATGTCTCAATTACTGGTTTAAGTAATGTAACTGGTATCATTAATCCAATAAATAAAATTGCTAAATTGGCTCATAAATATGGTGCATACATTATAGTAGATGCTGCACAAATGGCTGCACATGTTCCTATTTATATGAGTGGTTTTGATGATAAAGATTTAGAGATTGATGCTCTATTATTTTCTGGACATAAAACATATGCACCCGGTTCTCCAGGAGTTGTCATAGCAAGAAAATCATTTATGTCGGCTATTGAACCAGAAGAAGTTGGAGGTGGAATGGTTGATAAAGTATTCCCTGAAAATTATTTTGTGTCTAAACAATTTCCTAATAGAGAAGAAGCAGGAACACCTAATATTCTGGGTGCAATTACTTTAGGTTGTGCGATTCATGTTTTAGATAGTATAGGTATGGATAACATATTAAAAAAAGATTTGCAGCTTACTAATTATGCCATAGAAAAAATGAAGGAATTTAAAGATATTTTCATTTATGGTGATTCGGTTGATGATGATTCCAAAAGAGCAGGTACTATTTCATTCAATATTTTAGGTTTGGATCATGGACTGGTTGCAGCAATACTAAATGATTATTTTAATATTGCTGTAAGAAATGAATGTTTTTGTGCTCATCCTTATGTTGAAAAAATGCTTCATATGACACATTCAGAGGAATTAGAACAATTAGATTGCCTTGATGACCATTTATCATGGAAGGTAGAACCATGGATGGGTATGGTTAGAGCTAGCTTTGGATTATACAACACAATTGATGATATTGATTTTCTATTAAAATCTTTAGAGCAAATTATTGATAGAAAATCATATTTTATTGATAATTATTCTGTAAATGAAAATGGTGATTATCAGCATAAATCATTTAATTTTTCTAGTAAAGACTTCTTTAGTTTAACAGGTTCTATTGATAAAAATATTTTATCTACATAATAAAATTTTATGCAAGATAAAAAAAGAATAGATGAACTGAGGTTAATTCTTAACCAACACAATATCAACTATTATGTTTATGATAATCCAACAATATCTGATTACGAATATGATCAATTATTAAAAAAACTTCAAAATTTAGAAGATAAAAACCCTGATTGTTTTTCACCTGATTCTCCAACTCAAAGAGTGGGTGGAATGCCGTTAACATCTTTTAAAACCATAACACATCGCCTGCCAATGCAATCATTAGCTAATGCAATGAATGATGATGAAATAATCCATTTTGATAAACAAATCAAAAAATTCTTAAAGTTAAATGATGAGATTTCATATATAGCAGAACCTAAATTAGATGGATTAGCAGTAGAATTAGTATATGAAAACGGATCTCTGGTGTATGGTTCTACAAGAGGTGATGGATTTATAGGAGAGGACATAACACATAATTTAAAGACAATCAAGTCAATTCCATTGGTAATTACTGATGATAATCCTCCCAGTTTACTAGAGGTCAGAGGTGAAGTTTTCATTAATAAAGTTGATTTTAAAAATTTAAATGAAGAAAGAACAGCAAATAATGAACCTTTATTTGCCAACCCTAGGAACTGTGCAGCTGGCAGTTTGAGACAATTAGACCCAAAAGTTACTGAAAATAGACCTTTAAGAATTTTTTGTTATGCGCCAGGTAAAATTATAGGCAAACAATTTATTTCTCAAATCCAATTTTTAAACCAATTACCCAAGTGGGGTTTTCCTGTTAATCCATATATAGAGGAAGGGAATGGTACATCATTTTTAATTGATTATTACATGAGAGCTGAAAGTTTAAGAACTAAAATCAATTATGATATTGATGGAGTGGTCTTTAAAGTTAATTCTTATAAATATCAATCAGAACTAGGTATTAGAAGTAAATCACCTAGGTGGGCTATAGCTGGTAAACTTAAAGCTGAACAAGCTACAACTAAAATTAAAAACATAATTATAAGTGTTGGTAGAACGGGTGCATTAACACCAGTTGCACAGCTAGAACCTGTTAATATAGGTGGTGTGATTGTATCAAACGCCACATTACATAATCAAGATGAAATTAATAGAAAAGATATTAGAATCAATGATACAGTATTAGTTCAAAGAGCTGGAGATGTTATCCCTGAAGTGGTAAAAGTCATACTTGAAAAAAGAGTTTTAAAATCTAATGTATTTGTAATACCTGATGAGTGTCCTATTTGTTTTTCTAAAGCTTCAAAGTCTAAAGATGAAGCTGTACTTCGTTGTCACAATTTATATTGCCCTGCAAAATTAAAGGGTTCATTACAGCATTTTGTTTCAAAAAATTGTATGAATATTGATGGTTTAGGAATAAAAATTATTGAATTATTGATTAAAAATAAATTAATAAATAACATTTCAGATATATTTTATTTAAATCAAGATAATTTATCACATCTTGAAGGCATGGGTGAAAAATCTGCTAACAATATTATTAAGTCTATCGAGAATTCAAAAACAACATCAATGGCACAATTTTTATTTGGATTAGGAATCAGGCATGTAGGACAAAATGCATCAAAAATTTTAGAAAAAAATTTTAAATCGAATTTTGATAGTTTAGTGAAATCAACAAAAGAAGAATTAGTAAATATCCATGAAATAGGTGAAGTAATGGCTGATTCAATAATAAGTTATTTTAGCAATCAGCTTAACATTGAAATTATTAATAAATGTTTTCTTGCTGGATTAAAATTTTCAAATGTTAATGAAATTAGACAATCAGTTATAACAGGCAAAACCTTTGTTTTTACTGGTAATTTAGGAGATTTGAAAAGATCTGATGCTATTAAATTAATTGAATTATATGGTGCAAAAAAATCATCTTCTATTAGTTCGAAAACAGATTTTTTAATTGCAGGTGAAAAATCTGGCAGTAAATTAGATAAGGCAAAAAAACTTGGAGTTAAAATTTTAGATGCACAAGAATTTATGGATTTAATTAATTCTTTAAAATAATTGGAAACTTTTTATGGTAAACGGAGTATTAGTATATATTAATAACTCCTCCTAAGTTATTAGTTATCATAAAAATATTAAGAGTCAGTGTCCGCTGACTCTTTTTATTTCTTTTTAATCATATTTTAAATCATTTTCATGAATTTTATAGCTCCATAACGGCTCACCATAACTATTAAAAATTATATACTCCAATAATCGATCATTATATAAACCACTAATATTGATTATCGCAAAATTACGCTCAAAAACTCCACTATCTTTGACTCTATACTTATTTTTTTCATCAATACAAATATCACAAAAACTGGATGTTAAAGGTGAAACTGTAAAATCATGTAGTGGATATGCTTCAAACCTATCCATCTTTGATACCTCTGAAAAATGTCTATCTCCTGAAATAAAAACAATACCTTCGATTTTCTCTTTACCGATTAAATCTAAAATTTTTTTGTGTTCATCTTCCCAGTTTATATGATTTTCATAAATTTTTTCGGAATTAAGAAATTGTCCTCCTAATGCAATTACTTTAAATGGTGCTTTACTATTTAAAAGAGCATCAATTAACCACTGGACCTGATCATCACCTAAAATTTCTTTGTAAATATTTTTTCTATTTTGTGGCGTTCTGAAATAACGATTGTCCATTAGAAAAAAATCAACATCTGACCATCTGAATTGAGTTGTAATACCTTTATTTTTCTCAAATCCATAGGTTGGATTTGCCCAAAAGTCTTTAAATGCTTCCAGTGTAATATTTTTATATATGAAACTTCTATCAGAATTATTAGGTCCATAATCATGATCATCCCATATAGCATAATGATGTACAGAGCCAAGCAATGGTTGTAATTCAGCTAGTGATCTGTCATGCGTATAACGATGATATATGCCTGTTCTGGAGTCATCTGGCTCTCTAAAATAAACATTATCTCCAAGCCAAATCATAAAATCAGGATCTTTTTTTAAAATGGAAGAATATATAAAATAATCTCCACCATATGCTTTACCGGGTCTATCTTTATCTTTCTCATTTGTATATGCACAACTACCAAATGCAAAACTAAAATTGGGTGGATTTGTTCTATATTCCCAATGTTTTTGAGTTTGAAATTCTAATTGATAATCAAAATTAATTTCTTTACCATCTATTACAGGTTTGTAATAATAATTTATTCCTGGGTTAACTTTATCTGCAACTAAAGTTGCTGTAAAACCAGAATGCTTACTTGTTTGATAATTTTCTGTCTCAAAAATTATATTTGGATTGTTTTTATCCCAGTATAAAAATTTAACTTCAAATTCTTCTTTTGTTTGAATCCATAAAGCTACTTCCATTTTGGTCGAATAACCAACCATTGGTCCAGCATTAATTTTATCTTTAAAAGGAAATATTAAAGATGTAAAAAGTATATAAAAAATTATTTTCATTAATCTAAAATCATTTCAATTAAAATGATAATATCTACAGTTATTTAACATTGATTTTGTGATTTTAAATACATATTTCTAGAAATCACTTAATTTTTTTGAAAGCTCTGATGCTTTATGGGCATAGTAGAGAGCATTATCCTTAGTAATTAAATTATCATTATACAGTGCCAAAATAGAATCATCCATTCTTACCATTCCATCTTTTGCTCCACTTAGTATATAATTATCAATTTGATGTATGTTATTTTCTCTTATCAATGCTTTGATTGATGGTGTATTTACTAAAATCTCTAATGCTAAGGATCTGCTATTTTCAACATTTGGAATTAATTGTTGTGAAATAATGGCAACTAATGACATGGATAAATTCATTCTAATAATCTCTTGCTTTTCTGGGGGGAAAACATCAACTATTCTTGAAATAGTTCCAGCTGCATTATTTGTATGTAATGTAGCCAAAACTAAATGACCAGTTTCAGCTATTGTTAAGGCTGTTGCCATGGACTCAGGATCTCTTAATTCTCCAACAACAACTAAATCAGGATCTTGCCTTAAAGCACTTTTTAATGCATCCGCAAATGTTGGGCTATCAATTCCAATTTCTCGTTGGTTAATTAAAGATTTAGAGTGCGGATATAAGTATTCAATAGGATCTTCAATTGTTATGATATGTCCTTCTAATTCTGAGGATATTTTTTGAACCATTGTAGCAAGTGTTGTTGATTTACCGCTGCCAGTACCACCTGTGATTAATATTAGACCTTTTCTTTGTTCAGTTAATTTTAGAATTGTATCAGAAAATCCAAGATTTTTTATATTAGGAACTTCAAATGGTAATCTTCTGAATGTGGCAACAATACTACCTCTTTGTTTAAATGCATTAACTCTAAATCTACTAAGTCCAGGAATACCTATTGTAGAATCTATTGCTATACCATTTTTAGCTTTTTGTAATTGGCTATCTTTAAGATATTCACTCAATAAATTAATTATACTGTTTTCATCAAGCTTATCTTCATTAATAGGATTTAATCTACCATTAATTCTTATTCTTGGAGGGCTACCAATAGATAAATGCAAGTCACTTGCATTCTTATCATTCATTATTTCGAATAAACTTTTTAGAGTAAGCATTATTTATTCGAAAGTACTCCAATTAATTTCTTTAGTAATATATTCGAATTTTAAAGAATCTGGAATATAAACTGTCATTTCAAATTTTGCATTTTGTGCAGGTTCTATTGCACAATCAGAAATTACACCATTTGAATAAATAATATTTTGACCATATACATATGTAGAGTCTGAAAAAATTGGGCTCGTATCATCTGCCCAAAAATTATAAATAATTCTTACAAAATCAGCTCTTCTTAATCCATTATTTATGACCTCTCCAATGTATGTCATTGAATTATCATCATTTAGTCGTTCTTCTATTTCTTTTGAAGTAAATTCTACGTAAGGTTGCAATGGAGCTTTATCTTTAATTGATTCTACAAATTGTTTTTCTATTGTTAATTGACCGATTTGCGTTTTAAGAATCATTTTTTCAGTATCTTCATATATTATTGTTCCATCAATTATTGTACCATTTGTCATAATAATTTCGTGTTTTAAATGAGGTGTGGTAACCATTTTTAAGAGATCTGTATTTACGGATGGATAATGTAAACGTGATTCATATTCTATTATTTGACTTTTTAAATCAATTATTTCATTTTGAATATCCATAATAGATTGACTTAAAGGATAAAAAGGCTCAGAATCTTTAATTAAAATTGATGTTTTTTTATCACTTTTATTTCGTTGATTATTAGAAATATTTTCTTTTGAGGCACAACTGAAAATAATTATTAGACTAAAAGATAGCATGAAATATTTCGTGAAGTTATTCAATTTTATCTCCTTTAGTAATATTCGTACTTAACATCGCTTTAAATGCTGCATTTCTTATCTCATTCATATACTTTTCTTTAGCATCTAATTTTTTTGCTAAATTTAAAATTTCAAAATAAAATTCATAGTTTTCAGGATTTTCTAAAATTGGAATAATATACTCTAAAACTCGACTATCATTAAAATTTGCTAAACTATTTATAGCTTTAATTCTTAGTAACCTTGGGAATCCATCTGTTGTAGCTACTTCAATAAATGCTGGTTTAATTTGAGGGTTATTATAATTATCCATTGCAGACATAATAGAATGTAAATTTGCATAATATCTATTTTTTCCCGTTTGAAATGATTCTAATAACGCCATAGTCATTCTTTCATTTTGTATATTACCCATTGCGCTATTAACAAAGTTTAACATTTCTTCATTAGTTTCAGGATCTCCCAACATTTCAATAAAAAAATCAACCAGCTCAGGTGCATTTTTTCTTGATAATACCTCAACAGCAGTATTTCTAATTCTTATATTAATATTTTCATCATTAGCAATTTTCATAAGTAGGGGTATTGATTTATCATCATTCATATTACCAAGCGTTAAAGTTAATATTTCATTCATACGATTGTGATTAGTTAAACTAATTTCATATAAATCAATTAATGTTAAAATTTCATCATCACTGCCATTTTCACCAATTGCATTAACAATTGTTTCTCTCAAATCCATTATTTTATTTTCAGAGTTTTTAAGGCTATTTACTAGGGAATTAGTTGATTCTAAATCTTCAAAACTATTTAAGATTTCTATACACTTAACTAAATATTCAATTTCTAAAAACTCAACATTTTCGACTGTATTTTTTAAAGCATCTTTAACTAGTGGGTTATCAATACTTGATAATAAATCTAAACATAAAAGTCTAATTTCATATGTTTGATTTTTATCTGAAAAAATATTTAGCATAACATTTAAAGCAGATTGATTTCCAAACTCATATAAAATTTTAAGTTGATTAATCTCATCAATATTATAAGGATCTTGTTTTATTACTAAATTTTTACCCAGCAGTCTTTTTTTAGCTCTAGGTTTCATATTTTTTATTTTTTCAGCATCCATTATCTCAATATCTTGAGAAAATAGTAAAATTGAAAAAATAGAAAATAATAATAGTGTCAATTTTTTATTCATTTTTTTATTTTGTTGCAGGACTGGTAATATTATTCAATTCTATTCCTTTTTTCAAGTTAATTCTAAAAATTCTTTCCAATTTCCTTGCCAAATTTCATTATAACTTAACTTTGTTATTGTAAACTTATCCAGCCAGTCTCCAAGAAAAATTAAATATTTATTTTCATGATTAACTATTTTTTGTTGATGATAATGACCAACAAGAACTATATCAATTCCAGTTGACCATTTGTACTTAGCGTAATTTACTATATCTCTCATTATAGTATCTATATATTTATCATTATGATTATAGTTAGAACTTGATTTTGATAATTTATTAGCCATTTTAAAGCTTAATTGAGGGGGAATTTTTTTAAATAATTTTATAAATAAAGTACTTCGAATTATTTTTTTCATTAATCTATAATTATAATCACTTTTTAATAATCCATCTCCATGAGTAATTAAAATTTTTTTATTATTTAAATGAAATACCAAATCATTTTTATAGAAATTAATGTTAGCTTTTTCTTTAAGATAGCCAAAATCCCAATAATCATGATTACCTGCAATATAATGAATATCAATATTATACTTTTGGAGATTGCCTAATTTCTCAATTAAGTTTTTATAACCATTAGGTATAACTTCGTTAGTTTCAAACCAAAAATCAAAAAAATCACCACCAATTAATAGAGTTCCTTTGCCTTCTTTTTTAATTTTATCTAAAACAGAAAATAATCTTTTTCTTCTTTTTTTTTCACTGTTATCACTCTTCATCATAAAGTGATTATCAGATATAATATAAAAAGGTGCTTTCATTTGTTTAAATTATTACTATACTTATAGTTTATTATTAAACTAATTTAAAAAATAAATTGTATAATTTTTTCAAATATAAAATGAATCGTTTAATTAAAATTTTATTATTATTTACTATTACTAATTTTTTATTCCCACAATTTGGAAAAAATAAAGTCCAATATGATAATTTTGAATGGTATTATATTAAAACAGAACATTTTAATATTTACTTTTATGATAAAGGAAAAGAACAAGCTGAATTTGTAGCATTTTATGCTGAAGAAGCATATAACAAAATTTCTAATTTAATTGGATGGGAACTAAGTAAAAATTCAGATATTTTTGTTTATAATTCTCATAATGACTTTCAACAAACCAATATTGTTTCTGTCCATATGGGAGAGGGTGTGGGTGGAGTTACAGAATTATTTAAGAATAGAATGGTAATTCCATATAATGGGACTTTGAAAGAATTAAAACACGTTATATATCATGAACTTGTTCATGTTTTTATAAATGATGGAATTTATGGCGGGAATATTATGAATGCGATTAGAAATAATTCTGTAATGATTCCTCTTTGGATGAATGAAGGATTAGCAGAGTACTTAACTAATGATTGGGATACTAACTCTGATATGTGGATGCGAGATATTGCTTTGAACAGCGAAACAATGCCACAAATTCCTTATTTAAATGGTTACTTAGCATATCGGGGTGGACAATCGGTGTGGAATTTTATAACACAAAAATGGGGTAAAGAAATTATTGCTGAACTTTTTTCAAATATTAAATATAAGAATGATACCAATAAAGCAATCGAGGTAACGCTTGGAATTGATTTAATGGAATTATCAAATCAATGGCATAAATTTTTAAAAAAACAATATTGGCCTGATATTGTAGACCGAGATGATATTAAAGATATTTCAAGACAAATAACCGACCATGTCAAGTTACAAAATAATTATAATATCGGTCCTTCAGTTTCACCAGATGGAACTAAAATAGCACTCTATTCAAATAAAGATGGAGGTATGTCAATATATACTGTGTCTTTGTTAACAGGCGAATTTTTAAATAAAATTGTTTCTGCGCAAGTAACATCTGAAATTGAAGAATTGCATATTTTGAAACCAGGTATAACTTGGTCTCCTGATAGTAAAAAAATAGCTTTTGCAGTTAAATCTGGAAGTTCAGATGCCTTAATAATACTTGATCCTAATAATCCAAAAGATAGAATAAAGAAAAAATTTAATATTGAAGGTATATATAGGCCAAAGTGGAACCCCATTAAAAATCAAATTGCTTTTATTGGATATAAACAATTTGCAAGCGATGTATTTATATATGATTTAGATAATGATAGCTTAGAACAGGTTACTAACGATGTTTTTAGTGATATTCAAGTTAGTTGGAGTCCAGATGGTTTACAATTATTATTAGTATCTGATCGGAAAAATAATGTTTCAGGTGCAAACTATGATTATTTATCAACAATCAATTTTAATTTTGACTCTTATGATATTTATAACATAGACTCTGAAAATAATATTATTCGTTTAACAAATACTGATTACAATGAAATTTATCCTCAATATTCACCTTCTGGCGAATATATTGCATTCATCTCTGATGAATCAGGAATAAATAATATTTATATAACAGATGATAATTTTTCATCTAGGTCTAATATAACCAATGTTTTGATAGGTATTACTGAAATAGATTGGTTTTCTGATACTGAGATGATTTTTACAGGATTTAATAAAATGGGATATGATATTTTTCAAATATCAAATGTTTTAGAGTTAATGGATAAATCGATTAAAATTAAAGAATCTAATTGGAAAAGTTTTAAACAATATTCCCTTTTAAAAGATTCTAATCATCAGATTAAAGAATATAAAAATTTGAAAAATTATGAGTTCAAAAAAAATATTAGTTCTAAAAATGATACTAGGTTATCTGCTACTGATAGTCTAGGTATACGAATTCCTTATAAATATAAAAGAAAGTTTACTTTAGATTATTATGGTGCTCAATATCAATATGATTTTATACAAAATGAGGGACAAGGAGTAGGTTATTTTTTATTTAGTGATAAACTTGGAAATCATAAAATTGAGCTACAAACATCTTTAGTTATTGATTTTAAACATTCAGATATTATGCTTAATTATTTGAATTTAGAAAATAAAATTGATTGGGGCCTAATATTTTACCATAATTCAATTGTATCATCATATAGCTGGAATCCATTTAATTATCAAAGTCAATATGATTTTTTTAAAGATATAGGATTAAAAATAAGATTTTCAAGACCATTTACGAAATTTAGTAGGATTGAAACTGCCTTAGAACATAATTATTTAGAAAAAAATGAAGAAATAACAAATTGGTATGGAGACATTACAACAGAATATTTAGAATCATTTAATTTTTCTACATATTCTTTAAAATATGTTTGGGATAATACTCAGTTTTGGGGAGGAAATCGAACATTTATAGATTATGAAGTTGCACCTTCAATTAGTTCAAATGATTATATATTTGATAAAATTGAAATTGATTCAAGGACTTATTCTAATTTAACAAATGATGGTTATGTTCGTTTTGCATCAAGGATATTTTTTGGTTCTAGTTGGGGAAGAGATGCAAGAAATTTTGGAATAGGCGGTGCAGGATATAACACTATTTCACATGGAGATGATAATTTACTCAATGAAGATTATGGACAAACTTTAACAGGTGATGGTGAATTAGATTATAGATATGCTTCTTTAAACAATTTTCAATTTCCAGTGAGGGGTTATAATGTTGCTCAAAAATTTGGTACTAAATCATTAATAGCAAACTTTGAATTAAGGTTACCTTTTCTGATATATTATTTTCCAACAATAAAATATTTAGGGCAGATATTTGGTGTTATATTTATAGATGTAGGTGTAGCTTGGAATGATAAAATTCCTAATTTTTCAAGTAAGAATAGTTGGCAGCTAGATAATAATGAAGGCTGGATAATGTCATTTGGTTTTGGACCAAGATTTAATTTTTTAGGAATGCCATGGAAACTTGATTATGCATGGCAATATAATCCACATAGAGGTATTATTTCTTCAAGAAAGTGGTATCTTTCTATAGGAATAGATTTTTAGTATGGGGAAAAAAATATATATATATACAGATGGTGCGTGCAGAGGTAATCCCGGTCCAGGTGGATGGGGCGCATTATTAAAGTATGAAAACTATACAAAAGAAATTAAAGGTGGGTCTTTGTTGACAACAAATAATATTATGGAATTAACAGCTGTTATTGAATCTCTCAATCTATTAAAATTTAAATCTAAAGTAGTTGTAACAACAGATTCTGCATATGTAAAAAATGGAATAACAACCTGGATTCATAATTGGAAATTAAAAGGCTGGAAAACTGCTTCAAAAAAACCTGTAAAAAATAAAGAATTATGGATGAAGTTAGATACATTATCATCCAAACATGATATTCTTTGGAAGTGGGTTAAAGGTCATAGTGGAAATCCAGATAATGATAAAGCTGATTCTTTAGCTAATCAAGGAATAGATGACTTATATCTTTAATGTGATTTTCATCACAAATTTTAAGTGTAGATTTTTTGAAATTATAATACAAGGTTAAGATAATCTATTGATTATCTAGCATATATAAGGGGAAGTGAATACTTCCCCTTTGCTATTTAACCCATAATTATATTTATAAGTAAGACAATATCATTTATGTTGATATTATTATCATTATTTAAATCAGCTAAATTTAATTGGGTTTCAGATGGTTCTAAAATACCCATAATTATATTTACCATAGCCACAACATCAAGTATATTAATAGCACTATCTAAATTTAAATCTCCCATCATAAAAAAACATCCATCATCTTCAGGACTATAATAACCTGAAGAACAATCGTCGCAATTGTCTTCATCGATATCTGAACATAAAAAATTATCTAAAGGATGTGAATCAACTTGGTCTGAAACACCATCATTATCGTCATCTATATCTCCGGCATCACATATACCATCTCCATCAAAGTCTAATCCATCATCATAAATATCAAAACTTCCTGAATTACAATCATCACAACTATCATCATCTATATCAGAACAGACATATTGGTCATTATCATCCCAATCATTGGATTCTGCGACTCCATCATTGTCGTTATCAGTTTGATTAGTACCATCATAGGTCCCAACTATTTGAACAGCACCACTATTAATTGGATCTAACCACTGGCTAACATTGATAAAAGAGAGCGAAAATTTTCCATAGTAGTCTTCTGTATCACCTGAATAACAATTACCTGAACCTCCAGATAATTGCCCCACTAATAATCCGTCTTCATTAAAAACAGGAGAACCTGAAGAACCACCATATGTTCCTCCATCATCCCATAAAACTCTCCAATGTGAACCTGCAGGCGAAGACCCTTGTCCTTGCCAGTTAATTGATCCAGAACTATATGCTGTATCATTGTCGAAGTTTATTTTTTTAGGATCACCATTTGGATGGTGAATACCACATGAAATAACTGGATTTTCATTTGATTTACTCCAACCACTATAAAATATACCATCTGAAATTGAAGAATCATTTATTATCAATAGGGCATAATCATTATCCATACCATTTGAATCAGATAAAATAGAACTTCCATATTCATATGAACCTTGATTTGCCCAACTTCCATTACAGGATGATGTTTCATAATTAAAATAAAATCTAAATGTGCTAGGATTGTCTCCTTCAACACAATGCCATGCAGTCCAGTAGTACGGCGTTAAATCAAAACTTGTATTATTAATCATTGCTCCACTACATATATAACCACCCATATCCAAGAATGATGTGGAATTAATTTGATCTGTAAATTCGTTTGCACTATTACATACTACATTATCACCACAGCTTCTTGAATTAGAGTTATTTGAAAAATTTAAAATATCTCTATAATCATGTATTATATAATCTATACTAATTATACCTTGACCAAAAGCTTCAAATGGTTCATAATATTCTAAATTGACATAATCGCCTTGTATTAATGGAGTAGAAAAAAGCATATCGGTTTGATTATTTTTTTGTGTATAAGCTCCTAATATTTTATTTTTATTATATACAAAAAAAGTTGAGTTATCTGGTAACTTGAAATTATCATATTCTATAGAAATGGCCTTGGCATCTTCGCTTTTAATTGATAATGTCCATATTCTATCTCCGTTTTCTAGTGATTCCCACTCACCAGAATTTTGTAAATTTAATTGAACATTAAATTTATAGCCATACCTAAATGGAGTTGCTGGTGGCCTATTTTCATCTTCTAAAATTAGTTTTTCTATATCGAGTATTGGCATAATGACTAAATTATTATTTAGTTTAATTTTATTTTGTTTGGCAAATGGCATACCTCCAATACTATCCTGAGAAATAATAATATTTATTAAAAATATTAAAGAAAATAAAATTGCATACATTAAAATTCTCCGATTAGTTTAAAATTAAATTGACTATGTTAATAATGTCCAAAACATCAATAAATCCATCAGCATTTATATCAGCTGATTCATTATAAGTATTTGATCCTAAAATAATATTCACACTAAGGATTACATCTTGAATATTTATATTCCCATCATTATTAACATCACCATATAAAATTGATGAATAAAAAGAAGGAGGAAAAATAATATTATCTATGTAAGCTGCATCTTCTCCTAATGTGACCGCTTGGTCTTTGATATATTTCCAAGTAAATGTATGAAGGCCAGCTGATACTGGGAAAACGTTTGTTGACCAATTTATTTCACCTGCCCATTTTTCTTGTTCAATATTATCAATATAAAATGCTAAATAATCGTAAAAATTTCCAGTTTGACTTCCTACATCTTCACAAGAAACTTTTTTATCAAATTGAATGTTTCCATCTTCTTCAATATTCATTTCTATAGAAATTTCAGATATCATGTTATGATCAATTTGTCCAGATTTTATGTGTGATGACTCATTTATCAACTGATTTCCATTTATAATTTCCCAATTTTGCTCACTATTTATAATCCATGGGAATTCGTTGAAAGAATTATGATTAAAGTCCTCAATTAAATATTCTACATTAAAATAATATGTATTATTCCATAAATTATTTGTAGAAATTACTTCAACATCTAATGTAAAGTTATGACCAAAGGGTGCATTTTGATCAATTAAAAAAGACAATACTATATCTATATTTTCTCCAGCACTCAGGCCATCAATATTAATATTTTCAGTAATCATATTAATATATGGGTTATTTTCGGTATTTAGTAGATTGACCTGTATATTATTATCATTAGCATTACCTATATTTTCTAAGTTTAGTAATACATTGATTATCTCATTTTGAGATATCATTAAATCTTCTCCCATATCAATACTTTGTGAGGAAAGTGAAGTGAATGCACCATCTGGGGAAGCTACAAAAATTTCGTTAAAATGTGGTATTTTATTTTGACCCGTAATTGTAATATCTAAATTTGTAATATCATTAATTGCATCAAAAACTAGTACAACGAATCCGGATTCCTCAACAGTGCCAGAACTTATCAGTTCATTGCCTTGAGATAATCCAACGTAGCTAAAAGGATCAGCTTGAATTTCAATCGCTTCAGAACCAATAGGTAAGAATAAATCATAGTTTGCACTAATCTCTTGAGGAACGCCTTGATAGGTTGAAAGTGATGGATCTCCCATCAAATGATAAATTTCCCAGTAATAATCATCCATACCATTTGCCTGGGCAACAGCAAGATTGCCCACCATCATTATTGCACTATTAACCACTGCCCATGTATCTTCATCTTGCAAATGAAACATGGCGTCATAAGCACCAACTCCTGAGGAATTATATGATGGATTTACACTTACATTACCTGATCCTACACCCCACCAATAATCTTCATCCCAGTACGTAACATCTGAACCACCAATATATCCGATAGCTCCAGCATTGGCTTTTCTTAGAAGAGTTTCCCCAAAACAAGAACCTGAATCAAATGCATTGGTTAAACAACAGTTTCCTATCATTGTTGGATATTGATTGAAATTTGTCATATTATTTGCATCATTAAGATCAAATTCTGGATCTGCCCAACCTGACTCCCAACCATGTGCAGTATAATTAATAAATCCTACTCCTTGGTTGGCTATATTTAGAATTTGATTTTGTGAATTCCCTGAAGCAGGATACAAAAATGTATTCGAATTAATACCATTATTAGAATTGAAATAATATTGATTTCCGTAATTAATTTGTCCATTTCCATAAGTTGGAGCAAAGTTAGCGTCTACTCCTGAAATCATTAAGACTTCTCCTAAAAAACTAGGGTCAGGCATATTGAACTGTTCGTATTCTAATGTTTTCTCAATCTGTGCAATTGCATGATTAGGATTTTGTGCAGAAAATCTACCACATAAAACATCTGGTAAATTATCATTTGTATAATCACAATAATCTAAATCTGAAACATGACCGCCACTTGAGTAAGAAGCAGGAATTTGTTGCGTATCTCCAACTAATAAAACAAATGATGGAATAGGATCTCCATCGAGTGGATTCTCATATTTATCTTGAAGATAGTTTTTTATTTGATTTGAAGATGAACCAATCTCATCAGTATATCCAACTGTAACATGGAATCCTTTTTTAGTTTTCCAATTGATAAATGGTTCTAAACTACTTTCAAAAATTCTGTCAGATATGATTATGTAGCCAACTTTATCTTCAATGAAATCATTTTCACGCGTGATTTCATTTACAGAACTATAATTTTTTAACGAATTTCTAAAAATTGGTTCAAAAAAATGAGAAAATGCTTTAGATTTATTTTGATTATATTGCTCAAGGTCTAGATCATCAAAATATATTTTGAATTTAATGTTTTTATGCACCACTACTTTATTAGTAACAGGGTTATATTCTATTGGACTAATCATAAGATTCGCTATATTTATCTCTCTAAGCGTTCCTTTATTTTTAATTTCAATTAATGGGTTTTTTATAAACTTATTACTTGTATATTCCTTTTCATTAAATTGGAATTTATTTTGATATTTACTTTTGGCTCGGGAACCTTGGACAGGATCAATTAAAAAATTAATATTATTTTTATTTCCATCAATAATTTCAATTTCGTCATTAATAATTTCAATTCTAAAATTATCATTTTGTGGTATTTCGATTAAGCTATTTATCATTGGTAAGTTTGGTAGGCCCAATTGTTTTGATGGATAACTATTTGATAATGAAATATTTGTAAAACTCTGTTGATTAATTTGTATTTCACTTATTATAAGTTCATTAATCGAAAACTCTACTTCTATAGAATTTGGATTAATATTATTAATTCTAAATAATTGTAAATTATTTAAAATGATTTTATCATTAGAAAATAAAAATTGAGATAAAAATAAAAAAAATAGAAATTGCTTAAACTTCATATTGCTCCCATTAAATTTTAATAATTTAATTTATATTTTATATAACAAGATAACTATTTAATATTCATAACAAAATGTAACATGTAATTATTACAATTTAAACACGTATGATATGGAACATATATTTAATACAAGTTGTTAAACTTTATTAGCATAATTTTTAAAAATGAAATTTAAAATTTATTTAATATTACATCTAATTTTTCAAACCTCTATGGTATTATCAAATGAAAAATTAAAATTTTCTGCAGATTTTGCTGAAAGTTATATTGAAGACAATTTAAAAATAAAAGTTTTCAAAGATAATGTTAAAATAATTGATAAAGACAAAATCTTATTTACAGATTTAGCAAGATACTTACAAGATTCAAATAAAGTTATTTTAAGTGGAAATGTAAAAATGTTTAATCAATTAGATACATTATCTTGCAATGAATTGATTATTTTTCAAAATAATAAAAGATATGAAGCTCTTGGAAATGTTATTTTTAACCGAAAAAGCACAAATATTAAATCAGAAAAATTATTATACTTTACAGATTCAGAACAAGTTGAAGCCTACGAAAATGTTTATTTACAAAGTGAAAATAACGAAATTTTTGGACAATCTTTAAAAATTAATTACAAAAATAATAAGGTTTCAAAAATTAATATGTATGATAAAGTTAGTTTAATTAATAAAAAATTATTTTCATTTAAAGATAATCATTTACCTCAATTATTAGAAGACAATATGAAATCAAATATACTTTTAATTTACTTTGATGAAAATGAAAGTATAAATTCGATCAAATTAATGGGTATGGCACAAGCTAATTTTAATGCAATATCAGATAGTTTATTGAAGGGATATAATAACGTTTCTGGTGATACAATTTTAATTGAAATCAAAGATGATGAATTAACTAATATGTTTGTAAAAGGAGGAGCAATAGGTAGCTTTCAACCAGATAAAAAAAATGAAAATTTATTATATAATATTTCATATAATGCCGAAGAAATAAGTTATGATTTAGAAAATGAGCTAACATATTTAGTAGAATCAGCCAAGGTTGTGTATGGAGAAACCACTTTAGAGGGCGGTGAAATTAATGCAGATTTAAAAACAAATATAGTTGAAAGTAAAATAAGTCAATCAATTATACCTTCAGTTAAAACAGGAAATGAATCTCCAACATTTGGGAATTACATGAAGTTTAATTTATCTAATGAAACTGGTATAATAGAACAAGGATATAATAAAATCGATATGGGTATTTTTCATGGTGATAGTTTTTTCACAGATAAGAATGAAGATATTTATATTGAAAATGGAGTTTTTACATCATGTGATATTGATGAGCCCCATTATCATTTTGGAAGTAGTGTCATGAAAGTTGATAATCAAAATAATCAAATTATTGCAAGACCAATGCGATTATACATTCAGGATTTCCCATTAATTACGTTACCATTTGCAATTTTACCTAATTCAAACCAGAATAGAAAAAGTGGATTTATTATGCCTTCATTCGGTCATAGTAAAAGTAATGGAACATGGATACAAGACTTGGGATATTATTATGCACCAAATGATTATTATGATATAATTACATATTTAGATTTCTATGATAGGTCAAAGGTTCAAATTGATTCGAAAATAAATTATAAAAAATCATACGGCAATAATTGGTATAACTATAATTATTACGGTCATTTTCAAATTAATAATTTTATAAATGAACTTAATCCTTCAAATAATAATTTTATAAACTTATTTGATAATAAAAAATCAACGACAAAATATTCAAGTAAATTTTCACATAATCAAGATTTTGGTAATAATCAATTCATTAGATTAAAATATGAATATTATAATTTTGAAAATTTATCGGATGTAATAGAGAATAATGCTAGAATTAGATTAGACCAAAAAGAAATTTCTCAAATTTATTATTCTAAATCATGGGATAATTCTAGTTTATCAGTAGGAGCTTCATCGTTTAGAAATTTAATATTGCCTGAACCAGATTATGAAAATCAACTAAGAGATTATAAAAAAGTTGATTATCCTAGCGTGAATTTTCAATATAATAATCCACTACTTTTCGGTAAAACTGATAAATGGTTTGGTAATACAAAACTTTCATATAATTTATCACATTTTAATGAAAGTATATCATACTCAAAAAAATCAACTTGGCAATGCCAAGATCAATATGGATTGGTTACTTCTGATTTTAATTCAGAGCAGTGTTTAGAAGATAATAATATCTGGGAAGGTGAATGTTTTGATTCAGACTACAATCAATTAAGTCATATTTTTTCACAGGAAGAATGTTTATCATCAAATAATATTTGGATACTTGATTGGGAAAAAAATGGAATTAGTTATCAATCTGACCCCTCATTGGAAAATAAGATAACAATAAAAATCCCATTTAATTTTTTGTATTTTAATATAAATCCTAATATTATTGTTTCAGAACAATTGGCTCTGGATGGCATCTATAAAATTAAAGCAAGAAAAAGACAAGGTTCTATAGGTATAAATTTACAAACAAATATATATGGAACAATTAATTCTCAATTGATTTTTAGAAAAATTCAAACTTTTAGGCATATAATTACTCCTTCGATAAATACAATTTATATTTCAAAAAATAAGCTAATATCAGGATCTTATGATGATTTTAATCAAACTAGATTTAATATTAATGATGATTTAATTAATAATTATTCACTTATTTCATCCTTTAATATTAATAATAGATTACAAGCAAAAATTTTGAATGAAGATAACGAATTGTATAAAAGAGAAATTTTAACTTATAATTTTTATACAAGTTATAATTGGGATACAAAATTATTCAATGCTCTAATGTCTTCAATCAGTTTAAAGGATAAAACTGGAGGAGAATATCTTAGATTAAATATTGAACAAAGTTTTTATAGAAAAGATAGTAATGAATTTTTGAATGGGTTACCTAGATTAGTTGGAATGAGCACTAGCATTTCTAGAAATTTTGGTTACACAATCAATAGTGATGAATATTCTGAATCAGAAACTAACCAAAAATCGAAAAAACAAAATCTTTGGGATGCATCTTTTGGATTTACATTAACAGCAAAGTATGATTTACAAAAAAAATGGGATCTTGAATATTCAACTTTATCATTGAATTCAAATATTAGATTAACAAATTCATGGCTCATGAAAAATAATTTTTATATTAATATGGTTGATTTAGAAATTAATTCTTATGAAGCTGAATTTATTCGATCACTTCATTGTTGGGATTTTTCATTTTTTCTGAAACCTATTGGTTATAATCAAGGATTTGGTTTGAAAATAAGTATTAGTGAACCTAACTTACAGAGTTTAAAAGTCACACAATCTTCAAGAATGCGTGGAAATAATTGGTAATGAAATTATCAGATAAAATAAATAAAAAAACAATAATTTATCCTTTAAATTCTAAAATCCGACAGGATGCCATACATGAGCTCCTCAATCATTTTCAAAACAATAAGTATTTGAAAGAAACAAAAAAATTATTTTCATATTTAAATTCTGATCAGTTTAAAACTATGGCTAGAAGAGGTGTAGCATACCATTACCATACATCTCTGGAAGTTAAAGAAACATTAGCTGTTCTAGGTATTTCAGAAGATGGAATAAATTATCAATCAGTTGATGGTTTACCTTGTAATTTTATATTATTAATTCTAGAACCCATGAAGAATCCCAATAGCCACAGAAAATTTATTAATATGTTTCAAGAATTTCTTAGAACCTCGAATATTAAGACTGAATTGTTAAAAGCAAAATCAAATATTGAAATAGAAAACATCATTTCTGAATGGGAAGCAAATAATAGGAATCTCGATATTGAATGAAAAATATAATTAGAAATATAAAGGGTACAAATGATATACTGCCTGATGAATCCTTGCTCTGGATTTATTATGAAAATTATATTAGAGATTTTTTTCAGAAATATGGTTATAAAGAAATTAGAACTCCTATTTTTGAAAGTACAGAACTATTTTTGCGATCTATTGGCAAGGATACAGATATTGTTTCTAAAGAAATGTATAGTTGGGTCGATCAAGGTAATAATAATTTGACACTAAGACCTGAATTAACTGCTTCAGTTTCAAGAAGTTTTATACAAAATCAACTAAACAAAAAACAAAAGTCACACAAGTTTTATTATATTGGGTCCTCATTTAGAAGAGAACGACCGCAAAAAGGTAGATTTAGACAATTCGAACAATTTGGTATAGAATCTTTTGGATCTTCTTTTCCAGAACAAGATGCCGAAATAATATCTATGGCATATTTGTTTTATAAATCTTTAGACATTAAAAATCTTAATTTAAGAATTAATACTATTGGTTCAAGAGAAGATAGAAAAAAGTATGTTCAAAGTTTAAAAGAATATTTTAATAAATTTGAAAAAAAATTAACAAGTATTAGTAGGAAACGTTTAGAATCAAATCCCTTAAGAATTTTGGATACAAAAATTGATTTTGAAATTGAGTTGGTCCGTAAGGCACCCAGAATTATTGATTATATAAGTGATGAAGATAAAGAACATTTTCAAACTTTATTAAATATTTTAGATAATATGAATATTCCATATGTTATTGATAATTATTTAGTCAGAGGATTAGATTATTATTCTAGGACTGTATTTGAAGTTCAATCTGATTCGTTAGGTTCGCAAAATGCATTATGTGGTGGTGGTAGATATGACTATTTAATTGATGAACTGGGTGGCCAAAAAACTCCTGCTATTGGTTTCGCTGCAGGGATTGAAAGATTAATTTTAGCATCTGAATTAGATGTAAATCATATTGAAAATAAGCCAGATATTTATATTGTAGCTTCTAGTAATGAAGCAATAAATTTATCTTTTTCATTAGCTAATAAATTGAGATATAAAAAGAATTTCGTGGTAATTCAAGATACTTTACGTAGAAGTATTAAATCTCAGATGAAAGATGCAAATAGATTACAGGCTAGGTATTGCATTATTATAGCTGAAGAAGAAATAAAAAATTCTACTGTTTCAATAAAAAATATGGATACAGGTGATCAAAAAACGAAATTATTTGATGAGGTTTTAGATTTCTTTAAATAATATTTATGAGATTAATTTTAGGATAAAAAAATGAAAATAATTTCTTGGAATGTAAATGGTATTAGAGCAGTAATTAAAAAAGGATTTTATGATTTTATTGATGAATATAAACCTGATATTTTATGTTTACAAGAAACAAAAGCTCAACCTGAACAGGTAGATATAAAGCTTAATCAATATCCGTATCAGTTTTGGAATTCAGCAGAAAAAAAAGGTTATTCAGGAACAGCAATTTTTTCTAAGAAAGAACCATTATCTGTGAAAAATAATATTGGTATTGATAAACATGATAATGAAGGAAGAGTTATAGCTGTTGAATTTGAAGATTATTTTTTAGTTACTGTTTATACTCCTAATTCAAAAAGAGAATTACTAAGATTGGATTATAGAGCACAAGAATGGGATGTAGATTTTTTAAAGTATTTAAAAAAATTGGAAGAAAAAAAACCTGTTATTTTTTGTGGTGATTTAAATGTAGCTCATAAAGAAATAGATTTAAAAAATCCTAAAACTAATAAAAGAAACGCGGGATTTACTGATGAAGAAAGATTAGGATTTGATAATTATATTGATTCTGGATTTATAGATACTTTCAGAGAATTTGAAAAAGGACAGGGTCATTATACTTGGTGGAGTTATATGTTTAATTCGAGAGCAAAAAATGTTGGTTGGAGAATAGATTATTTTTGTATTTCACAAATTTTACGTCCAAAATTAGCTAAATCATATATCCTTAAAGATGTTATGGGTTCAGATCATGCTCCTGTAGTATTAGAAATAAATGATTAGTAAAAATAAAACAAAATTTCTTAGATCCTTAAAATTAAAAAAAAATAGATTAACCAGTAAACTTACTATTATCGAAGGTTCAAGAATCATTGATGAAGCTATTAATTTAAATGCTAAAATCACTGAGATTTTTTATGTTTCAAAATTCTTTGATAAAAATAAAAGTTTACTTACTAAAATTGATTTGAACGGTATTCCTCATGATGTTATAGAATTAAAAGATTTAAAGGAAATAGCTGATACAAATAATCCCCAAGGAATAATAGCTGTAGTTAATATTAAGAAATATTTGGATTCCAAATTGACTGTTACAAATGAAAATTATGTGATACTAGATCAAATTTCAGATCCTGGCAATTTAGGAACTATTTTACGTACATGTGCATGGTATGGTATAAATCAAATTGTTTTAATGCCAGAATCAGTTGATCCTTTTAATTTAAAATGTTTGCGATCTGCTATGGGTGCACATTTTAGTTTTAAATACATTAATTATTCAGATTATGATAAAATTATATCTTTTTTAGAAAAAAATAATTATAATATTTTATGTTCAAATTTAAACGGATCTGATATTTCAAAAATTTCTTTAAAAGGTAAGTGGGCATTAGTTTTGGGATCAGAAGCACATGGAACAAACATGATATTTAAAAAATTTAATAATATTACAATATCTAAAAAAGGCAGTATTGATAGTTTGAATGTTTCGGTTGCAACCGGTATACTTTTAGACAGATTAATTAATTAATTTTTTAATCAACTTTAAATAATTAGAATATTTCACTAACTCCTCCTCTCCTAGAATCACCTACTGCTTGATTAATACTTACGCAGTTTGCACCACCAAAAAATAAGCTTTTATCAGAAAATTTATTTATTAGAAATTTATTTGTGTATGTGTTTTTTGGTATTTTTATATCTCGTTCAATGAACAAATTATTATTTTCTAAATGTATTCTAGGAGATTCAACGGCATCTTTTAGATTCATTTTTTTTACAATAAGATTAATAATAATTTGTACGATTGCTGATCTTATTCTATTACTTCCTCCACTGCCTAATGCATATAATGGTTTATTATTTTTCATAATAATTGTTGGACAAAGCATTGTAGGCAATCTACCTGAATGTTTCCATTTATGAAACCCAAAAGGATTCAAATCTCGCTCTCCTAGCATATTATTCATCAAAATTCCAAATTCAGGAACAAAAATACCTGAACCTTCTCCATTAGTTGTTGTAGCACTTACTACATTTTCATATTTATCTATTACGCTAATATGTGTTGTTGAGCCTAAATCAGAACTTTTAAAATTTTCATTATTAAAATTTTCATTATTAAAACTTTTTAAATATTTATTTAAAATTGAATCTTTGAGACAGTTAGAAATTTCCATTTCATCGAATGGGTTTAAGCAGGTTTCTGACCTTACTACAGATGTTAATTCCATAGCCTTTATTAAATCAATTATATTAGAATTTAAACGTTTAGATTTTTTAAGAATTTTTAGTAAAAATACAACTAGTGTACCTCCATAGGCTGGTGCCGGATTTGTAAAAATTTCATATTCATCAATTTTAATTTTTAAAGGTTTTCTCTTAAACACTTTGTAATTATTTAAGTTCTGTTTATTAATCATACCACCATCACTAAATGTATTTTCAATAATATTAGCTGCTTCACCCTTATAAAAAAAATCTCTCCCATTTAAAATTAACTCTTCAAGAAAAGTTGAGAAATTAGGGTTTTTGAATGTATCACCTTCTTTTAGAAATGATTTATTTTTTATAAAGAGTTGTTTCCCCATTTTTGAATCTGTAAGAATTGGTTTAATTAACTTATTTATGTAAGACTGATATCTAGATAATATAACACCATCTTTTGCAATTTTTATTGCTGGTTGAAGGACTACATTTAGCGGTAGAATCCCTTTTTCCTTTTGAACTTGTAGTAACCCAGCAATATTTCCTGGGACAGCACATGAACCTTTGCCAATAAAAAAATCTTGTGATGTATTACCAAAATCAACTTTTATTTTTTTAAAATCTAAATTTGAATTAATGTTATTAAGAGGGTAATTAACAAAAAAATCGTAAATCATTGGATATTGGTTTTTGCTAGATGATATTAGTATTCCACCACCACCTGCACCTGTTAACGCAAATTCTGATGTCATGCTAGTAAAAATGGCGCCTACTGTTGCATCAAATGCATTACCGCCTTCAATTAAAATATCTTTTGCAGTATTTAAAGTTTCTTTTGAGCCTGCGGCAATTGAGCCATATTTCATTGTGATTTTTTCTTCAATTAATTATATAACTTTTTGTTAAAGATGTTAAATAAATTATTAATTTATAATATATATTTATAATGAAAAGAATGAGATTAAGTTGAAAAAAAAATTATCTACAGTTTACGATCCTAAAAGAGTCGAGGAAAAATGGTATTCAGAATGGATTGCTAATAAAATTTTTGTTCCTGATTATAAAAATAAAGAATCATTTACTGTAATGATTCCACCTCCAAATGTTACGGGTATTTTACATCTGGGACATGTTTTAAATAATACTATTCAAGATGTTCTAGTTCGAAAAGCTAGAATGGAAGGTAAAAATACTCTTTGGCTTCCTGGAACTGACCACGCATCTATTGCAACAGAAGCTAAAGTAACTAAGTTTCTTAAAGATCAAAAAATTGATAAAAAAGAAATTGGCAGAGAAGAATTTCTTAAACATTGTTGGGACTGGACAGAAAAGTATGGAGGCATTATTACAGACCAGCTAAAGCGTTTAGGATGTTCCTGTGATTGGAGCCGTGAAAGATTTACAATGGATGATAAATATTATAAATCTGTCATTCAAACATTTGTTAAATTGTATAATGATGGTTTGATATATCAAGGGAAGCGAATGATTAATTGGGATCCAATTGGTAAAACAGCATTATCCAATGAAGAGGTTATTTATAAAGAAGAAAAAGGTTTTTTATGGAATATTAAGTATCCAATTAAAAATGAAAAAAAATATTTAATTGTTGCTACTACTAGGCCAGAAACAATGCTTGGAGATACAGGTGTTGCAGTTAACCCCAATGATAAAAGATATTCAAAATATATTGGTAAAAAAGTTTTACTTCCAATCATGAATAAAGAAATCCCTATTTTTTCTGATGAATATGTTGATATGGAGTTTGGGACAGGGTGTGTTAAAGTAACTCCCGCACATGATATGAATGATTATGCAATGGCAAATCGTAATAATTTACAGATTATAAATATTATGCATGACGATGCAAAATTTAATAATAATGTCCCTTCTGATTTTCAAAATAAAGATAGATTTGAAGTTCGAAAAATGGTTCTTGAAATACTTGAAAAAGATGGTTATTTATTAAAAACAGAAGATTATATTCATAAAGTTGGTCATTCTGAAAGAACAAATGCAGTTATTGAACCTAGGTTATCTAAGCAGTGGTTTTTGAAAATGGATCAATTAGCCCAACCTGCTTTAAAAGCAGTAAAAAATAAAGATGTAAATTTTCATCCAAAAAGATGGGAAAAAATATATAATCATTGGCTAGAAAATATTCAAGACTGGTGTATTTCGAGACAATTATGGTGGGGCCACAGAATCCCAGTTTGGTATAAAGAAGATAAAATATATTGTGGTACCACTGCTCCAGATGAAGATGGTTGGATTCAAGAGGAAGATGTTTTAGATACATGGTTTAGCTCTTGGATTTGGCCAATGGCTACGTTAGGATGGCCCAATGACAGCGAAGATTTAAAACATTTCTATCCATCTCAAGATTTAGTAACAGGACCAGACATAATTTTCTTTTGGGTAGCACGTATGATTATGTCTGGATTATATTTTAAGAATGAGATACCGTTTTCTAATGTTTATTTTACAAGTATCATAAGAGATGATAAAGGTAGAAAAATGAGTAAATCTCTTGGAAATTCTCCAGATGCTTTAGAATTATTTGATAAGTATGGAGTAGATGCTGTTAGAGTGAGTATTCTTATGATGGCACCTCAAGGTTTAGATATACATTTCAAAGAAGATAGATTAGAGCAAGGCAGAAATTTTATGAATAAACTTTGGAATTGTTCTCGGTTTATAATGATGAATGTTGAAGATTTTGAATTTCTCAAAATTGAAACAATAAACGAAGATAAATTAGATCAAACAGATAAGTGGATTTTATCTAAGCTGAATATTGTTATTGAAGATGTTGAAAAATCTCTTAAAAATTATAAAATGAATGATGCAATTAAACTTATTTATAATTTTGTTTGGGCTGATTTTTGTGATTGGTATATTGAATTTTCAAAATCTCGTATTTATGGTCAGTCTAAAGAAGATAAAAAAGTTGTGCTATCTATATCTACTTATATTTTAAAAAGTATTTTAAAATTAATTCATCCGTTTGCTCCATTTATATCAGAAGAAATATGGTCTTATTTAAATGAAAGTAATTTTTTATCAAAGGAAACTTATCCTGAATTTCAACAACAATTTAAATTTGAAAAAGAGCAAAAAAATATTGAATTATTTAAATCCATTATTACTTCTATCAGAAATATTAAATCAGATTTAGGCGTTTCACCTAAAAAAGAATTAGTGATTTATTTTAAAGGTAATGATATAAAAACTCAAATGATTAAGGATAATGAACATCATTTATTTAAAATTGCGAATGTAAAAGAAATAAAATATGGAAGTAATATATCTAAACCAGAACAATCAGCATCTTCTGTAATTAATAACTTAGAATTCTTTATTCCATTGAAAGGACTTATTAATATAGATAAAGAAGTTAAGCGATTAAAATCTAAATTAGATGATATAGAAGCAAGACTAAATAATGTGCAAAAAAAATTAAACAATGAAAATTTTATTAATAAAGCTCCTAAAAATATTATTGATCATGAAAAAGATAAATATAAAGCATATTATGAGGATTATCAGAAAATTTTAAAAAATTATAAAAGCCTTATCTAAAAATTAAAATTTGGATATACCAAATCAAATCACTATTAAAACAGAAGTACAATACCTTAGAGGTGTAGGCCCTAAACGAGGACAAATTTTAAAGAGTTATGGAATAAGTAATATTGGTGATTTAATTCGTAATTTTCCACGAAAATATTTAGATAGAACAAATGTTAAAAATATTAATCAAATTAAAATTAATGAACAAGTTGTAATTATTGGCACTGTAAAATCATTTGGTCTAAAATATTTGAAAAAAGGAAAGTATTTTCAGCTTAATATTTCAGACGAAACAGGTTTTATTCAATGTATTTGGTTTCACGGAATATCATGGATTTCAGAAAAATTTAAAGAAGGTGACAATATTGCTGTTTTTGGAAAAGTTGAATTTTATAAAGGCTATAGAATTATCCATCCTGAATTTGATTTATTAGAAAATAGTAAAGATCCATCTAATACTGGTCAGATTATTCCACTTTATGCATCAAATAACTTATTTAAAAAAGTAAGTTTAGATAGTAGAGCAATCAGAAAATTAATTCATAATGCATTAAATCAGGTTTACTTGATTAAGGATCATTTTTCTGAACATTTTCTAAAAAAAGAGGCCTTATTAAGCCTGGATAAATCTATTCGAATCGTTCATCAGCCTAATTCAAATGATGATTTAAAGTCAGCATACTATCGTTTAAAATTTGATGAGTATTTTTTCCTTCAATTAGTTTTAGCAATAAATAAATATCAGTTAAGTAATTTTAAAGGAAAAAAATTTATAGAGTTAGGTGACTATGCAATAAAAATGTATAAGAGTTTAGATTTTAAATTGACAAATGCTCAAATTAGAGTGATGAGAGAGATTAGAAAAGATCTGGCAATGGATAAGCCAATGAATAGATTAGTCCAGGGCGATGTTGGATGTGGAAAAACAATTATTGCAATGCTCACATCTGCAATAATTGTAGGTAATGATTCTCAAGTGGCAATTATGGCTCCAACAGAAATTTTAGCTGAACAACATTTTGAAAGTTTTTTTGAGTTTTGTTCCAAATTAAATATTAAATGCAAATTACTTATTGGGAATTTAAAACAGAATCAAAAAAATCAGATTTATGAAGATTTAGAAAATGGTAGAATACAAATTATTGTTGGTACTCACGCTTTAATACAAGAAAAAGTTAAGTTTAAAAATTTAGAATTAGTTGTAGTAGATGAACAGCATAGATTTGGAGTTGAACAAAGAAAAAATTTAATTACAAAAGGTAAACATGTTAATATTTTATCTATGACAGCAACCCCTATACCCAGAACACTAACTTTTGCAATTCATGGTGATATGGATTTATCATGGATTGATGAACTTCCACAAAATAGAATTCCTATAAAAACATCAGTAATTGAATCAAAAAAAATTGATTCAGTCTACACTTTAATGAAAAATGAAATGGATAAGGGACGTTTTTGCTTTATTGTATTCCCAATAATAGAAGAATCTGATAAAATTGATGCTGAGGCAGCAGAAAGTGCCTATGAGAATTTTAAAAAAAATATTTTCAAAGAATATACCTTAGGTTTTCTTCATGGAAAATTAAAAAAAGAATCTAAAACACAAATTATGGAGCAGGTAAATAATGGAGAAATTCAATGTTTAATTTCTACAACGGTAGTTGAAGTTGGTATAAATAATCCCAACGCTACAGTTATGGTAATTGAAAATGCTGAAAGATTTGGCCTGACTCAACTACATCAATTAAGAGGAAGAATTGGAAGGGGAAAATTTCAATCATATTGTTTTTTAATACAAAGAAAAAAAACTGAGCAATCCTTCAAGCGACTTTCAATAATAGAAAAGCACATTGATGGATTCAAAATATCTGATGAAGATTTAAAACTTAGAGGTCCTGGAGAGTTTTTAGGAACCAAACAGCATGGTCATATTTCATCAAAATTACTTGATATTGTTAATGATGGTAAAATTATGAGACATGCAAGAACAAGAGCCTTTGAAATTATAGAAAATGACCCTAAACTTATAAAGTCTCAGAATTTAAAAAAGAAACTTTTACAAGATTATAGGCATATGTTAGAATTTATTAATATTGGATAAAAATGTATAAAAAAATAAATATTATCTTAGCTTTTTTATCGTTTTTTATTCCGCTTATCCTTTATTTAATGACTATGGCACCGACAACTTCATTTTGGGATTGCGGTGAATTCATAGCTACGTCTTATATTTTAGGTGTGCCACATCCACCAGGGTCTCCATTATTTTTACTTTTAGGGAATTTTTTTAGTAGTCTACCTACCTTTACAGATATTGGAGCCAGGGTTAATTTAATTTCTCCAATTACCAGTGCACTTTCTGTAATGTTTTTATATTTAATTATAGTAAAATTAATTGAAGAGTATAGCGGTAAAGCAAATAATGCATCTAGAATTATAATAAACAATTTAAGTGCATTTGTTGCATCTTTAACTTTCGCTGTTACTGATTCTCATTGGTTTAATGCTGTAGAGACTGAGGTATACTCTTTATCAACGTTTTTCACAGCTATTGTAATATGGATGATATTAAAATGGTCTTCATTGTCTAATGAAAAATGGAATACAAGATATTTATTATTAATAGCATATATGATGGGACTTGCTATTGGGATTCATATTTTAAATCTTTTAACTATGTCATTTATTGGATTAATTATTTATTTTAAAAAATATGAAGATGTAAGCGTAATTAGTATAATTAAAGTTTTATTTTTTACCACTTTAGGTTTTGTAACTATTTACTATGGTATCATTTTAGGTCTTCCAGACATAGTAAGTAAATTTAATAGTTTATACATAATAATGTTTGGTATTACTATTATTATTACTTCAATTATTTTAATTCATTTAACAACACATAATAATTCATTATTTAATCTTACAAGAATATTTTCAACTTTATCTATAATTTTCATAGTTTTTCTATCCTTTAATAAATTATTTATTAAGGATAAAAATTTTATAACAAATAATTTGTCTAATCAAATTGTAGCTATTGATGATGCATATTATTACTATATGATTGAATTAGAAAAGCAATCACCTAATTATGCAGATATTAATTATGATTATTTAGATCAGCTTAAAAAAGATAAGGCAATTTTGATAAAAAATCAGAAAATGTTTGATAAGCAGAGTGATGATATGAGTTTTTTGAGTTTATTATTATGGCAATCTAAATCAGTTATTTTTGCCTTGTTGTTAATTTTAATTGGAATTCCTTTATTTGTTTTTAGATATTTTACTCAACATAGAGAAGAAAAAAATCTGCTTATAATTAAAGTTTTACTATCTTGTTTTTTATTAATTGTTATTGGTTATTCAACATATACTACAATATTTATAAGAGCTAATCAAGAACCAAGAATAAATGAAAATAATCCAAACACTCTTGATAGGGCAGTTTCTTATATTAATAGAGAGCAATATGGCTCCATAAATTCTTTTAATCCAAAATCAGCAATACAAAACAGTACAGGTGGCCATTGGAAAAGATGGACAACTGATAAAGAAAATCCTTCATTAAAAGAACAGTTTAGTTTTATGTGGAATTATCAAATTAAAGAAATGTACTTACGATATTTTGCCTGGCAATTTATTGGTAGATCAGATAAAAATACTGATAAAGCATGGCTCATAAATGATATAGATGGTAACCCAATAGGGAACAGAGTTTTAGATGGAATAGATTTTTTTAGATATGGCTTACCTATGGTATTTTTGTTTGGTATAATAGGTATTTTTGCACATTTTTCCGCAGACTGGAAGAGAGCATTAGCAGTATTGAGCGTTTTTTTAGCCACTGGATTGATGCTTGTAATTTATTTAAACCAGTATGATCCTCAACCTAGAGAGCGTGACTATTCCTATGTAGGAAGCTTTTTTGCATTTTCGATTTGGGTTGGTATAGGTATCAGTTTTATTCAAAAAAAAATCAAGGATTTTTTTGAAGACTCAAATATTTCATCCTTTATTTCTTTCAGTGTTATATGTTTTATTTTTATTTCGATGACATTCACAATGGTAATTAAAGATTATAAAGATCATTCAAGAAGAGGAAACTATGTTGCATGGGATTATGGATATAACCTCTTAAATTCATGTGAACCCAATGCCATTATATTTACCAATGGAGATAATGATACTTTCCCTTTATGGTATCTTCAAGAAGTGGAGAAGATAAGAAGAGACGTAAGGGTAGTTAATCTCAGTTTATTAAATACTCCTTGGTACATTTATCAGCTTATTAAAGATGATCCAAAACTTAATATAAAATTTTCTAATTCATTATTGAAGGAAGATATTTATAATATCGAAAATGAATATATAATTAGCACAGAAGAAGGTTATAAATTATGTTCAAATGAGTTTACTGGTAAAGTACCATGGTCAAATTTAGATTGTAATTTAAAAATTGATGAAAATATAGAGTTTAAATTTCAAGTTCCAGCTTATAGACAACAAGTATTAAGAATTCAAGACTATATGATTTTACAATTAATCAAAGATTTATATTTAGAGCGCCCTATTTATTTTGCTGCAACAGTTTCTGAAAATAACCAAGTAGGATTAAAAAGGTATTTACAGATGGAAGGTATGACTTATAAATTGGTATCAGAAAAACTTCCTGATAATATTGTAGAAAGTATTAATTATGAAAAAATGAAATTAAATCTTGCAGAAGGAGATTTAAAGGATATTATTTTTAATGAAGATGATTATAATAATGCAACTAATGAAAAAGTAGGTATTTATAGATACAGAAATTTATCTGATTCTACTATAGTTTTTAGTGACAATATTAAAAGATTAGTTCAAAATTATAGAATAGGATATCTAAGATTGATGCAATATCAAATTGATAAAAATAATAGTAAAGAAGTTGAATTATTGATAGATAGATTTAATGATTATTTCCCAGTTGAAACATTACCAATGGATCCATGGCTTGGATTTGAGTTAATGGATAAAATTTATGAGCCAACCAATAATTATAACGAAATAGAGAAAATGATAAATCATCTCATTAAAAATAATTCAGATATTAATATAAGATTATTGAGCATATTAAAATTACATGACGTGTTTAAATCGGGTGCAAAAACTGATGATTTGATTACTTCAAATTTTATTAATAATATGGATTTAAGGCATAGGCTTGCCCTATTAGATGAAATTAGTAGAAAAATAGAAAGTTTAGAGCAAGTCCCTATTCAATTTATGTTACAATTATTAGAAGATTCTCTTTATTACACATTTAATGAAAAACTAATTTTATATCAATCAATTACTCAAGTTATATCTAAAGTAAATTTCGATCCATTTATTAATGAAAAGTATGCAGGGCTCATTAAAAATTTATTAGTTGAACATTATGATAATGATTTAAAAGATGTGGATTATCAAAAATTTTTATCAGACAACTTATCTATTTTAATTAGCAAGAATGAATTTATTCAATTTTCTAAACCATATATTATCGATAATCAAAGAATTGAAGGTATGCTTTATACATATATAAATTTAATTATAGCAGAACTAGAACAAGGCAACTCATCAGCGATTGATGATGCACTAAATACTTTAAATACATGGATAGAATTCGATCCTGGTAATCAAAGATTAATAAATAAACAAAAAATCTTTGAATCAAAAATTCTTCCTAATTAATGAAAGTTAAAATATCAATTATAATACCTCATTATAATAATTTTCAAATTTTATTGAATTGTATAGAATCTATTTATAAATCTACATTTAAAGATTTTGAAATTATTGTTGTTGATAATGGTAGTAGTGATTCAAGTGATACAATTGTTAAAGAAAAATTTCCGAATGTTATTGTTAAAAAATCTTTAATTAATTTAGGATATGCTGGTGGTTGTAATCTCGGTTCAAAAATTGCAAAAGGTAAATATTTATTATTTTTAAATAACGATACAATTATTGAAAAAAAATGTATTGAGAACCTGTTTTTAAAGATTGAGTCACATTCAAACATATCTTCTGTTCAGCCTAAAATTTTAAATATTAATAATAAATCTTTTTTTGATTATGCAGGAGCTAGTGGTGGTTTTATTGATTATTTAGTTTACCCATTTGCAAGAGGTAGAGTTTTTAATACAACTGAAAAAGATACTTCACAATATGATAAATCTATAAAAATATTTTGGGCATCTGGAGCATGTTTTTTAACAAGGGAAAAAGCTTTTAAGGATTTAAATGGCTTTGATGAAAACCTCTTTGCCCACATGGAAGAAATAGATTATCATTGGAAATGTCATCTTAAAAATTATGATGTGTGGGTTGAACCTAAAGCAATTTTATTTCATTATGGAGCACAAACTTTAAAAGTTACTTCACCCCAAAAAACTTATCTAAATCATAGAAATAGCTTGATTCTACTACTATCTAACTATTCCTTGATCCGTTCTATCACTTATTTTTTTACAAGAATACCTTTAGAAATTTTATCTTCATTTTATGATTTGTTCAATTTAAGAATTAGACATTTTATTGCTCATTACAAGGCTCTATTATCAATATTATTTAATTTAAAATTAATAGCTAAAAAAAGAAATTTTATTAGAAAAATTAGATTGATTGATGATAATACCCTTTTTAATAAAAAAATTGTTTTTAATAAAAGTATTGTAATCAGATATTTTTTTATGAGAGTAGTTAATTTTAAAGATTTATAAATTCTATTGAATGATTATATAAATGAAAAACATAATATATATTATAAGCATTGCTTTAGCTTCAATCTTAGAAAGTCTCCAATTGGAAGAAATTAGTATCATGCTCACTACAGAACTAATTAACAAGTATATGAGTAAAATAAAGCTTTCATTCCAGTTAATATAAATCCCATTAAAATAAACAATAGGTAAACCTAAGCAAATAAGTATATCAAAAGTATTGGATCCCAAAGCATTACTAATTGCGGCATCAGCATCTCCCCTCTTTGCTGAAATAACGGATAAAAAAGTGTCAGGTAAAGATGTTATAGCAGCTAAAATAATTACCCCAATGGCTGTTTTGGATAAACCTAGAGTTGTAAATAGTTTTAAACTGTTATCTACTAAAAAATGAACAGAAATTGCGATGATTATCATACTTATTGTAATGAAAGATATAATCTTAATAAGAGATTGATTATTGAAAGTTCTATTAATTTTAGAATCAGAATTTTTAGATTCAAAAATTAAGAAAACTAAATATAATATGTACAATAATATAAATATGCTACCAGATGATTTATTTATCAATTTCTCTTCAATATTAGAAGGATTTGAAGAACCAAAGTATATCATTGAAATTAAAAAAATAATGGTTAGTATATAAGTTATTCCATCTCTATAAACAACTTTTTTTTCAACATTCATACTCTTATTAGTAAAGATTACACATAATGATGGTATAATTAGTATGTTATAAAGAGCAGAACCTGCAACTGTACCTAAACCAGCCTCAAATGAACCAGCATAAAGACAAAATATGACTGTACAGAATTCTGGAAAAGAGCTACCTACTGCATCAAGCGTTGCTCCTTTAACGCTATTTGGAATATTATATTTATTTCCTAGGTTTTCCGTTTCACGACCAAGAATATTTGAGGCGTGCCATATTGTATAAGTTGTGATTAATATAATTAATATTTCTAAAAACATTTTATAGAAAAGAATAAATTAAGTGCCGCGAGAGGGAGTCGAACCCCCACGCCAAAGGCACTGGTTCCTAAGACCAGCGTGTCTACCAATTCCACCATCGCGGCAAATAGTTTAAAAGACCTACTACAATGTCACACCAAAATTAAAGTAAAATAATCTAATTTCTCTGCTATTTTTATCATAAGGTATTTTATGTCCTTTGGCATAAGTGAAATTTATCGGTCCTAAAATTGATCGGATTTTGATACTTATACCATAATTTAATGGACCATTATTTTGATTATCAATTTTTACTAATTTATTGATTACAAATCTATAAGTTACACTACTTTTAAAGTGGTATTGATACTCCACACCAAATAAATTTAAATCATTTGCTGTTAAGTTAAATTCTTTATAACCTAGAGCCCAATCTATCCCCCCATAGAATGTTGTTAAATATGTAGGAATTAATTGACTCGATTTTCTTATAATATTAAATATTCTAAAAGTATGATTGACATTGAACGAATTATAGTTTTCAAAATTTAAATTAAAAGTTTGGAACCCATTGGACGAAGGGATTAAATCTTCATTTGATGTATAAAAATTATCATAACTTTTTTTAAAATTTAAATTAAGTCTATAGCCATTTTTAGGATGCGATAAATCATCTATTTGATCTAAATCAAGTTTTAATTTATATAAAGATATATTATAATTTCTAAAATTGTTATCATTTCTACTAATTTCAAATTTATATTTACTATTAAATTTTATTGAACTGATTTCAAAAGAACCAAATTTGTAAATAGGATAAATTATCCCATAAGAAAAACTTTTGTAATCATGTTCAATATTATAATTCATATTTTCATTGAAAAAATTATACAATCCAATATTTTTAATTTGATTAGTAAACTCTAAAAAAGGAATTAAGTTTGATTTACTATTGTTGTTAATTAAATAGTAAATACTTAGTTGATTTCTCTTTAAACCTGAGAATAAAAGTTCATTTTGAAATCTTAAATTTTTCAATGGTTTATTGAAGATATCAATTTTAATTTTTCCAATTAGTTTGTAATAATTATCCCACAATACGCCTAACTTTAATTTTTTATCTTCAGCTTCTTTTACATTAATATTAATTTTATAAGAACCTTCATTAAATAAATCATAATTAATATATTCGAAAAGTTCAGTCTCATAAGCTGTCTTAATTTCTTCATTAAGTTTTATGATATCTAGTTCTTCATTTTTCTTAATTGAAAACATAGATAAAATTTTATTGTTTGAAATTTTATTATTACCAATCACATTGATTTCATTTATAATTATAGGTTGATTTTTTTCACCAAATAGATACATATCATAGGTATTATTAAAATTATTTTTTTTATATTTTGAATAAATACTATGATAACGTTTCAAGCTTCTTATTTTTAAAATATTTTCTGTAATCTTTGATTTATAAATTTCAGATTTTAAATTAAATAGATTATGAATTATAGAATCATCTTTTAAATCATTACTTAGTATTAAAGAATCAAGTTTAAATTTATTCTTAGGGATGGCAGAAATATTAATAAGATGGTTTTCTTTCTTTTGTAATTTTAAAAAATAACTTAAATTTTTATAGGCTGCCTTCTTACCCTCAAGTTTCATTCTATTAACATCATCTATATTATAGCTTACAACATTTAAATTATTTAAATTCGGCTTAACTAAAATATCAGATTTACTAGAATTAATTTTTTTATTATTATTGCCATATAAATCCATTATTTTATAAACAATATTAAAAATATCAATAATCTCATCCTTTGATTTGTCATCGGATGTTACATCAGATGATATTATGTAATTTGCACCTAAATTTTCAGCTAAATTTGTTGGAATATTATTAATTAAACCTCCATCAACTAAAAGTTTATCTTCATATTCAATTGGACTAAAAATTGTTGGAATTGATGTAGAAACTCTAAGTGATTTTGCCAATGAACCTTTATTGAATATATATTCTTCCCCACTTATGATATCCGTTGCATTACATCTAAATGGAATTAAGAAATCATCATAATTACTAATGTGGGTATATTCACTGAATAAATCTAATAAGTGTTCATAGCTATATTGTCCATTTGATAGTGAAATAGGCGTAGTAGGTCTAAATCCTCTTAAGAAAAAAGTTAATTGAAATTTTGAGTGATCCTTTTTTCTAAAGTACAGTAGTTCATCTCTAGATCTTGATTGACCAAAAATTTCTTTCCAATTTGTTTGTGAACCTATTATATCTATCTCAGGAGGAGAATGTCCAGTTGCATACAGTGCTGCTGAAATTGCACCAATTGAAGAACCAACAACGAAATCAATAGGGATATTTAACGAGTCAATCATTTGCAGAGTTCCTAAATGGCCAAATCCCTTAATACCTCCACCTGATAATACTAATCCTATTTTTTTTTCTTCAGATAAAAGAATACAGTAAGATAGTATTATTAAAGCTTTTGTAACAAATTTTTTCATAAAAATATTTAATAAAATTATTTGGATTGTATAAATTAGACAGTACGAACTATATTAATCAATATTTAATGAAAGGAATAAGCTTTGGATTTATCAGAAAAAATAAAAAAAGATATTAAAGATAATAAAATAATGTTATATATGAAAGGCACAAAAGAAATGCCTATGTGTGGATTTTCTTCTACAGTTGTTAATATTTTGAATCTGCACAAAGTAGACTACAAAACTACTAATGTTTTAGAAGATGTAAATATTAGACATGAATTATCAAAACTATCTAATTGGCCAACTATTCCTCAATTATTTTATAAAGGTGAATTGATTGGAGGTTGTGATATAGCAGTAGAACTACATAATTCAGGACAGTTAAAGGAAATATTTGAAAAATAAAAAATAAGTTAATTTTTTAGAATTTTAACAACTTTTTTTAATGATTCAATAAAAAAATCAATTTCTTGAAAGCTATTATAATACTGTAAGCTAATTCTATTTGTAAAGTTAGTATTTAATTTTTTCATTAAAATTTGTCCACAATGGTGTCCTGCTCTTATACATATATTGTATTCTCCGAGAAGCTTTGATATATCGTATGGATGACAACCTTCTATATTAAATGAAACTATAGGACCAAAATTTTTATCTTTATGTCCATAAATATTTATATCTTTAATATCTTTTAAATTTTTTATTAAATAATTTGTAAGTTTTTTATTATGAATTTCTATTTTATCAAGTCCAATTCTTTTAACATAGTTGATACTGCTTTTTAAACCAATTACTTGTGCAATATTTGAAGTCCCTGCTTCAAACTTCCATGGCGTTTCATTCCAAGTTGATGTTTCATAACCTACTTCTTTATTCATATTTCCCCCTCTCAAAAAAGGAGGCAGCTTATTTAAAAATTTTTTATGTATGTAAAGTACTCCAACACCGGTGGGACCCATAATTTTATGTCCAGAAAAAACTAGAAAATCACAATTTATTTTTTCTACATCTATTTTTTCATGAGCAATGCTTTGCGCAGCATCAACTAGTAAAGGGATATTATATTTATTTGTTAGTTTAGAAATTTTATTTAAATCATTAATTGTACCAAGAATATTTGACATAGAAATAATAGAACACAGTTTTGTTTTTTTATTAATTAGAGTTTCTAATTGACTTAAATCTAATTGTCCGTCTTCATTTACATTTATATATCTAATTTTAATATTCTTCTTTTCTTTTATCATCTGCCATGGTAAAATATTGCTATGATGTTCCATTTCAGAAATAATAATTTCATCTTCATCTTCTAAAAAAGAGGCAAAAGAGTATGCTATGAGGTTTATAGATTCAGTCGTTCCAGTTGTGAAGATTATTTCATCTTTCTTTGCGTTTATGAAATTTGCTATGGTTTCTCTAGAATTTTCAAATTCTAATGTAGCTTTTTCTGCTATTTTATAATTACCTCTGTGAACATTGGCATTATAATGAGTATAAAAATGAGAAATTGAATCTATTACACATTGTGGTTTTTGAGTTGTAGATGCATTGTCAAAATAAATAAGTGGATATTTTTCATTATTATTTTTAAAAATTGGAAAATCTTTTTTAAAATCCATTACATCATTCCTAATTTTAGTTTTGCTTCTTCTGTCATCATCTCTTTGTTCCATAATGGATCCCAAACTAATTCCACAAGTACATCATCGATAAAATGAAGAGATTGTATTTTGTGTTCTACATCTGCAGCAATAGTTGGACCCATTCCACATCCAGGTGCAGTTAAGGTCATTTTAATTTTTACATAAAATTTTTCATTTTTTGATTGTTCATAACTAAGATCATATATTAATCCTAAGTCAACAATATTCACAGGTATTTCAGGGTCATAACATGTTTTTAGTTGATCCCATATTAAATTTTCATCAAATTCTTGTTCTTGAATTACTTCATTGTTTTGTTCTATTTTTTGGCCAATGGCATCAGCATCTTTACCATCAATTTTTACTAAATTACCATTTACATATAACGTAAAATATCCTCCAAGAGATTGCGTTATTTTTACAGGCGTATCTTTTAAAATTTTTATTGAATCTCCTGAAGGAATGAGTACTCCATTGCACTCTCTAGAAATTTTTATAAAGTTATTTTCCATTAATTTGTTTTTTAATTGTTGCTAAAGCATTTATAAATCCATTTGTTCGTTGGCTTGTTATTGAATCCTTAAGCCCTAAATCAATAAAAATTGATTCTGCTTTTAAAGAATTTATTTCTTCAATTGTAGAACCATCAATTAATGTTTTAAGAATTGATAATAAACCTTTAACGATGAATGTATCAGAATCAGTATCTATATAATATTTCTTTTTATTTTTTTCAACTTTAACCCACGCCATTGATGCACATCCAAAAATTCGATATTCATCATTTTTAAACTTTTCAGATATTCCATTATTTTTTTTACCAATTTCAATAATTTGGATATATTTATCCATTGGGTCTTCAAAAAAATCGAATGTTTCTTTAATTTTATTTTTTTTATAATCTAAATTCATGATGACATATAAGTATCTAAAGTTTCTTTTAAATTTTTTTGAACTTCAATATTTTGAATTTCTTCAATAACTTCGTTTATGATTGAATTAAGTATTAATTGTTTAGCTAAATCAAGCTTTATCCCTCTAGATCTTAAATAAAAAATAGCTTCTTCATCTATTTGTCCAGTTGCAGAACCGTGAGAACATTGTACATCATCATTATATATTTCTAATTGTGGATTTGCATTTATTTTAGCTTTATCTGATAAAATTAAATTATTATTTTTTTGATAGGCTTGTGACTCACTGCATTCTTCATTAATAATTGATTTGGCAAAAAAAGTACTTCTTGATTTATGGTCAGCTATAATTTTATAATTTAAATTACTAATTGTTTTTGAATGATTATGATTGATTTCAATATAATTATCAAAGTGTTCTCTATTTTTTGAAATGTTTAAGCCATTAAATAAACAGGTACTACCTTGACCATTTAGATTTATAAAATAGTTATTTTTAATTAAATTGCTATTTATATCTATAGTGTGATATTTTAGTTTTGAATTATAGTTTATTATCGAAAAAAAATTATAAATTTGTTTTGTATCTGGTTTATTAGATTTATTAATTATTTCTAATGATGAATTTTTATTAATAAGACATTGATTAACTATATTAATGCACTTTTTATTTAAAAATTTTTCTTCATTTAAGATTGTTATTTTGGAATTTTCATCACAATCTATTAAAATTCTTAAATTTATATATTCAGTCTCGTTTCCTTGTTCTATAATATTTTTGATGATTATTTTATCTTTTAACGTTAAATTTTTAGGGAAATATATATAATAACCAGTGTTGTAATTTTTTAAATTTTCTTCAACATATTTGTCATTTTTAAAAGATGAAAATTGATCAATTTTATCTTGGATTTGATTAATTTCTTGACATATTGCTTCATTTATATTGTAAATTTTAATATTATTCCTAAATATGTAATCTCCGCAATTAATGAGTTGGCCATTATATATTATAATTTCATTACTTTTGGGAATAATTCTTTTTTCAACTGTTTTGAAAGAGAAAATATTTTTAAAAGTTTTGAATTGACTTGAATTAGTATATTTCCAATTTTCGATGATAGAACTTTTAGCTATTACTTTATCCACTCATAACCCTTTTCTTCTAATTCAACAGCCAGTTCTCTTCCTCCGGACTTAACGATAGTGCCATTTAACATAACATGAATAAAATCAGGTTTTAAATAATTTAAAATTCTATTGTAATGTGTGATTAATATGAATGATTTGTTTTTATTTCTAAATGCATTAATTCCATTAGATACTATTCTAATCGCATCTATATCTAAACCAGAATCTGTCTCATCTAATATAATTAAATCAGGATTGAGTAGCAACATCTGAATGATTTCAAATCTCTTTTTCTCTCCTCCTGAAAAACCATCATTAACACTTCGTTTTGAAAACTCACTTTTCAGACCAATAAGTTCTAATTTTTCTTTGAATAATTTGATAAAGTCACCAGGTTCAATTTCATCTTGTTTTTTTGATTTTCTAATTGAATTAACAGCAGTTCTAAGAAAATGCATAGTATTAACTCCTGGGATTGAAACAGGGTATTGAAATGACATAAATATTCCTTCGTGTGCTCTTTCATCTGGTGAAAGATTAATAATCGATTTATCTTTGTATACAATATCTCCTGAATGAACGTTGTAATTATCTTTTCCTGCTAATATATTTCCCAATGTACTTTTACCTGTACCGTTTGTACCCATTATAACATGAAATTCACCACTATTTATATTTAAATTAATATTATTTAAAATATTTTTATCATCAACTCCAGCAGTTAGATTTTTAATTTTTAACATTTTATCCTTAATTTATTAACCAACTGATCCTTCTAAACTTACTTCCATAAGTTTTTGTGCTTCAACTGCAAATTCCATGGGTAATTTTTTAAAAACACTTTTACAAAATCCATTAATTATCAATGCAATAGCATCTTCTGTATCAATTCCTCTTTGATTACAGTAAAAAAGTTGTTCTTCACCAATTTTAGAAGTTGTTGCTTCATGCTCTATTTTTGCGGAAGAATTACGGATATCTAAGTAAGGGAAAGTGTGTGCACCACTTTTTGAGCCAATTAATATTGAATCACATTCGGATCTATTTCTGGCATTAATTGCATTTTTCATCACTTTGACCTCACCTCTGTATGTCTGTTGACCATTACCAGCAGATATACCCTTAGAAATAATTGTACTTTTTGTATTATTACCAATGTGAATCATTTTAGTTCCAGTATCAGCTTGCTGAAAATTATTACTTAATGCAACGGAGTAAAATTCCCCAATGCTATTATCTCCTTTTAAAACACAACTGGGGTATTTCCATGTTAAGGAAGAACCCGTTTCAATTTGAGTCCATGAAATCTTAGATTTATAACCTTTGCATAAGCCTCTTTTTGTAACAAAATTATATATTCCACCCTTACCATCTTTATCCCCTGGATACCAATTTTGAACTGTTGAATATTTTATTTCTGCGTTATCTAGCGTTACTAGTTCTACAACAGCAGCATGGAGCTGATTCTCATCTCTCATGGGAGCAGTACAACCTTCAAGATAACTTACATATGCTCCTTCGTCTGCAACAATTAAAGTTCTTTCAAATTGACCTGTATTAGCAGCATTAATTCTAAAATAGGTTGACAATTCCATTGGACACTTTGTCCCTTTAGGGATGTAAACAAAGGACCCATCACTAAAAACTGCTGAATTTAATGCGGCATAATAATTATCTGATATAGGCACTACAGTCCCTAAATATTTTTTTATCAGATCTGGATGATTTTGTACAGCTTCGGAAAAAGAACAAAATATAACACCAGCTTTTTTTAAGGTTTCTTTAAAAGTTGTTGCAACTGAAACACTATCGAAAACAGCGTCTACAGCCACACCTGAAAGCATTTTTTGTTCATTTAGTGGTATTCCTAGCTTATTATAAGTTTTAATGAGCTCAGGATCCACTTCATCTAAGCTATTTAATTTTTTCTTTTGTTTTGGAGCAGAATAATAACATAAATCTTGAAAATCTATTTTAGGATATTTCAAGTTTGACCATTTTGGTTCAGACATTTTAAGCCATCTTTGAAATGCTTTTAGTCTCCATTCAAGAAGCCAATCAGGTTCATTTTTGATAGCAGAAATTGTTTTTATGATTTCTTCGTTTAAACCATTAGGGATACGTTCTTCTTGAATCTTTGTAGTAAAGCCATATTGATATTCAGAAGATGTGATATCTTCAATTTGTTGTTTTGTAGATTTATTCATTGTATCTAAGCCGAGAAACTTGTTCCGCAACCGCAGGTTTTATTAGCGTTTGGATTATTTAATTTAAATCCGCCAGATAGTAAATCATCAGAAAAATCAATTTCGGTACCTCTAACATAAAACCAACTTTTGAGATCACAGATTATTTTTATTCCCTTGCTTTCAAAAATCTTATCAAATTCTTCTTCATTATTATCGAAAGTTAAGTTGTAAGACATCCCAGAACAACCACCATTAGAAACGGAAACTCTTAAAAAATAACCTTTTTTATCTTCACCGCTTAGTATTGCACTAACTCTTTTAGCTGCATCGTTTGTAAGAATTATACTCTCATTTATAATTTCTTTATTACTCATAATTACTCCATTTTTTGCACGATATGCACGATAATTTATTAATTTTTTTATTATTTAACACGTATTAAATATTTAATTTGTTAAATCATAAATTTTTAATTTTTTTAATGAATCTCTAATACTATTATTAATCAAGTTCATTGGATTCTTAATATTACATATATCATATATGTTACAATTTAAATTTAAATTACATTTAACTGCTCCTATGGGGCCTTCAATTGTCTCAATAAAATCTATTAAATTTATTTTTTCTAAATTTTTATTTAAGGAGTATCCTCCATTCGATCCCTTGATACTATTTAAGTAACCACATTTAGATAATCTTTGTAATATTTTTGCTAATAGCTCTTTAGGTATATTGTACTGATTAGCTATTTCATTTGCAGAACATAATTTATTACTTTTGCTTTTAATATGCTTTATAGCTATTAGTGAATATTCTATTGATTTATTTATATTTAACATTATACGACTAATTTTATCGCATATAATATAATTTATTTGGATGAATTAATTAAATGAATTTAAAGCTCTTCTTATTGCTCGAGATAAATCATTATCTTCAATACTAAAATCATACAAATCATCAAAAATAGATTTAATCCATTTTATTTCTAAATTACAATTAGTGACGTGTAAAAATTCAAATTTGAGTAACCAATCATCAATTCCTTTATTCTTAATATCATTATAAATTTTTTCAAGTTCATCAATATCTACTTTAGGTCTAGAACTTTCTCTTATTTTTTTAAAAAAAATATTTAAAGTTTGATCAATTTTTTTTTCATCATTTAAATTGAGCTCTTCATATTTTTTCTCATCTATTAGAATTTTAGAGAAATATTTAGAAGAATCACAAACTCCACCAAAAACTGATGTTACTGTTGATCCACAAACTAAATCAAAGTTCCCCCATTTTGGCTCAAATAGAGTTTTATTTTTATATTTTAGTGTGCAGTTTTCAAAAGTTATAATAATAATTTTAGAATTATTTTTTAAAATTGATATTATTTTACCTGATAAGACTATGTCGCATTCAAATTCTAGTTTTACAGATTTATTTTTTATTATATTTGATTTTGTCAGTTCAATATTTGATAATTTTGAAATGGGTTTACCAAATTTTTTTAAATTTCCTAAAGGTGAACTATATCCTTCTAAATGGTAATCTGGTCCATGGTTATTCAATTGTTTTTTATTGATTCCTATTTGAGTAGGGCCATCAAAAGATATAAAAATTATTTGTTTTTTTTGATTAGCAATATATTTTTTTACGATTCCTGAAATATATATCTTATCATCTAAAACTACCGTACATAAAGTTTTGGCTTTTTTTGCAACACTCAATCCGTATTCTCCACCTTTATTGAAAGCCATAGATTCTGCTAGTTTTTTTAGTTCATTTGATAAAAATTTGTAATTTGGCGTTACAAATAATTGGGGTTGCTGTTCTGTTATATCATAATCAAAATTAATACAGTCAATTGAAAAGGGAATTTTTTTAACTTCTTTTTTTAAGCAGTTTTCACTTTCTGCAACAGAAGACAGAAGACCTGCTCCATAAATTTTAGGATTATTGATTTCTCCAATTAAACCATATTCGACAGTCCACCAATTCATTCTAGCAAGTATAGCAGATTCACTAAGATATGTTATAGATTTATTTGCTTTTTCTAGTTTAATTTTTGCCCTTTCAATTTCTTTTTTCTCTGCATATATATTTTCTTTAATATCAGATAAATTTCTTATCGCATAATAGACTTCTAAATCTTCTGATGAAATAATTGCTTTTGAAGCAATTTCTCCATAATTAATTAAATATTCAGAATAATCCTTATTTGCAATTATAGGGGCATGTCCTGCAGCTTCATGAGCTATATCTGGAGAAGGTGTATAAGTTATATTTTTATGACTTCTCATATCTGCAGCAATAGGTAAAATTTTTAATGATTGAAATTCCATAAATACATTAGGTGGGATGAATCCTCGTACGCACACAGCTCTCCAACCAAAATTAGATAATTTTTGATCTATAGATTCTATCTTGGGTATTTTGTTTAATGTTATACCAGTTTCTTTAAGACCTTCAAAATAAATTTCATCTGCATTTTTTTTAAAAAAATCAGTAGAGATTTTCATAATAAATCTCCATGTTGCCTGATCAATATATGTGTAACTTTCATAATCTTGATTTACAATATATTGTTTTAAATGATTAGGGATTACCATATTTGAAAATTTTTTAATCTATTCATACTCTAAATATATTTAAATTAAGATTAACTTATAATAAAATATTGTAACTAAAATTTGAAAAATTCATTTACATTTTTAGCCTTAAAATTTCTAAGTAAAATATTTAAATATTTACCAAGAAAATTATCAATTCGAATAGGATATACTTTAGGAAAATTAATATATCTAATATTTCCTAAAAGAAAGTTAGTTGCAGCAACTAATTTGAAGATAGCATTTCCAAATTTAAATCAATTAGAATTAGAAAATTTATTAAAAAAAACCTATTGTAACTTTTCAATTATGGCCACAGAGTTCATAAGACAAAATATTAATTCGTATAAAAAGGTCCATATTGATTATGAAACAAAAAAAATATTAGAATCAAAATCAGGTATTATATTGATGACAGCACATTTTGGTAATTGGGAATTAATTCCATCAACATTAACTAGATTTAAAAAAATTGCTATTGTCGTTAAAATTCAAAAAAATTTTGGAGGTGATAAGTTTATTCAAAATCAAAGAAAAATTAATGGTGTAGAACTGATTTCAATGAAAGATTCAAAAATAAAAATGTTAAATGCTATAATTAATGGAAAAATTTTGGGGCTGGCAAGTGATCAAAATGCAAAGCACAAAGGAACTGATTCATTGTTCTTTAATAAGCAAGTTTCTGTACCAAAGGGAGCTGGTTATTTTCATTTTAAAACAAAAATTCCAATTGTAGTGGGTTTTTGTATAATGAATGATGATTTTTCGTATAATTTTAAATTAAAGCCATTATTAGTAGACAAAAAAATAAAGGATTTTGATGGTATTTGTAATATGGTTAATAGTGAATATTCTAGAATTTTAGAGGAAGAAATAAAACTTCATCCTGAACAATATTTTTGGTTTCATAAAAAATGGAATAAAGAAATTTATAAATAATTATTAATGACAAATAATACTTAATATCAAAATTTTATAAATTAGTTAGAATTAAATACTGAATTATTAGATAAGCCTAGAAATAATTATGAAAAATAAGCTACAAGAAGAAATCAACCTTAAAACTAAGCCAATTGGTTCTCTTGGACTACTTGAGAAACTTGCTTTGAAAATTGGAAATATCCAACAAAGTGTATCTCCTTCTTTAATTAATCCATCTTTAATTGTATTTTCTGGAGACCATGGAATTGCTAACGAGGGTGTGAGCGCCTATCCACAAGAAGTAACTCACCAAATGGTATTTAATTTTATCAATGATGGTGCTGCTATTAATGTTTTTTCAAAGCAGCATGATATAAGTGTTTACATTGTAGATGCTGGAGTAAATTTTAATTTTAATAATCATAAAAAAATAATAGATAATAAAATTAGTCATGGTACGAAAAGTTTTTTAAAATCTAAAGCAATGCAATCAGATGAGTATTATCAATGTATTATGAAAGGGAAAACCATTGTAAAAGATATTGCATTGCAAGGTACAAATATAATTGGTTTTGGTGAAATGGGAATTGGGAATACATCATCATCATCAATTATTATGAGCTATATTTGTAATTATCCAATAAAAGATTGTATTGGAAGGGGAACAGGTATAAATGATAAACAGTTAAAAAATAAAATTAAAATACTTGAAGAATCAAAGTGTTTTCATGGTAGTTTAAATGATATAGAAGAAATTCTTGCTTCATTTGGAGGCTATGAAATGGTTCAGATGTGTGGTGCTATGCTAGAAGCATATAATCAAAATATGATAATACTTGTAGATGGATTTATCGCATCGACCGTTTTTTTAGCTGCAGCAAAAATAAATCCTGATATAATTGAAAATGCTATTTTTTGTCATTTAAGTGATGAGAAAGCACATGCACTTCTATTAGAGTATTTGGATGTTGACCCATTACTTAAGCTAGGTCTTAGATTAGGTGAAGGTACGGGATGTGCTTTAGCGTTTCCTATAATACAAAGTTCTGTTAATTTCCTTAATCAAATGGCAAGTTTTGATAGTGCTGGAGTATCAAATAAATCTTAATAATATGAATCAAGAAATCAGATTATTTTTCACGGCCTTAATGTTTTATACTAGAATTCCGTGCCCAAGTAATATTGATCATAACGAAGATGCCTTAGATAAAGCTAGTCGATACTTTAGTCTAATTGGCTGGATAGTTGGTGGATTTTCTTTTTTAATTTTTCATCTAAGCTCTTTTCTATTTGACCAATCTATTGCTGTAATCCTTTCTTTAGCTGCTGGCATATTAATTACAGGTGCATTTCATGAAGATGGATTTGCTGATGTTGTAGATGGATTTGGAGGTGGGTGGACTAAACAACAAATTCTAGATATTATGAAAGATAGTCGTCTGGGAGCTTTTGGTGCAATTTCAATTTCAATTCTTCTGTTATTAAAATATTTGGCTCTTAGTTCTCTATTATTAAATCCAGAAAAATGGTATTTAAATTTATTAATATTTATTTCATATCATTCATTAGCTAGACTAACATCAATCAATATTGTATTTACTTCCAAATATTCAAGGGAAGATGAAAAAAGTAAGGCAAAGCCTATAGCAAAGTCTTTTGGTTTAAATGAAATTTTTGGTGCATATTTTTTTGGAATGCTACCACTTGCCTTGCTTATTTACCATAATTGGCAATTTATATTTATAGCCATTCCTCTTTTTATACTTTATTATCATTCTAAAAGATATTTTGAAAAATGGCTTCAAGGTTATACTGGTGACTGCTTAGGAGCTGTTGAACAGCTAGCAGAATGCATCTGCATATTGTTTTATTTAGGGCTATGGAAGTACATTTAATTAGACATACACCCGTTAATATTTCAAAAAAAATATGCTATGGAAGATTAGATGTTCCATTATTAGATAGTTTTAATGACGATATATGGAAAATCAAAAATCAATTATTGAATAAATATGATATTGTCTACAGTAGCCCAGCAAAAAGATGTATTGCTCTAGCTGAATCTCTAAAATTTGGTGAGATTATAAAAGACAAAAGATTACTTGAGATAGACTTTGGAGATTGGGAAGGGATTGAATGGGATGAAATTGATAAAAATCTATTAAATCATTGGATGGAAGACTTTGTAAATGTTGCACCTACTAATGGGGAATCATTTAACGAAATGTATCTTAGAGTTAGTAATTTTATAGAAACGTTGAGAAATAAGGATTTTAATGAAGTATTAATTGTTTCTCATTCAGGAGTGATAAGGTGTTTTTTAGCCTATTTACTAAAATTTCCATTAGATAATTCTTTTAAAATACCAATTGGATTTCATGAGCAATATATATTTAAAATTGATTCAGACCCATTATTGGATTCAATAGTTAAGATGAAATAAATTAATTATTTTCTTAATTTTTCTCTTATAGGTTTTTCGGTTTCCGTAACAATTTTTTTACCATCACCTAGAGCTTTATTTAGTTCTTTTATTCCTCTAACAAGTTTTATCAAACCTTGAGGTTCAACCGAACACATTTGATCTGTACCCCACATAGTTCTATCTAATGTAATATGTCGTTCAATTATAGTAGCACCTAAACATACAGAAGCAATAGTTGTTGTTAGCCCGAATTCATGACCACTATATCCTACTTCACATTTATATTTATCCTTTAAAGTTTTTATACAATTTAGATTTAATTCATCATT
>PBFG01000022.1 GCA_002718585.1 Fidelibacterota bacterium | reverse complement strand
CTCTGCTTCTGGAGCTGCCTCTGCTTCTGGAGCTGCCTCTGCTTCTGGAGCTGCNTCTGCTTCTGGAGCTGCCTCTNCTTCTGGAGCTGCCTCTGCTTCTGGAGCTGCCTCTGCTTCTGGAGCTGCTTCTGCTTCAGATTCAACTGAAGATGATGATTTTTTAACTTTTTTCTTTTCTAACTTTGATGCTTCCTTGGCCTTTTGTCTATCNGACCATTCTGCTAATAACTTTTCAATCTTATCTTCTTTTGTACCTTTTTGAATTAAATCCCATTTGTAACTAAGACCTGTTCTTTTAAATAAACCAGATACAGTATCAGAAGGCATTGCACCTTGTTTTAACCAATATAAAACACGCTCTTCTTTTAATTCACAAGAAACTCCATCATGTACTGGGTTATACCATCCTAATCTTTCAATTTCAAGACCATCTCTTCTTTTTCTTGAATCTATTGCAACTAATCTATAAAAAGGTCTTTTCTTTCTACCCATTCTTTTTAATCTAATTTTAACAGCCAAATCAATCTCCTTACATTATTTTTTAATTTAATTTAAAAGGGAATCTTCCTAATTTCATTTTCTTTGTTTTTTTCATCAAACTTTTTAATTGATTAAATTGTTTAATTAACCTATTAACTTCATTTATCGTTCTACCTGAACCTTTTGCAATTCTAGCTCTTCTAGATCCGTTTATTATACTAGGATTTTCTTTCTCTTTATTAGTCATTGAACCAATTATTGCTTCCAACCATTTAAACTGATTTTCATTAAAATCAAAATTTTTAATCTTTTTTAAACCTGGAATAAAACTTGAAATTTCTGNTAAAGAACCAAGCTTTGAAAANTGTTTCAACTGATTAGAAAAATCATTAAAGTTAAATTGATTACTAATAATTTTTTTTTCTAATTCTAGTGCATTTTTTTGATCGAAATTTTTCTGAGCTTTTTCAACTAAACCTAGAATATCTGATAAACCAAGNATTCTTCTTGCAATACTATCAGGATTAAATTTTTCAAATTTATTNATACTTTCACCAGTAGTTATAAATTTTATAGGACATCCTGTAACCTCTTTAACTGATAAAGCTACTCCACCACCACTATCGCCATCCATTTTAGTTAAAATAACACCTGTTAAATTAACCGTATCGGAAAATAACTTAGATGAATTAACAGCATCTTGTCCTGTCATACCATCTGCAACGTAAAGTATTTCATTTGCAGAAGTCANAGTAATAATTGANTCAAGCTCATCCATTANNAAATTATTAGTATGCAATCTTCCAGCAGTGTCAATTATAACTAAATCATTTTTATTTGTTTTAGCATATCTCATTGAATTAGCCACGACTTCAATAGCTTTATTACTCTGATCAGAATAAAAATCAATATTGTTAGATTTTGAAAGCGTTCTTAGCTGTTCTATTGCAGCTGGACGTTCTAAATCTGCAGCAACCAATAAAGGTTTTTTATTAAATTCCCTTTTCAAAAAGCTAGCAATCTTAGCAGAAGTTGTTGTTTTACCAGAACCTTGAAGACCAGCTAATACTAAAAATGTTGTTCCTGATTTNTTGAAATTAAAATCTTTTTGATCTGATGATAAAAAATCAATTAATTCATCTAAAACAATTTTAATAAATTGCTGACCTGGAGTTATGGAATCAAAAACTTTTGCTCCTAAAGCATTATCTTTAACTCTATTTATAAANGAACTGACTACTTTATAATTTACATCTGATTCTAAAAGAGCTATTCTAATTTCTCTGATAGCCTTAGATATATTCTCTTCAGAAATCTTACCATGACCTCTGATNTCATTAAAAATTTTTGAAAATTTTTNTTGTAATCTATTAAACATCTATAAAAAAACTCGATATAATTAAAGCCTGCAAATTTAGTATTTTATATGTCATAATGCAAGAATATCTTTAGATTATAATTTTAACATAAAATATCTTTAAAAATCTCCNGCAGTTCTTCTAACTACTATTTCTTCAAAAACAGTATTGCCTTTTGCAATAATAGAATTGACAACTGCTTCAGAAACATCATCAATAGACAACATCTCATCTACTGGGAATTCTCCTTCAACTTTATCCCAAAATGAAGTATTTGTTGCTCCAGGATGAATAGATATCACTTTGATATTTTCAGATCTAAGTTCTTCCCTTAGACTAGATGCGAAACCTCTTAGTCCATATTTTGATGCAACATAAGCTGTAGAATTTGGNTATGGATTNATTCCAGCAACGGAATTTATGAAAACTATTTTCCCATTTTTTTTATTAATCATTGAATCAACNACTAGCTTTGTCATAAGGAAAGAACCACGTAAATTTGTATTAATTTGATTATCCCATTCACTAACGCTTATATTTTGTATNTTATTAAAAATACCTATACCAGCATTATTAACAAGAACTTCAACATTTTCAAGATTAATTTTTGATGATATTAATTTTAAAGATTTTNCATCACTTATATCAGCACATATCAAAGAACAAATAAAATTTTTCGATAGAATTTCTTNTTCAACTTCTTTGAGTTTTTTTTCATTTCTTGAAATCATTACAACATGAAATTGTTTTTCAGCNAAATCAATACTTATTTTTTTTCCTAAGCCAGTAGATGCTCCCGTAACTATAGCTAATGGTTTATTGGTTGATTTAATCATTTTAAATTTATAATCCTCATTTTTTAAAAATTTTAAAGCACAATTTAATACTATAATTTGTTAATTTATAGTAACATGTTTAGAATTATAATTTTAAAAATTATTTTAATGGGTATAATATTNAGTCAGTATAGCCCTTACATAATTTACACATCGGAAGATTTCCATTTAGCTGCACAAAACATAGCTGANCTGCACGAAAATATCATTCCTCAAATATCTGATTTAGAGCCACTAGATACAGAAATCATCTATAAAGAAAATAAAGGAATTAATGAATTCATGAGCTATTTAAATACTTATGACATTGACTGTAATGAATTTATTACGGAAACTGAATGTAATGAAAATTCATTATGTAAATGGGATANCGGTGAATCTTGTAAAAATATATCAAAATATCTTTTAATCATTGGTGATGAGACAATAATAAATTCTATTTCATCATCAACGANATGTGGATTAAATAGTTATAGTGACGATTTGTTTAATCNTGACTTTAATATTGGAAGATTAGTTGTAAANAATCTTGATGATGCAATAAATCAGGTAAATAAATTAATTTTATATAATACTAATTTCGAGTCTGGTACTTGGAAAAATAAACTTCTTCTTATTGCTGATGATAATAATAATCCATCTAACCCTAACTCAATTACTGAATTAAATCATACCTTAAATACCTCAAGTATTTATACAAAACTTCAAGATGATATACTTATTCAAACAATCTACGCAGAAGAATTTTCAAACCAAGCTGAGATTACTAATAATATTATTAATTCAATTAATTCTGGTATGGGACTCATCAATTATATTGGTCATGGAACNGATGAAAGCTTGGCACATGAGTTAATNATTAAAATGGATAGAGATCTTGACTTAATTAGTACCAACAANAAACCCCCNATATGGGTTGTTGGNACATGCAGCTTTGGGAAGTATATTAATAACACATGTATGGCTGAAGAGCTTATGAAGAAAGAAGATGCAGCAATTGCAATTATTTCTACTAGCGATGGCATACCTGCATCAACAAATAATACTTATCTCAATGCTTTTTATGATAAAATTCAGGAATACATATATGGCTCAAATTTTAGGTTAGGAGATGCATTCAAATTAGCTAAATCTGAATTTTCAAATCAAGAGTGTACTCCTTATAAATTTCAATTATTTGGAGATCCTGCGTTACCCTTNAAATTTCATAAGAAATTAAATAATATTATAGATAGGCCTAATGATATTATCATTGGAGATTTCAATCAAATAGAAATAAATAATCAATACAATGATGTNCATCATTTTAGAGTTAGTGCACCAAATATAATTTCACAAGTTGGAAATTCAGAATATGAAAAGCCAGGTCAAATTTTATTTGAAGGNACAAGCTATGGTAATTATATAAATTTTTTAACTCCAATCGATGCAATATATAATCAAGCTAAAATTTTTATTTTGAGTGAAAATATATNGAGTATTAATAANAATTTCATTCANGTTGAAAGTAACTTAAACTTAAATTTGAACTTAGATAACGATTTACTTAATGATTTAGTTGGACCTGAAATTTTTGTATATCATAATGATATTGAACTTAAAAATAATTCATCTATTTTTAGTCCATTTAGTTTCAAAGTAGAATTTAGAGATAGACTTCCAATAAATTTAAGTGGATTTAATTTTCATTTTTTAAAATTTTGGATNGACGATAGAATCGATGATCAAATTATATTAAATAATTTTCCATTTACAGCAACATCAGACACCAGCGGATATATTAATTTTTCTATAGATGATAGTTATTTTACAAACCAAAATCACTTAATAAATATTGAGGGTTGGGATATTTTAAACAATAGAAGTGAGATAAATCTTAACCTGCAAATCCTAAACGAAACATCTGATTTAATTTTTGATGTTTTCAATTTACCTAATCCATTTCGTAATAAAACATTCTTTACTTTTAAAATGAAAAAACCTGAACCAATAAATATTCATTTAAGAATTTTAGATAAAAATGGAAGGGAATTAAAAAAAATTAATGAAACTAAATCCGAAGCACAAAGTTATCATGTAATTCCAAATAATGGTTGGGATGGAATAGATAAATATAATCAAAAACTTAAAAATGGTACTTATTTTTATTTGTTAGAAGTTACAAATAAAAAAAATGAATTATTACATAGTAAAATTCATAAATTTTCAATAATAAAATGACTGATATTATACTTGCATCTAAAAGTCCCAGAAGAAAAAAAATTCTTGAAAAAACAAATTTAAAATTTAAAATATTAAATTCTGAATTTGATGAATCAAAAATTAATTTTAATGATTTCACNCCCTCATCTTATGCAATATGTTTAGCAAGCAANAAATGTTTAAATGTTTCAAATATNAATAAAAANTCANTGGTAATTGGAGCAGATACAGTTGTTATTGCAAAAAANAAAATTCTNAATAAACCNAATAATAAANAAGAAGCNATAAATCANNTNAAATTTTTAAGCAATAATTCACATGAAGTNTACACTGGAGTATCAATTATTTTANAATCNAAAAAAATNGAATTATCATTTTTTGAAAAAACAATAGTAAACTTTTATAAAATAAATGAAAAAGAAATTATTTATTATGTAGAAAACTANAAACCATATGATAAGTCNGGNGCCTANGGNATTCANGATTATAGTATGATTTTTGTTAAAAATATTGAAGGTTGTTTTAATAATGTTATTGGATTTCCANTATCAAAATTTTATAAATTATGTAGTATGAATTCTACTATTNATAAAATAATTGANTCNAATAAAAATGGCTAAAGAACAAGAAGAAAAATATTTTTTTAATGATTTTAANGACAATAGAAAATCACTTAATTTAACTNTTGANGANATAGTTAAATCNACTAAAATTCANANNCAATACATCATTGCTATNGAANANGGTGANTTTANTAAANTACCCCCNGTATATTCNAGGTTATTTNTAAAATCTTATTGCAAAATAACAAATCTTNATCAAGAAAAAATATTATTTGAATTTAGTAAATTTTTAAAGGGCAATAAATCTCTAAGCTCAACAAATAANACTCCNTCTTTCATNAAAAANAAAAAAAGTTTAAATGATTTAAAATCAAATAATAAATTANTATCGTCTGATGATTCATCCTATTTTNTAAANAGAANNAACCTACTATCATTTGNATTTGCNTTANTTATAATAGTTTTATCCTGGATTACTATTGCAAGTATNTCAAAAAATAATTANATCAAATATCANACTAAATTTGATAATACTAAACTTAATTGGGATTANTTAAANAACTTAACATTAGCTGATTCACAGTNTGTTACNATAGANGGTAATTTNAAAAANAATATTATTAGATATGAAATCTTAGAAAATATNAAAAACAAAATTTTNATATCAAATGAAAAAGGAATNCACNTAGAAAANAGAATTCTAAGAAAAAATGATCAGGAAGAAAANGTTTTTAANAATGATATTAAATTTGGATTACTTAATGGTAAGATAAATCTATTTATTAATAATAAAAAATTAGACTTNATTCATTCNGATAAAGCAATCATTGGTGANATTNCNNTTGAAAAGAAAAAAATAAAAATTCTTTTAAAATACTTCNAATAGTAAGTTNCAAAAAATATAAAANCANTTCAATAAATNAATTCTANTTTATCTANATAAACTNTANAANTATATATAATTTCTTTTTTTTCTTGCATCTATGTGGGGATTATTAATATAATAGTGGGTTGATGTGGGGATATTTCCCAATCATATAGATGATTAAAAAATTAATAAATAAAAAATTATGTCCTTTACTGGAGAATTTTATAATANTATAGATCAAAAAAATAGACTAAGTATTCCAGNTAAATATAGAAAATCGNTGGATATANTNAATGACAAAACCTTTGTTATAACTAGAGGTTTTGATTCATGTCTATTTTTATATCCNTTAAANGAATGGAAATTAGTNGAAAAACAATTATCATCTTTAAGCTCAATTAGAGGTTCAAACCGAAACTTTNTTCGTTCTATAGTNAGATATGCAAANTATGTNAGATATGATTCTCAAGGAAGAATTCAAATACCTGAAAACTTATTAGAGTANGCAAATATTAATAAAAATATTACAGTTATTGGTGTAATAAAAAAAATTGAACTTTGGGATGAAAANACTTTAAATGATTACGAGAAATCTAAATNAAANNTNACAGATGANGATTTTAANNATCTCGCAAATCAAATTAATTTTTAATTGATGAAGCATCACTTCCCCGTTTTANNANATGAAGTGATTNAAAANTTAGCTATAAAAAAAAATGGTATTTATATTGATTGNACNCTNGGATTTGCTGGACATTCAAGCGAAATCCTNAANAANATCAACGAGAAAGGCTTTTTGATTGGTTTTGATTTAGATCCTTATGCTCTGAAAAAAGCAAAAGAAAAACTTCAGTATGTGAAAAANAAAAANTTTTCACTTTATCATAAATCATATTGCGAGTTTCCAGAAACTCTNTATGAATTAGGTATNAANAAAGTTGATGGTTTTTTATTTGACTTAGGTATCTCCTCACACCAAATAGATTCAGAGCATAGAGGATTTTCTTANGCACNAAAAAGNAAACTTGATATGCGATTTAATCCNGAAAATCAANNAGATGCTANAGAATATTTANATAATATAAATNAGAAAGAATTAATACTNTTAATTCAAACTTTTGCAGAAATAAGCCATGCAAAAAAAGTNGCAAAAAAAATAATTNATATGANAGANCAAAATAAAATGGAAACAACNGNAGATTTAAAAAAAGCAATTTATGATTCTTTAGGTGNTTGTAATAATAAAATTTTNTCTAGAGTNTTTCAATCAATTAGAATTGGTGTNAATGATGAAATAAATAATTTCAAAAAAACTTTNAAATTAGCCCCNCAATTTTTAAAAAAAGGAGGCAGAATNGCAGTGATAAGCTTTCATTCAATTGANGANAGAATAGTTAAACATTTCTTTANGAAAAATATANTNATGAANGAATATNATTATTTTAAACCAGAANNAAATTGTGAGNGATNATAGCTTNAAAATCATTACCAAAAAACCAATTGTAGCNTCNAAANAGGAAATACTTNCNAATTCTCGTTCAAAGAGTGCNAAGTTAAGGATTGCTGANTTAGTATGAAGANAAAAAATAAATCTTTACATATCTTCATTAAATACATTTTTTCAATTTTTTTATTATCTGCTTTTTTAATCACATTTCTAACGATAAAAAATCAATGTGCAAAACTTAGAAATGAAATATCAGAAATAAAAATATCAAATATTAAGAATAGAAGTATTGTAAAAAGATTGCAAAGTGAAAAAGAAAAATTTTCAAGTGAAAAATTTATTTTTTCTAAAGTTAAAGATAATATGATTGCTAAAGTTCCTGAACCAGAAATAATCGATATTAGAAATGAATAATAAATATTTTGAAATGTATAGTAAAAGAATAAATAACTTAAATGTTATAATAATCTTCATTTCATTATATATTCTATTTAACTTTTTTTATCTTCAAATATTTGACCACCCAGAATTATCAAATCAAATAAATAAAGATTCCATAAAAACTAAAACTTCTATAGGCGAAAGAGGAAAAATTCTAGATAGAAATAAAAATGAATTAGCTATAACAACAAATAAATATGATTTTTGGGTAAATACCTATAAAAAATACGATAAAGAAAAAATAGTCTCTTTGTTTTCAGAGGTTTTTAATAGAGATAAAAATTTTTATTCAAATGAATTAAAAAAACAATCCAATTATTTGATTATTGAAAAAAATGTATCTGATGAAGAAGCATATTTCATATTAAATGAAATTAAAAAAATAAAAGGTCTTAGATACAATAAAAGATCTAATAGATTTTATAAATACGATGAATTTGGTTCACAAGTAATCGGATATGTTGATAATAGTGGCAATGGTATAATTGGTATTGAGGGAGAACTAAACAATATCTTAAATGGTGATACTGTTAAAATAAAATTAAAGAAAGGTGCAAAAGGAAAATACTACGAAGAAGATTTTCTAAATACTCATAATTTAAGTGGTTATGATATCGATTTAACTATTGATATAAATTTGCAAAAAATACTTCAAGAAGAATTGAGAAGAGCTGTGATTGAAAATAATTCAATTTCTGCAAATGGATTAATAGTAAATCCTAAGAATGGTGAAATTTTAGCAATGGCATCAATACCTGATTTTAATCCAAACTACTATAATGAATTTCCAATAGAAAGTTTTAATAATGCTGTTATTTCTAATAGCTACGAACCTGGATCAACATTTAAGATACTGCCATATGCATTAATATTAAATAATGATTTATATGATACTAATGATTCTATTTTTTGTGAGAACGGAGTATATAAATTAAGCAATAATAAACTTATGCATGACCACGAAGAAAATGGAATGCTAAGTTTTGAAGAAATATTAATACATTCAAGTAATATCGGCATTAGCAAATTGTCAGATTTTTATGATAGTAAATCTTTCTTTAAAATAATAAAAAAATTTGGTTTCGGTAACCAAACAAATATACCTCTAAATAATGAATCAAGTGGTAAAATTAGAGTTTTAAATCAATGGTCTCAAACTTCTAAAAACTATTTATCTATTGGTCAAGAGTTATCAATAACCAATCTTCAATTAGCAATGGCTTATTCTGCAATCGCAAATGGAGGGTATTTGCTAAAACCATCTATTATAAAAAAAATATATAAAAATGATAAAGTCATTTATGAAAATAAAAATAAAATAATTAGAAGAGTAGTAGATGAGAATATATCAGAAATGATTTTAGAGATGTTAGGACAGGTTGTTAGTAGAGGAACAGCTACATCAATTGATTTAGCTGGATATGATATAGCAGGTAAAACTGGAACAGCTCAAAAATATAAAAACGGACATCTTAACAACTATATTGCAACATTTGCTTCAATTTTTCCATCTACTAACCCAGATTATGTAATGATTATTTCTATAGATGAACCAGAATATGGAAAGCATTGGGCAAATTTATCTGCTGTACCATCATCACGAGAGGTTATAAAAAGAATACTCATTCAAAATGATTATGCACATGGGAAAATTGCTAAAAACATTGATAAAATAATTAAAATTAAAAATGAAGTAGTTGAAAATACTTTAAGTAATGATACAAAATTTTTAAAAAATCGATTTCCAAACCTTAAAGGAAAAACTTTAAAAGAAGCTTTAAAAATTGCTAAAGAAATGAATTTTATTTTAGAACCATCAAGTTCCTCTGGAAGGATAGTAAAACAATCAATTAAACATGGTGTAAAAATTGATGGTGATGTGATCTGCAAAGTACAATTAAATTAAAAATGAATTTAAAAAAAATAGTAGAAAATATAAATTTTAAGGGTCAGCCAGATGATAGACAAATTTTTAATATTGTTCATGATTCAAGAAAAGTAAAACAAGGGTCATTATTCGTTGCTATTTCTGGTGAAAAGAGTGATGGCCATGATTTTATTTTTGAAGCAATTGACAAAGGAGCAATTGCAATCTTAGCCAATGGTAGATCTCCAGCTACAAATAAGGTACCTATTTTACAGGTAAAAAATCCAAGAAAAATAATGTCAAAAATTGCTGCTAACTTTTATAATCATCCATCAAAAAAAGTAAATATTATTGGTATAACTGGAACAAATGGAAAAACAACAACAACTCAATTAGTTGATTTTATTTTAAAATTTAACAAATTAAGCAGTGGATCACTTGGAACACTCGGGTTCAGTTCACCTACTGGTATAGTTTCGACAGGATTTACTACCCCTGAATCTGTTGATTTACATCAAATAATAAGAACGATGGTTGATGGTGGCATAAAATATATACCAATGGAAATCTCATCACATGCAATCAAAATGCATAGAGTAGATGATATTGATGTTAATATTGCAGTTTTCACTAATTTAAGTCCAGATCATTTAGATTTTCACGGTAATATGAATAATTATTTCAAAACAAAATTAAAACTTTTTGAAAATTTAAATGAAAAATCAATTGCAATAATTAATAATGATGATAAATATGCAAAAAAAATTATTAAAAATTTAAAATGTAAATTTATTACATATGGTTTTAAAAAAGAATCGGACTTTTATGTCAAATCATATGATCTTAAAATTAATGGAACACATGTTACTTTTTCATTTAAAAATAAGGATTTTGATATAAATACTAATCTTATTGGTAGATTTAATATTTATAATTTAATGGGTGCTATACTTACTTCTTTAAAATTAGGTCTAAGTATTGAACAAATTAAATATTCGTTAGAAAATTTCATATCCGTACCTGGTAGATTTGAACAGTTTAAATTAAAAAATGGTAATAATGCAATTGTAGACTATGCTCACACACCTGATGCTTTTAAAAATATTTTATCAAATATTAGAGAATTAACTGATAAGAAAATTGTCACTTTATTTGGTTGTGGTGGAAATAGGGATAAACTTAAGAGACCTCTAATGGCTGAAATATCAGAAGAATTATCAGAAAAAACTTTTATAACTAATGATAATCCTAGATTTGAAGATGAAGATTCAATTATTAATGATATAATAGCTGGGTTTAAGAGTAAAAATTATTCAATAATTAAAAATAGAGAAGAAGCTATAAGAAAAATATGCAATGAATTTTCAAACGTAATGATTGTTATTTTAGGTAAGGGTAGAGATAATTACCAAATAAAAGGTGAGAATAAAATATATCATTCAGACATTGGAATTATTGAGGAATACATTGATGAGAGTTAATATAACAGAAAATAAAAAATTCCTAAAAATGTTTAATAGAATTTATAATAAAAATATCAAGTACATTGATGGAATTAGTATTGATTCTCGTCAGGTAAGACCTAATGATATTTTCATACCTTTAATTGGAGAAAAACATGATGGGCATCATTATATTGAAGAAGTTTTAATGAAAAAAAATATAATTTGCTTTGATGAAAAAACGAATTTACTTGATGAAAGAATAATAAAAACAGAGTCCAATAAATCTGAAATAATAAATATTGCAAAAAATTGGAGAAAAGAAATTAATTCAGAAATAATTGCTATAACCGGCTCAAATGGTAAAACCACAATGAAAGATTTAATTCATCATATCTTAAATAAAAGTTATAAATGTAGTAAATCCAATGGCAATTACAATAGTACGATTGGCCTTCCTTTAACCTTTCTTAATTGTAAAACAGATGATCAATATACCATAGTTGAGATGGGTGCGAATAATGATGGAGAAATAAAACAACTATGTAGGGCAATTAAGCCTAATTTGAGTCTAATTACTAATATTTCAAACGCTCACATTAAAAATTTTAAATCTATTGAACAAATAGCTGAAAATAAATCTCAAATATTCTTAAATCTTGAAAACGAAGGCACTGCATTCATAAATATAAATGATCAATTAATAAAAAAAATCAGTTTGAAATCAAATAAAATAACATTTGGCTTAAATAACAATAAAGCAGACTATAATGGTAAAATTTTAAATAAAAATGAATTACTAATAAATGATTTAAAAATAAAAATACCTAAACAAATATTTTTTTTAAATGAATCTATACTTGGAGCATATGCAATTTGTAATTTTATTGGATTAGAAGATAGTGTGTTTCAAGAAGCAATTAACACTTTCATAATCCCAAAAGGAAGAGGCGAAATTATATCAAAAAATCAATATAAAATTATTAATGATACCTATAATGCAAGTCCAGCATCTATGAAATTTGGGATAAAAAGATTTTCTAGTATGAGCTGTAAGAATAATAAAATAATTATTTTAGGAGATATGCTTGAATTGGGAGAACATTCAAAAAAAGAGCATGAAAATTTGAGTGTATTTTTAAATCCAAAAGAAATTGATATTGTATTTACCTATGGACCAAAAATGCTTAATCTTCATAAAAAATTAAGTAATAAATTTAAATATTCTCGACACTTCTCTAATATGTCAGATTTAAAAAAAGAATTTAAAAATATTGTTAAAGAAAATGATCTTATATTTTTAAAAGGATCAAGAAAAATGAAACTAGAAGAGGTTTATAATTAATGTTATACTATTTTCTTCATGATTATTTTAATGTTATAAAATATATTTCATTTCGTGCTGCAGGCGCAGCTATAACAGCCTTATTTATTTGTTTCCTCATCGGGCCTAAAATCATCCGCACACTAATTGTTTTACATTATGGTGAAACAATCCGAAAAAACGGGCCTGAATCTCATCTTAAGAAAGAAGGTACACCTACTATGGGGGGGATAATTATACTTATGTCAATTATCCTTCCCACATTCCTCTGGGCTAAACTTTCAAACCCATTTATTCAAATCATTTTAATATCTGTTATTTGGATGGGATTAATAGGTTTTATAGATGACTATCTCAAAATTAAAAAGAATTATACAAAAGGTTTAATTGCTAGATATAAAATCACAGGTCAAGTATTATTGGGTATATTTATTTCATGTGTTTTATTTTCTTATTCATCCAATAATTATTTTTTTTCATACAATGTAATAATAAATAACATAAATAATCCAATTGGCATAGGGTCCATTTCAATACCATTTATTGCAGATGGGTTTTTAGATCTGGAATATTTATATATTCTTTTAATAATTACAATAATATTAGCAACTTCAAATGCTGTTAATTTAACAGATGGTTTAGATGGATTATCAACAGGACTAACCGCTATATCATGTTTGGTTTTTGCAGTCATATGCTATGCAGGTTCAAGATATGACTTCTCAAATTACTTAAACATAATTTATATACCTAATAGTGGTGAGCTATTTATTTTTTGTTTGGCAGTAATTGGTAGCTGCATTGGTTTTTTATGGTTTAATGCACATCCTGCTAAAATTTTTATGGGCGATACAGGATCGTTATCTCTAGGAGCAGCATTAGGGACTCTAGCAATCTTGTTAAAAAAAGAGATTTTATTAATTATAGTTGGAGGTGTATTTGTAATTGAATCGCTTTCTGTTATTATTCAAGTATTATATTTTAAGTATACAAAAAATAAATTTGGTAATGGTAAAAAAATATTTAAGATGGCACCTTTGCACCATCATTTTGAACTATCTGGATGGAATGAAAATCATGTTGTCGTTAGATTTTGGATTATAGGAATATTACTTGCATTATTTTCACTGACAACTTTTAAACTTCAATAAAATGATAAAGAATATTAAAAATAAAAAAATTACAATTTTTGGTTATGGAATTACTGGTCAAGCTGCAGCAAAATTAGCATATCATTTAGGAGCAAAAATTTTTATAAGTGAAAAAAAACCAATTAAAAATAAAAATTCTTTTTTAAATAAAGTTTTTTTTGAAGAAAACGGACATAGTAAAAGGTCATATGATTGCGATATTGCAATTGTCAGCCCTGGAATAGATACCAATAATATTTTTTTCAAAAAATTCGAAGAAAATTCTATCCCACTATTGAGCGAAATAGAATTTGCATCTTGGTTTTCTAAATCTAAAATAATTGCCATTACCGGCTCCAATGGTAAAACAACTACAGCTTCTATAATCTATAGTATAATAAAAAAAGAAATTAAAAATTGTTTTTTAGGAGGAAATATTGGTACCCCCTTTAGTAAAAATGTTTTAGATGAAATTAATAATAACTATTCAAATCCTATTCATGTTTTAGAACTAAGTAGTTTTCAACTAGAAAGAATAAATTATTTTAAACCATTTATTAGTACCATCTTAAATTTATCAGAAGACCATTTAGATCGATATGAAAATGTTGATGATTATCATAAAGCGAAGATAAATATTATTAAAAATTTTGATGAAAATTGTTTTTTTATTTTTAATAAAAAAGATGCTAAAAAATATAATAATAGCATCATAAAAAAATCAAATTCTATCGAATATGGAATAAATAGCAAATTTTCAAACTTTCAATTAACCTTAGATAATCATATAATAACAAAAAATAAAAAAATGATTGACTTAAGTAAGACAAAATTAATTGGCAAACATAATCATGAAAATATATTAAACTCATTAGAGGTTGCAAATATTTTAAAAATTAAAAAACAAAATATGGCAAGAGCTATTTATGACTTCAAACCCCTTGAACATAGATTTGAATTAATTGGAATTAAAAATACAATTACATTTATAAATGATTCGAAATCAACTAATACTGATTCATCTCTAAAAGCAATAAATTCATGCACTAATGATACTATTATTGTTATGGGTGGATTTTCGAAAGGAAAAGTAAATTATAAAAATAGTATCAAAGATTCTTTAAAAAATTTAAAACATATAATCTGCTATGGTGTTGAAGGCAGAATAATTTTCAACCAATTAAAAAAAATATTTAATTGTTTGTATATAAATGATTTTGAATCTGCTATTTTAAAATCAATAGAATTAGCTAAAACAAAATATACTGTTCTTTTATCACCAGGATGTGCAAGCTATGATCAATTTAATAATTACCAAGAAAGAGGAAATAAATTTAAAGAAATTGTGATGAATTATTTTAAGTAATGAAAAAAAATGTAAAAATATATGATATGCCATTGTTGTATGTGACTATGGGACTAATTTTTTTCGGAACAATTATGCAATACAGTGCGAGTAGTACTATTGCAATAAATAAGTTTGGGTGGGATAATTATAATTATTTTTTAAATAAACATATTTTTAGGCTGTTTATTGGACTATTTGCTATGATTTCAATGTATAATTTAAGATTTAAGCTATTAAAAAAATATTCTAAACATATTTTATTTTTATCATGGTCAGTTATGCTTTTAGCATACTTCTGGAACGCAGGTCCTACTAGAAGATTTTTAGTTATAAATGGATTTAATGTTTTTACAACTTCTGACTTTACTAGATTTGCATTGATTATTTTTACTGCTAACTTTATTTCAACCAATAAAAAAAATATAAATAGTTTAAAAATAATTTTTAATAAGTATTTAATATATGTTTTTATAACATTATTTTTAATCTTACGACAACCTGATTTAAGTTCAACTTTTATAATATCTATTATAATTTTTTCAATGTTAATTATTGGTGGATTGAAAATCAAATTTATTATTTATACTCTTATTTCCGGGATAATTACAGTTATATTTAGTTTAATACGTTATCCTTTTCAAAAGAGACGCTTTATTAATTGGTTAACTAATTCAAATCCAGATCCAACTTCACAAGTAGAAAGAGCAAAGCAAGCTTTACAAAATGGAGGTTTCTGGGGCAATGGATTTAGTGATAGTTTAATTAAAGAAGGTTTTATGGCTGAGGGACATACTGATTTTATTCTTCCAATAATAGCTGAAGAGATTGGTTTTTTTGGAATATTAATAATATTTCTTTCATTTTTTACTTTCTACTTTTTAAGTATAAAAATAGCTAAAAATGCACCTGATATTTTCAGCTCAATGCTATCTTTAGGTATTGCATACAATATTTTATTTTATTTTTTAATTAATTCAGGTTATGTAGTAGGAATTTTTCCTCCTACAGGCTTAGCAATACCGTTTATAAGCTATGGAGGTTCTCATACTTTATTTACGCTGATTTCCGTAGGAGTACTTCTCAATATATCAAAATATTGTAATATCTATAAAAATAAATTTTTAAGATTATGAAACAAATAAACGAAAATAACATCTTTATTGCTGGTGGTGGAACTGGAGGTCACTTATTTCCAGCTATAACAATTGGTGAAAAATTAAAAAAAAGAGGCATGAAAATAATTTATATTGGTTCAAAATATGGTATAGAAAATATTTTTTTTAAAAAAAATAATATTGAGGCTGAACTATTAGAAATTAAAGGTATTCAAAGAGATTTATCTTTTAAATCAATAATTACAAATCTTTATTTCCCAATTAGATTTATTAGAGCATACTTTAAGTCTAGAAATTTAATAAAAAAATTTAATCCTAAAATTATAATTGGAACAGGCGGATACAGCTCAGGCTTACCTTTACTTGCAGGTATTCATATGAGTATACCAACTATAATCCAGGATCAAAATTCAGTACCTGGTTTGATTACAAAAAAATTATATAAAAAAGTTGATTTAGTGTGTTTAGCATATAAAAGTGCACTTAAATACCTGAATTCTAAAAATAAAATAATAACAGGTAATCCAATAAGAGGTAGCTTGAAATTGATTAATAAAAAAATAGCTAAAAAGAATCTAGGTTTAAATTTAAATAAAAAAACAATTTTTGTTTTAGGTGGAAGTCAAGGTTCAAGAAAAATTAATAATCACATTTTAAATAATATTGATTTTTACACAAAAAATAATTTTCAAATTTATCTTCAATGTGGTTCTAAAAATTATGATTTAATTTCTAAAAGTACTTTCAAAAATAAAAATATTATAATAAAAAAATTTATAAATGATATGTCAACCATCTATTCTGCATCTGATTTGGTAATATCTAGAGCTGGAGCATTAGCAATAAGCGAACTTTGTTTCATGGGCAAAGCAATGATTCTTATCCCTTTCAAACATGCTGCGAATAATCACCAAGAACTAAATGCTTTAGAAATTAAAAAAAATAAAGCTTGTGTCATAGTAAATGAGGATGAATTAAAATTTGGTAATCTAGAAAGTGAATTGAAAAATATTTTAGGTAAAGAAGAATCAATTAAAACTCTAGAAAAAAAATCATTAGAAATATCAAAAATAAATTCAACTGATATAATTGTAGAGAAAATATTAAAAATAAAAAATGCATAAAATTTTTAAAAATACAAAAAAAATTCACTTTATTGGAATTGGTGGAATTGGTATGAGTGGAATGGCTGAATTATTGCATGAAAATGGATTTAAAATAAGTGGTTCAGATATCAAAGAGTCAGAAAGGACGATTCATTTAAAAAAAATTGGTTTAAAGATTTCAAATTCACATAATAAAAATAATATAAAATCAGCTAATTTAATTGTCTATTCTGCTGCTATTGATTCACAAAATCCAGAAATTATTGAAGCCAAAAAACAAAATATTCCTATTATTAAAAGAGCAGAACTTTTGGGTGAACTGATAAAATTAAAAAAAACTAGTATTGCAGTATCAGGAACTCACGGTAAAACTACTACAGCTTCTATGATAGCATGTATTCTAATAGAAGCAAAACTTGATCCAACAATTATTATAGGTGGGATTGTAAACAAATTTGATAATAATAACATATCAGGAAATGGTGACTTGATCGTTGTAGAGGCAGATGAATTTGATAAAAGCTTTTTATCATTGCAACCAACATTCAGTGTAGTAAATAATATGGAATTGGAACACTTGGATATTTATAAAGATATAGATGATTTGAGCGATACATTCATAAAATTTATCAACTCTACTCCTTTTTATGGTACAGTTTCAATTTGTATTGATTCTCAACAAATTAAAAATATTTTACCACGAATAAACAAAAACTTTAAAACTTTTGGAATAACAAATAAAAATGCTAATGTTATCGGTTATAACTTAAATTTTAATAAAAATAATACTTTTTTTGATGTCAAAATAAATAAAAAATATACACTAAATATAGTTCTTAATGTACCAGGACTTCATAATATTTATAATGCTCTTGCAGCTATCACTCTTTGTCTAGATTTAAACATATCTCATGAAAAAATTATTGACGGATTAAAAAAATATAATGGAGTTAAAAGAAGATTTGAAATTAAGTATAAAAATATTAATAATAGAAAAATAAAAATAATTGACGATTATGCTCATCATCCAAGTGAAGTAAGCGCAACGATAAGAGCTATAAAATCTGGTTGGGAAAAAAGGAGGCTTATTACAGTTTTCCAACCACATCTTTTTTCAAGAACAAAAGATTTTTATAGAGATTTTTCAAATGCATTAAATGATGCAGATATAAATTTTCTAGTTCCAATTTATCCTGCTCGAGAAGCTCCAATTAAAGGTGTATCTTCATTACTTATTGGTGATAGCCTTAAAAATATCGATCACAAGTATACTTATACATTAAACGATAAAAAAAGAATACCTGAAGAAATTAATAAAATAGTAGAAGAAAATGATATAATATTATTTATGGGAGCTGGTGATATTTATAAAATGATTGAACCTACTTATCAAAAAATATATGAGAATTAATTATAAAAGATTAGAATCAGATTTAAAGAAGATTGGCTCAGATTATATAATTAATGAGCCAATGAAGAAACATACAAGCTTTGGCATAGGAGGACCGGTAGATTTTCTGATTTTACCATCTGATAATTCCCAAATTCCTGCTATTATAAGAAGTATTAATATGAATAAAATTAATTTTATTTTTCTTGGTTCAGGATCAAATATTTTAGTTTCTGATAAAGGTATTAGAGGAGCTGTAATATCACTAAAAAAATCATCTAAAAAAATTATTTTTGATAATTCAACTGTACATGTAGATTCAGGAGTGATGCTCAGTGCTTTGGTACAAGAAATTCATAAAAAAAATATTACAGGTTTTGAAACTTTAATGGGTGTACCTGGAACACTTGGTGGTGCCTTAGTGATGAATGCCGGAGCATTTGGTTCTGAAATTTCTAATAATCTTATTTTTGTAGAAACAATAAATATTCTTGGTGAAAAAAAGAAATATAATGTGGATGAAATTGATTTTGAATATCGAAAATCTAATTTTCCAAAAAATGAAATAATTATTAATGCTCTATTTAATTGTAAAAAGGGATTAAAAAGTAAGATTTATGATAAAAGAGATATTGCCTCTAAACAAAGGAAAACTACTCAGCCACTTACTTATAGATCAGCAGGAAGTATATTTAAAAATCCTAAAGAAAATGCTGCAGGATATTTAATAGATAAAGCAGGGTTAAAAGGTATGCAAATAGGTGGTGCTAAAATCTCTGAAAAGCATGCAAATTTTATAGTAAATCTTGGAAATGCAAAGTCTGCTGATGTTTTAGAATTAATAAATATTATAAAAAATAAGATAAATCAAATGTATAAAATTAAATTAGAATTAGAAATAAAAATCATTGGAGAATCGTAGTATGAAAAATATTTTTAAAATTTACTATATTCTTATATTTTTATTATCAATTTCATTAATAACAAAATATTTACAAATAAGAAAACCATTAATATTAACAAATATATTAGTAGAAGGTAACAACTACGTAAAAAAAGATTCGATAATTAATTCTTTAAAAAGCAAGTATGTTAATAGTAGCATATTAGAAATCAATTTTAAAGAAATAAAAGAAACTATTTATAAAAATAAATTTATTGATAAATTAAAAATTTATAGACGGATGCCTTCAACATTAGTTATCGAAGTTGAAGAAGTTAAACCAATAGCATTAATTGATGTAAAAAATCAAACTTTTTTTATTGATAAAAATCTAAAATACATCAGAGCAAATTATAAATCAATTAATCACTTTTACAATACTCCTGTAATTAACGATATAACTAATGATAAAAGAAATTTATCTAAAGCTGGACATATTATTGAAAATTTTATTTTAAATGATAAACTTTTTGATAAATTAAATGAAATTAATTTTTCTAATGATAAAATAACTTTAATAATGAATGACAATACCAAAATTATTTTTGCTAAAAATAATCATTTAAATAACTTAAAAAAATTCATTGAATTTCATAATCAAATTATTATTGAGAAAGGAATAAATCTTGAAACTTTTAAATATATTGATGTATCAATACCAAACCAAATAATTGTTAAAAATAAAATAGTTTAAGAAATGAAAAATAAAATAATCACAGGGATAGATGTAGGAACAACAAAAATTGCAGTAATAATTGCTGAGTCTGATAGTGAATCAATTAATATTTTAGGATTTGGAGAAAGTTTATCAGAAGGCCTTAGAAAAGGAGTTGTTGTTGATATTGAAAAAACATCTAATGCAATTGAAGAAGCAATTAATAAAGCAGAGGAACAAGCAAAAATAGAAGTTGAAACAGCGTATGTAGGTATTACTGGGGAGCATGTAAAGGGTATAAATTGTTCTGGTACTATAACTATATCTAATAATGAATATATGAATCCCGCAGGTGAAATAATATCAAAAGAAGATATTAAAAAAGTTTTGGAGTCAGCAGAGGCTATGAGTCTGCCACCTCAAAGAAAAATTCTACATACATTATCAAGAGAATTTAAAGTTGATGATAACCCAAATATAATTAATCCAGAAGGTTTATCAGGTCACAGATTAGAAGCAAATGTGCATCTGGTTACGATTGCTAGAAATATAGAAACTGATTTGAAAACTTGCTTAGAACGTGTTGGTATTGAGTTTGATGGTTTAATTTTAGAACCACTTGCATCAGCAACATCTGTATTAGATAAAAATGAAAAACAATTAGGAGTTTCGTTAATTGACATTGGAGGTGGAACAACTGATATAATCATATATAATAACAAGTCAGTAATTCATACAGCAGCAATACCTCTTGGTGGAGAAAGCCTAACAAATGACATTGCATTAGGCCTTACTGTAACATTAAATCAAGCAGAAAAATTAAAATGTGAACACGGGTTGGCAAAAGAATCATTAGCATCTAAAGAAGATGAAATTGTAATTAAAGGAGTTAATGGAAGAGGGGACTCAAAAGTATCACAAAAATCACTTTGTTCTATTATTGAGGCTAGGATGAAAGAAATTTTTTACTTAGCAAAAAATGAAATAAAAAAAATAGAAAATGAATGCAACTTAAATTTTGGTGTTGTCATTACTGGAGGAGGATCAAAACTTAAAAATATCAAAGATTTAGCAGCTGAGGTTTTTGAATTAGACATTCAACAAGGCATCCCTAATTCGATAAATGGAATTGATGATATTATAAATAATCCTAGATACGCTACAACAATTGGATTGGTGAAATATATAAATGAAAATAAAGACAAAGATTTAAGAATGATTAAAAATGATGAAGATTTAGAACTATTCGAAATTTTTAAAAAATATTATAAAAAAATTATTAAAAAATTAAAACTTAAATAGAAAGGAAATAATATGTTATTTGAACCTGCAGATATTAAAGATCAAAAAGCTAAAATATTAGTTATTGGTGTTGGCGGAGGTGGAGGAAATGCATTAAATAGAATGATAGATGAAGGGATGACTTCTGTTCAATTTATCGCAATTAACACTGACGCACAAGATCTAGAAAATAATAATTCACAGACAAAACTTCAAATTGGAAAGGAGCTTACTAAAGGTTTAGGTGCTGGTGCTAATTCTGAAGTTGGAAAAGCTGCTGTTGAAGAAAATAAAGAAGTTATAATTCAAGATATTAAAAATGCAGATATGGTATTTATTACAGCTGGAATGGGAGGTGGTACTGGTACTGGAGCAGCACCTGCAGTTGCAAAAATTGCAAAAGAACTTGGAGCACTTACAGTTGGTATCGTTACTAAACCTTTTGCATTTGAAGGACCAATAAGAAAGAAAAGAGCTATAGAGGGTATTAAAGAGCTTAAAAAAAATTGTGATACTCTTTTAGTAATTCCTAACGAAACTCTTCTTGAATTAGCTGATAATTCAACTACTGTGAATGAATCATTTAAATTAGCCGATTCAGTATTGAATCAAGCGACTAAAGGGATATCTGATTTAATCAATAAGCCTGGATTAATAAATTTAGACTTTGCAGACGTAAAAACTGTTATGCATAATATGGGAGATGCAATTATGGGTACTGGTATAGCTCAAGGAGAAGAAAGAGCAATCTTAGCTGCTCAAGAAGCAATTAATTCTCCATTACTACAAGATGCAAATATAAGAGGAGCTAAAGGTTTACTTGTAAATATTTCTGGTCCAACTGATATGACTATTCATGAATTAAATGATGCATCAAGTATTATCTATGAGGAAGCTGGTGAAGATGCAAATGTAATCCTTGGTTGTGTAGTAGATGATAATCTCAAAGATCAAATACATATTACCGTAATCGCAACAGGACTAAATGATGAAGAATATCCAAAATTTTTCTCGAAAGAAAATGAATCTAGATTTTCTTTACCAATAAATAAAGAAACTGAAGAAGTAAGTAAGAATACGCAAGAAGAATCTGAAATAGAAAATAAAAAATCTGAAGATATTATGTCATTTGGAGAAGAATTAGAAGTTCCAACATTTCTTAGGAATAAAAACTCGTAAGAGTAATCTCTATAGAAGTGCCATGCTTGCTTGAATTAGTAAGTTTAATTTTTCCTTTATGAATGTTCTCTATAATTCTCTTAGTTAAACTGAGACCTAATCCCCATCCTCTGGATTTTGTACTATAGCCAGGCTTAAAGATTTGTCTTTTATCTTTTGGTAATATTCCTATACCATTATCATTAAAATATATTTTAATTTTATCTTCTTGCTTAAAAGCTGATATATCAATTATACCTTCTTCATCTTTTATCGATTCAATACTATTTTTTATTAAATTTTCAAATGACCAATAAAGTAAAATATAATCACCTTTTATAGCATAATCATTAGGAAATGATAGTTTTAGTTTTATTTTTTTAGATTTAGGTATTCTTTTTTTATAGTATGAGATTAAATCTTCTAATACTTCATTTAAAATAATCTTTTTTAATTTTGGCTTCGAACCAATTTTATTAAATTTTTCAGATATATTTTTTAAATGATTAGTTTCATACTCGAGTTGTTCAAGAGCCTCGGGTCTATTTTCAGAATCATTTTTCAATATATCAAGCCAGCCCATTATTGAAGAAATTGGTGTACCTAATTGATGAGCTGTCTCCTTAGCCATACCAACATATATAAGATTTTTTTCACTTACATTCAAAAACCTGTAACTCATAATGATTAATGCAAGTAAAATAATAGCAAAAATTAACTCAACGTATGGTATCCATTTTATTAAATTAATTAAATCTGTATCACCATAATGAATTTGAATCAAAGGAATATTTTCGAATTCCATTATTGTCAAAGGTTCAAAGTTTTGATCCATCGTTTTAATTTTATTTTCAACATAATTTTGATACTCATTAGTATTTTTGGCAAATTCAATTTCGATGTTTAAATGTTCATATGAAAAATTTCCATCGCTCAACTGTGTTTTAATTATCATCGGAATATCTAATTCTTTTATTAATGGAAGTAAAACTTCAAGCAGGTAATCAGAGTTATCTTCCGTACTAACTACTTTTTGATGATAAATATTTAAGACTGTTTTTATTTGTTGATTTAGCTCGTATCTAAATTGATTAATAATTTTTGTATTGATATAAAAAAATAAAGTAGCTAAACCAATTACAAATAAAAAAAGTAATAGTCTTAAATTTGTAAAAATTTTATAATTCAACATTTCTTTTCCTTAAAATTCCAAATATTATAATTAAAAAAATAAATGAATAAGTAATTCTTGAAATTATCAAACCATTTTTTAAATCATTTGGCTTAAACTCCATAGTATACTCTTTTTCTCCGCTTGGAATAATGAATCCTCTAAATAAACCATTAATTTCAAAAATCTCTATATTTGAATTTGTGAATTTCCATCCTGGATAATAAATTTCACTTAGAGCTACCAATTGCGGTTTTTCAAAATCAGTTTTAAAAACAATTTTATCGGTATCCCAATTTACTAACTCTATAAATCGTTTAGAATCTACGTTATTATTTTTTATTTTTTCTAATTTTGTAAATATTTTATTGCTTTTATTTAAATATGATAGGTTTATTGGGTTAAAATCAGAACTTGTAATTTTTTCTAATAAAACATTTTCATTATCTACAAATTCAAAATCATTTACAATAAATATTCTATCTAATACACTTTTATTTTTATAGATAAATGTTTCCTCATATTTATTTAATCTAGCATTATTAGAAAAATATCCAAATTTTCCATCTACTACTTCAAAATTTTCAATAAATCCTAACTGAGTATGAATGATATATTTAATATTAAGAGATTGTAATAAACCATAATTATAACCCCCACCCTTTTTATATATGGTATTAAGTAATTTATCATATAAGTTTAATTTTGCAGGATGATAACCACTAATTGACTCTATATTAAAAGCAGCCCACCTATTCATATTATCAAGATTTGTTAAATCAAGTACTCGGAACTTTTCTTTATCTTTTTTAAGATATTTAACTACCTCATCTGATTCTAAATATTGTTCAAGGTTAATAGATTTTTTTGTTATATTTTTATTAGGCTCATGCTTTGATGGAGAAATAATATCTGTATTAACTCTAATATAATCTGAGATTAATAAGACTCCAATTAAAAAAATATATTTTTTTTTATTAATATGAAATTTTTCTCTAAATAAGCTTAGAAGAATTATTGATATTAAAATTGAGATGATTACTAAATGATCTACCCTAAAATTATTCAATAAATTATCATACGAATCATTTACATTTATTAAAATTCTTGTTAAATCTTCTTTGGATTGATTGCTATTCTGAAAATATATTTGCGAATTAAGTAATTTATAATCATTATTAATTAACTCCTGTAATAAAATTGAATCATTCCTAGTATGAAAACCATCTTTATCTAAATCAGTTTTTTTCAATAAATTTTGATGCTGATTTTTAATATTTAAAAATATCTTTTCACTTTGTGTATTTTTTATCCCGTATTTTTCAAGATTAAAAAAAACTGGTGGATTAAGCATGCTGATAAATGTTAAAACAATTAAAATAACCAATGAATTTATTATTCTATTTTTATAAACTTTATTTTTTAATAAATCAAAAATATTTAATAAACCAAAAGCTGCGAATATATAAATGGAAAATTGAAATATTATTAAAATAAATATTGGTACTCTAAACTTGTTAAAGAAAGGTAAATAAGTATAAAAAATATTATAAAAAGATATAAAATTTTTTCCTAACGATAGCAAAAATGAAAAAACTATTACTACACCAAAATATACTTTAATATCATATTTAAGATTAGATTTTAAAAAACCTAATAAAGCTAAAAATAAAATAAATATACCAATGTAGTTAGGAAAGTCCGTCATTGGTAAAAATCCCCAGTAATCTCGTCCTCCAAACCCATAAAAATATGGAAGAATAAAAGTTAAAGATTCTTGAAAGTTAAGAGACCATTGAGTTGCATTTTCAATACCAAATCCCCCACTTCTTGAACCTCTTGTTGAAAATTGTGAATAATTTAGTATAGGAAGATATATTTTTATTGATGTTAAAAAACCTATAAAAAGTGAAAAAATAATTAAATACTGTCTACTTAAATATCCTTTAATTTCTCTATTAACTTGATAGTGAAAGAAAAATTTAACTAAAATATAAATAGCTATCATTATCCAGGTATAATAAATCATTTGTACATGGCCTCTCAAAAGCTGAAAACCTATGAACAAAGATAAAATTACAAAGTCTGATAAATTATTTTTTTTATGTAGTTTAAATATTAAATATATAATCCAAGGTAAATAAGATATCGTCATAATCTGACTACCATGTCCATGGACTAAATATGCAACCATGTATGGTGAAGTAGTAAAAAGTATTCCAAATAAAATAGAAATATTTTTAGGAACTTTCAAAAAACTCAAAAATTTATACATTCCGACAGAAGCAAATAAATAATGAAAAATAAAATTCCAAAACCATGGCATACCTAAACCGTATAAGAAGTTAATTAAATAATGAGGAGTATAAAATTCATTTGTATTCAATAATGAGTGAACAGTTGGCATCCCAGAAAATACGTAAGGAAACCAATAAGGAAATGATCCTGTCTGATTTTTTATATTTTGTATTGATTTTTTTACAGCTTGAGGAGCTAATGAATCACCACTCATAAATACTAATTCCCCTATTAAAAATTGATGAAATAGTATTGTTAAAACGATAAGTGTTAATGATATTACTAAACTATATTCTGATATTTTTTTCATATACGTATAATTCGTTTAACCCAATATAAAGGTAAAATAAAAAAATTAATTAAACACGAAATCAAAAAAATAAAAAAGTTATTGTGCTTGTAAATAAATTTAATTTGACTAAGAAACATATGATATCTCTTTTTAAANCTATNGTTACCAANAGAATATGAGACTTCATGCTCAATTGGTTCTGATTCAATTAGGTAAGAATTNAATCCTTTAATTGATGCTCTATGNCATAAATCNACATCTTCNTAATACATCTTATAATCANTNTCAAACCCNTTTAATAATTCAATTGTACTTTTACTAATAAATAAGCAACATGCAGTAACATAATCNACTTTTTTTGCTTTATAAAATATATTATTCTCAAATNTATTGATACCAATATGTCTTGCTATTCCTAAAAACTTATTATATNTNCCTCCAGCAAACCATANTTTTGATGAATTAGTATACAAAATTTTNGGAGCATATAAATTTTCTTTTCCATATNTGTTCATATTTATCAAAANATTTTGAATTATTTTCTTAGATANTATAGNATCATTATTAAGTAATAAATAATATTNAGCATCAGTTTTTTTTAACTTATTAAAAGCAAAATTATAGCCTCCACCAAAACCTAAATTTTTTCCAGTTTGATGAACTTCAACGTTNTCAAATTTTTCTTTTAAAANAATGATAGAAGCATCTTGTGAATTATTATCAATTACGTCAATTGATAAATTTTNATAATCACTATCTAAAACAGATTGAACACATCTATTTAGAATTTTTTCTCCATTATAATTCAGTATTAAAACTTTTATATGAGGTNAATTATTCATTAATGAAATTTAAAATATTCTNTGCATAAGTTTTAGTAGATAACTTTTTTTGCATATCAGTAAAACCAGTNAATGNTTTATCATTTTCAATACATTCTTCAATAATTTCTTTNAATTCGTTAACATTTTNATTTTTAAATATAAATCCAGTATTTTCGTTTATTAGTTCTTTTAAACCTGAAACATCACTNCATATAACTGGCTTATTNAATTGATAAGCCATTGGAATTATCCCGCTTTGAGATGCTTTTTTGTANGGTANAACTATATAATCTGATTTTAAAAAAAATGAACTTACTTCCTTATCAGGAATAAATTGATTATACCATTCAACATATTTTCTTCTATCTTCANTTAAAATNTTTTTATACTTATTAATATTTATATATGANTCACCTNCAATCAAAAAATTTGTTTTTTTAAGTTTTATATTATCTANTTNATTAATTGCATTTAATAAAATATCAATGCCTTTATATTCTCTAATTAATCCAAAAAATAAAAAGGTAACTTTNTCTTTATCCAAACTATTTTTTTTAAGTTTCGCANTGGNTCCTTTTTGAAAATCTTTTATTATGGGTAAAGGAAAAACTNTAATGTTAGANTGTTTAGAAATAATTGAAATTTGTGATTCAACATTTTTTGACATAGTAATTACNCCATCANTAGAATTGATAAATTTTTTCATTAAAAATTTCTGAAAATAAAANCTCTCATGNGAANATGCATTATCACAGATTGAGAAAATTTTAATATTAGACTTTTTTTTAAGATATTTTATAATGTATATGTAACAAGGTAAAAAAAATGGATTCCAAAATCTAAAAATTAATTTATCAATTTTTTTTTGAATTATTAAATCTGCAGTTTTTNTCCATGTAAATGGATTTATACTATCTATAACAGTAAAAATATTTTTTGATTTATTTATTCTGTAATTTTCTAAATACTGGGACTTCCCAGGAAATAAAAACGATGGATACTGCCTNNTNAAATTAAACACATAAACNTCGCTTGATTTACTTAAATCTTTGTATAAATTATATGAATACTTAGAAATTCCNCCTCTNAGTGGCGGGAACGGAGTAATAATAGCTATTTTCATAACTACTCAAAATTATTAAATTCTNTATTTTGGTGCTTTCNTGTATTTTTTCTGTTTAAATAAACAACTAATTCACCTATCAAACCAATTGAAAAAAATTGAACACCAACAATCAAAAGTAAAAGTCCTAGNAAAAATAAAGGATTTTTATGNGGTNTTATCCAAATACCATTTACTAACCAATCATAACTTAATTTAAAATTAATAATAAATCCTGATAACATTATAAGAAAACCAAGATTTCCAAATAAGTGTANTGGCTTNTTAAAATATTTATTTAAAAAAAGTACCGTAATTAAATCAAAAAAACCATGGAATATTCTTGATTTACCATATTTNGATTCACCGAACTTTCTTTTTCTATGATTAACTATAATCTCATCAACTGAAAAACCATTTCTACTAACTAAAACTGGAATAAANCGATGCAGTCCCCCATAAATATTTATAGATTTAATCACNTGCTTTTTNTAAGCCTTTAANCCACAATTNAAATCATGAATTTTTATACCTGTTATAANTCTNAAAACAAAATTAAATATTTTTGATAAAACTTTTTTTGATATAGGATCTTTTCTATTTTTTTTCCATCCAGTNACCATNTCAGANCCAGATTTAATTTTATTTATTAAATTGGGAATTTCTTTTGGATCATCCTGNAAATCACCATCAATTGTGAAAATAATATTTCCTGCNGCTTTTTCAAAAGCAATATTGAGAGCNTCTGATTTTCCACTATTTACAAATAAATTNATCAATTTAACATTTTTATCTGNAGCNAAAATGGATTTTATAATATNTAAAGAAGAATCATTACTACCATCATTGATATAAATGATTTCGTAACTAAATTCTTGAGGAANATTTTTTTTTATTTCTTGATATAATTCTTTTATCGAATCTTGTTCATTANAAATTGGAATAAGAACTGATATATCAATTTGCTTCATAGTAAATAGGAACTATAAAAAAAAGCAATAATTTGCAATTATTTAGAAACTATCTCTTTTAAGTGACTATCAACTGACTTTCCTTCAGGTATTGTAACCATCTCCTCNGAAAATCTAATTGACTGTGTCTCTTTTGAATAAAATGAGCGAATAAGTTTCACCTGATTTTTCTTATCACTNGATTTATTTAACTTACTTTCAAATGTTTGTTTCTTAGCCATTAGTATNCTTAGCNTTTATTATTTAGAGGCCAAATTTAATAATTTTTTTGAAATATAAAATATAATTTTTACTGATTAATCTNTTCNNTGACATNTAAAGAATCAGCATCTGCTACTTCACTATCATCANTATTTACAACTTCTGAGCTATTACTNAATAGTGTATTACTATTTGTATCAAAATTTGTAAATCCAAAATAATTTATAGNTAATAAAAAAATCAANGTAACTGCCCCAANAGATATTTGAGGTAAATAATTATAATTTAATATTCTTCCAAAAACATTATTAAATATTTTNATTTTACTAGATTCATACTCATCAATTCTATTATTTAAATTCACAATAAAATCACTTGAAGTCTNNATTTTAGNTAAATTTTTAAATGAGTTNAGAGTAGCTTTCATCTCATTGANTTCAAGTTGCAATTCAGAATTTTTTTCTANNTCGCTCTCAAANTCAGCNNTCTCTTNCTTGGTTAAATCATTTTCNATATAAGATATAATTTTATCTTTATAATTACAATTCATCAATAAAGTGTTACTCCTTTTTGTTTTAATAAATCTTTAAGTTTAAACCTTCCTCTGTTAATCCGCGATTTAACAGTCCCTAAGGGAATTTGTANTATTTTACTAATTTCATCGTAAGAAAGTTCCTGNATATCTCTTAAAATAATTATATTTTTAAATTCATTGTCTAATTCNTCTAAACATTTTTCTAAAATTTTTCCAGAAACTGAGNTATCTTCTTCATTCTCAAATGAATCTTCATCAGATCTGTGAATGACAAATTCTCTATCNTCTGTAGATAAATCAGAGATTGTAAAAGTTTTTCTCCTTTTAATTTTTCTAAGCTCTGTTTTTGCTAAATTTGAAGCAATTGTATAAATCCATGTAGAAAATTTTGCAATTTGCTTATATGAATCCTTATTAATATAAACTTTGAGAAGCGTATCTTGTGCTAAATCTTGTGCTGCATCAATATCATAAGTAAATCTNTATAAAAAATTAGTTAATTTATCTTTATACCTNTTAACAATATGATTAAATGCATCTCTATCACCATTTTGNAATGCTAAAATTAATTCTTCATCTGTTAATGTCATCTTATNCATAATAACCTTCACATATCTTAGTAATAAAAATAGATATCAAACTATGATGATTTAAAGAAGAACTTTTAATTTTTAAATCCATATCGCGTAAACTGATAATTATATTGATTATTTCTTTTTCAGTATATTTATTTGAATAGATTGTCATATTATTATTAATAATTTTATTAATACTAAATAAATTTTTATCTCCATTTTTAAATAGAATTAAATCGTTAAAAAAATTATACATTATTATTACTAGTGGTACTANCTGATACCCTTGNTANTGTAAATACTCAAAATTATTTATTGATAATATATTATTTTTTTTCCCNANTGAATCTATAAATTGCCAAGGTCTAATATTTTTTTGGTTTTTTGAAGTATGTTGATTTTCATCAACTAAAATATTTTTACATTCATTAATAAGATAAAGTTTTTCTACTTCATTTAAAATTGTCATTATTTCATCATTATTTGAGCTAACTAAATCATCAAGAATTGAAGAATTTATTGAAATNTTATTACTATTTAAATAGNATCTAACCCATTCTTTAATTTTTTTAGGGAAAGGTGTTCTNGTNTCAACNGTNAACGANTTCATAGAAATTGATTTAAAAAATTTATTTTTTGAATAAAAATCATCTGATACAAAAACAACTATTTTGTCGTTTGAAGGATTATTTAAATATTTCAATATATGATCTTTATTAACCTTAGATACTTTATTTAAATTTCTATTAATAAAAATTCTTTTGCTTGAAAATAATGATAAAGATGAAATCTCATTGATAAAGCTGTTCACATCATTTTCCTCTTCAAAATTTAAATGATGTAAAGTAAAATCATCGCCACATTTTTTCTTCAAAGTCTTGATAAAAAAACTTTGTAAAAAATAATCATCACCTGTTAAAAAATAATTCTTTGCAAAATTATCTTTCAAACCTCTTATTGCTTTTCCAACACTAAACGCCATTATAATAACCTAACATAATTGATAGTAAAAAACAATAAATTGAAAAATACCATAAACGTTTTTGTTCTATCATTTTTACAAGTACCGCAATCACAAAATAGCCAGTTAAAAAAGATGAAATAAACCCAAAAAATAAAGGTAATGAACTGCTTACATGAATTAAAATACTAAAATTTTCTTTAATAGAATCAAAAAAAGAAAATGTTAAAATCGGAATTGCCAACAAAAATGAAAACTTTGTAGCTATTTTCTTATTTATACCAAGTAAAATTGCTATTGAAATTGTCATCCCAGACCTTGATATACCAGGGATGATTGCAAAGCATTGAGCTAAACCAATAATAAAAGCAAATTGGTATATGACTTTATTGTAATTGTCATGATTTTTAAACTTATATTTTGTCAAAAATAAAACTACAGATAGAATAAGATAAGAAAATGGTAAATACACAGTATTATTAATATCAAAAAAATAATTATTTATTTTATTTTTAAAAAATAATCCAATTATTGCTGCAGGTATTGTTGCAATAATAATTGAATATAATAGTTTAAAATCACCTTTTGCAATCGTTTTAAAAGAATCTAATAAATCTTTTTTCCAAAAAAATAAAATTGATAACAATGTACCACCATGTAAAAAAACTTCTATAAATGAACCTGTTCCGGATGAATCAATTTCAAAAAAGGTTCTTCCAAGAATTAAATGACCAGAACTACTTATAGGCAAAAACTCTGTTATGCCTTGAATAATTCCTAATATTATTGCTTCAAAATAATTTATCATATCAAGTATGAATACATCCTCCCAGAATTCTTATTATCTCTTCTGAAACTACAGAAATTTTTATTTTCAAATGTACAAATATTTGATTTAAATAATTTCTCTTCACTCAATCCTATTTTCAATACATCATCAAAAATCTTTGATTCTAAATCGAGAAACTGTATTTTATTTTTTTTTATTATAAATTTATTATCAAAGAACTTTGATACATCATCCTTAATCTCATAACAACATTTTTTTATGCATGGCCCTAAATAAACACTTATATCTTTAATATCTGAACCTTTATTAATAAAAACAGAGATAGCTGAAATAATAATACTGTTTGCTGTGCCTTTCCAACCAGAGTGTACCAACCCAACATTCTTATTTTTTAAATCTGTAATAAAAATAGGAACACAATCAGCAGTTTGAATAACTAATTTAATTTTATTTTCTAAATTAGTAACCAATCCATCTACATTTTTGTAAATTCCTGGTTTATTAATGTATTTAACATTATTTGAATGAGTTTGAACACATGATGCTATTTTTTTTGATTTAAATTTACTTGTAGTAACAAACATAGAAGGACTTTGAATTTCCAAACCAAAAAAATCATTTAAATTAAATAAATGTTTATTAGTCAAAAGAAATCTTGTCCTTAACTTCTACATCGCCATCTTCAATCATTCTTCGCCATTGATTTCTTGATTCCAAAGATCTAATAACAGTTATCGCTGTTAATATCAACAATGCTGCAATAACAGAATATACCATAATTCTATTTTCTGTATTAATGAACATTATTGATATAATAGTGACAAACCATAATAATCTAAAGATAAATGTAAATTTTGTTGTTTTAATTTTCATGTAATTAATCCATTTCTTTCCAGCCTGGTAACCATAAACTTTCATTTCTAATTTCACTATATGTAACATTAAAGAAAATCTTTTTATCGCAAACTGCAAAAATTTCAAGTTCTTTTTTCTTCTTAAAAACATTTCTCACTTGATAATGCCTCCATCCTTTCACTTTTTTTACAGAAGTCCATTTAGAGTTAAGATATTTATTATGCATATACCGAAAATTAAATATAAAATTCGCTTTTTTATAATTAAAATTAATAAATGATTTTAGAAAAAAAATATAAGTGTCAAACATGTTTTGAAAATAATTTTGTTGATGTAGAATTATATTTTTGTTCTGAAACTGTTGATATAATTGAAGATTGTAGGGTTTGTTGTAACCCAAATTCTATATCCTACACAGTTGAAAATGAAAAAATAGTCTATTTTGAGGTTATTAAAACCTATTGATGTTTAAGTAAATAAAATGGAAAAAAAATTTTAATAATCAACCTTAAAACCTTACACTATTCTACTGTGACCGAACAGGTCTGATGGGTGGGTTCTTGTAATATTTTTATCATTTGTATAATACTTTTCCTCTTCTATTATCTAGAGCACCATCAACATATTTTGGAATATCACTAAATCTAACATTACTAAAATAAACAATTTTTGAATAATTATCAAATATCACACCATTATTTTTAATAATTACAAATAAATCTACACTTCCAGAATATTCACAGTAATTATCATTCCAAAGCATTATAAAAGAATATGGAGGTGTCCAGCTATTTTTTTTAAATTTTGGATAACCATAAGAAACATATCTATATGATTCATAATCTTCACAAGTGTACATTTTTGAACTATTATAGTTACCATTTATAACTTTACTTAAAAATCCACCAGCTTCAATAATCTTTAAAGTATATCTACCATTTGAATCTTCATATTCACCTATTAAACCATTAAAATCATTTGCATATAAATTAAAACTCAATATTAGAATTAAACCTAAAATATTCTTCATTTTTCTCCTTTCTTCACAACATACTTATAGACAATGTT
>PBFG01000021.1 GCA_002718585.1 Fidelibacterota bacterium | reverse complement strand
TACCATCACAATCGCATGCGCCATCTGCAATACCTGATCCTTCACATACGCCGCATTCATCTACAACAGCATCACCACCACATACACCTGCGCAATCTGTGTCGACTAAACAGTTGCCATCACAATCAAAGTTTTCATCTGCGTATGTACAAGAACCATCATCTAAAGTTGCATCTAAATTGTAGTTACAGGCATTTGAATCAGTACAACCTGGGATATCTGTGGTTCCATCTCCACCGCCATCACCTCCACCATCTTCACCTACATAATAGCTAAAAGCTAATGCAACTCCATTTGGACTAGACATGACTATTGATGATAAACCTGTAGCATCACCGTTTAAAGATAAATTTGTTAAGGTTCCACATCCTGCCGGTATAAATGATCCTGTGAATGAAAAACCTAGTACTGTTGAACCCCCTGCCTGAACGACAAATCCAGCAGTCTGAGCAGAACCACCTGAACCACCTGATGCAGTGGTCCCGTCAACGCTAAACTGAAAACCACCAATATCATCCGAAGAATTATACAGTACAGAGCCATCATCTAATAAATAAATATTGTTAAGAGGTAAATCACATCCATCAGAAATAGTACTGTCTGAATCATTTGAACATTCATCTAAATCACATACTAATGTACCATCATTACATATAAATGGTCCTGTACATGAACCATCATCTAAGGTTGCAGAAGAGTCGAAGTTACATGCATCGGGGTCTGTACAACCATAACAATCATTAGTTCCATTACAAACACCACAATCATCTACAACTGCATTTCCAAAACATACTCCTGCACAATCCTGATCAGCGTTACCTCCATCACAAACACCACAATCATCTACAACTGCATTTCCAAAACATACTCCTGCACAATCCTGATCAGCATTACCTCCATCACAAACACCACAATCATCTACAACTGCATTTCCAAAACATACTCCTGCACAATCCTGATCTAAGTTAAGTCCATTACAAACACCACAATCATCTACAACTGCTGGACCTCCACAATTACCTTCACAATCTATCACTCCAGGCCCATCACATATACCTTCACAATCAAATACTCCACTATCACATCCATCACTTTCACATTCATCACAAGATTCTGGGCAAAAATCACTTATTAAAGAACCATCAGTACCCCATGCAAACGAACATCCAAAAGTTGCAACTGCAGCGGCACACCCAAATGGTGCGACTGAATCATCATCATCAGCACAATCTGATGGACATGTATCACATGTTTCAGGACATAGAACGGATAAATCACCATAAGCAGAATCGCCACATCCAAAGAAACTAACCGCTGTTTCACAACCTAAAGGTGCTACCGCATCATTATCATCCTCACAAACCTCTTCCAAAGATTCTAAAATAACACTACTAATTGCAGAAAAAAGACCATTAAAATTTCCACTTCCATCTGATACAGTGTAACTTGCAGGATATTCTAACTGTTCAGCTTCTTTCCAAACTTTTAAAGTCATAGAATTTCCTGGAGTAGATCCGGGAAGTATTGGACCACCAAAATCTGATAAATCTACTGAACCTATTGCTACAATCTCAATTTGAGAACCAGTCCACTCACCTGAGCCAACCAAAATCTCCCCTGTGTTACCATTTGAATCTAAAACACCATTTGCATCAAATAAGCCAAGCTCGTCTCCGGATTCTAAGCCAGATATAGTGTCTTGGAAAATAAATAAAGTTGACTCACCTGTTTCATCTAATGTAACATTATAATAGGGAGGATCTGGCTCTAGAAGAGTAATACTATCTATTGCTGAGAATAAACCGTTAAAAGTTCCTGAGCCTGATGATGTTGTATATTCAGTTTCAAATTCTGACTGAGATGTAGATTTCCAAACTCTCATTGACATACTATTATTAGGTCCTGCTCCAGGCAAAATAGGACCACCAAAATCTGATAAATCAACTGCAGTTATCGTAACAATTTCTAACTGGGAACCCGTCCAAGTACCAGAACCAACTAAAATTTCTCCCAAGGTACCATCTGAATCTGTTACTCCATTAGCATCAAATATTCCAATTTCATCACCAACTTCAAGTCCCTGAATAGAGTCTTCGAAAACGAAAAGCGTAGACTCCCCTGTTGTCTCGATTGTCACATTATAATACTGCGAGAAAATAAATGATAAAAATATAAACGATGTTAGTGATTTTCGAAAATTAGCAATAATATTCATACGCCTCCCCAGTTGTAATTATTTAAAAAAATTTAACATAAACTTTAAAAATTAAAATTTGAAAAAAATGTGATATAGATTATATTTTCACATATAAATCAATTTAAACGATGATTAAAATATATTCCATTTATATGTTGTAACAAGATGCAACTATCAGTTTGATTCCAATAGTTCAGTCATCATATAAATTGCTTTATCTAAATTAATATTTTTCAAAGAAGAAATTTTAATAAATTTTATATTCTCTTTTAACGATAAAGTTGATTCATTTTCCTCTTCGACATCACATTTTGTAAGTAAAAGGATTGATGGTTTATCTACTAAATCAGCATTATATTTTTCCAATTCACCTTTTAAAACTTTATATTCTTCATCAATACTTTCAGTATTTACATCAATCATATAAACTAAAATTTTTGTTCTCTCAATATGTTTTAAAAACTTTAATCCCAAGCCTTTGCCAGAAGATGCTCCTTCAATTAAACCAGGAATATCAGCAATAACAAAACTTTTAAATTCATGAAATCTAACAATACCTAAATTTGGTTCTAACGTTGTAAATGGATAATCTGCTACTTTAGGTTTAGCATTTGAAATTTTAGAAATAAGAGTAGACTTACCTGCATTAGGGAAACCTACTAATCCAACATCTGCTAAAACTTTAAGTTCTAGCTCAAGTTTTTTTTCTTCTCCTTCCTGACCAGAATTTGCTTTTCTCGGGGCAGGATTATTCTGTGTTTTAAATCTTGCATTACCAAAACCTCCGTTTCCTCCTCTAGCAATGATAATTTCTTTTTTATCATCTTTTAAATCATCAATAAAATGATCAGTATCGACATTTCTAATTATTGTACCTAAAGGAACTCTTATAATAATATCAGCACCATTTTTACCATGCATATTTTTTCCTCTGCCATCTTCACCTTTTTTGGCAAAATACCTTTTATTATAAGAAACATCATGAAGTGTTGATAAATTAGAATCTGAAACTACAATTACATGCCCTCCTCGACCTCCATCACCTCCAGCAGGACCTCCTTTAGGACGAAATTTTTCTCTCAGAAAAGCTGAACAACCATTCCCACCATTGCCTGCCTTAACGTGAATAGATGCAAAATCAATGAAATTCATTTTTACATATTTGAAATTATTGCATCTCCAAACTCAGAACACTTCAGTAGAGTAGCATTCTCCATTTGTCTCGCAAAATCATAAGTCACTTTTTTCTGAGTAAAAGTTTTATTCATACCATTTTGAATAAGGTCAGCAGCTTCAAACCAACCTAAATGTCTTAACATCATTTCTCCTGATAAGATAACTGAGCTAGGGTTGACTTTATCTTGACCAGCATATTTTGGAGCAGTTCCATGAGTAGCTTCAAATAGAGCTTTGCCAGTCATATAGTTAATATTTGCACCAGGAGCAATACCGATTCCACCAACTTGAGCAGCTAAGGCATCTGAAATATAATCACCATTTAAATTCATTGTAGCAATAACATCGTATTCATCAGGTCTAGTTAAAATTTGTTGTAAAAATGCATCTGCTATGACATCTTTTATAATAATTTTTCCTTGACTAATTGCTTCATTTTGAACTTTATTAGCTGTTTCAGTACCATCAGATTCAGCAATTTTATCATATTGACTCCAGGTAAAAACTTTATCTGAATAATTTTTTTCAGCAATTTCGTAACCCCATTGTTTAAATCCACCTTCTGTAAACTTCATTATATTACCTTTATGAACAAGAGTAACACTTTTACGATTATTGCTAATTGCATAGTCTACAGCAGCAGAAACTAGCCTATCTGTACCTTCTCTAGATATTGGTTTTATACCCAAACCACAACTATCAGGAAATCTTATTTTATTATATCTATCAGCAAACTCTTCATTTAAGAATTTGAGAAACTTTTTAGCATCATCACTTCCTTCTTTGAATTCGATACCAGCATAAATATCTTCAGTATTTTCTCTGAAAATTGACATATCAATTTTATGAGGTTCTTTTACAGGAGAGGGAACATTATCAAACCACATTACAGGTCGCAGGCAAACGTATAAATCTAATTTTTGTCTTAAAGCTACATTAATCGATCTAATTCCACCTCCTATTGGAGTAGTTAGAGGCCCTTTAATCGCTATTAAGTATTTATTAATCATATCTAAAGTTTCTTCAGGTAACCATGTATTAGGACCATAAACATCGTTAGCTTTATCACCAGCATATACCTCAAGCCACTCAATCTTTTTTTTACCTTGATATGCTTTTTTAACGGCCGTATCAAGTACTTTTTGAGAAGCAGACCAAATGTCAGGGCCAATACCATCTCCTTCAATAAATGGAATTATTGGATTATCAGGAACTTTTAAAACATTATTAACCATTGTTATTGCTGAGCCAGCGGAAGGTACTTTTACTTGCGACATTATTTCTCCTCTATTTTAGTAACCTAAATTACAAAAAATATAAATATTATCCTTAACTAATATTATTGAATTATACTTGCTATACAGGCCAGAAATATAAAATTAATGGAGTTCCAATTATGGCTATGATAATTTCTAATGGTAGGCCCATTTTCCAATAATCTGAAAATTTATATCCTCCTGGACCAAGTATTATGGCATTGCATTGATGACCGATTGGAGTTAAAAAAGCACATGACGCTCCCACAGCAACAGACATTAAGAATGGATCTATATTTAAATTTAAAGAAAAACCAATTCCTGCTGCAATTGGAGCCATTATCAGAGCTGTTGCAGCGTTATTAATTATATCTGATAAACACATAGTAATAATCATAATTATTACTATTATCATCCAAATAGGTAATCCGTCAGTTAGAGACACTAAAATATTTGCTAAAATAGCTGAAGTCCCTGTTGATTCTAATGCATTGCTTAAAGGAATCATAGAACCTAACAAGATTATTATTGGCCAATCAATGAATCTGTACAATTGGTTCATTGGAAGAATTCCAGTAAAAACATATAAGAGGATTGCTAAAATAAACGCAAGCGTTGTAGGTAAAAAACCGATAATACTTAAAATTATTACACCAATAAAAATTGATAAAGATAGAGTTATTTTAGAATAAACTCCTATTTGAATCTCTCTCTCTTCAAAAGGAATTAAATGCAAAGTATTAATTAAGTTTTCTAAAATATCGGCATTACCTTGAATCAATAATACATCACCTACTTTGAATTTTATTTTACTTAAGCCTTTTCTTATTGGCTTGTTCCTCCTCGCTACAGCCATCAAAGTAAGAGAGTTTGAACTACATCTTCTGAGATATGTTCTATTTCTATTATTTAATTTTGATTCTGGAGTTATAAGTAATTCTTTATAGGTTGTATTATCATCCTTGAGTTTATCGATTCTTTGTCGCATTTTTTTTGTAAATCTTATTTCTAAATCATTCATCATTAATTTTAAGTCTACAGGATCTGTTTTTATCAAAAATTTGTCATCTTGCTTTATGATATAATTATCATTTACTTTATCTAAATCACCTTTGTCATTTATTGTACCTATAATACTTAGTTTATCATCAGTAAATTTTTCAACCTCATTTATTTTCAAACCTAAAAGTTTACAATTTTCTGGTATTCTAATTTCAGTAATATATTCATCAATTGAAAAAACAGACTCACTTCCTGGTTTTTTATATGATTTTTTTGGTATAAATCTCCATCCTAGAATTGTAATAAAAATAATACCAATTATTGAAATTGATAATCCTACAGGAGAAAAATCAAACATACTAAATGCTGTTGGCTCAAAATTAGTTAATTCAATGTTTTTACTTAAAAAATAATTGTATGATTCTGATCCAGAATCAAGTAAAGCTTGTGATTTAATACTTTCTAAATAATCTTTTCTAAAATTTGCAATAATGATATTTGGGGGTGTTCCAATCATTGTTATCATTCCACCTAGAATACTTGCAAAAGCTAATGGCATTAGAATTATTGTTGGTGACCTTCTTTGTTTTGCAGATGTCTTTACTGCAACTGGCATCATTAGTGCAAGAGCTCCCACGTTATTCATAAGACCAGATAAAATTGAGGCTACACTGCTCAATGTAAAAATATGAGAATATTTATTTTTTGAATAGGGTGTAATTTCACGTGATATCATATCAACTACACCTGAATTATGTAATGCTCTACTAATAATTAAAACTGCTACGACAGTTATAACAGCTGGGTGACCAAAACCTAAAAAAATTTGAGATTTATCAATTATTATATTTGATTTAAAATTGAATGAAACTAATAGTGAATGGGTTATAAAAAGTAAAATCAAAGAAATTAGTGATACAACATCATATCTCCATTTTGAAAATGTAAATAAAGAAAATGTAACACACAAAATAAATAATATGGCAACTTGATCAATTAGCAAAACTTTTTACCTTTTCAAATTTTACTTTCCAATGCAGAAATTAAGGATATTGAAACTATATCGTCTGTGGTACATCCTCTAGATAAATCATGTACGGGCTTCTTCAAACCCTGAAGAAGAGGTCCCCAAGCTCTGTAACCAGCAAGATATTGGGTGATTTTATATGCAATATTCCCAGCATTTAAATCAGGAAAAATAAATACATTTGCCTCACCTTTTAAAGCTGAATTTTTATTTTTTCTAAAAGCGATACTTTCTTTAATAGATGCATCAAATTGAACTTCGCCTTCACACAAGATTTTGGGATATTTTTTTTTAAAAATAGAAACTGCTTCTTTAATCTTCTTTATTGTGTAATGTTCAGAACTACCATTTGTTGAAAAAGATAAAAATGCCAACTTGGGTGTCTCGTTTGCAATTAGCTCATGTGTTTTTGCAGCGTTATATGCAATTGAAGCTAATTGATTTGAATTTGGTTCAGGAATTACACCACAATCTGCATAAGTATAAACTTTAGATTCATCAGGTGCAATCATAAAGAAACAACTTGAAATCCACTTAGATTGTTTATTAAGACCAATAATCCGCATGGAGGACTTAATTACCTCTGCAGATGAAAATGTTGAACCAGCAACAACACAATCTGTTTGATTGATATCAAGTAAAATCAAAGCTTTGATTAATGGATTTTTAACATAATCAATTAACATTGATTCAGTCCAATTCTTTGTGAATCTTTTTGTTTTAATATTTTCTATATATAACTCATCTTCGTTAAAAGTTGAAATATCTAAAACATTTAAACCAATTGACTTTAGTATTTCTGAAGCAGCTTTAACTCTTTCATCTTTAAACTCAGGTAAAATTATTTTTATTTTTGATTCAGAAACTTCTTCAATTATTTTATCTAAATATTTACTTCTATTCATTTTTTTTTATATTAATTTTATCCTGAACAAATTGTGGGACATATTTTGATATATCTCCTCCAAGAGAAGATACTTCTTTAATAAGAGATGAGCTAATGTGTACATATTTTATATTAGGCATTAAAAAAACTGTATCAATTCGTTTATTTAGACTATTATTCATCATTGCCATTTTAAATTCATATTCGAAATCTGATAGCACTCTTAATCCTCTTACAACTGCATTTGCATTTTTTAATTTAGCATAGTTCATTAATAAGCCACTGAATTCGTCAACTTTTATGTTAGATATTTCTTTAGTAACTTGAGAAATCATTTCAATTCTTTCATTTATACTAAAAAAAGATTTCTTTTTACTTTCATTTGTTACAGCAATAATTAATTCATCAAATAAATTAGAAGACCTTTTAATAATGTTTAAATGACCATTAGTTATTGGATCGAAAGTCCCAGGATAAATTGCAATTTTTTTCATTTTTTCTCCCAAATTACTATTTGCGTATTACCAAAATTTTTAATTTTAACAGGAATGTTGTCATCGATATTTTGCTTATTTGATTCATAACAAAATATTCCTCCATCTTTAACTAAAGAAACAACAGACGAAAATATTTCTTCAAATGTAAACTTTCCATATGGGGGATCAGCAAAAATTATGTCGTATTTTTCTTTATCAAAATTCAAAAAATTTGTCACATCTGATTTGATTACTACAGAACTTTCTTCAATACCTAGCTTTTCAATATTTTGTTCTATTAAGCGAGCTATTTTATAATTTTTTTCTATAAATTTAACTCTTTTAGCTCCTCTACTTATTGACTCGATACCTAAAGTACCCATCCCTGCAAATAAATCTAGAATTGATTTATTTTCAAAATCTCTAATAGAATCAAACAATGACTTTCTAACTTTAGCTTGTGTAGGTCTAATATCTTCTTTTTTGTAATTATGTAATTTTCTACCTTTAAGACTACCTGATATTATTCTGATCATTCTACTACAACCTGAAAAATATTTAGTCCATCTGGTAAGGACTCAATTTGCTTTATTTCAATTTTAAAATTATGAATTAGATTAATATCAATTAGAACTTTTATAAAGTTAATTATTTTAGATAAATCTGAAACAATGATAAGCTTATCTTTATAAATTTCTTGCTTAAATCCCATTTTCAAATCATTTAATTCCCCATCTAAAAAATCTATATTAAAATTAGATTTTCTTTTGATTTTCCAAGGAATTCTTATGTTTAAGATATGGTTATTTTGGATGTTAAATCCTTTAACTTTGTCATTAATTTCAACAGAAATTAAATCTAAAAGATTATAAAATGTATCTAAATCATTACACTTAAAATCAATAGATAATTCATTTTCATATAAATTTATAAGATTTAAGTTAATTTTTTTTTGGTTTTGATCAATTACATTCAAAACTTTAGATAGAGATAAATTATAAGTATTTATACTATTTGAATCAATTATAAAATTATGTCGAAAAATCAAGATCGCTAATGATAAAACTGTAACTGCAAAGAATATAATAATAAAAAATTTTTTAAAAAAAATCGAATTTTTATTTTTCATTTTTTTTTCTTTATAATCTTTAGCTTTATTTTTTTTATTATTTTCTAACTTATCTTCTTTTTTATTAAATTTTTGTAAGCCTGGATTGTTGATTAAATTTAAATCAAACATCTATTCCCTCCAAACTATTACCATTTTCATTGAAACTTAGGAGGTTATAACTTATTTTATTTTTTAAATTTTTATTCAAAAATTTTGAACCTATATTCATCAAAGTAATTGTATTTGTATCTATTGAAGAAATTTGTTTTAATAAATCATAATTATTTTTTGTTTGATAAACATAAATTTGATCAAAAAAATCTATATCCAGACTCTTCATTTTTTGATAACTTACTAAATGCTCAATTGTAGAAACTAATTTTTCAGTGTAATATTCGGAACCAAAAGATTGTAAGATTTCAATTTTCTTATATAAATTAAAATTAATATAATTAGAAAAATTTTTATCTTTAAAAAAAAGTAATGTATGATTTTTATTTTTACCTATTTTCCATAGGATATAGTTTTCATTTGGTCCATTGTACATATTCAATGAACTATTAGCAGAAAAAATATCAATAGATAAATGTTTTAGATTAAATCCATGTTTTTCGCAGGACTCTAAAATATTTTTTTTAATTTGCTTATCTATATAAATAACTAAAATTTCAGCTGAAATAGGTTCTAGTGAGTAATAATAAATATCATAATTTTTTAAAACGTAAGGACCTAAAAAAATATTTTCATACCAATCAATTTTTTCTTTTAAACTTATACTTTTATCATACTTAAATGAACTTATACTAACATTATTAGAATCTAAGGATAAAGTTAAATTTTTATTTGTACCTTCATGGATTTTATTATCTAATTTACCTAAGATATTTTCCAAAAAATTGATAAAAGATTTATCCTGAAAAGCTATTTTCTTATATTGGACAACACCTGGCCCAGATTCGGATGGCAACCATTCAACGCAAGACAAACAATTAGAAGCTTGAGATATTGATAACAATTTGAAACCCTACTTTTCTGCCCAGCTTTTCACTCCTGAAATAATTGATTCTTTCTTACCAGGTCTGTATCTAAATATGCCATATCTAAGTTCATTATCATCTGAATCGATTGGTGATTCTATGGTAAATACAGGAGCAGATGGGTTAGATTCATCTATATTTAAAATAAATTTTTTCTTATCAAAATTATTTTTAGAAATTGGACAGTAAATAAACTCTTCATCTAAATGAAATTTTCTCCTAAGGAAATTTCTGTATTTATTTACTCTTTCAACATATTTGACTGTTTGCGGATTATATTTTGCTTCAATATATTCATTTTTATTTTTATTAAATTCATTAATTTCAATAGATAAACCATCCGGATTCTCATAATGAGTAATAAACTGACCAACATAGTTAGAATTATTTTGATAATCATTAAAATTTTTGCTATTAACCCAAATTGTATCAATCAGGCTAAGATTATCTTCATTTTTTACACCTATCCTGTAGATTGTATCAATTTCAGTTGTTTTAATAACCTCAGCAGTACTATAGGTTGTGTCGACTCTAATATGGAACGTTTCATCCATCATTACCTCATAAGTTTTTTCATCTAAATAAATTTTCTGTTTTCCAACAAAAGTACTATCTGATATAAGTGAATCCATAGCAGCTTCAACTAAAGTAAAAAGCTCACTAACATCAGTTGTATATTTACCTGTCATTTCATAAAAAAATTCTTCTGCGGATGCAATGTGTTTCATTCTAGATCTTCTCATATCCTTGTATTGATTTTCCTCACTCCATACATTTAGAGGTATATAAACCATAAGAACTAAAATAATAATTGAAAAAAATATAAGCCAATCTAAAACTCCTATTTTTTTATCATATTTATTTTTCACAAAAACTCCACTTTTATTTATGTACTAATTTATAAAAAAGTTTGATTAATTCTCGATTTTTTTAAATTTTATTTCATCGTCTAAATTATTTTTTAAATCTAGGATTATTTTTTTTAAATCTTTCGATATATTTAAAGGAATATCAATATTAACTTTAATATATTGATCTCCCCTTCCTCCATAACCATTAACTTCTTTAAATCCTTTATTTTTTAATCTTAATATCTGTCCATTTTTAATTCCAGCTGGAATTTTAAATTTTACTTTTCCATTGAGCGTAGGAACTTTTACTTCAGTACCGAGAACAGCATCTGAATAATTTATCACACATTCTAAATATAAATCACTATCAGATCTTACAAATAAACTGTGTGGTTTTTCTTCAAAATAAATTATTAAATTTCCATTTAAATCACTGTCACCAGATACACTCTGATTACCTTCACCTTTAAGAGTCATAGTATTACTATCTGACACACCAGCAGGTATCTCAACTTTAATTGTTGCTGTTTTCTTATCTCTTCCACCAATATAACCCATACCTTTACAATTTGGACATACCTGAACATTAACTATTTGACCCAGCATTGACCTTTGGACATTTCTTACTTCTCCTGNACCATTGCANGTNGAACATTTTTGTGCATCAGANGATGACTTTTCCCATCTTTTAATCTTAATTTTTTTTGATGTTCCTTCAAAAATNTCTTCATAGGTTAAAGNAATAGATATTTTGAGATNTTCAGCCNTTCTTCGTCGATTTCCAGNAGAGCGCTGACTTCCGAANATATCACCACCAAAAATATCACTNAAACCACCTGAGCCACCACCAAAAACGCTATTAAAGATATCTTCGACATTCATGCCACCAGAAAAACCACCTGNTCGAGAATTATTGACACCTGCATGACCAAATTGATCNTANTGAGATCTTTTATTNTCATCACTNANAACAGAATATGCTTCNGCTGCTTCTTTAAACTTATCTTCAGCTTCTTTATTATCNGGATTTCTATCNGGATGAAATTTCATTGCAACTTTTCTNTAAGCTTTTTTAATTTCATCTTTTGATGAGGTTTTTGGAACACCTAATATTTCATAANAGTCTCTCATTATTCNCCTACAATAACTTTTGAATGCCTAAGAACTTTGTCATGAAAAGTGTATCCTTTTTCATACTCTTCAAGNACAATACCTGACTTTTTTTTTGATTTTTTTGTCATTATNGCTTCATGAAAATCAGNATTAAACTTTTCATTTAATGAATCAAAATTTTCTACACCTAAATCTTTTAAAATATTAANAAACTTNGTTTTNATTAATTCAATTCCATTTATCATTGAATCAATATTATTATTTTTNGTATTNATCACTCTTTCAATATCATCTAATATTTTCAATATACTTNNAANNGCATTTTCACCTTCATACTTTCTAATATTNTCNATTTGTTTGGACGTTCTTTTTTTATAATTATCNAATTCAGCTAAAAGAGAAATNTTTTTATTTTTAAAANTTNCCAATTCTTGCTTTAATTCTTTAANTACAGCNGTANTAGTTTTCTTTTTCTTACNATTATTTTTTTTTGACATATANCANTCCCTGTGATTTATGTTAATCTTTNACGTANGATGATAGCGCTTTTGAACTACCTAAAAACCCTAANNACATTCCNAANATAATGTTTAGAAAAATAATTTNANTNAAATTTAAATTTCTNAACATCANTACTGNNGANAAATAATAATCAANAAAATTATAAAGTAGTANTAANANCATAATTGAAATAAANGCNCCAAACAAACCNTGTAACATNCCTTCAATCAAATATGGTATTTTGATAAAAGATTTAGTTGCTCCTAANANTTGATATGTCAATATATCANTNTTCTTAGAATAAATAACTAATTGAATNGTGTTNGANACNAAGAAAATTGCAATAANNAATATGAANAAACTCATNACAAATATAAAAGTCATTGCATTACTTAACAAATTATCAAATTTGATNATGGCATCTTNTTCGTAAATTGCTAAATCAATAGAACTTAATAAATTAAGCTCATNAGTAACTTCTTTTAATGATTCAGAATTCTTATNTAAATCAGNAACGGTATAAATTGCACTNTANGGAAGTGGATTCTCACCAATTAATTGAAAAATATCTTCATCAAATTCATTCTTAAAAATTTGNGCAGCTTGATTTTTNTTTATAAAATCNCCTTGNTCNATGAAATCCATTAATAATATTGANTTAAAAGCATTGATTGCNTCTGTTTCTGAGAACTCTTCATTAAAAAAAACTTCNANATTATANCCATCNTTAAANTCCAATGTTANATACTGAAAACTTGTNTAANAACAATATGCAATCGANACAATNAACAAACCTACAGCAATAGCNANAGANGAAACTAAAGNTGGAATTTTTGTTCTNANAAGTGAACGGACACTTTCCTGAATTAAAAATATAAACTTATTAATCAATTATTCTCCCATTNCTAAGTTCAATAAAACGTTTTTTTCTNGGTTTTATTAAAGGAAAATTATGAGTAGACATTAAGACTGCTGANCCACTATCAGTAAAAATATCTAACAAATCTAANATTTCATCNGAAACATTTGGATCCAAATTNCCTGTAGGCTCATCCGCTAAAATTATNTTAGGTTTTTTAACNANAGCTCTAGCAATACANACTCTTTGTTGTTCACCTCCACTNAGTTCTANAGGATAAGANTTGTGAAGATTTGATAATCCAACTTTTGATAATGTACTATNAACCTNTTCNTAAATTTTTTGNGTTGGNANNCCTTGGATTCTTAAAGGNAGAGCAACATTTTCTAANACAGTTCTATCATTCAAAAGTTTAAAATCTTGGAAAATCATTCCTATTTNTTGTCNAAGAAAGGGAATTTGNTATTGNTTAATTTTTGTTAAATCCNTACCNTCAANAANAATCTTACCTGNATTAATTTTTATAGCTGAATAAACTGCTTTTAATACTGTTGATTTTCCAGCTCCTGTTGGNCCCATTAAAAAAATCATTTCTCCAGCATTTAANTCAAAGGAAATATCAAAAATNCCTGTATTTTTTTTATATGTAGCAGTAACTTTTTGAAATTCTAACATAAAATAATTTAAAATTAATTATAATAAAATACTATAAATCTTAAAATCAANAACTANTACTATTTACATATAGNTTNTNATCNNTAATNTATTTAATAACATNTTTATTAACTAGNTTTTCATCNATNGCTAATTTATNTGAAATCATNTTTCTAATNCCAGATGACGAAATTNGAAAATCAAATGGTATAAANTCAATTTTNATTCNTAAATCTTCATTTNTATAAAAATTANCTCTANTAAAACATATTATCTTTACATCNTTAAGTATNTCATCAATTCTATACCATTTATTAAAATTTTCGATTTGGTCTTTACCAATAATCATATATAAATCATCNAAAATATATTTTTTTTTNATGTATTGNATCGTATGATAGGTATAATTTATTTTTTTTGAATCTAANTCAAAAGTATCAATTTTAACATTCAAATTTTTTATTATTAATTTNATCATATTTAATCGATGAAATTTTGAAATTGGAGGTTTATCAGTTTTCATAGGTGAGACATTATTGGGAATAACTAAAAGATTATCAAATTTTTCTTGGCATATTTTGATAATATTTTCATGCCCCATATGTGGAGGATCGAAACTACCACCAAAAAAAGCTAAATTCAATTAATTGTTTCAAAGAAGATTTTCATCTTCTCACCTCTTTCACCACTTTTAATAATATTTCTTGACTTTTTAATAAAAGAGGTATCTTTAAAATTAGCTTTATTATTCTCATAATATCTTTTAGCTTGTTCTAAATCATCTGACAAAATATGAGTTAAAATAATATAATAGATAGCTTCATCAGAAAGACTGGTATCCCAAAATTCTGATAAAACTAATTCAAAATAAATTAAAGCTGACTGATATTTTTCCATTCTTAAATATAATTTACCTGACTCAATATCTTTAATAGCCAGCTTATTTCTAAGTTCAGATATCATATCTTCACACTCACTTTTATGACCTGTATTTGGATATTCCTCTAAAAATAATTGAATTCTATCAATTGTAAATTGTGTATCGCCTTGATCTTTATTTGAATCTGAAGATAGAAGATACAAACATTTACATGTTAAAAATTTAGATTTTGCAATAAGCTCAGAATTTTGTGAAATCATATTAAATTTATCATATTCAATACTAGCTTGGTTATAATTTTCTAAATTAAAGTAAGATTCAGCTAAGTAAAATTGAGATTTTGTAGCTAAAGATGAACCAGGATTATTAAAAATAATATATTGAAACTGTTCTTTAGCCTTTGAAAACTTTTCAGATTCAAAAGATTTCTTTGCATCATTAAATTTAGTTTGCAGGCTATTATTTTTTAAGTCTGAACTAACGCAACTTAAAAAAAACAACGTAAAAAATAGATAAAATATTTTTTTCATAATTATAATAATTAATTAAAACTTTAATGATAATTTAATTTCATTAAAACCAATTTCGGAAGAATTAAGATTTGAAGACATTCTTATTCGTGTATCTTTTATTAATATGTTGAAAACGCTTATTGCTCTATTTAATAATGTTAAAGAAAGCAAGTTTGCAGCTTTATCATTATTTTCTTTATGATTTGCTCTAAGATTATACTCATAAAAATTTTTCATATTACTTAAAGCTANATCATATCCACCTGAATTTTGATCTACCCAACCTATTTTACTATCTTCCCAACCTGCAAAAAACATATTATACTTTCCAACACCTTCATATAAATGGTGAGTATAAATGACATTATCGATTCTGGAATCGATTTGTTCTATTAATAAAGCTTGATATTCATCACTATTATAATCAGATGGAGTACTTTCATTCAATTCAAGCAAACATATGTAATTAAAGCTTTCATTAGTATTACAAATTTCTTGATATAACTCTTTAAATGAATCAGATGATGTTGAATAAATATCACCATTTATACTAAATTGTGCATCATGAGCCTGTTCCCATGATAATGAAAAATAATTTTCAAAATCATCTTCATTTTCTTCGTTAACAACAAATAAATTATAGACATCATCAACTTGTGATATTTCTACTGATTCATATTCATTTAAATTATTAATTGATACAACAACATCTAAATTTGTGGGATTATAATAATCCCTTATCCATTTTGAAAAATTCCAATTATCTCTTACATATTTCTTATAAACTGAAGTGCTATTACGTACGTCATTCAAGTAATTATCTCTCAAAATCCATAAAGAAGTTTCAACACCTAAATAAATAGAACCCAAAACTTTTTCTCCTTTATAAAATTGTCCTAATCCAGGAATGATTGCAGATAAGCCAGCAGCTATTAAAACATTTTGTGAATTATAATTTTCATTAATAGAATTTTTGATACTATTTTCAAAATTTATGTGAGATTGATTTTTTGAAAATTTTAAACTATTTGAAAAACAAATATTAAATAGAAAATAAAAATATATAATATTTTTTAAATAAAAATTCATATTAAAAATCAAACAATATCTTTAGATAATGTCTTTTATCTTTATTAATAGTATCATTATAAGGCATATGTATTTCATATGTTAATGCTGTAGGATAAGAATAAAATGAAAAACCATATATTTTTAAATTCACTCCAAAAGTCTGTTTGAACCTATTATATCTTTTCTTAAGTTTATCAATCGTCTCATTATTTTCAGGATTATTATCATAAACATTAACTATAATTTCACTTTCATACTCTCGGGGAATATTATTGGCTTTATCCAGAGCATCAAATTCTAAATTATAAATATCATCTGTATCAAACCATTCAGATAAAAGATTTTCATTGACCGAGTCTGTATATGACCAATTTCTTGAAATTATTTTTGAATTATTTGCTCTTCCTATCTGTGAAATAAATCCTAGTGACATAGCAGATAAAGAAAGAATTTCAAAACCATAAGATTTGTTACTAAACAACTTCATATTAAGCTCATTATCAATCATTAATAACTCNGGTCCTTGNANNGTCGGTTCATAATAAGTGTAACCTTTAAGTCCAGTTAANCCNCCACCAAAAAAATAAATGAAATCATTTGCATNCTCNTTTGATAAATAACTNTAAACTATTTTATTTTTAAATGAAAATAAATCTGATTTTCCTTTNATACTTATTTTCCAGTACTTNCTAAAGTCTAATATTAACCTCCATGTATCATGACTGGCTAAGAATGGTAAAAAACTACCAAAATCTTCATTTATTCTAAATTCTTCAAAAATNTTATTTTTTTCATATGAAATTAAAGAATTTATTTTATAACCTCCACTTGGAATCATATTATATAAAAAATGTCTTTTCCTTGCATCGTANTCATATTTAAAAGTTAAAGANTGTCCTCTATAATAATCATATGCNCCCTTAAAAAATAAAGATGTTGGTTCATTNCCAAACATAAAATCATTTACATATTCNTCNTTTAAATTTTGAGAAAAATTAACATNATAAAATTGNCTTGAAGAATTAAANGTATAATAGGTCCAAAACTTATGATTTTTATATATAAATCTTGTACCTATATCACTTGAAAATATATGATACATATAATCGACATCATAAATNAAATTATCTATTTCATATCCATTAGATCTCTTAAAATTGTGATCNCTATTTGTATTTCTTGACATCCAATAAAAATTGAAGTAATAAGTTGCAAAATTTTTATTATAATCAAATAATAAAGATANATCTATATCTCTTCTACTNTTNAGAGTAATACCACCAAAAACAGATAATAAACGTAACGCTTCATTATCAAAAAAATATANACCAGGTTTNACAGTACCATAATCAAACATTAATCTNGGNAAAAAAAATGGACCTGTCATTTTGGACTCATAATCTTTTGCAAATCCATNAAATTGACCATCAATTAATATAGATGTTGGTCTATGTNAAAATTGTTTTTCATNTTTTTTATAATNATTATTTTGTGATAAAAAATCAGAAGAAAATTCATTTGGAANATTNATTCCTTCGNTGGTTTTAATAATTTCATATTCGTTCATNAGNGCTAGTTTATATCCCCCATCAANNAATATAGAAAAAGCNATTTTTTTATCATTAGAAATATCTGGTTTGAAAGCACCACCTACTAAATCTGTAATATATCCTTCTGTTGTTTCATCTTTTACGTACAAGTTAAATATACCTGTTCTATCATCGGAGAATATCAATGATTTATCTCTATATACTTGATCTCTTATATCCCATGGTACAATAATATAGTCTGATATTTCACCTGAATCAGAATCAACCAAATACAAATCTCTTTCATGATTTTTTACAGCATCAATTAAATATTGATTTTCATAAATCGAAATTGAAAAAATTTGAGTCCCATCATCAAATTTTGTTAGTATTTCAAATTCCGTAAAATCATTATTACCTGCTACGATATTTGATGTTCCATCATATGTATTTATTGCTAAAATTTTATCATTTTTTTTATCATAAATTGGAGAGAATAATCTTAATCCATTAGTAATCCTCACTTCATCTAATTCAATTTCAGAATTTTCTTTAAATTTTAATTTTGATTTATAAAGATCAAAATATTTAGAACCATTTTTATCTGGTTTACTTAGTTTTGTATAAACAATTAATGAATCATTAATCCAGGTCGGGGAACTCTTTACACCGGATTTAACTTTAACGTGTGAGGAATCAGAAAGATTATAAATAAATAAATCTGTTCGTCCATAATAATCATTATCTTTATCTGATAAATATGCAATCATATTACTGTTAGGGGACCATTTGGGGTGTATATTTGTTATGCCTTGATTTTCTAAAATAACATAATTTTTTTTATCTACAACATTCGAAATTTTATCTTTATATTTTTTTTCTAATTGTATTTTCCATTGATTATATAATTCATCTCCTGTAATACCAATAGATTGTTTAATTGCTCTATTAATTGAATAATTAAATGGATTTGACATTGATATAGATATTTTTTTCAAACTAGAATCTCCATAATTTTCAGAAATATATTGTACTAGAGAATATCCAAAATTATAAACCAATTCATTTCCCATTCCGCACTTCCCAAAACTATTCATTTGATTAAATGTAAAAAGTTTATCATTAATAATTTTATCTCTTAACAACATATCCCTAATTGAATCCCAGTAATCAAAAAATAATTCATCATACATATGTTGAGCAGTACCTTCAGCTAACCATAATGGAATTGAAACACCTGGAGATATTGGATACGAAATTATTTCATTGGGATAACCATATAAAACATCATCTCTTTTTTCATCTTCATAACCTAATTTTTGAATATATGCACCAAGAAGTTTATCACCATACCTCATAGATTTACCAAGTTGAACAATGTGTGTAAATTCATGTGAAACAACATCTTGAATCCATCTATGTGAACCCCTTAAATCATAATCTAATGGTTTAGCCCAAATTTCAATTAGATTTTCAAAAAAGTAAGCAGCGCCATTTGAATAATCATCAACATCTTTAATTACGATTTCAGTCTTTTTATCTGGTTTAAAATCATATAAATCTGTGATAGGTTCATAAACATATTCAGCTACTTCAGCTGCCTCTCTTGCACTCCTTTCTGTACCTTGATGAAAATGAATTTTAAAATGTTCAGTCTCTAATGTTTTCCAGTCAAGCTCAGGATGATTATACCATTTTAACTGAGCTTGAGATATTGAAAATAATGAAATTAAAATTAATAATAGATTCATTTTCTTTTAATTAGCTTAATTACTTTTGATTGATTATTAGTTTTAAACTCAGTTAAATATAGCCCAGGAGTTAAATTAGATGCGTTATAGGAAAACTCATTATATCGATTACTAACAAGATTATCAATTTTAATTTCATCTATTAAAATTCCTGAAATATTATAAATTCTTATTGAAATTTCATCAATACTTGAAGCATAAAACTTAAAAATAGTATTATCATCAAAAGGATTAGGATAGTTAAAAACATTTTTAAAATCATAACTTTCTTGACCAGCAACTTGCTCCCAATTATAATAATTTTGTGATCTTATTGTATTTGAGACTCCAACATTTCCTGAATTAAATGTATCTCCTAAAATATTATGCCAATAATGAGAATCAATATTATATTTATCAAATTTAATTGTTCGATTACCATGAATTAAGAAAGTACAATCATTTATTTGACTACTTATAATTGATGGTTTTAGATTATTACCAAATGTAGGATATTCCTCCAAAATTTCACCATTATTTGATAATATTTGAATAATTGAATCTGTTGATTTTGGAATTGAAACGATCTCTGGATTGCTATCTCCAATCAAATCAGATATCAAATAATAGTTATTATCATTATAATTATTTGAAAAACCAGAAATTAATAAGTTCTCATCTTGTCCATGATAAGCTTGACCATTTAATATTATTTCATCTAAACCATCTAAATTTATATCACCAATTGCATCACATTCGCTGCAAATAGCTGGAACATTTTGTTCAATACTAGATTCATTAAAAAATCCCATTTTTTGAATTTCAGAATCACATGATAATGAATAATCAAAGACATTAAATTTACAATTTGAACTTGGAGCAATACATACTATATCATTGTAGACTAAAATCTCATCATCAATAATATCGAAATTATTAAATGGAACACAATCAATGCATTCCTCAGAACTACAAAAATCATTCTCAGATTTAATTTCATTGATATCAAAAAGATTTGTATACCAAATAGAATCATTTTTACCTAAATAATAAATTCCTTCTCCATCATTACCTAGATATCTTTTAAAATTACTATCAATTATTCCTATTTGATCTGAATTATAGGAAATCAATATATTTATTTTTTCATTATCATTTATTGAATTAATTTTTATAGATATATTTGATTGTAAACCAGAATTTGTATTTGAATTTGGAATACTATTTTTATCAAAAATTATATTATTAGAATTATTGACTTCTTCATATGATGAATTTGATGGGAACCAAAAATCGTTTGAACAACCAGTATCTAAACATGAGCCAAATGGATTTGGATCATTATATCCTAAATTACTCATTCCATCTGCTTCTTCTAAATGAACTGCTCTATTAATTAAATCATTGTTCATCCCATTAATAGTGTTGGGTTCTTGAACGTGCCAAATCAATAAACCTGAACCTGGAAGACCATAATCATAGTTAGGAAAGTTTACTATCACTCCATTTTCATCTAAGAATTGTTCACAATCATTACAGTTGAATAACTTTTCAATTATATCAAACCAAAAAAAATCAATTTCTTCATTATTTAAAGAAAATAAAGCTTGCTTAATCTCACTTTGAATAGTTGAATCGCAATAAGGATTATTTTCAGCATCACAATTTAGTATAAAGTCAATTTCTTGAATAGAATATTTATATGAATCATCTAACAAATCTATATCTTTGATTATGTTACTTCTATTTTCAAGTAAAAAATACTCTCCATCATTTATATCAATTTTTAAAATCCTACCATTATTATCATAAGTTTCTAAATCATATGAAGAACTTAAGTTTGAATCCATAAATAAATCATAAGTAATATCGTCAATATTATTTATGTTTTGATTATTATTTGACCAATAAATTCTTGACCATGCATCAGGAGGAGAAGGTATTACTCCCCTTCCATTATAAGCACCAATATCCATTAAACCAAATTCACCAATTCTTGTTACAGGACTTATATTATCTGTACTATGCATTACTGGGAAACCTAATCGATAACCCAAAAAATATGACATTAAACCTGTCATTCCTAATTGATAATCACAATATAAATTTTCTAAATCATCATCGTCNACAAAATTAGGTGAATATAAATCTTCTATAACATCATAAAATATTTGATTTAATGTTTCTGGCATTAAAATTCCATCATTGATTAAAAATTCTGAACCNAGTTCAATTCCATTTTGAGATGTTAAACTATAAATCATTTGTGAATCAATGTAAGCACTATGAATATCATAAATAGTTGGATCAAATACACCATATGGNGAACCTAAATCTTGGCCTAAGCCAGCNTGAAAAANGANAATNATAAAATCATCTTCATTTTGCCAATTATTTTCTTCTGTAATTTCTAAAATTTCGTTTTCAGCAAGTTCAATAGCTAATTTAAATAANGATGTCACATCATTTTCAGAATATGCAAATGANTCCATTGATAATTCTTCACCATTAGAATNAACAGCAGTGTAAACACTATCAACAACACTAATTTCTAAATCAATAATTTCATTAGTTATTTTTTTATAATAATTTTTTACTGCNTTNAATTGAGATNAAAAATAATCNGAGTTATGAGGTGGAGGNTCAACAATAAAATGATTTTCATAATCACATCTTGCTATNGACCTNTCTTGNATAAANCCTACATTTAATGAATCNAGGAATTTNCCATTACCAGAAGTTANTGGNTTTTGATTTTCTTTAAAATCAATCATAATCCCAATAAGTCCCTTTAGCTCACTTCTATTTGANTNATTAGGNGAATTCAAAAAAGANTAATCACNAATNCAAAATGAAAAAGATAGAATNANATTAATTATGAAACTTTTCTTCAAAATTTCAACCANNAATTATATTANAGATTTAANGCTAATGAGAAAAACATTGTATTAGATCTNGCNTCNGTATCAGCTCCAGCAGTATANCCAAAATCNAAACCATAACCATCAAAATGTACTCCTGCTCCAAATGTAGGTTGTTTTACNTCTCCCTCATCATCATGGATATACCCAAGTCTCATAACAAAATTATCTGTATACCACCATTCTAAACCTAAGTTATAAATCATTTCCTTAAATTCATCAGAAAATTTTCTATTATCACCNGANCCNTTNTCTCTATAACCCCANACATTATAAGCACCATATTCGTTNTCTGCAAAAGAATANTCACCNCCATATGCAACATCAAGATAACAAAGATAATGNTTTTCATCCTGTGTACCCCATGAATTATCACAATAAGCATTAGCACCATCTTCTGACCATANGAAAGTTTCTGAATTATAAGTCCCTAGCGAATTTGATACTAAATATTGATTAATTGAACTACTANNATANCTATTAGTTGATCTATCATATTCACTTACTCCNCCAAAATTAGTATCACCATATNTCCACTGATTAGCTGCTATACAAGCATCTTNACNNAAATCAGAATTTTCACAAAAAGATTCAGTATTTAACCCATCATGNGGAAGNTCAATCCANATATTTTGATTTTCAGAAAGTGAGCCNTTTTGCCATTGATCTAGGTAAGAATCATTTTGTTCTGTTATNAGTTCAACNAATTCATAATCAAACNGATCACCNTCCNCTGCTGTCTGGNTAAAATAACAATCAACTTCGNTATCTAAACAAAAACCATCGTAATTNGGNACGAAAATTTCTTCACCNCCAGGAANACCAATACCAGGGAATTGATTTCCAGGAACTTCAAAAGCAAAAGGAACTGGNACAAAACCTCCAATTCTNGCATCTTTATCACTATAACCAATATCNATATCACCAGCACTTANAAATGANCCAGGTTTACTTTTATTATAATCNCCACCATAATACCAATCATTTAACCATGAAGTATAAACTGATTGATACCATTCATCNGAATGAGCATATTCNTCATTTTCANNNGAAGATGGACTNGTCCAACCNTNACATCCATCTTGAGATGGATTAAGCCNACANTCTTCATTTTGTTCTTCNGTAAAACCGTTTCCAATTTTNCCATCTCCATTCCAATCCATCTCAGTATANGTNGCAACAAGTAATTTATTAGCATCNAACATNAAATGNAGCGAATTATTATCATCTTGNTATAANCTTGAGTAAATNCCAAATTTCATATTTGTTGGAGCAGGGTCTGCTTGCTCAGCATCGATAAATGCAACTGGAGGACCAATATTNTGGACAAGTAAACCAAANCTNTGTTGNAAAGATNTTCCAAATTTCTTTAAATAGGAAATATCAAATGCTGCATCTGTAGAATATGGTTTTCCTGCTTCACCAACAGTNGTATCTTCTGCTAANTTCTGATGATATATCTTNAAATTAAANCCAACAGCAGNNCTTGAATTTAATTTAGTACCATAACTNCCAGTCAAACATATNTCATAACTTTGAAATGTTCCTAGTTCCTGACCTGTTTCATTTGTTTTAGTTTGTTCTCCAAGATTAATATAGATTATGTGACCACCAAAGCCAACACCATTTCTTGAATTNGAGAATGATATAAAATCATAAAAAATATCNCTTGTTAAATTTGGTAACCAATTCACATGTTGCAGGGCAACATTTTGACCATTNAGAAACGCTAAACCNGCAGGATTGTAATATGTTGCATATGCATCGCTTGCTCTTGCTACCTGGGCTTCACCTGTACCTTGAGCTGCAGCACCTGGATTAATTAATAACCAAACTGCACCAGCCTCACTGACACCAAATAATGATGAAACAGTAAAAATTAAGATAAAAATTTTATTTATTATATTTTTCATAATATTCTCCAAAAATTTAAGATAAAAAAAAACCGGATATCNTATATCCGGTTAAACGAATATAAATATCTGCTAGGATTGCTTCCANACTTAATCAATTATTTAAACTGCAAACCTAATAACAAATATCTATACTTTATCTCCAAAAATTATTTAAAATAATATACACATTAAAANTAAAAATGTGCAATACTAATATTTATATTTAATTAATTTTTNTAAAGTTCCNGATTATTTCTTTTTTGCATCTCTNGCATCTTCTCTCTTTGCTGCTAAATAAGCTTTTAAATATTTTTTGGGATTATTCTCAATATCATTTGCAATTGATCTGGCATCATCAACNAATTTATTTGTATTAGAAATTAAATTAAAAAATTCATTATANAGAGAATCATCATCAATNATTTTTGAAATACTTCCNTCTTTGGAATTAATTCTATNNACTATTTTTTCAATCTCTGACGANAATANGCTTATTTTTAATCCAATTTCAGGAAGNCTTGAACTAAAATTACTTAAATTTTCAATCGTATTAGATATATTTTCATCNTGACTAGATATNACATCATTTATTTTAACTGATGTGTTATTGAAATTNGATAAAATCAANTTTAAATTTTCTTTATCATNNTTATTAATTATATCNTTATTATTTTGCATAAANANCTCNAGTTCTNTNGTGAAATTATTTATACTTTCAACAGCNTNAATAATTTGATTTTTTTGNTCAGTNCCAAATGTTTCATTCAAAGTTCTTGCAAANTCACCTATATCTTGTGTTAATGANACAACNTCAGANTTCTTNCCTGANATTGTATCACCATCTAATATAAATTTNTTNGTATCTTTNCCAGGATAAATTGTTAAANTTTTTCCTCCCATTATATCCTCAGAGGTTATTTCAAANCTNGAATCTATTGGNATACTATTCTTAAACATATCNTTTATNGAAATATCTAAAATAATATTTTGNCCAATNATATTNGTAGCNTTNACATAGCCNATTTTCTTTCCTAACATTCTTACNTCATCACCACNATCAATACCCTGTGAATTNTTNAAAATAACTTTAAANGAAATTGTTGATTGTTGGAANCTTTCATTTTGTAAATACTTTATTCCATAAAAAAATAAAATGAAGCTTGTTAACGTTAAAACNCCNATCCAAAATAATTTGANACTTTTTTTTGTGTCTTGNTCCATTTACTTTTCTTCTCCTTTAACAAAATATTGTATAAACTTATCTTTACTANTGAAAAGTTTATCAGTTTCATCATNAAATATTATATCACCTTCATGTAACATAANAACTNTATTTGANGTAGTTTNTAATGTTTTCATATCNTGAGTAACAACAATAGATGTAACTTTTTTCTTTTCACTAACNTTTNTTATCAATTGATTTATCTTATCTGATGTAATTGGNTCTAANCCTGTNGTAGGTTCATCATACATTATATAATCAGGATTNATTGCAATAGCNCTNGCAATTCCAACTCTTTTTTTCATGCCTCCTGAAATTTCAGATGGCATCAAGTGTCTAACATCTTTAAGACTTACTAGCTCAAGACTTTTATCAATTCTGTTAGAAACATTTTTTTTTGATAATGGAGTCAAACTATTAATTGCTAAAGCGATGTTATCTTCAATATTCATTGAATCAAATAAAGCACCAAATTGAAAAACCATTGCCATTTTCTTTCTTATATTTTGCAACTGATTGTAATCAACTAAGTTTACCAAAATATTATTTACAGATACATTCCCTGAATCAGGTTTCAAAAGACCATTTAAATGTTTTAATAGTACACTCTTGCCAGTACCACTTTGTCCAATTATTGCGATAGAATCTCCATTATTGATATCAAAAGAAACATTTCTAAAAATCAACTTATCAGAAAAAGATTTATTAATATTATTTACTTTAATCATAATAATATTTCAGCTAATAAATAATCTAAAATTACAATTGCAACACACGAGACAACAACAGTATTCATTGCGGCTTTACCAACTCCTTGAGCACCACCATTCGTATAAAAACCAAAATAACAAGATACTGATGTTATCACAAAACCAAAATGAAATGCTTTTATCAATCCAAAAATTGCATCCCAGGGCTTAAACCATGATTTTACACCTTTAATAAATTGATATGAATTAATATCAAGTGTTGAAACGCATGCAAGAAGACCACCAAAAATACCACAGAAATCTGCTATTATCACTAGAACTGGAAACATAATTATTCCAGATAAAACCCTAGGGACAATTAGATATGCTACAGGATCAATTGATAAAGTTTCCAGAGCATCAATTTGCTCGGTAACCCTCATAGTTCCTATCTCTGCAGTTATATTTGCTCCAACTCTTCCAGCTAAAACTAAGCCGGTAATAACAGGTGCTAATTCTAATAAAACACTTTCTCCAACTATTCCTCCAATATACCATTTAGGAACCAAACTCGTTGTCATTTGATAAGCACCTTGTACTGAAGTTACCATACCTGAAAAAAAACTAGTTATAATTACTATTGGAATGGATTTTGAGCCAATCACAATCATTTGATTAATAATATTTGAAGTATACTTATGCCAGCTATCAATTGACCTAAACATATCCACTAGTAATAGTATATATTGGCCCAAGTTTTCAAAGAAAGAAGTAGCTTTGCTTATAGGATAATTAAAAATCTTATTCATACTCAATTATAAAAAAATAAAATATTAAATAGCAAGAATGAATTTAAATTAAGTTTTCATATAATTTAAAAGAAGAACAAAGCTCTTTAACATCAGATTTGACATCAATTATAATTTTATCATTTTCAATATTTGATAATACTTTATCAATTAAGTTTGCGATAAAAATCATTTCTTGATTTTTCATACCTCTCGACGTTAAAGCAGGCGTACCTATTCTTATACCACTGGTAACAAATGGACTCTTTTGATCATATGGGATCATATTTTTATTGGTTGTTATCCCAGCATCTTCAAGTCTAGATTCAGCAAGTCTTCCTGTTATTTTTTTATCTGATAAATCAATTAAAATTAAATGTGTATCTGTTCCATCAGTGATTAATTTATAACCCAATTCTTTCATGGTTAATGCTAAAGTTTTAGCATTTGAAATAATTTGTTTACAATATTCTTTAAATTCAGGTTGGAGTGCTTCTTTAAATGCAATGGCTTTACCTGCAATAACATGCATTAATGGACCACCTTGAATACCTGGCATAACAGAACTATCAATTAATTCAGACATATTTTTTACTCTACCAGACTTAGGTGCAACTATTCCCCAACGATTTTTAAAATCATTTCCTAATAAAATGATACCGCCTCTGGGACCTCTAAGAGTTTTATGGGTTGTAGATGTTACTATATCACAGTATGGCCATGGCGAAGGATGCTCACCAGCTGCGATTAATCCTGAGGGATGTGCAATATCAGCCATTAAATAAGAGTTTACTTCATCTGCAATTTTTCTAAATTCTTTGAATTCAATGAATCTTGGATAAGCACTACCACCGCAAATTATTAACTTAGGTTTATGTTTTTTTGCTAATTTCATAATTTCTTCAAAATTAACTAATCCTGTTTCTTTATCTACATTGTATGAAATGAAATTATAAAACTGTCCAGAAAAATTAACTTTACTTCCATGAGTTAAATGACCGCCATGTGCAAGATTCAGGCCTATTACTGTATCTCCTGGATTCAAAAAAGTTAAAAAAACAGCCATATTTGCTTGCGATCCAGAATGAGGTTGTACATTTGCGTGATCAGCTTTGAAAAGTTCCTCACATCTTTGCTTGGCAATGTTTTCCACCTTATCAACTGCCTCACATCCTCCATAATATCTTTTACCAGGATAACCTTCAGCATATTTATTAGTCAAAATACTTCCTACAACATCCAAAACATTGCGACTTGTAAAATTCTCTGATGCAATCATTTCTAAAGTGTTTCTTTCCCTATTAAGTTCTTCTGTTATAGCATTAAATAATTTTATATCTTCTTTCATTATTATCTTTTCAAATTTTTTCAATTTTATTTACTCTTCTTAAATGTCTTCCCCCTTCAAAATCAGTTTGAAACCATTTTTTTACAATTCTCTTAATTTCATCATATGATGTAAATCTGGCCCCCAGAGCTAAAATATTTGCATCATTATGTTTTCTACTCATTTCTGCATGTTTTACAGAAGTACATAATGCTGCCCTAACACCTTTTATCTTATTTGCAGCAATTGATATTCCTATTCCAGAACCGCAAATTACTATTCCTCTGTTTACTTTACTATTTTTTATTGCATTACCAACAGCATGACCAAATTCTGCATAATCAACAGAATCCTCTGATTTTGCGCCAAAATCTATTACTTCGTAATTAAATTCACTTATTATATATTTAACTAATTTTTCTTTTTCAAAAAAAGCAGCATGATCGCAACCTATTCCAATTTTCATTACTTTCTACTCACTTCTCTATTTTTAACAAAACTATAACAGTCACAGCCTTTTATTTTTTCACACTGTAAATTATCTGGAGACATGGAAGGAAATTTTTCACCAACTAAAAACCAATCACCTACAGATGTAATAAGCTCTTTTAAATTATTCTTATAAACTTTAGCATTTAAAACACCATTTTTATAAGCCAAGTTATAGTCAGACGAAGCAAGATCATAAATTAATCTATCACAAAAATCTAATTCATCTGACCCATAAAAATCAACCATTCTCTCAAGTACATTTGCTCTTTGAAAATATGCTTTTCCCACATTTTTATTTAAATTTATAGCAGAATTAGAAATACTATAAGCCTTACTATATTTATCTAAATTTAAATAAACATTAGATAATTTAATTAAATATTCAGAATCTATATCACCTTGGTCTTTAAGTTTTTCCAAATATTTTACAGCATCTTTATCATTAAGATTTTTAATGTAAATATCTGATACAAGCTTTAACAACCTCTTATTTGAATCATTATAAATCAAAACTTCTTCAGCAACTTCACTTGCTAAATCATAATTTTCACTATTCATTAAACTCTTTAAATACAAAATTCCATATTCTAAATTTTCAGGCTCTCTATTCCATCTTTCTTCATCAACTTCAGAAGCATCTTTTCCCAATTTTTCAAAAGCAGATTTTTTATTAGATATTGCTTTCTTATTAGTTGGATCAATCTTGAGCCATTGATCGATAACTACAATTTGTTCTTCAAACATTTCAGATCTTTTGTATGCATCACTCATTCTTTCTAGTGGAGATGTATTTTCAGTATCTAGTTCATATAATGTTTCTAAAAAATATAAATGTTCATCTAATTTATTTAATTTACCCAATTTAATCTCTTTACCTGATGATTGTGCTGCCCAATCTAAAAGCTTGACACTATCAGGTATTTTTTTTAATCCTTTTTTAAATGCCCATGTGCTGCTATCAACTTTACCAATATTGTAGTAAGCCTGACCATATCTCAAGTAAATATCTTCCTCATCATCTACATTAGTACATTCACAAAGTATTAAATTATATGCTAACTCTATAACAGAATTAAAATCGTTTTTGACCCAGTAGTTAACTAAAAACTGTTTATTCTCTTCACAATTTTCTTTTCTATTTTTTTTCTCCCCACAAATAAAAAGTTTTTCATCAAATTCTTGTAAAAAAACAAAATTAAAACTCAATAAAATAATAGCTATTTTCTTCATTTTTATTCATTCTCCTTTATAAACCAATTATTATTACTTATTATAGAAAAAGTTAATTTAAAATATTTTTCATCTCCAAATTCATTAAACTCTGATAAGCGAAATCCGGATTGAAAAGATATATTCAATGTATTATTATTTAGATAGTTTAAACCCACACCCAAAGAAAAACCAATATCATTTATATATAAATCATTTTGTTTATAACTGTAAATTTTATTGTAAAAACCCAAAGAATAATTTAAGAAATTAATACTATTATTTGCTATATTGTAATCTTTATAGAAAATTCCAAAATTAGTAGACGAAAAATCAAGAAATGGCTTATTAATTAAATTTATATTAATATCTCTTCCGAATGAATCATTTTTGTTTAACTCAAATATATATCCAAAATCATCATAGATAAATGACTTAAATCCAAGTCCGACTTCTCTAAATCCTCTCAGCGAGTAAAAAATTGAATCGAAATTATCAAAGTCTGTTTTGATTGATAAATCATTTGAACCTCCAAAATAAAATGCTAAAATATTTTTGGAATTAAAGGTATATCTTCCATCAATATTATATGTGAAAGCAGAGCAATTAAACTTATTCTGCCTGGGCTCACCACCAAACCAATTAGAACTTAATTCTTCTCCATTAATATCAAAATTTATCGTATAAAAATTTATTGTATCCTTTCGTGTAATTGTACCAAATAACTTTCCAACCTTTAATCCTATTGATAAATTTTCAGATATTTTAGATGAAAGAGAGGCTGATATTTCAGAAATACCTCCTTCGAAATCATAAGAACTTTTAAATTTAACAGGATCACTTAACCCATCACCATCTGTATCAATATTTGAAATATCTGAGCCTAAAAAAGTAAATTCATTTTCACTTATTTTCATTACACTTCTAAAAACTGGTTTCATACCAAGCATAAAATATTGATTTTCAGATATTGGGAATCCAAAAGAAATATTATTAAAATTATTTGATTGTAATTTATTTATGTAACTAGAACTTAAATTTGTAAAATTCATAGATGCAGCTAAACAAGCTTGGTTACTTTTATGATGAGTCGATGAATTAGATGGAATAAAATCATTGTTTGAAAAAAATCTTGACTCTCCTAGAGATATTCCACCAGCATCAGATGAATTTACCATTTCACCTAAACCATAGAGGGCCAAAGATGAAGACTGAGAAATCAAAAAATTTAAAATTATAAAATAAATAAAATTAATCATTTTGAATACATCATATCTATTTGAGGTAGGATATCATCACTTAATATAACTTTAGTTATAACATTTGAATATTTGTCTAATGAAATTGTAAATAAAATTTCATTTTCTAAAACTTGACCTTGTTCTAATATTTGATTTAAAAGAGAACCAATAGGAATTAAAATTTCATCTGTATTTTGATAAATTCTTTGATCAGGAATATAATCTGATATGGAAATTGAATTACCTAATTCACCTGAAAAAATCAAACTTGCCCCATCTGAGGGAATAAAATGATTTGGTGATTCATTATCGAAGTTTAAAATTAAATTTGTTTGTTGCTCTGCAATAAAAACACTTTGATTATTTTCAATGATGAAGTCATTTAAATTACTAAAAGAAATTCCTCTGTTAATTCCGTATGTATAGGATAAAATTAAATCATCATCACAATTTAAAGGATTTTCATAATTTGTTGGGTTAGCCTCACACTCTTCATCAGTTTCATATAATTCGTACAATGAAACATCATGAATGAACTTCAAATCTGGATTAATTTCACCAGAATCAGGTAAGTTATTACTATTATCATCATCAAAATCATATGCAATTAAATCAACAAATTGATCAATAATCTCAGTTGTTTCATTGTAGTAAGGACCAATATTCAACTTATATTGAAATGCATCAATATTAACAGATGAATTAATAGAAATTGTCAGTCTATATTGACTATCTGAAATCTGATTTATTTTAGAAATCCATAAAAATATATCTTGTCCAAAAACTGAATTTGGAACAGGTATTGGGTAATTAATTTCACCTGAATTTGTTGAAAGATCATAGTAATATGTATTTTGCCCAATATTAACAAGTGCTGGCATAGCTTCATCATTTTCATAAAAAGATTCTGATAATTCTTGAAGAGTATACTCTCCATTAAAATCACTGTCGTTAAAACAAATACCATTACTCCAAAAATAATTATTTTCAATACAAGTTTGTTCATCAGTATAAATAGAAATCAAATTTTCATCTAAACTAAAAATATTATCTCCATTAGAATCTAAAAAATCCCAAGAATTATTATTTTCAGTTCCTGTGAAATTACTTGAACTATAGTTATCCTGGTTTGGATCAATATTAAAATCATCCAAATGTAAATCAAAATTTAAATTATTTTCTTGACCATTACATAGTCCATCTAAAGATTCATAATTATTTGGACAATTATCTAAACCAAAATCATTAAATTCTGCATTATTATTACTATCAAAATCGATAATACCATTACCCTGTTTCCCAAACATATTATAATTTTCTTCTTGGTATGAAAATTTACCGTCAAGACCAGTATCAAAAAATATTTCACCCAAATCATACATTAAATTATTTTCAGATCCAGGATTATTATCTAATTCATAATCACTACCTTCTAAATTATCAGGTAATTGATTAATGCCATAATCTAAAAAAGGTTCAAATTCTCCATCATCTAATATTCCATCTTCATTAAAATCAATCCAATCCCATTGGCCATTACCCTCAAAAGGTTCACCCTCATCCCAAGTATTATCTGCATTTCCAGATATATTAGCTATCCAGTCATCTTCTTCAGGATCAGTATTTTTGTTATCTCCATTTGGGTCATTTGAACTACAATTAGAACATGAAGAAACACCTTCAATGAGTGGATTATCCCAGAACTCTTGTCCACAAATTGTCACAATAGAACCATTAGATAACTCATATTGAAAATTGTAAAAAACATCAGATTCGATAATATTATTATTTAGCGCGTAATCAACGAGTGATATGTAATCTTCATTTGAATCGGCAACATATCCTATACCATTAGGATATACAGAAGTTTTACAACCTGTTTCAAAATCATCAGCAGCACCAAATTCTAGAGTTCCTTGAATCCAATCTAAACCTAAATCTAACCACTTTTCACCCTCACCGCTATCCCAAATTCCATCTCCATTATCATTCCAATCTAAAATACCATTATTTTCAGTTCCCAAATCATTATAAGTTGTTGATTCATTTCCGCATAAATCGTAAACTAAATCTCTATTCATATCAATATAGCATAATAAAGAGTCATGATCCCATACGTTACCTGTATAAGACCCATTCGAACAATTGAACCCATCCCATAATCCATACTCAGAATCACAAAGACAATTATTTTCAGAAGTGAATTCATCTAACAATATATCTCCAGTCTCTAAATGATTAATGCAATTATCAATACCAAAATCATCAAATGGTTCTCCATAATCATAAATATTATTTACTTTCTGAAAAGCAAAAATAATATCTGAAAAATAAAATCTTAGTGAATCAAACTCAAAATTTTCATTTAGTGTTATATCTATATCAAATAAATCTTTATCACCATTAGTAGACGGAATAATATACGATTCATCACCGCTAAATTTATAACCTACAAAAGTTCCAAAACTATCTGAATTATTATCATTGTTAACTCCAACAATATTTGTATTATCTACTAAATTATCTGGATTTAATACATTAGAACTGTTAACTAAGTAAATGTTTGGAGGATTTTGTAAAAATGTACTATCTACTTGGGTCGTACTATCATCATTCACATAAGTAAAAGTACTATTACTTACTTGGTTTAAATCAAAAAGATTGGTAATAAGAGTATCAGAAAAAACATTTTTTTCAAAATTAAAAGTTAATTTAGGCTGACTAGGCACGTAAAAATTATCAGTTGATATAATTGATAAATACTCATCATCATCATTTAAAGAACTATTATATTCAACTAAAATATAAAATGAATCGATATTATCATTGCACCAATATTCATTACTTATTTGGCTAGATAAATTTAAATCTAATTTATTGTTAGAGTTTTTTGATTTAGATAGAATATAATTTTGACTTTTAAAACTACTAATAACATTATCTATGAAATTAATATTGTAAAAATCAGACTTTGTCTCAAACAAAGAATCACTAAAGTTTAATAATGGTAGATTATTTGAGAAATATGAGTTTATATATACAGGTACTGAATATTGTGAACTTTCTTCTAAAAAATCATCAATAAAGCTATAATTACTATTGATTGTATCCTCACCAATATTTTGATAATAATTAAACAATTGGTTATCAAAAGTTAAAGTAAAAACTACATCTTTAATTGATAAAAGTGAAGAATCACATATTGAGTAATTATCTATAATATTTGGATTAATTTTAAATAAAGCATAGCTCAAATTGACACTTTCTGAGTATCCGATATTACCTATGTATAATTTAGGGGATAAACTTAAGTTAAATTGATTATTTGTAGAATTAAAGGCTGAATCGGGATATGAAGATATTGATTGATTTGGATTCATAATAAAAGAACTTTGAATAAAATCAATTCCTAAGCTAGTAGAGTCTTCAAAAACAACTTCATTTTCATCACAAGAAAAAAAGAGTATAATAAAAGAAAATAAAAAAATTCTTACTTTTTTTTTCATAGTTATTTTCTTAAAGATTGTAAAATTTCATTATATACATTTATTCTATCTGAAACTTCTAAATCACTAGAATAATTAATGAATTCATGCTTAGTTTGAGTGATTGCCTTTTTGATTCTGCTGTTTTTATTTATATTTTTTTCACAATTTTTATTTTCATCATTAAATATATATATATAATCTGAATGTGTGATAGAATTAATTAAATTATTTTGAATTTTATTTTTAGCATCATAATCAATATTCAATTTTTCATAAAGTGATTTATCAAAATTAAAACATTCATTTATATCATGTAACATATAAACCATCTTAGTATCTTTTAATTCATCTTTAAAAATATTTTTCATTATTAAAGAAGCCATCGACATTTGCCAGTCACTACAAATTATATAATCTGGAATCCAATATAATTTTTTAAGTGTTTCTATCGCAGCTTTAACAAAAAAAGTAAATCTTTCTTGATTGTTTGAGTATAATCTACCATTTCGCGATTTATATAGTAATTCACTTGTATCATTAAAATAATCGCAATGTTCCATAAAATAAACTTGAACTCTGGTATCAGGTATGAACCCAGACTTTATATTAATTGTATGCTCCTTATTCATAAAATCAATTTTTAGATCTTTTAGTCTAATAACTTCTCTTAAAATATATCTGCGCTCACTAATAAATCCGTATTTGGGTTGAATTAATCTAATATCAACATCTTTATTTTCTTTTAAGATTGATGGAAATTCTTTTGAAAAAGATGCCAGCTGACCTGTTTCTGAAAAAGGTTTTATTTCTGATGATAAATAATATAATTTTAACATTTATTTAATTAACTCCTTTGCATTTGTTACATACTCACTATTAGGATGATTTTCAACTAATTGAACTAATACTTTATTTGCATTTTTATAATCTCCTAAAAAAGCATATGATTTTGATAATTTATATAATGCATCATCAATTTTATTTGAATCAACATATAAAAAAACTTTTTTAAATTCTTCAATAGCATGATGGTACTTCTTAAGTTTATAATAGATTTCACCAATCCAATATTGACAATTATCCAAAAGATCAGTATCTGTACCTAATGTTAAAAGATATTTAAAACCCTCTAAACTTTTTTCCCACTTACCATTTTGATAAAAAGCTAAAGATTCTACATATCTTTCCTTAAAATCTTCAGTAGATAGTAAAGGCAAATCATTTATTTCATCTGTGAAACTTATTTGTGCAATTTCGTTATATGAATTGCTTAATATTTTAATATTATCTTCAATATTTAATAATGATTCAACAATTATTGAATTTTCTGATTCAATTTCTCCTAATTTTTGCTCAATCAAAATGATTTTATTATTTAATTTATTTAATTTACTTTCATAATATTTATTTTTTTCATCAAAATAAATCAACTGATTTTGATTATGATTTAAAGTGTCTAATATAATGGATGAATCAACTTTTAAAGTTTCGGCATTTTGATTTGATAAACTCAAAGGTTTAGTGTTACTACAAGAACATATAAACAAAATCCCTATTGATAAGAGTAAATATCTATACTTTTTTTTAAAAGACATAATTTTTTTGTGCAATGGTACTTACTTAATTTAAGTATTTTTTTATAATTTTTTTATATGAATTCTATAGATTGTTATTGATGGCATTATTGATTAAACCAATTATTATGGAACAGGTAAGGAAAAAAGAACCTCCATAACTTATAAAAGGTGCTGGAAGACCAGTAACAGGCATCAAACCAGAAATCATTCCTAAATTAATTATCATATGAGCGTATATTAAAGATGAATATCCTATTATTAAAGTACTAACAAATTTATTTTCTATTCTAGAAGCAAAATTTATGCTCCAATATATAAAAAAGGAAATAGATATAATTATTAGAAAAATTGCCTTGAAACCCATTTCCTCAGCTGTAACAGAAATTATGAAATCACTATCTGCAACAGGCAAAAACTTGAGATCAGTTTGTGTTCCATTTCCAATACCCTTTCCCCAAAATCCTCCAGAACCAATTGAGATCATTGATTGAATTACTTGATATCCAGAACCTAATGGATCAGACATTGGATTTAAGAAAGTTAAAATTCTATCTTGCTGATGAGGTTTCAGAAAATTTTGCCATATATATGGAGCAAAAACTGCGCACATTATATTAATTAAAAAATTAAAAATTGATACATAAAAATTAGGTCTAGCAATAATTACGACAATGAGGAACAAAAACATCCAAATATAAAAAACAGATAATTGATATGATGCGAAAATACTAAAAATTGGCGAAATTAAGAAAAAAAGTACATAAGATTTTATTTTAGTCCAAAATAAAATTGGTAAAATAATACTTAAATAAGAGATAGCCGTTCCTAAATCTGGCTGCTTAATTATTATTATAGGCGGAATTAATGATAGTACTAGTATCAAAAAAAGATAAAAAGAAAAATCTTTTTTTATGTTATTATCAGAAAAAAACCTAGCCATGCAAGCTACATAAAAAATCTTACCAAGTTCTGATGGCTGAAAAAAAATAGGGCCAAGTACAATCCAACTTTTAGCTCCTTTTATAGTTGGAGCAAACATTGTTAGACATAATAATAAAATTAAAAGAAAATACATTATATATGCACTATCATATAAAAACTGTATTCTAACAAATTGCGTAACGTAGAAAGCAACAATTCCAATGATAAACCAAATACATTGTTTATAAAATGTTGATGACAAACTTAAATTTTGTAAGTCACTTGTACTACTCAAAGATGCCAAGCCTAAAATAGTAAAAATTATAACTGGTAATGTAATCGACCATCTGATTTGTATGTACTGATTATGGAAATTAAACAAACCCTTAAACATTCTCAACACCTATTATGTAATCAAAAATTCTTTTTGCAATTTGAGTAGGTACGACTGAGCCTTTACCTCCATTCTCAATAATAACACATATAGAAAATTTCTTTTTGTTGTTTAATTCCAAATATCCTGCAAACCATCCATGAGGCTCAATATCACAATTTCCACAAACCTGTGCGGTTCCAGTTTTTCCATATGCGATACCATATTCAGAACCTATCCTAGTATTGTAGGCTGTACCTCCATGAGAATTGACCGCATCATACATAGCATCATTTAAAATTTTCCAAACATTATTTTTGTAATCTATTTTCCTATATTTTTTTTCTAAATTAATATTCAAATGAGGTTCATAAATTAATCCATTATTTGCAATTGCATTTATTAACTGCATTACTTGAATGGGAGTAACAGAAACTTCTCCTTGGCCAATTGATAGGTTTAATAAATGACCTTTAGACCAACCTCCTCTATTTTTATAAAATTTATTCATAAACTTTCTATTGGGCACTAATCCTAAACTTTCAGGTCCAAGATCTATACCTGTTTTGGATCCGAAACCAAACTCAGTTGATGCATCATACCATTCATCAAAATTAATTTCTTGAATGAGGTTATAGAAAAATATATTGCAAGAGCTTTTAATTGCAGTATTTAAATTAACATTGCCATGACCATCTTCTTTCCAACATCTAAAAGCAGTATCATGGAACTGATATTCACCAGAACATTCAACACTCCAATTCTCATTTATTATATTTTTTTCTATGGCAAGCGCTGATAAAACAAGCTTAAATATTGATCCAGGTGGATAATTTGATTGTATTGACCTGTTTAAAAATGGCTTATCCTTGTTATCTTGAAGTTGATTCCATTCATTAACTGATAATCTTCCAACGAATGAATCTAAATCATAGTCAGGATTACTTAACATTGATATTATTTCTCCATTTTCTGGATTCATAACCAAAATTGAACCCTTAAAATCCTTAAACACCTTTTCTGAGAAACTTTGAATTTTGGAATCAATCGTTAAAACTAAATCATCTCCTTGTATTGGGGATATATCGTTATCAGTTTTAAAATTACCTTGTACTACTCCCAACCTATCAACCAAAAGATAATCTATTCCGTAAGAACCATGAAGATTTTTTTCGTATTGTTTCTCAACGCCTGTGTAACCTATTACATCATCTGGATGATAATTATTCTTTTCGATAAAATTCTTATTAACTTTTTTTAAAAAACCTAAAACATGGGATAAATCACAATCAGATGTATAAATTCTTGCCGGGAGTTGTGAAAAATATAGACCTTTTAAATCTAATTTATATTCTTCTAATATTGACTTAGTATTGATACTAATATAATTTTTAAGTAAAAGTGGTTTAAATTGACCTCCAGGTATTTTTTTTGAACTTGTAATTACAGAATCAATAAAAGATTTTTTTACCCCAGTATGTTTTTCCAATATTTTAAAATCGAAATTTTCTTGCATATCCTTAGAAATAATTTTCATTTGATATAAAGGATTATTATCAACTAATGGCAAATAATTTCTATCATAGATAATACCTCTAGGTGGGTACAAGATAATTTTTCTTAGACTATTATTACCTGCTTTTTTTTTAAATTTTTCATTTTCAATTACTTGTAAAAAAAAATATCTATATAAAATCAAAATCGATAAACCTAAGTAAAATATATATAAGATTTGTCTTCTAAATATTTTATCTGATTTTGTGAATTTCATAATTACCTAACTTTAACTATAAACTTTGATATTATGTAGAAAATAATAAATGTAAAGATAGCTTGAAATAGGCTAATCAAAAATACTACTAAAAAAGTATCATTAAATAAAATTAAATAGAAGAATAAAAAATGAAATAAATATATAGAAAATATACTCAAAAATTTCATATTTCTATTCCATAAATTATCATAATCTTTTAAAGAAATTAATAAAAAAGATGTAATTGAAGTAATAAAACTCAAAAGACCAATTTCATTTGTACTTAAAACAATATCTAAAATGATGCCGTAAAAAAAAGAAAAAATAATAATTTTGTAAGTACCCGACAAAATAGATAAAAAAGTTATAAAAACTAAAACTAAATCAACATTTATTTCGTGTTCATTAAAAAAGATAATATTGGGAAAATTTACCTGAAATGTAAGAACCAATATTGAAATTACAATATAATAAATAGTTTTATTGTATAACGAAAACATAGTATAAATTATTAATATCTGTTAAGATTTCTACTGCAACATCTTGGAATAGTTTATTCTTTTTTTTAGAATTATTGATAACTTTTGAAACAGGAATATCTGGTGGATAAATCTCTGAAACACCTGATGTATATGCAATATTATCTGCCTGAATATCAGATGTCTTTAGAATACCCTCAAGTGTACCATACTTCCCATATGTTGATTTAAATTGACCAATTGAAATATTATTACCAATTTTAATAGAAACTAAGAAATTACTATCAGAAATTAGTTGTACTTTACTATTTTCTTTGCCAACCTCTATTATTTTACCTACTAAAAAACCATTAGTATCTATAACTGATAAATTTTTCATAATACCATCTGTTTCGCCAACATTTATAATAATTGATTCAATAGAATTTGAAATATTAGAATTAACAATTTTCGCAGGTAATATACTAATATTTTCAAAGGATTCTTTTTTAAAGTCTAACATTTTCTTTAGTCTTTCGTTTTCAATTTGATAATTAATTAACTTTGAATTATAAAGTGAAAGCTGTGCATTCTTTAGAGCAAATAATTCATTTTCTTGCTTGACTAAAAGAATATTATTATACCAATTTTTGGGTGCAGATAAAGTTGAGTAAATATCAAGAACAGTACCTTTAACTTTAGATGAAGAACTACTATCTGATGAAAAAAATAATATCAGAGAAAGAAAACTCGTTAAGATGAGGGATGCTTTTTTTTTATCTAAATAGAATTTTGTAAAAAAATTCATTAAGGAGTTATAAGGACTTCTCTATATTTTTTAATATCTTCTAACACAATACCTGTGCCTCTAACAACTGATAATAAAGGGTCTTCAGCTATGTGAACTGGAATACCAGTTTTATTTTTAATATGTTCATCTAAATTCTTAAGAAGAGCTCCACCTCCAGTTAAAATTATTCCGTAATCAATTATGTCAGCTGCGTGTTCTGGTGGGGTTTTATCAAGAGCCTTTTTTATAGCTGTAGTTATTTGGAATACGGTTTCTGCTAAAGCTTGTCTAATCTCATCTGTTGATATTTCAATTGTTTTTGGCAAACCAGTTACTAGATCTCTGCCCTTAACAGATATATTTTCACCAGAAGTTCTTATAGCTGAACCAACTGAACATTTGATATTTTCAGCTGTTCTTTCTCCAATACCTAGTTTATGTTGATTTTTAAACCATTCAACAATTGCCTCAGTTTGTTCATCACCTGCTACTTTAATTGTTTCAATAGCACTAATACCATTCAATGCTATTACAGCAATTTCAGTAGTTCCTCCTCCGATATCAACAATCATATTACCGACTGGCTTGGATACATTAATTCCAATGCCTATAGCTGCAGCCATTGGTTCTGAAATAAGGTGAATTTCACTTGCATTAGCATGTTCAGCAGATTCTTTAACTGATCTCTGCTCAACATCTGTGACACCATAAGGAATACAGATTACTATTCTAGGCCTAGAAATTCTACTTTTTTTAATTTTTCTTAGAAATCCTTGAATCATTGCGTCAGTCATTCTGTAATCAGCAATTGTGCCATCACGTAATGGTCTAACGATTTCAATACCAGGATGCGTTCTTCCCAACATTTCTTTGGCCTCATTACCAATTGCAATGATATCTTCATCGTGAACTTTTTTAGCAACTATTGAAGGTTCGTTTAAAACAACACCTTCACCTTTTACCCAAATAATTGTATTTGCTGTTCCTAAATCAATCGCTATATCACCAGCAAACATACTATAAAACTTATCTAACATCATTAATGATTAAAATGCCTTTTCTTTGTTATTAACATAAACATTGATTGTTTGTTTACTTCATTAATTACTTCTTGATCTTTTATTGATCCACCTGGATGTATTACCCCTTTTACACCATAACCAGCAGCTAAAGTTATGCAATCAGTAAATGGGAAAAAAGCATCAGATGCCATGACAGTATCTTTTAAAACTAACTTACTATCCTTTGCTTTTTCAATTGCAATTTTTGCTGCATCAATCCTGGACATTTGTCCAGCTCCCACACCAATTAACTGCCTATCATTACTAAAAACTATAGCATTTGATTTAACATATTTTACCAATTTCCAACTTAAATGCAATGCTTTTAATTGTTCATTATCGGGTTTTATTTTTGATACAATTTCAAATGAATTAAAATCTTCATCAAAATCATCCTTATCTTGTATTAAAAAACCATTAAAGACTGATTTAATAATCTTATTATTTCTTGGTTTTTCATCAATAGTAATTAGTCTCAGATTTTTCTTTTTTTTCAGCTCTAGAAAAGCTCTCTCAGAGAATGATTTAGCAACAATACATTCTAAAAAAGATTTATTTATTTCAATTGCCGCTTGATAATTAACTTCAGAATTAAATGCTACGATACCTCCAAAATAACTAACAGGGTCTGTCTCAATTGCTGATAAATAAGCATGCTTAGGATTTTGCCCCAAAGAAAAACCACAAGGATTAGAATGCTTAATAATTACACAACAAGTTTCAGTAAATTCATTAACTATTGAAAAAGCTGTTTCAATATCATAATAATTATTATACGACAACTGTTTACCATGATGCTGCATCCATGATTTTTTTTCATTCTGTGATAAATAAAAGGATGCTTTTTGATGGGGGTTTTCACCATATCTTAACTCATCAACTTTTTTTAATTTAAATTCAATCTTATCAGATTCATCATCATCTTTACTAAAAAATTGAAAAATATTTTCATCATATTGATGAGTTAGTTTAAAAATTTCTAACGCATATTTTTTTCTATCAGATTTACTAAAAAAACCGTCATTATTATTAAAAGATGTAACAAAATCTTTGTACTGATTAGGATCACATAATGGTATGATATGTTTGTAGTTTTTTGCAGCTGCTCTCAACATAGAAGGACCTCCAATATCTATGTACTCGATAGCTTTATCCATATCTAAATTTTTACTGACTGCTTCGTTGACAAAAGGATATAGATTTACCACAACTAAGTCAATGAACTTACCCTGCATATCTTTTAAATCATCAATATGAGATTTATTTTCTCTATTTGCTAAGATCCCACCAAATATTTTTGGATGGAGTGTTTTAACTCTACCATTCATTACCTCTTTTTGATTTGTTATATCACTGATTGACATAACATTAATACCATTATCTTTCAGAATTTTTTTTGTACCACCTGTCGAAATAATCTTTATATTTTTTTCATTTAAAAATTTAGCAAAATCTACTATTCCTGTTTTATCCCATACACTTATTAAAGCAGTTCTAATTTTATTCATTTATAATAACCTTATTTTCATTTATTCTAATTTTATCACAACAAAACTTTTCTACTACATTTAGATATAACTCATATTCTTTTATTAATACTTTTTTTGATAAAGTTTTAGCATCATCATTATCTTCAATAGTGACTTTAGCCTGTTTAATAATTGGGCCATTATCGTACATACCATCAATAAAGTGAACCGTTGCTCCAGATATTCTTTCTTTAGCATTAATTACTGCTTCATGTACTTTCATTCCATAATATCCCTTGCCTCCATATTTGGGTAATAAAGATGGGTGTATGTTAATAATTTTAAATGGATATTTATTTATTATATTTATTGGGATTTTCTTCATAAAACCAGCTAATAAAATTAAATCTGGATTATGTTTATTTAAAATTTTTTCATAATAGAAGTCTAAATTATCGCAAATAATTTTATCATTTATAACTTCAAATTTTATATTTTTATCCCGTGCATATTTTATAGCACCACAATTTGGATTATTTGATATCAGTAACACAATTTCACCATGAACTAAATTTTCATTTAGATTTATAAAATTTGTTCCAGATCCAGATGCAAAAATGACTATTTTTTTTTTTTCTAAACATCCAACTTATTTTCAATATCATCTAAAATATTTTTATAAAAAACTTTATCGTGAAAAATATTAAAGTTATCAGTTTTTACAATAAGAACTTCATGGTCAGGTAATTTACTAATCCATCTATCGTAATAAATATTTAAACTATGAATATACTCAGATGAAATATCTGATTCATATTTTCTTTTTCTATTATTAATTCTTGACATTAAAGTATCTGTATTTGCTTTCAAATAAATTATTAAATCTGGTTTTTTAACAAATCTTAACATTGCTTTAAAAATATTTGAATATGTCTGATAATCTCTTTCTGACATATGCCCTAATTCATAAAGATTGGCAGCAAAAATTTCTTTATCTTCATATATAGTTCTATCTTGGATGAAGCTTTTATTTTTTTCCATTAATTTTATCTGAGATTGAAATCGATTGTAAAGAAAGTAAATTTGCAAATTAAAACTCCATCTCGACATATTTGAATAAAAATCAGATAAATAAGGATTATCTATAACGGATTCATATATCGCTGAAATACCCAAGTCTTCAGATAGCTTTTGTGTTAAAGTAGTTTTACCTACTCCTATATTTCCTGCAATTCCTAAATTAATTCTTTCCATCAAACTAATTTTCCATTTATAAATTCATTATCTAGAAGCTTAACTGTTTTGATTTGATTAATAAAATCATTACTACTTTCTACATTTACTCTAATATAATTTTGTGTCCAACCACTTAAAATTCCATCATTATATTTTTCAAAGAGAACATCAAAATTTGAATTAAAGTTCTGTTCGATAAACTTCTTATATTTTATTGCTGATAGTCTCTTTAACAAATTTCTTCTATTAGATTTTTGTTCCTTATTAACTTTATTTTGATTTTTTTGAGAAATAGTATTATCTCTATCTGAATAAGTAAAGACATGTAAATAAGATATATCTAAAAGACTTAAGAATTCATATGTATCATTAAAATCAGTATCTGATTCTCCTGGGAATCCTACTATAACATCAACTCCTATACAGGCATTAGGAATTTTATTTTTAACTTTTTCTATTACCAATTTGTAATCACTTGCTAAATATTTTCGTTTCATATATTTTAAAATTTTATCTGAACCCGATTGTAGAGGAATATGAAAATGAGGCATCGCTTTTCTTGATTTTGAAATTAAATCAATTATTTCATCTTTTAATAGATTGGGTTCAATAGATGAAATTCTATACCTTTCTAATCCGTCCAAATTCTCAATATTAACAAGTAAATCAAATAAACTTTCATCAAAATTTTTACCAAAATCACCAATGTTGATTCCACTTAAAACTATTTCTTTTGCTCCATTCGAAATAATTTTTTTCAATTCTAAAATAGTATTTTGCACATTGAGACTTCTACTTCTTCCTCTAGCCATTGGGATAGTACAGTAACTACAATTATAATCACATCCATCTTGCACTTTGATAAATGCTCTTACTCTTTCTGATAATGAATATGATATGTTAAAATCTCGTACTTCTTCTATTCTAGATATTACAAGATCTTCATCTATTTTATTTTCACTTATAATATCACTAATATCAAACTTATTTTCAGTACTAATTACATTTGAAACTCCTTTTATTCTTGAAATTTCTTTTGGTTTTAGTTGAGCATAACAACCGAAAACAATTATTTTTGTTTTAGGAAATCTTGTATGAATACCTCTAATTAACTTTTTAGCTTTGCTATCAGCTTTTTCAGTAACTGAACATGTATTAATTAAGCAAATATCAGCGTAATCATCCATTGAAACTTGACTAAACCCTTTATCAATTATTTGACGTGCTATATACGATGAGTCAGAAAAATTTACTTTGCATCCGAATGTATGATATGAAAAAGTTTTATACGGTGTGCCCATAATGTTAATTTAAAAAAATGTAAGAAGTATTACAATGTTATCTTCATTAAATAATGTTGGACTTTACCAAAAAGAATATGTGTCTTTTGCATTAGCTCAAAACCATTTTTTAAATAAAAATTTATTGCATTTTCTCTTGCTTGTAATATTATTTGTTTATTTTTTTTTTCAATTGCATGACTTATCAAACATTTGAGAATCAGTGTTCCAACATTATTACTTCTAGATTTTTTCTCAACTGCCATGTATCTTATTTGAGAAGTTTCTCTATCTAATTCATGAATTCTTCCAACTCCTAAAATTTTTAAATTTGAATTAATTGCAATAATATGAAAAGATTCGTCTTCAATGTCATCTTTAGCAGAATCAATATTATCTGAAAAGTTACTCCTAAGAACTTTCCACCTTAAATAATAATAATCATACCACTCTTTTTTTGTTTTGGGAGGCCTGACTTCTATATTAGTTGGTTCATTTTGCAAGTATTGATGGATTGATTTCATTGTATTGTTTTTTTGCTTCACACTCTTCCCAGAAATAGCACCAATTGCACAGGAAATTTGTATTAGGGGGAAAATATTCTTTTTTTCTTGCATCAATAATTTGATTTATTTTTTCTAAAAGATTATTTTCATGACGTATGAGATCATCTTCATTTTTAGTTATTTTAATATGCTGCTTATTCTTACTAGATTCTTTTAAATAATGCCAATTGAGATTAATTTTTTTATTTTTACCACATAGTGACTCAACTGCTTTTTGATAAACAAATAGTTGTAAATCATTTTTTAAATCATCTAGTTTTTTGGGTTTACCAGTTTTATAATCATGAATCTCGTATTTATTTTCAAACTTATCTAATCTATCGATAATTGTTTTAAATTGATACTCATCTATCATAAACTCTATTTCTAATTCAACACCACAAACATTATTAAAATTTATATACGGACCTTGGTTATTTTTATAAAAATTCCTAAGACATTCTAAACCCATTTTTTTAAAATGATTTGTATCAAGTTTTTTTCTTATTGGAGCTATGTAAATATTTTCGTGCCATTTTTCTTTCCAAATTTCTGTATATTTTTTTTCTATTGAATCCCAAACCAAATAACTAATTTTTTCTTTATAAATCCACTCAAGAACTTCATGCACAACTTTACCCAAGAATGCCTCTATACTATCATGTGGCTTCTTAATTTTGTCAATGTAAATTAATTTATATTTTTGTGGACAATTTGAAAAAGTATTAATTTGAGAGTAGGAAAATTTTAGCATCGGTAACATTCAAAATAACCAAATCTGTTAATAAAAATAAATTTTTTATTTCTATATTTCCAAATTTCAAATTCACCATTCTCATTAAATTCAAAATCTATACTTAGAGGTTTTCCATAAATTATATATATTTTACCCATGTCAGATGCAGAACCATTTTTCCCAATTTTTTTGAAATTAGCATTTGCATATGTAACTCTATTGTAAAACTCATATAATAAATCATTATCGTTTTTTTGCTTCCAATAATCTTCAATAAATTCTATTCTATCTAATGAATCTAAATCAACATATTTAATATATTCTTCTCTATTAAAAATATAATTTTCCATTGGATATGTAAATTTTCTATAATCTATTACTTGTTTTATATTTTTTTTAAAATTAATTCTTCTACTTTTTTTATCATTTCCATATAGACAATTAACTATTATATCATTTTTATTAAAATCAGAGATATCTAAAGGAAAGTAATTAATTTCATATTCTACAATTGAAGATGAGGGTAAAGTAAATTTTTTATTTTTTTCTTCATTAAAACTCAATGATTTTATTTCAAAAAAAAGAGAATCGACATCATTATTTTTACTTATTATCTGATACTTAATCCACAATGTATCTAAATCATTAAGTTTTGATTCATTTATGTGATCAATATTTAAATATTTATTATCATTTTTTTTATAAAATTTTAAATCTTTTAAATTATAATCTTCATTGATTTTAATAGTTTTTTGTTTTTTAAAAGATTTATGATTCACAAAATCATTTATAATTATATGCATATCGATATTCTCTTTATATTCTAACTCAAACGAAAAGTTACCTACATAATCAAAATTAGATTTTGTTTTATCAAAAAAATCACATTTAATATTTTCTAACCAAGATTTATTATATAAAATTGATTTATCTATTTCAATGACGCTAAAAGAAATAGTAACACTAGATTGAAAACCATTTTCATTTTTTTCAAATATTAGTTTATCATATGGTAAAAAAAAGTCTACATCAAATTGAATATTTCCATTTTCCAAAATATAATAATCATATTTAAAATCAAATTCTTTAGGGCTTTCTAATGTTATTTTTTCTCTAGTAGAACACGAAAAAAATAAAATAAATATAAATAATAAAATTTTATTCATCTATGTGATACTTTCTCCAATTATAAAAAGTTAATCCATTTTCTGTTGCAAACCAAACCCAATCTGTATCGCATCCTATATCATTAATGTTATCTGAAACAATACCATCTAATTCATTGTATTTCATTCTAAATCCAGAATTAATGTTATAAATAATCGCATTTTTTTCATTATGGGACCAAATATATCCTTGACAAAAATCAAAATTTTCTAATCTATTGTGTTTAAATAATAAATTAAGTTTATTATTTTTATCCATCAAGTATAGTGCACTATCTTTTGATAAATAAATTTGATTATCAAAAACTTCTATATTTTCAAATTTCTTTGATGAAATTTTAATATATTCATAATTTGATAGGTTCATTTTTATTAAACCTAAATCTGTATTCAATAATAAGCTACTATTATATATTTCTATATCAGAAATTTTCTTATTTGTTAAATTTCTAAAAAAAGATGTAACAACCTTATCAGTAATTGTTGAAAAAACAACCAAGCCATAATCCGTTGCTAGGTAAAGGATATTATCATAATAATCTAAATCAAAAATATTATTACCTATTAGTCCATATGTAATCTTAACTAAGTTCCATTTATCCTTATTAAAATCATATATTAATAATCCTGAATTTGAAGCAACATATAGTTTGTCATCTACTCTAATAATATCATTAATATCCTTAATCATTATTTGAGGATATTCAGTTTGATAATATTCTTTCCATAAATTATTTTTTTCATCCCATCTGCAAATAAAAACCATTTCTTGATTGTATATTATATCAGAATAATTATAAATCCAATTTTTGTCGACTACCCACCATTCATTATTAATTTTATCATAATAGGTAATATCAAAATTTGTAATAGGAGGAATTGATTTTATTTCCTCAATTTCATTAGAAAATGGTTTTATAATAAAAAGTTCTCCTGAATCTGTACCTATCCATTTATATTCATCATTATCTTCAATAAAACAATTTATTCTTACAGAACGAGAATTTTTCTCAAATTCTTTATTTGATATTATTTTCCATTCGTCAAAAATATAATAATCACCCAAGTTAGGTATATTACTCGCTTCACTTTTAGCAGATGATGACCAGTTAACTGATAATAATTGTATTTCTAAATCATCAGCTGACAAATTATTTTTAACTATCCCCGTAAATGGATCAAGAAACACATAACCATTATTTGTTTCAATAATAATATATTCGTTATTTGAACCTAAATTTTTAATATTATGGTGAGAAAATAAATCTAAATTATTAAATCTAATTTTAATCCAAACTGAGCTTAAATTTGACCTGAACATCAATCCATTTCTATTAACAATCCAATAATTGTCCCTGAAATTATCATAATGAACTATTTTAATGTTTTTATCCCTAATATCTTTTAGTAAATAATCAGAATAATAAAAATCGTTAAATGACTTATCGTAAACAAAAATTCCATTTAAAGATGAAAAAAAAATTTTATCTCTACTATAGCTGATAGATAAAATTGAGCTTGGTGCATTAATAGTATACCAATCATCCTCGCTATAAATGAAATTTTTTGAATAAATAATTTCAAATACGATTACTAAACATATATAAATATATAATTTCAACTTTTTTACTTAATTATACAAAAAAGCCGCTTATAAAAATGCGGCTTTTTGTATAATAGATTTCAAACCTTTTAAATTAACGTAATAAAATCATTTTCTTTGTTATCATACCTGAATCATATGTTAATTGATAAATATAAACACCGGAAGGTACTTCAACATTAGAATTATTGGTACCATTCCATTTAACTCCATAAGAACCAGAACTATAAAAATCAGATATTAAGGTTTTAACAAAATTACCTAAAATATCATAAACTTTAATTTCAACAAAACTTCCTCCATTAGCAACATCAAAGTTTATTGTTGTTACAGGATTAAAAGGGTTTGGATAATTTTGTGACAAGCTGTAAGATTCAGGAGAAACACTTGAATCTAAAATATCACATGCTTGCTCGTCACATACAAGCTCAACTGAACCATCAGCTAAAACACATTGATATGATGGGCCATTTCCACCACAAACACCGCACTCATCAAATAAAGTTCCATCACAATCACATTCACCTAGCATTTCATCAGGATAAGTACAAGAACCATCATCTAATGTTGCATCAGCATTATAATTACATGCTGTATCATCTGTACAACCATATACAGGGCATGTTCCACATGTTTCAGGACAAAAATCACTTATTAAAAATCCATCAGTTCCCCACGCAAAATCACAACCAAAAGTAGCAACTGCTGCAGCACATCCAAAAGGAGCAACTGCATCATCATCATCAGCACATGGAGGTGTAAAAGAGATACTATTAATTGCTGTAAATAAACCATTAAATGTTCCTGAACCGGAATTAATACCGTACGTGACATCAGTTACTGATTCATCAGATGCTTTCCAAACTCTTAAAAACATTGAATTACCCTCAACAGCACCAGGTAAAATTGGTCCACCAAACTCAGATAAATCAACTGAAGTTATAGCAGTAACATTCAATTGTGATCCGTTCCAAATTCCAAAACCAACTAAAACTTCACCCGTATTACCTTGACTATCTACAACACCCATCATGTCAAATAAACCTAAATTATCTCCAACTTCTAATCCTTGAATGGTATCTTCAAAAATAAACAATGTTGACTCACCTGTTTCATCAATTTCTAAATTGAAGTATGGAGGATTTGGTTCAACTAATGTTATACCATCAATGGCTGTGAATAACCCATTAAATGTACCTGAACCTGAATTTACGCTATAAGTGGCATCATACAACATCATTTCAGAAACATCCCAAACCATCATAAACATATTATTACCATCTACAGCACCTGGAAGGATTGGACCTCCAAATTCTGATAAATCAACTGCAGTAATTGCAGTAATTTCAAGCTGTCCTCCTGTCCATGTTCCTGCACCAACTAGTACCATGCCTGTTGTACCAGTATCATCTACCACACCGTTCATATCGTAAATACCTATTTGATCGCCAGTATCTAAACTTGTAATTGAATCTTGAAAAATAAATAAAGTTGATTCTCCTGTCTCTGCAATTTCAACTTCAAAAAATAAATCATTAACATCTACACATTCAGATTGTTCACAAACAAGAGTTCCATCATCACATGTTATATCAGCACCTAGGCCATCACATACTCCACATTCATCAACTACAGCATCACCACCCCATTCACCTGCACAATCTTGTGCTAATGAAGGAAGCGTTAAAACTGTACCATCAGTTAATGCCGCAAATAAACCAAATGCTGGATCATCTCCTGATAAAAATCCTGAAGCAAATACAACTGCAGTTCCACCACCTAAACCAGATAATGGTGCAGCAAACGCTGCGATTATATCA
>PBFG01000020.1 GCA_002718585.1 Fidelibacterota bacterium | reverse complement strand
ACAAAGTTATACTTAAAATTGAAGAAGCAAAAGTAATTATTGATATGGATCTTTTTGGAAAAAATATAGTAATCACAAAATTAGATATAGCAGATTATTTTGATAAACCATTTAAGCTAGATGGTCCACAACCTATATCTGAAAATATTGAATTTAGTCTACCAGATGGATCTAGAAGGCAAATTAAAATTGGAGTAAGACAATCTTATATGGAATTAGTAAAAGATAAAATTTTAGTTAAGACATCATTAGACTTTAGTGATGAATAATCTAATTATCTAATACCTCATTCCACATCTTGAGATTTTCCGCAACTTCTTTATCTACAGAAATTTCTCCATCAATCTCAATTTTTACTATTGTATCATTTTGTTCGATAATATTGACTATATTTTGACTTTCATCACTTTCAACACATCCAAAAACAGTATGATTATTATCAAGCCATGGAGTAGGAAGATGAGTAATGAAAAATTGACTTCCATTAGTCCCAGGTCCAGCATTAGCCATTGATAAAATTCCTGATTGGTCATGTTTAAGGTCATCATCAAATTCATCTTTAAATTGATACCCTGGACCGCCTGTTCCAGTTCCTAGAGGACACCCTCCTTGAATCATAAAATTATCAATCACTCTATGAAATGATAGATTATCATAGTAGCCCCTTTTTGCTAAATTGGTAAAATTTGCAACGGTTAGTGGAGCTTTTTCAGGGTATAAATTTAACTTTATATTACCTTTGTTTGTATAAATTGTAGCTTTCATTTATTCTCCTTATTTGTGAAAGAAAATAGTCCATAGTAGACCATCTAAAAACATTGTGTGAAACGTGAAAAAACAGCAGCCAATTATAGATACTCGATATAGTAGAGATTTCTTTTTTGGTTTTATATTAATTAAGCACAAAAGTAGGAAAACTGAAGATAAACCAACAGTGTATAGTCCAGCTACGGCAAGTATCCAAAATAAGATATTTTGAGTTGAAATATAATTTATTGATAAATCCATCCATAAACTTGATGGAAGTAAAATTAGTATGTAAATGATATTAAAAATCGAAAATTTAAATTTTTTAAAAACTTTGAGGGATTTATGTTCAACTTTGAAAGCTAAATAATATGTAAAAAAGAAATATCCAAATGCACCTAAAAACATTGAAGATATTATGTAGGGAATAAGAATCGCAGGCACTCCACCCCAAAGTTGAGAAGCAATCTCTGGGTTTTGATTTACTCCATTATAATATGAAAATAAAAGGATCGTACCTAAAATGAGGTTTATAAGTAAAAATTGTTTTTTTTGTGACATTGTAATTTTTTAAAAATTATTTACTATAATTTACATTATTTTACGATTTAAATATAGTAATTTATTATCGAGTAAGGTAAATTTAATTATTGTAAAATATTAATATTTAAAAGGAAAAAAATATGAAAAATATTACAGCTTTGTTATTTGCAGTTACTTTTATATTTGCAACAACATCAAAACAAGTCTATAGCGTGAATGGAATGATGTGTGGCTATGGCTGCGTATCAACTATAAAAAACTCATTAAGTTCATTGGAAGGCATCAAATCAGTTTCTGTATATTTTGAAACAAAAACAATGGAAGTTTTGTTGGAAGATGAAAATTTTGAATCAGATACTATAATAAAATCTTTACCAAATCCGTATAAAGCATCTTTAATTCAGAATTTTGCTGTTAAGCAATATATGATTGATGGAATGACATGTATGGGTTGTGTGAATACTATTGAAAAATCTATTGATGGATTAGATGGTTTGGAACACTATGATATTGATGTAAGGGAACAAACTTTATTGATCGAGTTTGATAAAAAAACAATAGATGAAAAAAAAATACTAAGTCAAATTCCTCAAAGGTATAAAGTTGTAGAAATTAATTCAAAGACAGAAGAAATTCTTAAAAACTAATTTTAATGACAAAAACACTTTTGTTATTTGGTATTTCTTTTTGTGCACTTTCAGTTATTATGGGAGCATTTGGTGCCCACTCATTAAAACAAAAATTATCTGAATATTCAATGTCAGTTTATGAAAAAGCAGTTTTGTATCAGTTTTTTCATGCATTTGCTATAATTTTCGTAGCTTCAATTGGTAAATTTTTTGCTACTAATGAATTTAATACTTGCGGATTGCTATTTTTATTAGGAATAGTATTATTTTCAGGTAGTTTATTTATTTTATCAATTACAGATATTAAATGGCTCGGTGCAATCACACCTATTGGTGGTTTATTGTTTATTTTAGGTTGGATAGTATTATTTTTAAAAATTTTTAATTCAAAATTAATTTAGGAAATACTGATGAAAAATATTTTAATTGTACTTATAATTTCTTTTTGTTTTAGTGCTTACAATGTTGGAGATAAAATTAATGATAATCATTTAAATCAACAATTTGATTTATGCTATCCTAGTTCAAATCTATCAAACAACTCATTTAGTCTATCAGACTTTGATGGCAATTCAAATGGAGGTAATTACCATGTTTTAGTTATCGATATGTCAGCAACTTGGTGCGGCCCTTGTCAATCACTTATCCCGCTTTTTGATGAATTAGAGCAAAATTATACAAACAATGATTATGTTAAATTATTTGTTGCTTTATCAGATTTGAATCAGCCTTATTCATGTACTCAATGGGGAAATCTCGGAAGCTCAGGTATACCTAATATTATTGATGATACTGGTTATCCTTTGTTTAACATGTTTAATACGGGAGGATCATTTCCTAGTTTGGTAATGATTGATCATGAAATGAGAGTTCATTACAAGGAAGCAGGATATTATAATACGTTTGTTAATGATGCGTCAATTATAATAGATGAAATGTTATCAAATATGGAAAATTCCCTTATTTTATCTAATCACTCAAACTTAATCATTGGAGGTGGGGGTATCAGTGGTTATCAGGATGATGGAGATAACTCACTGAATCCTAATGAACCTTTTGATATTGAATTTTTTATTTCAAATAATTCTTTTTATTTAGATGCTATAAATGTTTCAGCAACTATTCAAAATAGTAGCGATTTTACTAATAATTATGATGATATTATGTTCATTAATCAAGAACTTGATTTTGGAGATATTTTAGTTGATGAATCAAGCGTAGTTATATTATCTGGTTCTGTTGGAGATGATGTATTCATTGGTAAACATGAATTTGAACTTATAGTAAATGCAGAATTTATTGATTTAGATGGTAGTTACAATCAAATAACCAAAGTTTATCCATTCAATATTGACGTTTCGTTAAATCAACAAGGTTTTCCATTTGACACTGACAGTCAAATTAAATCGAGTCCTGTAGTAATTGATTTAACAAACGATGGAAATAATGAAATTATTTTTGGAGATTATAGTGGTTTGGTTCATGTACTAGATCAAAATGGTAATCCTATTTTAGAGGATTTTTTCCCTTTTGATACAGGTAATCAAATCTGGGGGTCTCCTGCAGCAGCTGATATTGATAATGATGGAAATATAGATTTTGTTATAGCTTCAAAAAGTAAGTATTTGTACGTTTTTGATAAAAATGGTATAAAATTTGAATACGATGCAGACCAATATCTAATTGGAACACCAACAATCGGCAATATTGATGATGATAATGATTTAGAAATTGTCTTTACATCTTTCTCAAATGATTCAAAAATATTTGTAGTTAATCACGATGGTTCAGATGTTAATGGTTTCCCTTTGCTACTTGATGAGAAAATGCAAAAAGGTGCAGCATTAGCAGATTTTAATAATAATGGAAAAGATGATATAGTTATTGGAACAGATGATGACAATATCCATTTAATTTATGATGATGGTTCTATTGGTTTTAGTTTTCAAACTGGAGATAAAATAAGATCTGCTCCAATAATCCTAAACTATAATAATCAGAAAATTATAATTGTAGGAAGTAAAGATGGGAAATTATATGCTGTTAAGGAAAATGGTGATTTGAGTTTTGAATTTGATTCTGGTAGTCCAATATATACTTCACCTTCAATATTAGAATTTAATGGAAATATTAAAATATTTTTTGGTAATGATGATAATGAAATATTTGCACTTGGAATAAATGGTGATTTACTGGAAGGTTTTCCTTTATCCGTAATTAGTGAAAGTAGCTTTTTTGGTATTGTATCTGAATCTATTGTTTTTGAAGATTTAGACTCTGATGGTTTGCCTGAAATTATTTTCGGAGATGATATGGGTAAATTAAATATTCTTAAATCAAATAATGGAAATTTTGATGATTTAAGCTTTTACAATAATATGCCTATTTCAAATACAAGTGCTTTTTCATCATCCGTAAATATAGCTGATATTGATAACGATGGTGACTTAGAGATTTTTTCAGGTAGTACTGGAGATATGCAAGCTATAGATATAAAAGAGCAATCAGATTCTAATAATTATTGGAATTTATTTAGACTAAACTATTTGAGAAATGGTTATTATCAAAGTAATGTATCTTGTAGTTTAGGAGATATCAATAATGACTTTATTATTAATATTTTAGACATTGTTTCAATTGTTAATGCTATTATTTCAGGAAATAGTTTAACAGAATCTGAGATATGTGCATCTGATTTAAATTTAGATGGAACAATAGATATTTTAGATATAGTAACTTTAGTTAATATAATTATGAGTGAAAATTAATAAATCAAAAAGGAGTATTAATGAATAGACATCTTTCATTTAGGTCCGGCAATCCAGCTTTGTCATCAAAAACTTTTAGCGAAGCTAAAAGAGTAAATGATTCTGGAGTAATGACGCTTGATGGTACAGTTAATAAAACAATTATTAGCTTACTATTATTAGTGTGTTCTGCATATTATACTTATTCTAATAATCTTACAGGGTTTGTTTTCTTAGGCTTTATAGTAGGATTTATATTAGCACTTATTACAATATTTAAAAAAGAATGGTCACCATATACTGTTCCATTGTATTCAGTTTTTGAAGGACTGGCTCTAGGCGGAATTTCTGTAATGTATAGCAGTCTTTATGATGGTATTGTGCAACAAGCAATTCTTCTTACAATTGGTATTTTTTCTGCATTGCTTTTTGCATACAAAACAAAAGTTATTCAGCCTTCTGAAAATTTCAAGCTCGGTCTTTTTGCTGCAACGGGTGGAATATTCTTAATTTATTTAGTTAATATGATCATGAGTTTTTTTGGTAGTGGTTTATCAATTATGAGTATTCAAAATGCATCTTTGATGAGTATTGGTTTTAGTATAGTGGTTGTAGTTATAGCTGCATTAAATCTAGTTTTAGATTTTGATTTTATTGAACAAGGTTCAGAACAAGGTGCACCGAAATATATGGAATGGTATGGTGCATTTGGTCTTCTCGTTACACTTATTTGGTTATATTTAGAGATATTGAGATTATTAGCTAAGCTTCAGTCTAGAAGAAATTAATGTCAAAATTTGTAATAAATTATTGTGGTGATTTAAGTACAGAAATAACACATATAGATTCTAATTCTATAATTTTAACTGATGCACCTAAAGATAATAATGGACTTGGAAGGACCTTTTCTCCTACAGATCTCGTATCATCTTCATTAGCCAGTTGTATGATGACTATTGCAGGTATTGCTGCGAAAACAAATAAGATAAAGATTGATGAAATGAATGCTGAAGTTGAAAAAAAAATGTCTGAAACTTATCCCCGAATGATTTCAGATGTTTATATAAATTTAAAGATACATGGAGTTTATGAAGATAAGTCAAAAATTATCTTAAAAAGAGTAATTGAAAAATGTCCTGTGCATCAAAGCCTAAACAGTAAGGTTAGTGTTCATTTAAACATTGATTTTAAATGAATTTAAAACAAAAATATTTCATTGATAGTCATAAAGGTATTACTCCGGTATTTATTTTATTCCTTATATATTTTTACGATTGCTTTGACAGTATTAATGCGATGATATACCTTGCACTTCATGGTTCATATGGTATTTTGTGGGTAGCAAAAAGCTATATTTATCCTGATAGGCAATGGGAAAAAAAATGTTCTTTGGCATATGGATTTCTAATATGGGCTTCCTTGTCTTTGTATTGGATTGCACCTTTCTTAATTACTTCTGGCAATAAATTAATGCCATTGACAAATGATATGTCTAACTATATTTTTCATTCGTTTTGTGTATCCATTTATATTTTTGGAATCTTCCTTCATTTTGTTTCGGATATGCAAAAATATATTCAATTAAAGATTAAACCTGGAAAGCTCATAGATAACTTTATGTTTTCTAAAATCAGAAATACTAATTATTTGGGAGAACTTTTTATTTACTTAGGTTTTAGCTTATTAGCTTTTGACTTTGTACCGCTAATTATTCTTTTAGCCTTTGTTATATTTTTATGGATTCCTAATATGATTAAAAAAGATAAATCATTATCAAAATATTCAGAGTTCCAAAACTATAAATCAAAAACTAAAAATTTTTTCCCCTTTATTTATTAATTGTTCTAAATCACAAAATTTAAATTAGTATCCTCATATATTAACTTTAATTATTTAGGAGATTAAAATGAAGATTAGTAGATCGCAATTATTCAACAATAATTTAGATTCATCAAATTTATCACCTTTAAATTTTAAAAACTGTAGACCCTTTTTGATTATTAGTACTCCATGTGGAATTGGTAAATACAAGTTTCATAAAATTAGTTATGATAAAAAAAATAATCTAATCTTTGAGTATAAAATAGTTGATGAAGGTAATAGTGCAATCACAAAAATAAAACATTTTTTAGGAAATTATTATTATTTATCAGCTCTACAATTATTATATGCATCAAATCATAAATTATAAAAATATCATAAATTAGGTTGTTGTAAATAGTTAAGATAAATAGTAATTTACCCTCTAATATGAGGGTATTTTATGTCTGCTAAAAATTTTGAAGATGTTGATAATAAGGTTGACTTTATACAAATTGAGCATGAAATGCTTGATTTTTGGGAAAAAGAAGAAATTTTTAATCAACTTCGATGCAAGAATCAAGGAAAAAAAATATGGTCATTTTTGGATGGACCGATAACTGCAAATAATCCAATGGGTGTGCACCATGCTTGGGGCCGTACACTTAAAGACGTTTTTCAAAGATATTTTGCAATGAATGGCTATGATTTGAGATATCAAAATGGCTTTGATTGTCAAGGATTATGGGTTGAAGTAGAAGTTGAAAAAGAGTTAGGATTCAAATCTAAAAGAGATATAATTGATTATGGAGTTGAAAAATTTGTTCAACTATGTAAAGACAGAGTAGATAAATATTCAAAAATTCAAACTGAGCAATCTAAAAGATTAGGATATTGGATGGATTGGGATAATTCATATTATACGATGTCTGACGAAAATAATTACACAATTTGGTCATTTCTAAAGAAATTATTTGATAAAGGTAAAATTTATAAGGGGACAGATGTCGTTCCTTGGTCTGGCAGATCCGGTACTTCTTACTCGCAAATGGAAATAATTGAGGGGCGAAAATTGGTTGCTCACAAAGCAACATTTATAAAATTTCCTTTAAAAAACAAGAAAAATGAGAATCTTTTAATTTGGACCACTACACCTTGGACACTTACATCAAATATTGCTGCAGCTGTTAATATTAATTTAGAGTACTTAAGGGTAAAATTAAATGATGATTCAATCTATTATTTTGCAAAAGATAATTTCAAGTTTCAGAGACTTGATAAACAATTTAAAGAGAAAAAACAGTGGTTAGATGGAGTCCCTAAGTTAAAAACTTTAGAACAAATTTTTAAAGAAAGAGGAGGTTATGAAATCCTGGGTACTGTTTTGGGAAAAGATATGGTTGGTTGGGAGTATTTTGGTCCATTTGATGAGTTGGATGCTCAATCAGAATTAGGAGGCTATCCTTTTGTTAATGAAAAATTAAAAGAAAATGGTATAAATGCTATATCTTGTCATAAAGTTATTGATGGAGGGAAAGATAATATAGGTAATGATGTGGTAGTAGCTGGTGAAGGTACTGGAATTGTACATATTGCAACTGGATGTGGTTCAATTGATAATAAAATTGGTAAAAAAAATAATCTGGTAGAAATCGCACCATTAGATGACGAATCTAAGTATATTGAGAGTTTTGGATGGTTAACTGGTAAATTAGCCACAGATTCAAAAACTACAGAATTAATTTTGGAAAATCTTAAAGAAAAAGACTTATTATTTTATTCAGAGAAATATCCTCATGTCTATCCTCATTGTTGGAGATCTGGAGATGAGCTTGTCTATAGAACTGTTGATGAATGGTATATTAATATGGACTGGAGAGAGAATATTAAAAAACATGTCCACAAAATTAATTGGATTCCTGATTGGGGGTTAGATAGAGAGCTCGAATGGCTAACAAATATGGGTGATTGGATGATTTCAAAAAAAAGATTTTGGGGTTTAGCTTTACCTATATGGACATTTGAAGATGGTTCATTTTATGTTGTTGGTTCAAAACAAGAATTAAAAGATTTAGCCGTTGAAGGTTGGGAGCAATTTGAAGGTAAGAGTCCTCATAAACCTTGGATTGATAAAGTTAAAATCAAGCATCCAGAATCAGGCTTAGTAGGTGAAAGAATACCAGATGTTGGAAATCCATGGTTGGATGCAGGAATAGTTCCTTATTCAACTTTAAATTATAATGATGATAAAGAATATTGGGATAAATGGTTTCCTGCAGACTTTGTAGTTGAATGTTTTCCCGGCCAGTTTAGAAATTGGTTTTACTCACTTTTAGCTACATCAACTATAATGGAAGACAAACCTCCATTTAAAACATTACTTGGTCATGCATTAGTTAAAGATGAAACAGGAAGAGATATGCATAAATCCTGGGGTAATGCTATCTGGTTTGATGATGCTGCTGAAAAAATGGGTGTTGATACCATGAGATGGTTATATGCTAATCAAAATACTGAACACAATTTGTTATTTGGTTATAAAATAGCTGATGAAATTAGAAAAAATTTAATCACTTTATGGAATACTTATTCATTTTTTATTACATATGCTAAGTTAGACAATTTTAATCCTTCAAAATCAAAATATGATAAAAAAGATTTGATGGATATTGATAAATGGATTCTTGCAAAAATCAATATTTTCATAAAAGATTCAAAGCAATATTATGAAAGCTTTGAACTGTATAAGTTGGTTAAAAACGCTTCAGAAATCCTGGATGATATATCAAATTGGTATGTAAGGAGAAATAGGCGAAGATTTTGGAAATCAGAGAATGATTCTGATAAATTAGCTGCTTATCATACACTTTACAATGTCTTGCTAACCTATATTAAAATTATGAGTCCTGTTATACCTTTTGTAACAGATAAGATATATAATAATCTCGTAATAAGTGTTAGTAGTAAAAAGGAACCTTCAAGTATTCATTTATTAGATTTTCCAATTTATGATGAAAAATTAGAGAATCACAAGATTATGAAAGATATTGATACAGTTAAAGATATAGTGAATCTAGGTAGGTCAATAAGAAATAAAGCTAATTTGAAAATAAGACAACCTCTTAAGGATATTAAAATATTTTTAGATAAAGTATCTCCAAGTATATCAAACTATGATAATCAGATTCTTGAAGAACTAAATATTAAAGAAATTTTTTATGTAAGTAAAATTAATGAAATTGTTTCTTACAATATAAAGCCAAATTTTTTGAATATTAACCGTGATTATCAAGTTAAAAAGTCTGATATAATTTCTAAGATAAATTTACTTGAAAATGATTTCATTCTTAAAGAGCTTAATACTAAAAATTTCGTTACTATTGAAGGTGAAAAACTCACAAATGATTATTTCATTATTGAGGAGATTCCATTAGAAAACTATTGTTGTTCCTCAAATAAAAAATTAATAGCAAGCATTAATACAGATTTAAGTGAAAATTTAATCAAAGAAGGTATTTCTAGAGATTTAATCAGAAAAATTCAAAATTTAAGGAAAGATTCTAATTTTAAAGTAAGTGATAGAATTAATTTATACATTAAATCTGAAAAAAATATAATTGAAGCAGCTTTTGATAATCAAAATTATATAAAAAATGAGGTTTTGGCATTAGAAGTATTTTTTAATGAGGGGGTTGGTGAGTATAGTTCCAAATTTTCAATAAATGATTTAAAAGTTGAAATTAGTATTTCATTAACATAAATTTGTATTGTTAAAAAGGATATCTTATTATGTCAAAAAATAATGAAAAGTGGTCGAGTGAAAAGTTATTATATTTTGAAAAACTTGTACGCGATAAAATTGATAGCACCAAAGAAGAATTAGAATCTACTAAAAAAAGAGCAGAGCAAATGCGTGATGCTAGCCAAAATAATGCGATATACTCATCTCATATGGCAGATGCAAGTGGAGATCACGTTGAGTTAGAACAATCCTATTACATGATAGCCAGATTAGAAAAATTTATAAAATATTTATCTAAGGCTCTCCAAATGATTGAAGATGGTACTTTTGGAGTTTGTGTTATGTGTAATAAAATGATACCACAAGCTAGATTAGAAGAAGTTCCTCATACAACAAAATGCGTAGGATGTAAAGAAAGAATTTGATTAATTATTTTTTAATAATTTTAGTTGTTGTCTTTGATCAATTTTCCAAATTTCAAGTTAAATCTAATTTATATCTTTATCAAAGTATTGATGTTCTAAATAGTTTTCTAAGATTTACATTTATTGAAAATAGCGGTATTGCCTTTGGTATTGATACAAGTAAATATCATCTATTTATAACATGTCTTACAATTATAACAATTGTTCTACTTTTCTATTATTTGAAAAACATCAAAAGAGAGAACAGTTATGAGAAAATTCCTTTAAGTTTAGTTCTAGGTGGAGCAATAGGTAATGCTATTGATAGAGTATTCGTTCTAATACCTGGAAGTGGTTATTCGGGTGTAATTGATTTTATTGATATGCCAAACTTACTTTATTTTATTGGAATTATGGATAATCCACGATGGTTTATTTTTAATATTGCTGACTGTTCCATAACTATTGGATTAATACTTTATTTTATTCTTCAATATGCAAATGATAAAAAAAATGAAAAATCAGAAAGAATTTCATAGTACAATAAAAAATATTCGGTTAGATCATTTTTTAAATCAAAAATTAGACGACCTCTCAAGATCTCAAATTCAAAAGTTAATTTTAAATGGATTAGTTAGAGTAGATGATTTCATAGTTAAGCCTTCATATAAGTTAAAAGGTAAAGAAATTATTTTGGTTGATTTTAATAATCAATATAAAGATAATGAAACGATATTAAAACAAGACATACCTTTAGATATAATTTACGAGGATGAGCATTTAATAGCTTTGAATAAAAAACCTGGAATTATTGTTCATCCAGGTGCTGGAAATAAAGATGGAACTATTCTTAATGGTTTGCTTTACAGATTCAAATATCTTTCTTATCCTAAATCAGAAAGACCAGGTTTAGTTCATAGATTAGACAAATTTACTTCAGGTGTGATGCTAGTTGCAAAAACTGATAAAGTACACCATAGCCTTGGTGAGCAGTTTGCCTCGCGATCAATTAAAAAAGAATATAGAGCTATTGTATGGGGACGAACAAACTCATTCGGTGATATTAAAGGATATTTAACTAGGAGTAAAAAAAATAGAAAAAAGTTTGTATTAAATGATAATTATGGTAAATATTCTTTTACTGAATATAAAATAATAAAATTCTTAGAACCTTTTACGTATTTGAAACTTAGGCCATTAACAGGTAGAACTCACCAATTGAGAGTTCATTTGAGCGAAATAGGTCATCCTATCCTAATGGATGATACTTATGGTGGTTCGATTAATATATCAAAAAGTTTTCATCAAAAAAATAAGCTTATTATTGATGAGGTATTTAAGAATTTAGATCGTTATGCTTTGCATGCTTATAAAATAAAATTCATGCATCCAATTTCAAAATTAATGATAGAGTTAAAAGCACCTATCCCTAATGATTTTAAAAAAATAATAAATTTATTTGATGAAAAATGAAAAAGTTATAAAAGATTTCTTATCATATCTAAAAAATGAAAGAAAATTTTCACCTCATACATTAAGAGGATACAAGATTGATTTGTGTAATTTCAATCAATTTTTAAAAGTAAATAATTTTTTTGATATTAGTAAAAATGATTTACAAGCATATATACAGTTTCTATCCAAAAAAAATTTTTCAACTAAGACAATTTTGAGGAGGATAGCTTCAATAAAATCTTTATATAAATTTTTATCATACAAGGGTTTTTTATCAAAAAATATTGCTTCATTAATTGTTTCACCTAAAGCAATGAAGAAAATACCTAACTATTTATCAGAAAAGGAAGTAGATAAGCTAATGTCTTTGCCAGATTTAAGTACCTTTAAAGGAGCTATGCACAGATCTATTTTAGAGGTGTTTTATTCAACAGGTCTTAGAATATCCGAACTTGTTAAAATAAAAATTGTAAATATTGATTATCAAAATAATACGATAAAAATTTTAGGTAAAGGCAATAAAGAGAGAATCGTTATTTTGGGAAAAGAGGCAGTTGGCTCGATAAAAAACTATTTGAGAGTTAGTAAAAATAGTCATAATATATATTTGTATCCTTCATCTCATAAAGTTAATTCTCATTTGAGTGAAAGTTACGTTTATAAAATGGTCAAATATTATTTAAAAAAAGTAACAAATAATGAAAAAATGAGTCCACATTCTTTGAGGCACTCTTTTGCAACTCATTTGTTAAATAAAGGTGCTGATTTAATGTCTGTCAGAGAATTGTTAGGCCATGAAGACTTATCCTCAACTCAAATTTATACGCATGTTAGTAAAGAAAAATTAAAAAGAATTTATAAAAAAACACATCCTCATGGAGAAAATTAAAACAAGCAATTTAGAAAATATTATTAAAGCAAATAACTGTTTCCTTAATCCATCTATTGAATTCATCTCCGAACAAATTGTTTTAAATGGAGAGGGTCATATTGGTCCAAATGGTACCTTAATGGTTGATACTGGAATTTTTACTGGAAGATCTCCAAAAGATAAATATTTTGTTGTAGAAAAAACGTCTAAAAATAATTTATGGTGGGGAGATGTAAATCAAAAAATAGAACCTGAAATTTTTGATGAGTTGTATCATAATGTTTTAGATCATTACAATGAAAATAATGATAAGCCTACTTATATTTTTGAAGGATATGCAGGTGCTGATGAAAATTATAAATTAGGTGTTAGAATAATTGCAAAGAAAGCTTGGCAATATAATTTTTGTAGAAATATGTTTATAAATCAAAAGAAAAATGATTCAGGTTTTACTGCAGATTTTACTATAATTAATGCATCCAATTTTACTAATGAAAAATTTAAGAAACATGGTATGAACTCTGAAGTTTTTATTATTTTTAATCTTGAAAAGAAAATGGCAATTATTGGTGGAACTGAGTATGGTGGAGAAATGAAAAAAGGTATTTTTTCGATTCTCCATTATTATTTACCTCTCAAAGGAGTATTATCTATGCATTGTTCAGCAAATGTTGATAAGAATTTTAAACATACAGCATTATTTTTTGGATTAAGTGGTACAGGTAAAACAACTTTATCCACTGATCCTGACAGACCTTTAATTGGAGATGATGAACATGGTTGGTCTGACAATGGAGTTTTCAATTTTGAAGGTGGCTGTTATGCGAAAACTATAAGATTAGATAAAAAATCTGAACCAGATATTTATAATGCTATAAAATTTGGTGCACTTCTAGAAAATGTAGTTTATGATTCAAAATCAAGAATAATTGACTTTGATAATTCAAGTAAAACAGAGAATACTAGAGTATCTTATCCAATTAGTTATATAAAAAATTCACTGGTTGCTAAAGGATGGGATAGTATTGCTGGACATCCTGATAAAATTATTTTTTTAACGTGTGATGCTTATGGTATTTTACCTCCTGTTTCTAAATTAGATACACATCAAGCAATGTATCATTTTATTAGTGGTTATACGGCTAAGGTAGCAGGTACTGAAAGGGGTATAAATGAACCTCAAGCTACGTTTTCACCTTGTTTTGGTGGACCATTTTTAACACTTCATCCTTTGAAATATGCAGAATTACTTGAAGAGAAAATTAAAAAATATTCTGTTGATGTATTTTTGGTAAATACAGGTTGGATAGGAGGTACTCCATCTTCAGGAGCAGATAGGATTAGTATCTCTGATACCAGATATATAATTACTTCAATTTTAAATGATTCAATAAATAGTGTTAACTACGCAAAAGAAGATTTTTTTGGATTAAAAATTCCTAGAACACTTGGGGAAATTAATCAAAAAATACTTAATCCTATTAATTCATGGAAAAATAAAGAAAATTATATAATTGAGGCTACTAATTTAGCTAGATTATTTAGAGAAAATTTTAAGAATTATGGTAAGGATGTTGAATATTTAACTAAATCAGGACCTATTATAAAATGAAAAATTATTTATTTAGCTCAGAATCTGTTACAGAGGGTCATCCAGATAAAGTATGTGATCAAATATCAGATGCAATACTTGATGCCTTATTAGAACAAGACGAAGACTCTAGAGTTGCTTGTGAAACAATGATAACTACAGGATGGGTTATTGTTTCAGCTGAGATTACAACCCAAGCTAAAATTGATTATGATGCAATAATTAGAAAAACCTTGGATGAAATTGGTTATCTGGAATTGGATTTAGGTACTATTAAAATGCAGGAAGATAGTGAAGATAAATTATGGGTTTCTACTTTGATTAAAAATCAAAGTCCTCATATTGCTCAAGGAGTTGATTTAAATGATAAAAATGAACAAGGAGCCGGAGATCAAGGCCTCATGTTTGGTTTTGCATGTAATGAAACTCCAGAGCTTATGCCATTACCAATTACTTTATCACATAGATTATCAGAGCAGCTTGCAAAAGTTAGAAAAGATGGTACATTAAGTTGGTTAAAGCCGGATGGGAAAAGTCAGGTTACTATTGAGTACGATAGTAATGAAAAGCCAGTTAGAGTTAAGAAAGTTGTTATTGCAACTCAACATATAGATATGCTAAATGAGTTTAAAACAGAGGAAAAAGAACATGAATTCATAAAAAGTAATATTATAAAACATGTTATTTTACCAGTTTTAGATAATTATGGAATTCCATATGATTCAAATTTTTTAGTCAATGGTACAGGTAGATTTGTTGAAGGTGGACCAATAGCAGATGTAGGACTAACTGGAAGAAAAATAATTGTGGATACATATGGTGGATATGCCAAGCATGGTGGTGGTGCTTTTTCTGGAAAAGATCCATCAAAAGTTGATAGGTCAGCGGCTTACATGACAAGGTATATAGCAAAAAATATAGTTGCTGCTAAACTTGCTGATAAATGTGAGGTTCAGGTTGCGTACTGTATTGGTGTAGCTGAACCCATGTCAGTTAATGTAAATACTTTTAAGACAGGAGTTATGCCTGATAATGATTTAGTTGAATTGATAAATAAAGTTTTTGATTTAAAACCTGATAAGATTATCGAACATCTTGATCTTAAAAAACCAATTTACAGACAACTAGCTGCTTATGGTCATTTTGGCAGAGGCGATAATTATAGGTGGGAAATTACTGATAAAAAAGAAGAGTTATCTAATTATTTAAAATAGAGGGATTTATGGATATTAAGAAATCAAATAATGATTATAAAGTAGCAGATATTAGCTTAGCAGATTTTGGTAGAAGAGAAATTGAGTTAGCAGAACATGAAATGCCTGGGTTAATGTCATTAAGAAAAAAATATAATAAAGAAAAGCCGTTAAAAGGAGCTCGTATTGCAGGATGTATACATATGACTATTCAGACAGCTGTTTTAGTTGAAACTTTACAAGATTTGGGTGCAGAAGTCAGATGGTCATCTTGCAATATATATTCCACACAGGATCATGCAGCTGCAGCTATTGCTCAAAATGGAACAAGCGTTTTTGCATGGAAAGGTGAATCAGAAGAAGAATATTGGTGGTGTATTGATAAAACTTTAGAATTTCCAGATGGTAAAGCTCCTAATTTATTATTAGATGATGGTGGAGATTTGACAGGTGTAGTTCTTAAAAAAAATCCTAAGTATTATTCAGGAATTAGAGGCGTTTCAGAAGAAACGACTACTGGTGTTCATAGATTATATCAATTATTTAAAAATGGTGAATTACCTTTCCCAGCTGTCAATGTTAATGATTCAGTTACTAAAGCAAAATTTGATAATAAGTATGGATGTAGAGAATCTTTAGCTGATGGTTTAAAGAGAGCAACAGATATTATGTTGGCAGGAAAAAAAGTTGTTGTTTGTGGATATGGAGATGTTGGAAAAGGTTGTGCACAATCTATGGCTGGATATGGTGCAAGAGTATATGTAACAGAAATTGATCCAATATGTGCCTTGCAAGCAGCTATGGAAGGTTTTAGTGTTGTTACTATGGATGAAGCTGCTTCATATGGAGATATTTTTGTAACCTCAACAGGCAATTGTGATATAGTTACATTTAATCATATGGAAAAAATGAAGAACAATGCAATTTTATGTAATATTGGTCATTTTGATGATGAGATTGATGTTGCCTCTTTAGAAAATAACCCTGATGTGACTGAGCAAAATATCAAGCCTCAGGTAGATAAATTTACTTTCCCTGGAGGTAAATCTATAATTTTATTATCTAGAGGTAGGCTAGTTAATTTAGGAAATGCAACTGGACATTCATCTTTTGTTATGTCTACTTCTTTCACAAATCAAGTTTTAGCACAAATAGCATTATGGGAAGGTAAGATTGATGAGGGAGTACATGTTTTACCTAAAGATTTAGATGAAGAAGTGGCTAGATTACATTTAGATCATTTAGGTGCTAAATTAACAATGATTTCAAAAAAACAAGCAGATTATATTGGTGTTGATGAAAAAGGTCCTTTCAAAACTGATCAATATAGATATTAAGATTATAAATCTAAATTTTTATAGATTCACTTTTCTTTTCTTTATATCCGTTTTTTTAAAGAATTGTGATGCTCCAGAATCACCTTCTTGGCAAACACAAATAAGTTTACCTCTTGTTTCATCACAGTTTCAATTTAGTGAAATGGTTGAAAGTGATGGAATCATTTTAGATGACAACGGTTTTATTTCAGTAGAATATAGCGATCCATCTCTTTTTCCTGATGATAATGTTTTTGAATTAGAAGATTTTTTTGAAATACCAGGATTTGATTTTGATGGTTTTAGCTCTACTCCAAGTTCAATCCCTGAAATTCCATCAGCAGAATTCCCACAAAATACTATTAGTCTAGCATTTGATGGAGTAGTTAATGGTGATTGTATACCAGAGCAAGAAATTATAAATGCACTTTCAAATTTTGAAATAGAATCATTTAATACTCCGATTGATTTTTCAAGTATTAATCTGATTTTAAATGAGTTTTTTGAAAATTGGTCATATATAAATATTGGAGATGCTGATTTTAATTTATCTGAAAATATAAATTTATTTTTTCCGACAATTTTTTCTTATCAAGTTTTGGGATATGAAAATGATTTAATCTTTGATAATTCAAACTTTAATTCACAAGGCCAAACAAGAATTTATGATAATCTTGTTTTTGAATTTAATTTAAGTTATGATTTTACTAATAATTCTGAAGAATTTATATATTGTGAACAGTTAAACCCTATAACTGGAGAAGTTGTTTATACTGGATGGTCTTATGATTCATTAAAAACATCAATTAATTTAGGAGGTGTTAATAGTAGTTTTTCTATAAATGAAGTAGAGTCTATTTTTGGAACTACTAAAGAACAAATAATTGATCAGTCTACAAGTATTTCAGTAAATGATCCCTCAATGCCTTTTGGGATACTTGGAGGAATTGTATCATCTGATAACCAGGATGTTAATACTATAAATTTTCAAATTATCAATAATTCAAGTTTTCCAGAGATAATTGATTTTTCATTAAAATTACCAAATTTTAGAAGATTTGATAAAGCTTTAGGAGAATATTCAGACTTTTTTGAAATCAATACATCTGTTTTAAATGATGGAAATCCATATATTGTTGAAGAAGATGGTTATTTATCTGATACAAAATTTCAGTATTATGCAGGTTGTAATTCGTTAAGTGACGAAGATTGTCTAACTAATATAAATTGTGATTTAGATTCAGTTAATAATTGTAATGAAATAATAAATGGTATCGATTCAATATACGTTGATATTGAATTTTCTATACCATCTGTCAATGGGAATGTGGATTTAAGTAATATATCAGACTTCTCAGTAAGTATGATTCAAATTAATCCTATTAGATTATCTGAAATAAATACTATTATCCATGATTTTGAGATTGATGTAGCTTCATTTACAATTCCATCACCTCCTGAAGGAAGTAATATTCAAGGTTTAAAAATTGTTAATCCAAAATTAGATATTTTTATCGGTAACAAAGTTGCAGATATTGATAATCTATTGAAGCTTGATTTGAAATCATATACACAGGGTGATTCATCAGTTTTTACAATAGAGGCAGATCTTGGATATGGTGAAAATATTATTTCAATTCAAGGTTCAGAATGTACCAATAGTCTATTTAGTTCAAATTGTTCTACTTACGATTTAAATGGAGAGAGCTATCCTATTGCAGAGTTTTTGCAAAGCTCACCAGATTCAATTGGATTTTCAGGTAAAGCAACATTGAACGGTTCTGGTAGTTTTGAATCAAATGATTCTTTTAGCATTTCAGGTGGTATAGGTTTAGAGCTTCCTTTTTCTTTTATTTTAGGAAATGAAATTAATGATTCAACTTTTTCCGATTTATATATTATACCAGAAGTATCTACTCAACTTACTCCTGTTGATGATGAGACCTATGAAAGTATTAATAATTCACTTGAAGAAGCTGCTTTAATTAGTAATATAACAAATTTTTCTCCACTTGTAGGCGAAATTTCAATGATTGTATCTACTGATGATTCATTTTTTCCATCATTTTTAGATTCTATTGTTATAATAAGTGATGAAGAGTTTAATAATGATTGTTATCAGGAATGTATTTTTACTAATGATGATTCAAATATAAATCTGAATCAAGTTTTAATTAATAGTATAATTGATAGTATACATTATATAAATCAAATTGATACTGTAAAATTTACTCCATTGACAGATAGTGATTTTAGAGTAAAAAGTTTAAAATTAATTTATGGTCCAAATGATGATGATTATTTATTGATATCAAGATTAGCTATGATTGAATTGCCTTGTCCCATAATTGGCGAAGATGGTAATGTAATAGAGGGTGGAGAGGGTCAATATTTGAATTATCCTACATCTCTAGAAAAAGAACAAATAGATTTAATAAATTTTTTAGATATAGATAAACCTCGTTATTTAAATACAATGATTGCATTAACAAATTCATTTTATCCAGATTGCCCATACCCTAATCAAAATTCGGATGGCATTATTAACATGCTTGGAATTCATTTTATCGATATACAATCTTATGCTAGTTTTAAAATTAACGTGGGTGAATATTAGTGCTTATTTTACGATATATCTTTTTTTTTAGTTTAGGATTTTGTTATTTCAAACAGGATCCAGTTATGATGAGTTTGGCTGGGTCATATAATACACTGGCAACAGGATATAATGCTATAGGAGTAAATCCAGCTAATTTAGCATTTGAAAAAAAAACATTCATAAGTATTTTAGGGACCAATACATCAATATCTAATAATTTATTTAATCAATATAGACTTGATGATATTAGTGGAATTTATTTAGATTCAACAAAAAAAGAACAAATTATTGGATATTTGAATGATGGTCCAATGATTATAAAAACTTTAAATGAGTCTCCATTAGGTATTAATTTTTCAAAAAAAAATATTGCTGTAACTTCAAAAGTTAAAACTTTTTCAAGCTTTGAATTATCGAAAGATTTTTTGGATATTTTTTTAAATGGAAATAGTCAGGTAGGTGATGATTTCATATATAGTTTATCTATGAAAAATAATTTAACCATTATCTGGGAAACATCTTTTTCAAAAGCATTTAGTTTAGATCCTTTAGGTTTTGGCTTTACCATCAAATATTTGAGAGGATTATTGCATTATCAGGTTGAGCCTACAAAAGAACCATTTTTTCAAACTACTTTCGAAGGGATCAGTTCAAAAAACACATATATTATGAATAAAAATTTTGGAGGAGAAGGAATAGCTTTAGATTTAGGGTTGTCTACTAAAAGGTTAGATTCTGGCTGGAAATTTGGTTTTTCTATGATAAATCTTAGAGGAGTATTAAAATGGAATAAATTTAGTCCTAAAATGCTCAATTTATCAGATGAAGAAATAAATCAGTCATATTTAATTAACTTAACTGTTAAAGATATTAATGCTCAAAATTTAAATAATCTACCTACAAATGAGATCTTCATAATTAATTCTTTTAATGTTTATGAAGTTCAGACTCTTCCTGAAAGTATAAATATTAATCATGAGGATTCAACTTTTTTTTGCTCTGATATGAACTGCTCATCTTATTATATTGAATCAGATGAATATAATCTTGATAGTCTCGATTTGAGAGATAAAAGTAAAGTGACTACTAATTATCCAACAAGTATAAATTTTGGATTTTCAAAAATTTTAGAATCCAATAGAATGATTCTATTCGATATGATTACTGGAATGGATTTAACATGGGGAAATAGTCAAAATTGGCGTTTGTCTTTGGGATATATTTTAAATTTAAATAAGAATCCATTTAGATTTGGATTATCTTATGGTGGTTATGATTATAAATCAATAGGTTTAGGATATGGTGTTAAAAGTTTAAATGAAAAAATCAATTTAGATTTTGGAATATCATATATGGATAGTTATAAATTCTCAAAATCTGGTGGTCTAGAACTTGGTTTTAATATTTACTATAAAAAATAGCTGTTTTAAATTTATTTATAAATATTTACGATTGTTACTCCTACTATTATAAGAATCAAACCAATAAGTGATTGCCATTCTAAACTTTGTTTATAAATGAAGTAACTTAAAATTGTTATTAAAAAAATACCAATTCCAGACCAGGATGCATAAACAATACCTAAAGATATTTTTTTAGTAGCATGAGATAAAAAATAAAAAGCTAAGCAGTAAGAAATTATTAATATAGAGGTTGGTAATGGTCTAGTAAAATTCTTTGAAACAGGTAAAAGCATTGTCCCTAATACTTCACAGAAAATTGCCATTAATAAATAAATGTAATGCATAGTTTAATTACTATTTTAAGTTTCAGTTTTATACAAGCTCAATATCCCGAAAATTAAAAAGCCAATATTAACTAACCAAACCGACATAAAAGGTGATAGAATATTATTATATCCTAAAGTTTTTCCAAAAGTAATAAGAGCATAGTATAAAAATATCACTATGATACTTAGACCTATACCCATGGCATTACTTCCTCTAGGTTTATGAATCGATAATGCAATACCAAAAATTACCATAATTAACGGTACGCAAGAGAATGCAGTTTTATAGCTCTTATTTACTTCCCATCTATTAGAATCAATTCCATTTTTTTTAAATTTTTTAATTAAAGTTGATAATTCCCAAAAATTCATTTCTTCTGGTTTAACAAAATCTTTTTTAATTATTGAAGGATTAATATCTTGGATAAATATTTCTTTTTTATCGAAAGTAGAATAATTAAAACCATTTTCCCATTTTCTTATTGAACCATTTTGCATCTCCCAGCTATTATTTTCAGCTTTCCAAGCCATTTTTTTTGCGTTAACTACATAAACTAAATCTGAACCAGTATATTTTTTTAATGATACTTGATAGCCAGTATCATTATTGTAATTAAATTTTTTTATTTCAAGAAATGAGTCATTTAAGTGGTAATAAATATCCGTTTTTCTGTTTTTAACATATTTTGAACTGTGGGGTTTTAATTTTTTATCAATGACTAATCTCTTTTGCATCGATTCAACAACTATTATATTTTCAAATAAAAAAGAAATGAAGCAGAATATTATTCCTGAAATTATGATTGGAAGTCCGATTCTTAATATGCTTACACCAGACGCTTTGATAGCAGTAATTTCATTTGTTTTCTGTAGAGATGAAATAGTATAAATTGTTGAAATCAAAATAGACATTGGTAGGGCAATATTAATGAATAATGGAATGGTATATATATAGTAAAGTAATATTTCTTTACTAGATAAATTTCTTTGAATAAATTTATCTAAAAAATCAATAATATTGACAATTATAAAAATAGTTATGAACCCTAATAAAACAGTTACTAAAGTTTTGAAAAATCTTTTTAAAATATATTGATCGATTAATTTTTTCATAAATATTTGACTTTTAAAATTTAAATATAAAAAAACTATGAATAAATATTTATGTTTTTTTAATTTATAGTATAGATACTTTAAATCTATACGAGATATAGAAAAGTACTAATTATATTTCTATATCTCTATTCTAACTACATGGAGATTAATTTGCATAAAAACAAATCAATTTTGCTTAATAAAGAACAGATATCTAATTTGATATTAAGATTATCTCATGAGATTATTGAATCACAAAAAAATATAGATTCTATTGCTGTAGTAGGTATTCGAACTAGAGGCGAAATTATCGCTAAGAGAATTATTCAAAACATTTATGAAAATTATAAAAAGAAAATAGATTTAGGTATACTAGATGTAACTTTTTATAGAGATGATTTTAGTGAAAATCTTGGTTCACCAAAAGTTGGTCCTTCAGATATCCCATTTAATGTAAATAATAAAAATATTATTTTAATAGATGATGTTCTTTACACAGGGAGAACAGTTAGGGCCGCAATGGATGAATTATTTGCATTTGGTAGGCCTGATTCAATTAAACTAGGTGTTTTAGTTGATAGAGGCCATAGGGAATTACCTATCAGAGCTGATTTCATTGGTAAAAATTTTCCAACATCTGATAATGAGCATGTACATGTATTAGTTAGTGAAATTGATGGAGAAGACAAAGTTAATTTAGTTAAATATTAAATGAAAAAAATTGAATCAAAACATTTACTTGGTTTAGAAAAAATATCAAAAAAAGATATTGAAACTATTATTGATGTAGGATTTACATTCAGAGAAGTTTTAGAAAGGCCAATAAAAAAAGTTCCGGTTTTAAATGGAAAAAATATTGTAAATCTATTTTTTGAAAATTCAACTAGAACAAAAATTTCTTTTGAACTAGCAGAAAAAAGATTATCTGCAGATGTAACTAATTTTTCTGCTAGTTCATCTAGTGTTCAAAAAGGAGAAACACTCAAAGATACAATACAAAATATTCATGTTATGAAAATGGATTGTGTAGTCATGCGTCATCCTGTTCCTGGATCATGTTTGCAATTAACAAATTATGTTGATGTACCAATAGTTAATGCTGGAGATGGAACACATGAACATCCAACGCAAGCCTTACTTGATATGATGAGTATAAAAGAAAGATTTGGTAAAATCGAGGGTCTCAATATTGGTATTGTAGGTGATATTTTACATAGTAGGGTAGCTTTATCAAATATTTATGGACTAATTAAAATGGGTGCAAATGTTAAAGTGTGTGCTCCTCCTCATTTACTCCAAAGAGGCATTGAGAAATTAGGTGTTAGTGTTTGTTACGATGTTGACGATTTAATTGATTGGGCAGATGCTATTAATGTATTACGAATTCAGAGAGAAAGAATGGGTATTGGTTTGATTCCTTCTACTAGGGAATACAGAACTTTTTTTGGTATAACTAATGAAAGATTGGCTAGGCATAAAAAAGAATTAGTGATTATGCACCCTGGTCCTATTAACAGAGGTGTGGAAATTGATAGTGAAGTTGCTGATAGTGATCAGGCAATCATATTAGATCAAGTTTTAAATGGTGTTGCAGTGAGAATGAGTGTTTTATATTTATTATTAGGGAGCAAAGATTTTGAGTAAAAGAACATTAAATTCTAAGGGAAATATACTTTTAAAAAATGGACGAATTTATGATCCTTTTTTATTAATAAATGAAAAAAGTGATTTGCTCATTTCGGATGGTTTTATCGAAGAAATAAAAAAGGATATAAAAATAAAAAAAGATTTTGATGTAATTGATTGTGAAGGCAAAATAATAACTAATGGTTTTGTAGATATTCATGCTCATTTTCGTGAACCAGGCTTTGAATTTAAAGAAACATTAGAAACTGGATCTACTGCAGCAATCCATGGAGGATACACAAGAGTTTGTACAATGCCCAATACTAATCCTGTAATAGATACACCAGAGCTTGTAAAATTTATTATTGATTCATCTATCGATTTACCTATATATATTCATCCTATAGGTGCAATTACAAAAGGTCAAAAAGGATTGGAATTAGCAGAGATTGGACAAATGATTCAAGCAGGTGCAGTTGCTATTTCTGATGATGGTCTTCCTTTAACTAATTCTCAATTAATGCGTTATGCGTTAGAGTATTCTAAAAAATTTGGAATTCCAGTCATTAATCATGCAGAAGATTGTTGTTTAGTAAATCAAGGCACAATGCATGAGGGAGATGTTTCATTAAATTTAGGTTTAGTAGGAAACCCAGATATTTCGGAGTCAACAATGATTTATAGAGATTTAGCAATAGCTGATTATGTTGGTGGGAGTTTACATATTCCACATGTTTCTTCTTCAAAATCATTAGATGTTATAAAATTTTTCAAAGAAAAAGGTGTAAATGTTTCTGTTGAAGTAACACCACATCATTTAGCTCTTACAGATAAAGCTTTACAAAGCTATGATACAAACGCAAAAGTTGCACCTCCAATAAGATCTGATATTGATAGAGAATCTATTCAGAATGCAGTGTGTTCAGGATTAATTAATTGTATTGCAACAGATCATGCTCCACATTCAATTGTTGACAAAGAAAGAGATTTTAACAATGCTTCATGTGGGATGATAGGACTGGAATCAGCTTTTGGCGTTACAAATAAAGTTCTTAAAGATAAAAAAACAGTTGAGTCAATTATTGATTTATTTACTATTAATCCATGTAAGATAATTAATATAGAGCCAAATCTTATAATGGAAAAAAAATTAGCAGAGCTGAATATTATTGATCCAAATATTAAGTGGGAATTTAAACCATCTTCAATTAAATCTAAATCATCAAATTCTCCTTTTGTAGGAGAGAAATTAATCGGTAAAGTAATGATGACAATCAACAAAGGCTTTTGTATCAATAACTTTTAACTATATCTTTAAATCGGCCATTAACTAAATTATTTAAAAATATGGATTAATTACTTGACTTGATATATTGTACGCTCATAACTTAACGGGCTGTATCAAACAAAAATTTAATTTACAAATTTATTAATGAAAACAACATATATAAAAGCTAGTGAGATAGACAAAAAATGGTTCATAGTAGATGCTACAGACAAAACCTTAGGAAGATTATCCTCAAAAGTTGCACAAATTTTAAAAGGTAAAAATAAACCTTTTTACTCGCCTCATATGGATATGGGTGATTTTGTAATAATTATTAATGCTGATAAAGTTAAACTCACTGGTAAAAAAGAAACTACCAAGGATTATTTTAAGCACACTAATTATCCTGGTGGAGCTAAAAATATTTCAATTAAAATTTTAAAGGAAAAAAAACCAGAGTTTATTTTAATGAATTCCATTAAAGGTATGTTACCTCATAACAGATTGGGAAAAAAAATATTGACTCATTTAAAAGTTTATGCAGGTGATGTACATCCACATACTTCTCAAAAACCAGTACAATTGGAGCTATAATGTCAGAAACATCAAATATTTCATTAGGTAGAAGAAAAAAATCAATTGCTAGAGCAAGATTTATTAAAGGTAAAGGAAAAATAATAATTAATGATAGAGATGTTAAAGATTATTTTAAAAGATCTTCATTGGTTATGGAGCTTAAAGAACCATTATCTATTGTTGAATTTGATAATAAAAATGATATACTAGTAAATGTTAAAGGCGGTGGCTTATCAGGCCAAGCTGGTGCTGTTAGATTAGCAATTGCTAGGAAATTACAAGAAATAAATTCAGATTACAGAAGCAAATTAAAAAAAGCTGGTATGTTGACAAGAGATTCCAGAGTTGTTGAGAGAAAAAAGTATGGCCAACCTGGTGCTAGAAAAAAATTCCAGTTTTCAAAACGTTAATTAAATAAAGTGAATAATATGAAAATAGAAGAATTATTAGAATCTGGTGCACATTATGGCCACCCAGTAAGTAAATGGAATCCTAAGTTTAAACCCTTCATTGCAACTAAAAAGAATGGAATTTATATAATTAATCTTAAACTAACTTTAGATTATTTAAATAAAGCTGTAAATGAAATGAAAAAAATTACTGAAAAAGGTGGAAATATTTTATTTGTTGGAACTAAAGCCCAAGCAAAAGATTTAGTACAAACTTCTGCTGATAATTGCGGAATGTTTTATATTGTTGAGAGATGGTTAGGAGGTACATTAACCAATTTTTCTACAATTAAGAAAAGTATAAGAAGATTGGTTATGTTAGAAAAAGATTCTTCTCCTATATACAAAAACAAAACTAAAAAAGAACGCCATATGTTGAAGAGAGAGAAATTAAAGCTTTCAGATTTACATAGGGGTATAAAAGATATGAAACATTTACCTAGTGCATTATTTGTTGTTGACGCAAATCATGAAAAAATAGCTGTAGCTGAAGCAAAATGCTTGGGTATACCTACATTTGGTTTAGTAGACACTAATACAAATCCAAATTCACTTGACTTCCCCATTCCAGCAAACGATGATTCAATCAAAACCATAAAATTGATAATGTCACATATATCTGAATCTATTTTAGAATCAGTTGGAGGTACGCACAAAGATAATTCTGGTGAGGCTCCGGAAGTTATTGAAGATAAAGGCTCAGATACAAATTCAGAAGAACAAGAAGTAGTTGAAAATTAAATTTTAAGGATAACTAATGTCAATAAGTGCTCAAGAAGTTAAAGATTTAAGAGATAAATCAGGTTGCGGAATGATGGAATGTAAACAAGCTTTAGTTGAGGCTAGCGGAGATCAAGATAAAGCTTTTGAGATTCTTAGAAAAAAAGGTGCTGCTAAAGCTCAAAAAAAAGCAAGTAGGGATGCAAAAGAAGGTAGTGTTATATCTTACATTCATCCTGGTTCAAAACTTGGTGTTTTATTAGAATTGAATTGTGAAACTGATTTTGTTGCAAACACTGATGATTTTAAAGATTTAGGAAATGACATTTGTATGCATATTGCGGCCACATCACCGTTATCAGTAAAAGTTGAAGATATATCATCTGATATTGTCGAAAAGGAAAAAGAAATTTATACTGATCAGGCTCTAAAAAGTGGTAAGCCTGAAAATATTATTGAGAAAATGGTTGAAGGTCGTATGAAGAAATTTTACCAAGAAAATGTTTTACTTGAACAAAACTTTGTTAAAGATCCCTCAAAAACCATTACTGATTTGATTACAGAAAAAGTTTCTGTTTTAGGAGAAAATATTGTAATTAATAATTTTTCAAGGTTTCAGGTAGGCGAAAAGTAAGAATTGTAATCCAACTAAATGGCTAGGAAAAACACCAGTTTTAATAGAATCTTGCTCAAAATAAGTGGCGAGGTTTTAGCTGGTGAAAAAACTTTTGGAATTGACCCCAATTTAACCCAAACAATTGCAGCTAGAATAAAAAAAATTCATTCCCAAAATAAAGAAATTGGTATTGTTATTGGAGGAGGAAATATTTTCAGAGGAATGGCAGTATCGGAACAAGGTATGGATCGAGTTGCGGCAGATTATTTAGGAATGATGGCCACAATAATGAATTCAGTTGCACTTCAGTCTGAATTGGAAAAAGTTGGATGTGATACTAGAGTTATGTCTGCTCTAAGTGTTACTCAATTGGCTGAACCATATATAAGAAGACGTGCAACCCGTCACTTAGAAAAAAAACGAATAGTTATATTTGCTGGTGGTACAGGTAATCCTTATTTTACAACTGATACCGCTGCAGTTTTAAGGGGTGTTGAAATAAATGCAGATGTTATCATTAAAGGTACAAAGGTTGATGGTATTTACTCAAGTGATCCTATGAAAAATAGTGATGCTGTTAAATATGATGAGCTTACTTTTGATGATGTCATACATAAAAATCTAAAAATAATGGATATGACTGCCTTTACATTATGTAAGGAGAATAATATCCCTATTGTAGTTTTAGATATTAATGATAAAAACAGTCTTTATAATTTGATGAAATTTAATAATGTTGGTACACTAGTATCATAGGAGGTAAAAAATGGTTGATGAAATTTTTGAAAGCACTGAGTTAAAAATGATTAAAGCAATTGAATATTGTTCAGGTGAACTTTCTCAAATAAGAACAGGACGAGCCTCTACTAATATTTTAGATAATATTAAAGTTGACTATTACGGTAGTTTGTCACCTTTAAAAAATATTGCTCATGTATCTACTCCTGATGCTCAACTTATTCTAGTACAGCCATTTGACCCTTCAAGCTTAGAAATTATTGAGAAAGCTATTACTCTTTCTGATACAGGTCTAATCCCAAATAATGATGGCAACGTAATTAGAATAAATGTTCCGGCTTTAACTGAAGAAAGAAGAAAAGAGCTAGTTAAAAGTGCATACAAGTTTGGTGAAGATGGAAAGATTTCTATAAGAAATATTAGAAGAGATGCAAATGATCAATTAAAGAAACAAAAAGAATCAGGTTTATCTGAAGATAATTTCAAAAGAGCACTGGATAACACTCAAGAGCTTACAGATAAGTACATAAAAAAAATTGACGGGTTAATTTCAGCTAAAGAAGTTGATATATTAAACTAGTTAGTCTTTATTAAAGATTCTTTTTATTTCAACTTTTGATTTTATTAAATCTTTATGATTTACATTCAAGATATTTGATACCTTTTTTATCAAATGTTCTTCTAAATAATACATATCTCCATCAACCAAACTCACTTCAAACATACAGCATACAAAATCAATTTTATCTTGGTAGTTCCAAGCATCATTTAAAACTCGACCAAATTCAAAAATATCTGTAGATTTTTCAAGTTCTGTATTAGCAATATTGATATAATTTATAATGTCATCTTTTGAATTAATTTGGAAAAAATCACTTATTATATCTTTGATAGACTTAAGTTCTGAGTCCTCAACAATATTATCTGCTTTTGCAATGGACAGTAGCATTGCAGTTGCTGAAACTATTTCATCTTTAATATTCAATAATATGCTCCTTTAATTAAGTAAAAATTACTTATTATTTTATAAATTAAGTATTAATTAATATATGTAAATAATATTTTTATAAATGTCTGAACCCACAATTGCAATTTTAGGAAGACCCAATGTTGGAAAATCAACTCTGTTTAATAGGTTGGTTGGTAAAAGGAAATCTATTGTATCTCCAGAGGAAGGGGTTACAAGAGATAGAATTTATGAGAAAATTGAATGGCTTAATAAGAAATATAATTTAATTGATACTGGTGGTTATATTCCTAAGACTAAAGATGTAATCTCCAAACAAGTGACTTTTCAAGCAGAAATTGCAAGAAATGAAGCAGATTTAATACTTCTTGTAGTAGATGGTAGAGAAGATTTAACTAGTACTGATAGGTCACTTGCAGATATAATAAATAAAAGTAATAAGCCTTGTATACTTGTTATAAATAAGGTTGATAATTTAAAAAATGAAAGTTTAACGTATCATTTTTATGAATTAGGAATTGAAAAACAAGTTCATATTTCTGCACAGAGTGGTAGACAGGTTGGATTATTACTAGATAAAATATCAGAATCTAATCTTTTTTATGATACAAATAATAAATTTGAGAATTTTATAAATTTTTCAATCGTTGGAATGCCTAATGTTGGAAAATCTTCATTAATGAATTACGTTTTAAATGAAAATAAATCTATTGTTACAGATATAGCAGGTACAACAAGAGATTCTGTTGATTCCTTCATAAAATTTTATAAAAAAAATATTCGAATAATTGATACAGCTGGATTAAGAAGAAGGTCTAAGGTTAGTGATTCTATAGAGTTTTATAGCAATCTCAGAACTTTTAAAGTTATAGATGAAAGTGATGTAACCGCAATTTTAATTGATGCACAAAAAGGGTTTGATAACCAGGACAAAAATCTTATTAGATATGTCATCGATAAAGGTAAGGGCCTTTTAGTAGTATTGAATAAATGGGATTTAATAGATGATAAGCAAACTAATACAATGAGAGATATAGCAGAAGATATAAGATATGATTTTCCTGCTTTATCGAATTTTCCTATTCAATTTATATCTATTAAAAATAATTTTAGAGTTGGAGAAGTCTTGAGTATTGTTTTAGATATAGAAGAGAAAAGAAAAATGAAAATTTCTACACCAGATTTAAATAATTTATTAAAAAGGATTATTTCACATTATCCACCCCCTTCAACTAAAGGTAAAGAAATTAAATTGAAGTATATTGTCCAGGTTAGTACCTCTCCTCCATTATTTGCAATTTTTTCTAATCATCCTAATTTAATTGGAATTTCATATAAAAGATATATTGAAAATCAGATTAGAGAATTTTTTGATTTTAAGGGAGTGCCAATTAGAATTTCCTTTCGTAAAAATAAAAGTTAATTATTAATAAAAATAATGGAACAATAATTAAGCATGCTTAGTTATTAAATTAGTATTTGTTTTTTCTTAGGTATTATTTTTATATTATTTGCTCTATTTATAAAAGAATTGACGCGGGGTGGAGCAGTCTGGTAGCTCGTCGGGCTCATAACCCGAAGGTCATAGGTTCAAATCCTGTCCCCGCTACAAAAAATACCGTATAATAGTGTGCGCGGTAAAGTGTCTGATGAGGAGATACTTAAAGGGGATCATCATGATCCCCTTTTTTATTTTAGTATTGTTTTGTATTTTAAATCTATGAAAAGTATTATTTTGTTAATTAATGTAATTCTTTATGGAAATAGGTAAGTGTTTAATCTATATAGGTTTTACAATTTCAGTATTGGGTTTGATTTTTTTTATTTTTGGAGATAGATTGGGTTTTTTAGGTAATTTATTTGGTGATTTAAAATATGAGTCTGAGAATATAAAAATTTTTTTTCCATTTACTAGTATGCTGATAATTAGCATAATCTTTTCAATAATAATAAATATTATTTCAAAATTTTTCAGATAGGTCATTTCTTCTTCTAAATTTTGCTAACATTTTAGGCAATAAATTTCTTATATTATACATTCAAATAGAGAGAGGATTTCATTGGCTAAGTGGGATAAAGATTTATTCATTAAAACTATAAAAGAATCTTGTCAAACTAGAATTTCTAATATAGTCGTAGATTTAGTTAAATTTACTGAAGATGAAGCTGATTCAGTTTCATGGGGTCGCGGTGAAGGATATGGTACCATGACTTTCAAATGTAAAAGTATAGATTATGGTCTTATACCCTTGTTTCATTTAACATCAAACGGTCAAATAAAATTTCCACTCAATCTCCTCAAGCAAAAAATAAGCAAAAAAGAAATAATTAGAGAGTATCAATTAAAGCTTGAATCAAATTTTATGATGTATTTCGATGAAGAGGTATATCCTACTGATATATTTTATACGATTGATGAATTATTCGTAATGCAAATCGAAGTTCAAAAATTCATACTTACAATACAGGGCTTATCTGCTAGGCTACATCAGTAAATAGATTAAATGAAGGAATTACTTGTTATATTTTTCAGTGGAATATTTACAAGTATAATTTTACCTAGTGAATTTAGTGATTCAGAAGAAAACTTAAGGAATTCTCCTCCTGAGATTCAGCAAATTGGTAACCAGACCGTTACAGAGGATCAAACCTTCATTTATAATGTTATTGTTTCTGATGATGATAATGATTTAATACAATATTTTTTAAATATTGATGGTAATGGAAATGAATCAATAAACCAACAAGGTCTTTTAACAATTGTGCCTAATCTTAATTTTAATGGGATTATTCAAGTTGAGGTAATTGTTTCAGATGGAACTGAAACTGATTCAGAAATTTTTAATTTAGAAGTAACTGAGGTAAATGATGATCCTATATTGGAATTTATAAATAACGTTAGCTATCTCGAAGACGAATCTCAAATGATTACAGTTAATGCAACAGATGTTGATAGTAATGATTTATTTTATAATTGTAATCCTATTAGTGCAAATATTAATTGTTCTGTGAATCAAAATAATATTACTTTTACGTCTCCTCAAAATTTTAATGGGACCGAATCTGTTAATATTTCTGTATCCGATATTCAGGGTGGATCGGATAGTCAGATAGTTCAAGTTAGTGTTATTGCAGTTAATGATAATCCAATTTTAGAAAATATTGATAATGTCTCATTTATTGAAGATCAATCGGTAATTATAAATATTTCAGCAAATGATATTGATGGAGATAATCTTAGTTATGGATGCAACTCATTAGGTAATATTAACTGTAATGTTAATGGGAGTCAGCTTACTTTGTCTTCTTCAGCTAATTATTTTGGAACTGAATCAATTGAAATTTTTGTTCAGGATGGAAATGGTGGAAGTGATACTCAAAACATTAATGTTACTGTAACTCCAGATAATGATGCTCCTGTTTTAGATTTTATTCCGAATTTGAGTTATCAAGAAGATGAAAACTCTGAAATTATTATTCTAAGTGCAACGGATATTGAAGATGATTTTTTGACTTATGCTTGCAATCCTCAAGGTAATAATATAGGGTGTTCTATTAATGGTAGCCAGCTCACAGTTTTCTTTCCAGAGAATTATAATGGTTCAGAAATTATAACTATTACTGTAAGTGATTCAAATTTATCAGATTCTCAGGATGTTACTGTTACAGTTAATTCAGTTAATGATTCTGTACAACTTATTCAGAATATAAATGATATTTCTGTAAATGAGGATAGTAATGCTATTACGATTGATTTATCAAACCATTTTGATGATATTGAAGATGGTCCAAATTTGAGCTATTCATTGATAAATTTAGGTGATCTTGAAACTGTTATATCCACTTCATTTATCGGTACTGATTTGACTATTAGTTTTAATACTAATAAGCATGGTTTGGGTAATCCAATATTAAGAGCATGTGATAGTAGCTTAGATTGTTATGAAGAACAGTTCCAAATTGTTGTAATTTCTATTAATGATCAACCAAATTTGAATAATATACCTGCACCTCCATCAACTATTGTAATTAATAGGGAATACTCATTTTTAATAGATCCATCCAGTGCTGACGTTGATGATATCCAGTTTGATTTTTCTATAGCTTCACAGCCTGGAGGTGGAAATAGTTCAATAGAAACAACTGCAAATAATCAGTATGCTAATTTTTTATGGTATCCAAATACACTTGGAAACTTCAGTATTACTATTAAACTCATTGATTTTAATAGTGAAAACGGAGTTAATGGAACCCAACAGGATACATATACCTGGAATGTAGAAGTTATAGATGCAAATAATAATAACCCTCCTGAAATTGCAAATATTGATAATCAAAATGTAGATGAGGATGGTGTTTTTATATTATCATTAGATATTACAGATGTAGATGATAACATTGCAGATTTAAATGTTAATGTTTATGATGAATATACACAGCACATTTCATATGGAACCTCTTTAGAAGCTAACTTTATTAATGGTGAGTGGGTTTTGTCAATTACACCTGAGGCTGATTGGAATGGTGATGTAAACGTAATCGTATCTGTTTCGGATCAGTCTAACTCTTCTAGTAAAGAATTTTTGCTTACAGTTAATCCAATAAATGATACACCTAGTTTTGAATTTATTGATGATTGTGAAATACAATTTAATGAAGATAGCTCTATTGTATATGATTTATACATATCTGATATAGATTCACATGAATATTATAATGTTAATCCTCAACAAACAATTAGTTACATTTTGACTCCTGTTGGTAATGAAATCTCAGGAGATATATTAAATGACCAAATTTTATTTCAGAATGAAACTAATTTTTATGATGAATCTAATGATTTAAATCAGATGACTTTTATATCTATTGAAGATTTTAAGGGAACACAAGTTTTTAATTTAACATTAACTGATGATTCTGGAACATCAAATGACACTTACTCTCAAGATTTCATTGTATGTGTAAATAATATTAATGATCCACCAATACTTGATTTTATTGATAATTTATCTTTTGATGAGGATACTATATCTAGTACTTTAGTTGTTAATGCAGTTGATGATGTAGTTAATCCATTATATTCTGATAGTGATATTAATTCATTTTTTTATGAATGTAATCCATATGGAGTAAATGTTGGATGTGAAGTGAATGGTACTGATATCATTTTTTCAAATATTACAGAACATTTTTTTGGCAGTGCAGATTTTCAGATCGTTGCAAACGATGGTGATGGGGGTCAAGATTCCCAAGATATAACAGTTACTGTTAATCCGATAAATGATGCACCTGTTTCAAATGATTTTTCAACATCCACAAGTGAAGATACCCCATCAACTTTTAGTTTATCAGCAACTGATATTGAAAATTATGACTTAACATATTATTTAATTGAAAATGGATTTGCTCCGGCTAATGGAAGTATTATCAATAATAATGATGGAACCGTAACATATAACCCGAATCAAGATTTTAATGGTATTGATAGTTTATTTTTTAAAGTAGAAGATAATGATATTGATTCAAATAATAATCTTGAATCAAATGAGGCAAGAGTTTTAATAACTATTAATCCAGTTAATGACCCCCCAGTTTTAAGTTTAGATAATCTCACAAGTTTTTCATTTGATGAAGATGAAGTAGATGTTAGTTTAAGAACTTTTTCAGTTGATGTAAGTGATATTGATTTAGAAGATGAATTTAGTTTTACATGTAATCCTCTTGGTTTTAATTTATCATGTGATGTTGAAATTGTAGATTCCACACCTGTTGATGGAGGTCAGGCAAATATTATAGTAACATCTCCTTTAAATTTTAACACTTTAAATGGTTTAGAAACTGTTGAAATAACAGTTTTTGATGGCTCTGGAGGTCAAGATTCACAAACTGTTGAGATTACAGTAAATCCAGTTAATGATGCTCCAACAGCTATTGATAGCGCTGAATCTACTGATGAAGATACACAAGTTATTATTTCATTTAATGGTGAAGATGTTGATGATGATGATTTAAACTATAATATTATTGATATTACAATAAATGGCCTTATTGTTAATAATAATGATGGTACAGCTACCTATACTCCAAATGCTGAATTTAATGGNGAGGATAGTTTTACATANATAGCCAATGATGGATTTTTAGATTCTGAAGAACCACCAGCNGTTGTGATTATAACTGTTNTNCCTNAGGATGATCCTCCTNTTTTAGNTCTAGTNGAAAATAATTCCTTTCTTGAAGATGAAAATTTAGTTTTTAACGTTTCTGCAACNGATTTAGAAGACGANNATGATGACTTGGTTTTNTCTTGTGTNACTGGAGAAAATTTAATTTGTGAAGTAGAAGACAATCANTTAACCATATCTGCTCCATTAAATTATAATGGAATTGAATCATTAGAAATAATTGTAACTGATAGTTCAAGTAATTCAGANTCTCAGTNAATAGAAATTTCAGTAATTCCTGTTAATGATCCTCCAGAACTTTCTAATATGGAGGAACAAACTGATGAAGAAGTTGCACTGAGTATTAGTTTAGCAGGTACAGATNTTGATGGAGATAATCCATTATTTTATTCAATATTAAANAGTCCNGATAATGGTCTTATAATANTAAANACAGATACATTACTANTTTTNCCTACAGANTTAATTGANAATGGTAATATAATTTATAGACCAAATGATAATTTTTCAGGAATTGATTCTTTTACATATATTGTTAATGATGGTTTATTAGACTCAGAAAATTCTGCTGTAGTAAATATAGAAGTTGTTTCTACCAATGACCCTCCAATAACTGATGATGTATCTGTAACTGTTTTAGANGGACAAAGTGTGACAGAGAGTTTTGATATTTTTGATTCTGATGGTGATGAGTTAATTGTTGAAATAATTAGTGGNCCNTTCGAGGATGGATCAGATGTAACTATTAATATTNATAATACATTTACATATCAAGCACCTAATAATGATACTGGAGATCCGGGNGATNTTTTTNAGTATAAATGNTTNGATACTTTTGGTGCAGAATCTAATATCTCAAATGTATTTATAACTATTTTACCTTCAAATGATCCACCTATACTAGATAATATTCCGCCATTAATTATGGATGAGGATNANCCNCAGACAATAACTGTTTCAGCATCTGATGAAGAGGGTCATGAAATTATATTTTATTGTAATTCNGGGGAAAATATTATTTGTGATGTTGATGAAAATGATTCTAGNCAAATAACTTTTAGTAGCGCTNTTGAGCATTGGAATGGNAATGAAACTTTAATTNTATATGCTATCGATGAAAATAGTGCCGGCGGAATAGATGTTGATGTATCTTCTCAAGAATTCGAAGTAGTAATTCAACCTATNAATGACACAATTGAAACTATTGANGTGACNNAACAAATTAATGAAGACGATACTTTGACNGTTAATTTGTTTGATTATATGATTAATGTGGATAATATTGGTGATTATATTGAACCTGTTGATTATGAAATTATTTCATCCGGTAACAATGGAAATTGTTTAGTTGATGANAATGGTTTAATGACATATATTCCTANTCAGGATTTTCCATNTACTAATGAACTTACTGAACCAAATGATGATTTATGTTCTTTTAAAATNAGTGATGTNGTTTACGAGTCAAATGAATCACTAATAAATATTGAGGTAATTCCAGTAAATGATAATCCTATTCTTNCAGATATACCACCATTAACTTTCATCGAAGACCAAANATTAGATTATAATTTAGATGCAAGTGATGTTGATCANAGTGATNTACTTACTTTNAATTGTTTNCCAAGTGAAAATATTAGTTGTGAAATTAATGGTAATATTCTAACTCTNTCTGCATCTGATGATTACTTTGGAACAGAAACAATTCTTATTGAAGTATTTGATGATTATGGTAATACCTTNGAACAGCATGGAACAGATTTTCAAGAAGTTTCAGTCACAGTTGAATTTCAAAATGATCCTCCAGTTCTAGCTCAAATTAGTAATGTTAAATTTAATGAGGATGAATCTATCATTATTCAAGTTTCTGCATCTGATCCAGACCCAATTGTACCNCATGAATTTTTATGTGAAAATTCTGAAAATATTTCNTGNGANTTAAGTAGTTACCAAGANTTACCCGANAGTACATATATAACNANTATAGAATTTACTGCTTCTGAAAATTATAATGGAAAAGATAGTGTTTTAGTNANGGTCAAAGATGATTTAAATGATTTAAGATTGGAAGATTCTCAAATNGTAAATATTTTTGTTNTCCCAGTAAATGATGCACCAATTACANNAAGTATAGATACAACTACCAGTGAGGATATTCCTTTATCATTGAATTTATCTAATTTTTCAAATGANGTAGAAAATGATAATTTAACTTATTCAATCATNGAACAGGCAATAAATGGAGAGTGTATACTTAATGAATCAACGGGAGATCTAATCTATTCTCCAAATGAGAATTATCCTTTNTCAAATGATAAAAATGGTANAGATAGTTGTAGTTATATTGTTTTTGATGGTGAGCTTGAATCAAANATTTCAAATATTAATTTTGAAATTGAGCGTATTAATGATNTNCCAATAATAAGTAAGATTAATGAAGAAACTATTGAAGATAATGAATTAATTATNGATTTAAAAGATTATGTATTTGATGTTGAAAATGATTTATTAACATACGATTTACTTCTAAAAGGTGAAAACGGTTCATGTAGTTTTATTGGTGATGGCTTAGTAAAGTATATTCCNAATCCAGGTTTCCCAATTGGACATGATGATGNTTTTGANACNTGCTCATTCAANTCAAATGATGGATATGGAGATTCAATAGAAGGTATTATTAATATAGNGGTTAGACCAATTAATGATATTCCCNTTCTAGCAACTATTAATGGACCTATTTATTTTAAAGAAGATACNATTTCAAATCCAATATCAGTAAGTGCAACAGATGAAGATCAAGATGAATTAACTTTTTTGTGTCAACAANTTNATATNGANAATTTTTCACCGAATATTTTTTGTGATGTAGATGGAGANAACATAACCTTNTATGCAGCCNAACATTTTAATGGAACTGAATTTGTGAATATTTCTGTTGATGATGGATGGAAGGGAGTTGATTATCAAAAAGTTATGGTTATCGTTGAGCAAGTTTATGATCCTCCTAAGTTTATNGATTTAGTNCCTTTANAAATGAATGAAGAAGATTCTACTTNNTTTACAGTTAATGCTTCTGATCCTGANGTTGATGACCAATTAACTTTTTCATGTTCAAGTTTAACANNTGATACTTATTGCGAAATTGATGATAATTTTTTAGAAAATCTTGATGGTACTTNTAGTNCAAATTTCACAATAACNGCNAGTGAAAATTTTTACGGATTTACTCAAATTGAATTAATAGTTGATGATGGNTATAATGATAGATTTAGTGTCAGAGATACAATNCAACTTGAGGTGAAAAATATTGATGANAATCCNAAAATTAAATCNCATNCATTGACNATAAATAATATTACNACTAATATATCCAATAATATGGTTTCTTTTAATGAGGTAGAAACTTTTGANGATGTAAAGTTTAAGTTTGAAATAAGTGATCCAGATTCATTGAATNATCCAGANTCTTTATTTATTTTTAGTGAACCTATGGGAATGTATTATGGTGAGTCANTTGATGAANATAAAAATAATAGTANTAAAATGAATCAAAATATTGATTTNAGTACCGNGTGTCCAATTACNATTTGCAATATTGATAGTTTAAAAAATGATAACANATATGTTGTATGNGATTTAGATTGCAATGAAAATTTTAGNGGTCATTTTGTNCAAAGATTTATTATTAATGATAGTGATAACTTAAAAGANACAGTTGANGTCAACATAGANATTAAACAAGTCAATGACTTTCCTCTTTCAAATATAATGCTAAATGATAATTTAGCTAATTACAGCAAGGAAATTGATCTTAAGTTATTAGATGGTCCAAGTATTGATAGTCAAATATATTTTGATCAAACAAAATTTTATCAAGATTCTGTATTAACTAATTCAAATCNTATTCCTAATGAACCCAATNTAGATAGTTTATATATTTATCTTGATAATATAAATANTCATGTACCTTCATATTATTTCATTTGGGAAAGGCAAAAATTTATTTCAGATTTTGATCCAGATTGTGACTCTTCACTNAATCAATATCCACTTGATTTGTTTTANCGATTAGAGTTTTTANATGGNAATGATGTNTATGTAATTAAAGATCAAATNAACGATTNAGTNTTTAATGGTCCATACGCATATGTTTTAGCAAGTATTGATCCAAATTTAGCGTATCCATTATATAACAAAAATATTAATGATTACTATTTACCTGCAAAAGATAGTCTTGNAACCTCATATCTTAANAAAATTAATGGTGAAAAATATACTTGGAGAATTGTTTCACAAAATTATAATATGATTAATAATGATAAAAAACAGAATGACTGTACAGATTATAATGAAATATGGAATTTAGGAACTAGTTTATGTGAAGAGTATGAAAAATCTGAAGTTATCATAATGGCAGAGTCCGAACAATTTACATTAGATATACAATATTCAAAAGGTGAGTATCATTTTATTCTAAATCCCTTAGATATTTATTTAGATCATTTTGATATGTATTTTATTCCTGATGACGAGTTGAAACAAGGAGATTATAATTATTTATTTAGCTCATATCTTAATTACAATTCGTCTACTCAACCACTTGATCAAGTATTTAATTTGGAGTATTTAGGTGAAAGTGATATTTTAAAATCAGTTGGTTCTTTCAATGAATTTGGAGTAAGTGATATATTCGTTTTCACTGTTGATAAATATGATAATACATATCTTAACATAACAAATTTAAATTATCAGCCTTTAAATGATAATACAAATCAAGTTGATTCACCATCTGGAAATATTCAATTGCAGTTAGAGCCTGGATCTTTTGATGGTAATTCTAGAATTCTTATGTATAACACAAATTTAGATCAAGAAAATATTAGAAATAATCATTTTATAATGGATACTTTTATTAATATTACTTCTAATAATGAAATGAAATCTAATTCTTTAATTCATTTTGATTTTAGTCAATATGGTGAATTATATAATCCAAATTTTATCAAAGTAAATCATTTTGATGGTGATACATTTAAAGAATTAATAACTTTTGTAGATGAAACTAATGTTTCAGCACAAATTGAGCAATTAGGAGGATATATTTTATCATATAATGTGCATGATAATCCAAATATTATTTATCCTGAAAATTTTGGAATTAAATTATGTTATCCTAATCCTTTCAATCCAATAGTAACGATAAACTATGAGGTTAATGAAGATTCTTTTATTAAAATGAATATTTATAATATACTTGGACAAAAAGTCAATTCAATAGATTATGGTTTCAAAACAATTGGAGAGCATATAGCGAAGTGGAATGGTGAAAATTCCAAAGGATTTAAGATGCCTTCAGGTACATATTTTATTGAGATAACAAATAACAACTTGTCATCTATTAAGCCAGTTACATTAATAAAATGAAAAAAATTATATGTATATATTTATTATTCGTTCTATCATGTAATCCTAGTTGGTTCGGTTTAGATGAAGAAATAGGTATTTATTCTTATCATGATGGATTAGCTTTTGCTTGGGAGTCTTTTTTTGAAGATGATTATGATTTAGCTATTAATTATATTATATCATCAATAACAGAAACTGAAGATGAACCTTATTTTAATTCTGCCTATTCAACGTTGGGTTGGTTATATTTATTTAAATCAAATACATTTATTGGAACTGAAAATCAAGATTCCTTATTATTTTACAGAGAAAGTGCAATGGAGCAATTTAATTATATAGATAACGAAAATGAAGCAATTATTGAGTATAATACAGGTTGTTACTATGATCATTGTTGCTCAGATTGTTTTATGGCTGATAGAAAGATAGGCCTACTGTATACTCAGATTGAAGAATATTTTACAGATTCTGAAAGTTCTCAAAATATAGTTGATTTGTTAAGTGAATTAAACTTGTTTATAAATGATAATCCTGAATATGATTTTATGAATGGAAAACCTCCTGGAAGTAATGGAGAAACGATAAATTTAAATATTATTAATGTTAAACTTTATCTATCACAGATTTATTTTCGACTAGGACAATTCGAAGATAGTTGTAACGAACTAAATCAACTTACAGATTACCAAAAATGTAATCTAGACTGTGATACAGTTTGGGATTATTCAAATATAGAAAATCTACTTGAATGTATTAGTTTTGAAGTATTATTCTAAAACAGTACAATCTGTTACAGAATTTTATCATAGTTCTTTAACAGAAAAAAATTATATTTTATAATTAAAAACATAAATAAAAAATGAAACTATTTTACTTAACTATATTATTTACATTTTTATTTTCCGAGCAGTCTGAACTCCCAAAAGGCTTTACCAAGGATGAATTAGAAAGNAAACATCTCATTTATGAAACGATGTATAGAACAGTACCTCCAATTGGGCCAGTAAGAAGTATCGCNGAGTATGAACCTATGCAAGGAGTTCTCATTCGATATCCCTTTGGTATTTCAACNTCCTTAATCTCTTCAATGTCTGAAGATGAGATTATATACTGTTTAGTAGCTAGTAATTCACAGAGTTCGGCTTATAATACAATGAATAGTGCTGGTGTAAATATGGAAAATGTTGAGTTTATTTTAGGTTCTACAGATTCATATTGGACAAGAGATTATGGACCATGGTGGATTGTTGATGGTAATGGAGAAATAGGTATTGTAGACTTTTCTTATAATAGACCAAGGCCAAATGACAANCAAGCTCCATATAAAGTTTCACAACATTTAAATGTACCNTATTTTTCTGCAGATTTTGTNAGTACTGGTGGTAACTATATGACAGATGGATTTGGGATATCGGCATCNACTCATATTGCCTANACTGAAAATCCTGAATGCAATACCAACGATCAATATAGTATTCCTCTAAATTCATGTAATTATGTTGATGATATTTTAGATGAATATTANGGAGTTAATACTTATCATGTAGTTGCAGATCCTAATGGTGAATATATTGATCATATTGATTGTTGGGGAAAATTCTTATCACCAACAAAAATGTTAATTAGAGAAGTCCCTTCAAATCATAGTCAATANGAAATGATTGAAGATGTTGTTGATTATTTTTCATCAGTTTTAACCTCTGAAGGCACTCCTTGGCANATATNCAGAGTATACACACCAAATGACCANCCTTATACTAATTCANTTATTCTTAATAATAAAGTTTANGTGCCANTAATGAATAGTTCTTGGGATGGACCAGCTATTGAAGTTTATGAACANGCTTTACCTGACTATATAATTGAACCATTTACTGGNTCTTGGCAAGCNACAGATGCACTTCATTGTAGGGTGAAAGGNATTCCNGATTTAGATTTNATGCAATTTTCTCCTGGTGATGTAAATATGGATGATTCAATTAATGTCNTAGATGTAGTNTCNGTTGTTAATCATGTTNTAGGTTTAAATNATTTNACATCTAATCAAATNTTGATTGCAGATATTAACAATGATGATGTAATNAANNTTTTAGATGTGATTCAAATTGTCAATTTAATTATTGGTTAAATAAAATGTATAAAATACTTTTTTTAATATTATTTACTTTNTCTTTTTCTAAAGATTTATATAAAGAAATTAGAGTTTANAATACGTCAATCGCTTTTCTAAAATCATTAAATNTAGATTTCGATCATTTTCACTCACATAGTAATTATTTACAATTTGTCATTAATGAAAAAGATTCAGAAAAATTAAATCTTAATAATATNAATTATGATATTATTCATGANGATGTTGAACTTTTTTATCAATCGAGACTTCATAATAATTTTGNAAGTAGAGATTTTGAATTGGGTACAATGGGTGGATATTATACNCATCAAGAGNTAGTTGATAGATTAATTAGTTTAGCNAATGATTATCCTGATTTAGTTAAACTTATCTCAATAGGTAGTTCAGCTGAAGGAAGAGATATATGGGCAATCAAANTNAGCGATAATGTTGAAACAGATGAAAANGAACCTGAAGTTTTATANACTGGATTACATCATTCTAGGGAACCAATGAGTTATATGAATCTTTTTTATTTTATGGATTGGCTTTTAGATAATTATTCATCNGATAGTTTAGCACAACATTTNATTAATAATAGAGAACTTTGGTTCATNCCTGCGATTAATCCTGATGGTTTAGTTTACAATCAAACNATTGCACCANATGGAGGTGGAATGCAAAGAAAAAATATGATNGAAACTTGTGANGGCGGTGTAGATGGCATAGATNTAAATAGAAATTATAGTTATATGTGGGGTTATGATAATGANGGCTCTAGCCCAGATGGNTGCAGCGAAACATACAGAGGTAGTTTTCCTTTTTCAGAAAATGAAACTCAAGCTGTTAAAAATTTTGTTGAATCTAAAAATTTTCCAATCGCTTTNAATTATCATAGTTATAGTAATTTACTTATATATCCTTTGGGNTATGCATATGATAATCCAATTCCACAAAATGANTTAGATTTACTCATAGAATATGGAGAAGATATGGTGCAGTTTAATGGATATGCTTTAGGNTCAGGTCCNGAANTATTGTACCCTGTTAATGGTGAAGCATGTGATTGGATGTATGGATCNGAGGGTATATTNGCTTATACCCCAGAAATTGGTAGTTTTAATGATGGTTTTTGGCCTGCAACTGAAAGAATTATACCNCTTGCTGAAGAAAATTTATATCCTAATCAGTTTTTAGGAGTCATAGCTGGTTCTAANTATGAATTAGAAATATCAACANTNNATGGTCCATTTGANCAAGGTNNTGTATATCCTCTNAATATNTCAATATTTAATCAAGGTATGGGTGACTCTAANGGTGATGTNATTNTATCNATAGNAAGTTCTTCAAATATAAATTTTGAATTAGAAGAAATAAATATTTCTAGATTAAATTCTAGAGAACTTTTAAATCTTGGAGATATAACTTATTTNTCACCNATAAATTCANNGGCNTCANTTGAGAATATTACTGTTAATGNCNATGATAGTGATGGTTTCATATATTCTGAATCAATTCAAATTATAATTGGTCAAACAGAATTATTTATTGAAGAANCCTTTAATTNAGCTAATGAGTGGACNGTTGGAGATATTGATGATANTGCATCAGCTGGANTTTGGGAATTAAGCTCNCCNAANCCTACATANGATGATTTTGGAAATATTGTTCAACCAANNGAAGATNANTCTANNAATGGTTTAANCTGTTTTNTGACTGAAAATAGTAATAATCCTAATTCACCAGGACAATCNGATGTTGATGGTGGTAAGACAACTTTNTTTTCACCTGTTTATGATTTNTCAGATTATNCAGGAGCNATTGTATCATATTGGAATTGGTATACTAATAATCAAGGTAATAATCCGGGAAACGATTTATGGAAAGTTGATATAAGTNCAGATTCTGGAAATAGTTGGATAAATCTAGAGAGTANTTCTTCATCAAATAATTTCTGGGTTCAAAAACAGTTTTATATTAATGANTATNTTGANAATTTAGAATCAGTANANTTTAGGTTCATTGCAGAGGATATTTTTTATGAAAATGATAATGGATCAGGTGGCTCACTTGTTGAAGCAGCATTAGATGATTTTNCTATNCAGGTTTTAATAGATAATGGTTGNTCCATTGGAGATTTAAATCAGGATAATAGTATTAATATACAGGATATTGTACTCATGGTCAATGTGGTGCTTGGNCCATCTGATCAGTGGAANTTATTTTCTTGTGAAGCTGATTTNAATCANGATGGATTATTAAATATTCAAGATATAGTTTTATTGGTNAATCTAATTTTACGTTAGACACCTTTTTTATCAGCTGNCCAAATTTCTTTATGCATTTGNATTTGGAATCTAACTTTTAAATTATCTTCAAGTATCCATTTNACAATNTCTTTAGGTTCAATNTCTCCGTAAACAGGTGATATCAATANGTNACATATCTNATTNAGTTTANATTCTTCTATTTTTTGTTTTGTCCATTCATAATCAATTCTNTNTCCTANAACGAATTTTATCTCATCATTTTTTTTCAAATAATTAATATTGTCCCACATATTTTTACTATCCATTTTACTTGATGGACATTTAAAATCTATTATATTTATTACTTTATTAGGGACATCTGATATTGAAAGAGAACCACTTGTTTCTAGNAAAACATCATANTTATTTTTGATAAGTTCATTTAANAGGTTTANACAATTCTTTTGNAGAAGNGGTTCACCTCCAGTAACTTCTACTAAATTACATGAATATTTTTTAATTTCTTTTAATATNTCATCAATTTTCATTTTTTCCCCATCNTAGAATGAATATTCAGAGTCACAATATGTACATCTCAAATTACAATAAGTTAATCTAATAAAAATACATGGAAGTCCACTGAAGGATGATTCACCTTGAACGCTAAAGTAAATTTCATTAATTTTTAAATTCATAGCATAATAAATTATTTAAAATCTAATTTAAAACATATGATTATAATATTTTTTTACCTGAATAATTTTTTTAAATTATCANTCTATTAAATTNTTATTGTAAANGAATTACATTATTGAAGTTTGCTAAATTATTTATTCCAGGACCNACTCATGTATCTGATGAACTTTTAGAAGAATTTTCTAATCCTCAAATTGGNCATAGGACTCCTGANATTTCTCAAATCATTGACTGTATTGTTAAAGGTGTTCAAAAACTTTTATATACAAAAAATCATATTTATTTAGTTTCTCATGCTGCTACAGGATTATGGGAAATGGGAACAAAAAACAGTGTTCAAAAAGGTGTTTTACATGCTGTAAATGGTGCCTTTAGCTCTAAATGGGCTCTNTCCTCTGAACAATTAGGTNTTGAAACAAAAAGATTAAATTTTGAGTGGGGTAATGGTATTGATATTGATNTAGTTGATAAAGANTTATCANCNGGTAAATACGATGTTTTCGCGATGGTGCATAATGAAACATCNACAGGAGCAATGANTAATTTAGNTGAAATGTCTAGTTTATTAAGAAGTAAATATNCTGATNTAATATGGTTAGTTGATTCAGTTAGTTCAATGGCTGGAGCNAAAATTGAAGTTGATAAATTAGGTATAGATTTNATTCTTTCNTCTACACAAAAAGCATGGGGTTTACCCGCTGGTTTTTCCATTTGTGCTGTATCTGATAGATTAATAAAAAAATCAGAAAAAANGAAAAANAAAGGATATTTTTTAGATATNNTAANATACGAAAAATATTTTTTNAAAAATCAAACTCCATCAACACCTTCAATACCCCATATGTATGGAATGAAAAAAGTTCTTGAGCTTATTGANCAAGAAGGTCTAGAAAACAGNTGGAAAAGACATATAGAAATGTCNAAATATGNAAGAGATTGGGTNAATANTCANAANCAAAACTTATTTACTAAAAATGATGCAATTTCATGTACCTTAACATGTGTAAGAAATGTTCAGGAATGGGATATTGAAAAAATTAGTCAAAGATTGTTAGATAATGGTTATAGAATGGATCGAGGCTATGGAAAATTTAGATATAAAACATTTAGAATACCCCATATGGGAAATATATATTTAGATGATTTAAAAGAATATTTAAATATTTTTGAAAATTTAATATGAAAATAAAAATTTTAATAACTGATCCATTATCAGAACAAGGATTAGAACTGCTCAGAAATGAAAATTTTGATGTTGTTTATAAGCCAAATCCATCCTTAGATGAACTCTCTATTTTAGTCAGTGATATTGATGGATGGCTAATTAGAAGTGGTACTAAAGTAACAAAAGAACTTTTAGAGAATGCAAATAATCTTCAGATTATTGGTAGAGCTGGTGTAGGTACTGATAATATAAATATTGATTTTGCTACATCTAGAGGTGTTATCGTAATGAATGTTCCTGATGGTAATACAATATCTGCAGCTGAACATACTATGGCTTTATTGATGTCCCTATCAAGGAATGTTTACTTAGGTCATGCCGGTTTAATGAAAGGACAATGGAATAGAAATTCTTTGGTTGGAAACGAATTACAAAACAAAAAACTTGGTGTAGTTGGTTTAGGTAAAATTGGAATGGAAGTTATTAAAAGAGCCTTATCCTATAATATGAAAATTCTTGGATATGATCCTTATGTTAATAAGGATAATTTTAAAGATAAAGAGATTGAAATTGTTGAATTCGAATACTTAATTGAAAAAAGCGATTTTATTACATTGCATTTACCAATCAATGATAATACAAGAAATTTAGTTGATTATGATATATTTAAGAAAATGAAAAAAACTTCTCGTATCATTAATGTAGCTAGAGGAGGTATTATAAATGAAGTTGATTTAGTCAAAGCTTTAAATGAAGGTGAAATAGGTGGTGCAGCAATTGATGTGTTTGAAAATGAGCCCATTGATGAAAATAATCAAATTTTACAGGCAAAAAATATTTTGCTTACTCCTCATTTAGGAGCTTCAACTGTTGAGGCAAAAAAAGGAGTGACTCATTCAATCTGTAATCAAATTATTGAATTTTTTAAATATAATAAGTTGACTAACGCTTTAAATATACCTATTTCAGATCTTACTTTATTGAGTAAATTATCTTCTTATTATGAACTCTCAGAGTTAATGGGTTCAATGCAATCTCAATTAATAAATGGTTCAATTAAAAAAATAGAAATAATATGTTATGGAAAAGCTGAAGATAGTAAGTCGATATCATTATCATTCCTAAAAGGTTTTTTATCAAATATCACAGATAATAGAATTAATCTCTTAAATGCAAATTCAGTTGCTGATGAAAGAGGAATAGTTATTTCAAATAGTTTTTCTAGCGATAAAACTCCTTTTACTAATAAAATAAAATCGGTAGTTTACTCAGATAATGAAGTATTTCAAGTTTCAGGAAGTGTTTTCGGAAAAGAATTTTTTAGAATAACTGAAATTATGGGTTTTGAAGTAGATTTAAAGCCTAAAGGTAGAATGTTATTTGTAAAAAATAAGGATGTTCCAGGTGTGATAGGTAAAGTAGGTACAATATTAGGTTTAGAAAAAGTCAATATCTCTGGTTACTTACTAAGTAAAGTAGCAGAAAAGAATTTTGCTTATTCTATTATTAAAGTGGATAATGAAATTTCTAATGAAACTATTTCAAATTTATTAGAGGTAGATGAATTAATTGAAATTAGACAATTGAATTTGTAGTTATGTCAGATATTATCGATAGCTATATTAGTAAAGTTGATTTTAACAACTTACCCAAAAAGATAAATCATCTTTATCAAAGATTTGATAGGAATAGAAAATATTTTATTAAATTAATTTTTGTTAGATTTTTCATACTAAAAGCGAGAATAGATCTAATAATAAAATATTTTGAATTAGGTAAATTTATTTCTAAAAGTTTCATTGACGAAAATGTCATAGACTTTTCATATAAAGACGAGTTTTTTCATATTAATAAATCGATATCAAAAAAAAAGAAATATATAGAAAAAATTAGAAAAAGTGTTAAGTAAATTAAGAAAATATAAAGTTATTGTACTTAAGAACAATAACATTGATATGACTGAGTTAAATATTAATAAAATTTTTATATTTTCTTGTTCATTTATTTTAATCTTTATTACTATGATGTTTACTGCTTTTTACTCTACAGAAATTGGTAATATTTTAGCCCTGTCTGAGGTTCGTAAGCATAAACAAAATAATTCAATCCTCGAACAAAAAATTAAAGAGCAGGATGAAGAAATTAAGCTACTTTTAGATAATATTATTTCGATTAAAAAGAGAGATGAAAATTTAAGAGAATTATTAAAATTACCCTCAATTGATGATGATATAAGAAAACTTGGTGTAGGTGGAGGAAATGACTCAATTAAAAACTTGAATGATTTAAATTATCTACTCCCATCTGAATTTGATTTAAACTTAATTAAAAAGCATATTGATTTTGTTGAAAGAAGTATAAATTTGGAAATTTTAAGCTATAATGAGATTGAACAAAAAGTTAATAATGAACTAGATTATTTTCTTCATTATCCAGCAATTTATCCAGTTTTGGAAGGCAAGAAAAGTTTGTCTTCAAGGTATGGTTATAGAAGAGATCCATTTACAAAAAAAAGAAGATTTCATGATGGCGATGATTTCTCATGTAAGATTGGTGTTCCTGTAATAGCAACAGCAAACGGAACAGTTAAAGCATCAAAAAGATATGGTTCATTTGGTAATTATATTGAAATTGATCATGGTAATGGATTTACAACCGTTTATGCTCATTTATCAAAAAGGCTTGTAAAAAAAGGAGATAAAGTTAATAGAGGAGATAAGATAGGTAATCTTGGAAATACTGGTAGGTCTACTGCACCTCATCTTCACTATGAAGTTTTATATAATAAAAAACATGTTAATCCAAATAAATTTTATTTTGATATTAATACATAAACATCATCTTAATTATTAGATAATTACACTAAATCCTTTTTATATTTAAATTAGTTAATTATTTTTGATTTTATATAAAAAAATGAATAATACATATATCGCAAATAATGATCAGAATACTAAAGATACTTTAATGAGTAACAAAACATATTTTATAGAAACTTATGGTTGCCAAATGAATGTTTATGATTCAGAACTTGTTGCTACTCAGCTTGAAAAAACAGGATATAAAGCTACTAAAGATATTGAATCTGCAAGCTTGATTTTTTTAAATACCTGCGCAATAAGGGAAAAAGCTCAAGAAACTGTACATAATAGATTAAATAGTTTAGAGTATCTTAAAAAAAGAAATCCAGATTTATTAATAGGTGTTTTAGGATGTATGGCCCAAAATTTAAAGGATGATTTATTATTAAACAAGCCTTACGTTGATGTTATACTTGGTCCAGATTCCTACAGAAGAATTCCTGAAATTATCCAAAATAGAGTTCATTCAATGGATCATCTAGTTGATACAAAATTATCAAAATTTGAAATTTATGATGATTTATTTCCTTCAAGAAAAGATGGTGTTAATGCATGGATATCTATTATGAGAGGATGTGATAAATTTTGTACTTTTTGTATTGTCCCATTTACGAGAGGCAGAGAGCGAAGTAGACCTGTTGATTCAATAGTTACGGAAGCTAAAAAAGCAGTAAAAAATGGGTTTGTTGAAATTACGCTTCTTGGACAAAATGTAAATTCATATACTACACCTAATGGAGATTTTTCTGATTTATTGGAACAGGTTGCTAAAATTGAAGGTATTAAAAGAATTAGATATACTTCACCTCATCCTAGAGACTTTGATGATAAATTATTAAATGTTATGTCAAAATATCAAAATATTTGTAACTATATTCATTTACCATTGCAAGCTGGTTCAAGTACAGTTTTAAAAAGAATGAATAGAACTTATAATCGTGAGGAATTCATTAATTTAGTAAAAAAAATCAGGTATTATTTACCAAATTGTTCGATTTCAACTGATATAATAGTTGGCTTTCCAGGAGAAACAGAAGACGATTTTTTAGAGACAATTGAAATGGTAAAGATTAATAAATTTAATTCTGCTTACATGTTTAAGTATTCTTCTAGACCTGGAACTAAAGCTGCAGAGTATGAAAATCAAATTGATGAAGAGTCTAAGCAGGAAAGATTAGAAAGACTAATAAAAACTCAATCTGAAATAACACTATTACAGAATAAAAAGAAAATTGGTTCGATTGAATATGTCCTTATTGAAAAAGAAAGTAAAAAATCTAAAAATTTTTGGTCTGGTCGAACAGATGGAAATACATGGACAGTAATAAAAAAAAATAACGAAAAAATTAAAGATGTCGTACCTGTTCTAATTACTGATGCTAAAGGAGTGACACTTTTTGGTAAAAGTTTAAATCATAAGGAAACTATATATGAAGCTAATTAAATATATTTTATTTATTATAACATTAATTATTGCGGTAGTCTTTATTCAAGAATTACATTCAATTAATGTTTTAAGTGATGGAATAACTCATGTAATGATTAAAATTCCATATTTTACTGATGCGTTAGGTTTCGAAGATGGCTTACTTACTTGGCAGGCAATTATATTTGCATTATCAATTGGTGTATTTATTGGATTCATAATTGCATTAATTCAAATAATTTCTCAAAAGGCAGAGATTATTTCTCTAAAATCTACACAGCGTAAACTTAATGATGAACTGGATCTTTTAAGAAATAAAAGTCTTGATGATGATTTGGATTTAATTGATGATGAAAATATTGGTGATGAGCTTTAATGGAAATAATACTTTATTTATTTATTATAACAATTGTAGGTAGTATTCCACTCATAATTTATTTTTTAAAAAAACCTGATAATAATAGTTCTCTTAAAGATTTATATGCTGAAGGTTTAGATATGCTCGTTGTTGGAAAGAGAAAGTCAGCATATAAAATTTTTAAAAATATTATAAAACAAGATTCCAATAATATTAAAGCATATCTGCACTTGGGTCAGGTTGTTAGAGATGGAGGTAATCCCAAAAAGGCCCTTGAAATTCATAAAAATTTAATGCATCGAAAAGGCTTAAACAAATATGATAAAATAGAACTTTATAAAAACATTTCACAAGATTACTATGAACTCAAAGATATTGACAAAGCGATAGATAATTCAAAAAACATTCTTCAAATTGATAGTCTCAATGAATGGGCAATAAAAAATATAATTGATTTGGTGAAAGCTAAAGGTGATTGGGAAGGTGCTATTGATTACTTAAAAACTTATTTTAAAGTAAAAAAATATTCAAATAATAAAAAGCTCGCATTATATAAAATACAAAATGGAAGAGTATTATTAAAAAATAAGAAATTTGATGAATCAAGAGACTTTTTTGAAAAATCACTAGATCTTTATTCAGATTTAAAAATTTGTTTCTTTTTTATTGGTAATTCTTATGCACAAGAAAGTAATTCGATTTATGATAAGGCTCTACAATTAGAAAGTGATATTAAATCTGGTCTTGATACCAATAATGAAGTAAAAAAATTAAAACTTGATGCAGAGAGTACACTCGCAAAAGCAATTCCTATGTGGGGATATTTTATTGAAAATATGCCTAAATATTCTTGGATGATTCTTCCTACCCTAAAAGATGCACTTCAAGCATTACATAGATATGATGATATTGAAAAAATGCTTATTAATGCTAAAAATAAAAATGAAGATAATGTTGATATATTGGCTCATTTAGCTGATTTTTACGCCAATAAAGGAGAAATTGATAAAGCTTTATCAACAATAAATAAAGCTTTGGATAAAAATAAAGATTCTTTAATTAGCCAATTAAAGAAAATTAAAATTAGTTCTCTTAAAAATAAAGATAATAATACCTCTGTTGAAATTGATAAGATTATAAATTCTTTGCTTAAAGATGAAAGATATATGAATTTTAAACAAGGTTTTCATGATCAAGATATGAAATGGCTTTTTGAAACTTACAATGTAAATTAAAGATGAAATTTTATTTGTTACTATATTTTATTACTGCTATTTCATTATCCTCAACTTCTGATTTGAAAGATTTGATAAATGAGATAACTTCTGGAAGAAATACATTAAGTAATAATGAAATAAATGAATATGTTCTGAAAAATAGTTTGAGTCAAGATGAAAATATTTTAATACTCAATGGACTTACTGAAATGAACGGAGATAAATCGTTTAATTTTTTTAATGATTACTACAGTGATAGTGAAAAAAAATATTTTAATGAATTAGCATTGAGAAAAATATGTGAATATTATTATACTAAAGGACTCTATGTAAAGTCATCAATTTGGTATAAAAAGCTTATTACAAAATTTCCAGATTCAAAAAAGATGAAATCATCAATAAACTTTTATTTAAACTCCTTATCAGTATCTGGTAAGCTAGATTCTGCAAAATTTTACTCAAAATTACTACATGATAAATATCCTGATTTGAAATTTAACAAAAAATTTTATGAATCAAATATTAACAAACCAAAGATTAGTATTATTAATAAAAGTAACTTTTCCGTTGAGATTTCTACTCATGAAACATATGTTAAAGCCTCTTCAGTTAAAAGTATCTTATCATCAGAGGGATTTTCAGCAAGAATAGTTGAAAAAAGTATAAATGGGAAAAAAATGTATTTTGTTAGAGTAGGTTCATATAATAATAAAAAAAATGCAGAAAACATCAAAAAACGAATTAAGTCTAGATTAGGAATATCTAATTTAGTTGTAGTAGAGGAAAAAAATGATTAATGGAAACGAATGTATTCCTGGTGGATACCACGGCCTTCAAAGCCGCTGTCCCGATGAAAGTTGGGAGGTGGGTTCGATTCCCACACGTTTCCGCAAAAATAAATATTTTTTAAAAATTATTTTAATAAACTTTTTTTTGATTTCATTTAGTTTTGGACAAGGTATGTATGTTGAAAAAATATCAGAACCAATATTTTCATTAAATTTTAGCTATGGTACTTTTCATGAATCTAGTTTAAATCAATTCAATTTTGATTCATCAAATGAATTTTATGGGATTTCATTATCAACTGTTTTAGGTGGAATAAATCAGATATCAATTGATCATAAAAAGTATGAAAATTCAAAATTTTTAGGTGCCAATTATTTATATTATTATAAACCAAGTTTTCAATTTAATTTTTTTACAGGTTTTGGTTTTAATTATATATCGAAACAATCATCATCAAATGAGAAAAAATATAACTTGAGCTTGGGGATTTTCAGAAAACCAATTAATAAAACTGGTTTAAATTATTATCCATTTTTAAAATATGATTACATTCTTCATAATATTCCATCAAATGAAAATATAAATAGTTGCCTAAACTGTTTTTACGATGAAATATCGTTTGGAATTTCTATTCAGTTTAATGATATTGGAATTGAACCATCTTTTGTTTGGATAGATGAAAATACAAAACGTTATAAAGTAAAAATTTTCCTTTGGGAAAAATCCAACTAACTTAAAATTAAATTTACTAAACTAACTATATCTAGTATATTAATTGTCCCATCATTATTTAAATCAGCACTATCATTTGATTCATTAACTCCTAGTACAATATTTATACAAGAAATAACATCAAGTATATTTACCAAGGAGTCGTTATTAAGATCTCCTGGTAAAGAAATTTCATCAAAATAATCATATGCATATTTTTGTGCTCTAGGAATCATGGACATATTACTTGGATAATCATAGCTCCAAACAGTTTCAAAAGATGGGTTAATTTCAAAAATAAAAGATGATGTTGCCACAGTAATCAAAGTATTACCATTTGGAAGTCTGAATGCTCCTCCTTGAGCTTGAGTGAAAAAATTTCCTGTAAAAATCCATACAGGATTATCAGGACCAAATGGAAGTCCTTCATCTATATTATAGCTACCATCTGTGTTAACAGGAGTTGTAATTTCATATACAGATGAACTATTATTTGAGTAAAAATTATTAAATAGAATAAGATTTCCTTCACCTGGATAGCCTTCTGGTATCCAGTTAACTGAATGCTGATCACCTAATAAATGATTTGAATTATTGCCTCTTCCATAATTTTCTGGATTACCCCAACGATATAAAAAATCACCACCCTTCCCATATCTTCCACCTGAATGTCCTGCAGCTTCTTGAGTTGTAGTACTATGATCAATAACATATATTTCATCTTGGAATCTTGATGATAGGACTATTTGTTCAAAGTCTGCATTATAACTTATTGCATTCATGTGCATCCAATCACCATTTGCTTGTCCTCCAGGTCCACCGCTACTTCCAGCATTACCACAGTTGATATCCATTAATTCAGGATGATCTGAAATTTGGCCGTATGTGGCAGAATATTGTGGTCCTCTATCTTGTACAAGATGATCTTTTATGTGCCATTCCCAAACAATATTAGCTTGTCCAGTTTCAAGATTAGGTTCTATTTCAAAAATTGCTGTAAACCACATTTGGTTCAAAGAATTATTAACAGATGTTCTTCCCAAATCGCTCCACTCAGATGTGTAAGACCTTTCCCATGCAAGCATAAGAAAATTTCCATTTGGTAGAGGTTCAATATCGTGATGATGTTGATAAGAATTATTGGATAATGTGAAGTCCCATAACAAGTCACCAGTCCAATTATAGATTTCAACTTTTCCTCCTACACCACCACTTTGCATTGATGGGCTATTTACCTGACATGGATAGTATAGTAGAGTATTTTCAAAACCAGGTTCATCACCAGCTACTAAATATGGCATACTTGCAGGACCAGAAGAATGAGACCATGTATTTATAATAGAATTATCTGTATCTCTCAAATAAGATGTTGCATTTCCTCCACCACCTGGAGTATAAAGGACATAGCCTTCAAATACATCTTGTGAAATAATAACAGAAATAAATGTAAAAAATAGAAGATAAAGCATTTTAAAGTCCTTTAAATTTAATGTCATTCGAAATTAACAAAAAAATATAATTAATATAAAGTTAATTATGTAATATCTTGTAAAGGTATACTAAATAATTTACTTATAATCTGTAAATTATTTGAAATTCAAATTAAAATAAAATAAAAAATGAAGAAAATTTTAGTAACTGGAGCTAATGGCTTCATTGCAAAACATATAATTCTGGAACTTTTAAAAAAAAATTATAAAGTTAAGGGAACTGTAAGAAATCTATCATACTCAAATACTATTGAATCTGATATAAAAAAACATTTTAATTCAAATTTCGATATTGAATTTTGTGAAGCAAGTTTAGATTCTGAAATGGGATGGAATGAGGCTGTTAGTGGTTGCGATGTCATTTTGCATACAGCAAGTCCATTTCCACAAAAAAAACCCAAAAATGAAATCGATTTGATTAATCCTGCAAAAGAAGGCACACTAAGAGTTCTTAATGCTGCACAACAAAATTCAGTTGAAAGAGTTATTATAACTTCTTCAAATGCTGCTGTTTATGATGGTAATAAACATATTACAGAATTTGATGAAAAAAACTGGACTAATATTGATGCGAATGGAGTTAGTGCATATACAAAAAGTAAAACAATTGCAGAAAAAGCAGCATGGGATTTTGTATCAAAAAATTCTTCAATTAAACTTTCAACAATTAATCCTGTTTTGGTATGGGGACCAGCATTAGGTAATCATTCAAATTCTACATCTTTAATCATTTGTAGAATGCTAATGAATAAGGAAATGCCTATGATACCTAGAATGAAAGTTCCACTTGTAGATGTACGTGATGTTGCAAAAGCACATGTTAGTTCAATTGAGAATAACAATTCGATTGGAAATCGTTTTCTTTTGTGTGAAAATACATATTGGATGAAAGATATTTCATTAAAAATGAAAAAGATGGGTTACAATTCTCCAATTATAGTTGCTCCTGATTTTTTAATAAAATTTTTATCTAATTTTGATTCAACTTTGAAAGAGGCTTCTTCTAAGCTTGGATACAATTATTCAATAAAATCTAATCTAGCAAAAAATATTTTGGGTTTTGATCCAATTAAAGTTGAAAAAACTATAGAAGATACATGTATTTATTTAAAAAATCTTAAAAGTAATAGATAAATAATTATGAAAATTTCAATTTTTAGAAGAGTAAAAACGGTTTATGTTATTTTAGGAAAAAAATTTGGTATTTGGGTTCCTACTTTATTCATTGGTTTTTTTATTCTGTTAGTGCGAATTATAGTAAATTCATTTATGCTTTTAGATTATGTTTTTTTCCCTTCTTTAGTAAATAAAAAAGTAAAAAACCCTATCATTATTGTTGGTAATCCTAGGTCTGGAACAACCTTTCTTCATAGATTTTTAATAAAAAATAACGTTGGTTCAGGTTCTCAACTTTTTCAATTAATTTATACATCAATTACACTTCAAAAAATTATTAAACCTTTATTACCTTTACTTGAGAAATTTAGTCCGACTAAGTATCATTCTTCAGACGCTCATAAAACAAGTTTATCATCAATTGAAACAGATGATGCATCTATGTTATTTAGATTTTTTGATGGTTTTTTCTTGTATGGATTTTTTTTGACTTGGTCTAAGGATGATTTATTTAATTGGGTTGATCCAAAAGTAAGAGACAATTCAAAAAGAGATTTTGATTGGTTTGAGTCAATATGGAAGAGAACATTAAAATTTCATGGTAATGATATAATGATTGCTAAATTATTTTCGGTTAGTGCAAATTGTCCATCGTTTCAAAAAAGATTTAAAGATGCAAAAATTTTGTATATGGTTAGAGATCCTTTAAGTGTTATCCCATCTGGAATCAGTTTAGTAACTGGTGTTCTTGATAAAAGCTTTGGTTTTTGGTCATTGCCAAAACATGAAAGGCAACATTTTATTGATAGATTGTATAATGCTTTAAAAGAACTTATGTTAAGGTTTCATGATGATTGGATTAGTGATAGAATAGATAAAAATCGAGTTATGATTGTAAGATTTGATAGAATGATGTTAGATTTTGATATTCTAATGAGTGAAATTATTAATTTCGTTGGTTTTGACGCATCACAAGACTTTTTAGAAGAAATAAAAAAAACTGATAAGAATCAAAAACAGTTTAAGAGTGGTCATAAATATAATTTAAAAAAATTTGGAATTTCAGAAGAGAAAATAAAAAAAGATTTTGAAGTTATATACTCAACTTTTTTAAAAACATGATTAATATAGCTTACATTATAATTTCATTTAGCTTTTTAATTTCAGCAGATAATTGGAACATATTGAGTAAAGAACCAGTTTTAATTAAATATTTAGATTCTAGTTATCCAATGTGTCATGCTGAACTTTTGATTAATGATTCAATCGAAAATGTGCTTAATGTTATAGAAGATGTTAATAATTATAAACTTTTTTTTGATTCAATAGTAATATCAACTAGAAATAGTTATGATCAAGTTAGACTAGGAATTGACATGCCTTTTCCTTTTAAAGATAGAGATTATACTGTTAAATTTGATAAAATTATAAATAAAGATAAAATAAGTTTTGTATATGAACCAATCGAAACCGAAAATTTTCCAGTAAATAAAAATTACGTAAGATTAATAGATGCCAGAGGTGGTTGGATTTTATCCAAAAAAAATAATAAAGAAACACTAGTTATTTATAAATGGAATGGAGATATGAGGGGGGGATTTCCAAAATGGGCATATTCTCAGGCATGGAAAAAACAAGGCAACGAAATTTTACTAAATTTAAATTCTGAGGTAATAAGGAGAAAAAATAAATGACATTAATTATAAAAAAAATAGTAATTAGTATTATGTTCTTCTCTACTTTACTTCTAGGGTCTGTAGATATTTCTGGTCGAGCTGAATATTTCTATATGGCAAGGCTTAAGAATGCTGAGATAGCTAATATTCCATTTAGACTATTGGATTTAAACGTTCAACATCAAGTAAATGATAAATTTAGTATTTTTGGTAATGTTGGTATTGAATATAGAAATAGAGAAGATACTGATTTTATGACTAGCTCGGATATTGAAGATTTTTCATTTGATTTGAGAAAATTATATATGTCAATGTATGTAGGCAATGGTGAGATACGTATAGGAAAACAAATACATAGCTGGGGAAGTATAGATGAAAATAGCCCCTTAGATAATTTAAATGCATATGACTATTATTATCTTTTACTTGGAGGTTCAGAAAAAAAACTTGGCTCTTATTCTTTAGCATTTGATAATCAATTTAATATTGGTGATGAATTTTTTTCATTCTCATTTGTGTTCTCACCATTACATAATACGAGTAGAATTCCTGTAAATGATCCTGACTATCCAATAGGGTTACCAGCTGGCTCTTCTCCTTCTGCTTTAACAACAGTTTTAAATGATAATACAAAAGAAGAGTATGGAATAAATTTTAAATGGCTTAATGATTCAAGTGAAATTTCATTATCATATTTGGGATTATATGATAGGATTTTTAATCTTTCAGGATTAACCGTATATACTGATCAATTTAATTTGGGTAATGTAGTAGAACCTTTACCCAGATATTCTTATAGATATACGAATGCTCTTGGATTAGGAACAATTTTCTTAGGTGATGATTTTACATTATCATTTGATTATGCTTATTTTTCATCAAATGACCAAAATAATTTAAATGTTTTTAATAATTTGTCAGAAAACCCTAATTATACAGGTTCTACAGTTGATGAGTTGTTTGGAGCACCTTTTTTAGATCAAAATCTTACAAGAGCTTTTGAAGAAAAAGTAAAATATTCTCAATTTGCAATTCAATTTGAATTACCTTTAGAGGATGATATAAGATTAAATGCACAATATTTTAAGCATAAAATTGAAGAATATAGTTCGAATCAATTAGGATTAAACTGCGATGAGCTTGTTGCAGCATTACCACAATTTTCAAGTCAAGATTGTCAAGAAGTTGAAGATGATTTAGGCATGAGTTTAGAAAATTTTGAACCTCAAAATTTATTCATTCCTGGTGTAGGAACTCCTTATGCATTGATTACATCTGAGGCTATTTTATTTAATATTGAACAACAATTTGAAGATTACGATTTAATTATTGATTTAAATGCATTTATTGATATGGATAGAGGAAAAGGAAAACTCCTTTCTGTTGAATTTGAACATGATTTAGGTGATGGATTTGAATTCTCATATGGGATAACAAAAATTTTTGGTGATGATTCCATAGATAATTACAATTTTAATAGAATGGAATCTTTTTCATCATTTAGATCATCAATTACATATTATTTTTAATGGTTAAGGTTTTATATCCTTTTAAGATTACAGGTTTAGGTAGTTATTTACCTCCTAGAATACAGACTTCAAAAGAGTTATCAAAACTAATAAATAAATCAGAAGATTGGATAGTTAATAGAACTGGAGTTATTGAGAGAAGAATATCAGAAATTGACGTTGATGAAATGGGAGCAATTGCTGCTAAAGAAGCTATTGGAACTAAAGATAATCCGGATTTAATTATTAATGCATCAGGCGTTCCAAAACAAACTATTCCTGATACTTCAGTATTTATACAGAAAGAACTTGGTTTTAATGAAATTCCATCATTTAGTGTACACAGTACATGTTTATCATTTTTAACAGCTATTAAAGTAGCTTCCTCTTTTTTACAAATTAAATTATACAAAAAAATTTTAATTGTTTCAACTGATAGAGGAACCAGGGGTAGAAATTTTAAAGAGCCTGAAAGTGCAGCACTGTTAGGAGATGCAGCTGCTGCAGTATATTTAGAAAGTTCTAATAATAAATCTGGATTAATCAGTTTTTCAATGAATACATTTCCAGAAGGTACAGATTTGACAGAAGTTAGAGGTGGTGGTACAAATTTACATCCGCAAGATGATATAACAAGGATTGATGATAATTTATTTTCTATGAATGGACCACGTGTTTATAGAATGGCAAGACAGAAAGTACATGATTTAATAAAACAAGATTTAAGAGAAAATAGATTGAATTTTGACGATATCAATTTATTGATACCTCATCAGGCTTCAGGAATGGCAGTAAAAGCTTATTCAAAATATGGTGGATTTGATTCAAAAAAAGTCGTTAATATAATTGATAAAACAGGTAATTGCGTTGCAGCATCAATACCATTAGCACTTGTTACTGCTTTCAAACAAGATAAAATAAATGATGGAAACATATTGTATCTAATTGGAACAGGTGCAGGATTGTCAATTGGTTCTTGTCTAATTAAATTTTAATCTTCAAGTATTATATTCACTAGAAAAACTATATCTATTACGTTAATAGTATCATCCTCAGTTAAATCATATAAACATAAATTGTCATTATTAGTAACTTGCTCTGAAATAATAAAATTAACTAGAGATACTATATCAATGATATTAGTTAATCCGTCTCCTGAAATATCAGCTTGTCCACAGCTTGTAGTATCGCAATTTTGCTCAACAGTTATTAAAAATGAATAGTATAATGGATCTATTGATGTATTCAAATTTTGACTGTTAGCAACGCACTCAGGTAAATCACTGCATAACATATTCCCGCCAGTTCCAAAATAGGGTAAGAAATTGTTATCAAGTGCATTCCAATCTAAGTTCAAATCACAAATACTATTTGGAAGTGCTGTTAGTTGATTATTAAAAATCCATAAATATTGAAGCATTGATAAATTTCCAATACTTTCAGGTATATATTCTATACTATTATATCCTAAGTCCAACCAAATCATATTAGTTAAATCACCAATATTTTCAGGTAAATGCGTCAATTGATTGAATGATAAAACTAGATAAATTAAATTAGGTAAATTCGTAATTGAATCAGGTAAATAAGTCAATTCATTATAATTTAGATATAAAATTGCTAGACTAGGGAAATCACCTATTGAATTAGGAAGTGATGTGAGAGTAACATTACCACCATCATAAAAATTACCTATCGTTAATCTAGTTATGTGACCATTAAACCAATTTTGTGTTCCTAATTCTATTGCATTTTGTTCTTCTAAATTATTTAGCTGAATAATATCATATAAAATACCTAAGTCAATATTACTGAAGCATTGACTTCCATCTAAAACGATAGCAGAATTTGGAATTTCGTTCGATTCTAAATAAGTAAAATTATTTGGACATTCGCCAGGAATTATTTCACAATCTCCAAGATTACAGCCTGTTGATCCATCACCACAATCAAATGGCTCTGGTTCAAAACATCCACATCCTAAATCATTTAAATTATTGCCATTGCATACACCACAATCATCAACATATGCATCACCACCACATTCATCTAAACAATCTATAATATATTCACAGCTATTATCATTATCAGTGGCGTTTGGATTATAGTTGCAGGCATTAATATCAGTGCATCCAAAAATAGAATTAGTTTCTCCAATGTAAATCGAAAAGGTTTTGGTTAAATCTTCTCTATGAATAGGTATAATATTAAATTGAATAATTTCATCTGTTAATTGAACAGGAATTTGTAAATAAATTGATTCTCCTGGATTAACTTGAATATTTTCATTAAGTGCAGATATAAAAAATATTTCACTTTTAGAACCATTATTGAATAAAGTAAAATTCAGCTCATCGTCTACTGTCATATTATTATTATTAAGATACATATTATCAATTACAATACTATATGCAACTGGATAAAGTCCTGGTAACCTGTTTGCTCTATAGACAGCACCATTAGGGAATGTAAGGTTATAGCTAGCCTGCCACACAATTTCATTATTTGGTGTTACTTCGATACTTGTTCCACCATCACCAACTGTGGTTATAAGATAATTACCATTATTGAGTTTTTGTACATTACCAGAAGCAAATCCAAATAGTTCCTCCGGAAGATCAAATGACCATACAATAGTTGCCTCACATGATCCATTAAGTTCATTAACTTCAATTTCAAGGCCTCTAGAGGTAGGATATGAAGTATCATTTATTACAGTACTTATATTACCATTATCAAGCGTTACAATATTTCCATCATCTAGTTCAATTATACTATGTTGAAAACTAAAGCCCAAATCTTGACCGCAATCTACTTCTCCAGATGGCATATCAAGACCCATATTCCAAATAATCTCTCCTGTTAAATAATCTATTTTAGTTATTCTAGATAAGTGTCTTGAAGAAAAATATATTGCATTATCTTCCTCTGAAAACCAAAATGCATTAGCATGAGTCCAATCAAATCTTCCATCATTATATGCTGCAGTCCAAGTTCCTGCTATAACATCATAATCAAGTTTACTAAAATGATCAAATGTACTCCAGCTCCAAACTTCATTACCTTCATGATCCCATTCAATAATTTTATCACCTACCCATGGAAACTCGTTTGTTTCTCCATCTGCATTATAACCAATAAACTGAAATAGAAGAGATAAATTATTGGGCAAATCACTTGGTATAGGACCTGATCTAATATCTTCAATTATGGACATATAATTTCCATTGGGTAATTGTATCATTTCATGATGAGAAAAATGTTCATTTGGTTCTTGCCAAACTATGTTACTATTAATATCAAATTCTACAACAGGTAAATTATGAACTAAATTATTGTTATATTGAGCTCCAAAAAGTTGTCCATAATAATCTGTATTGTAAAAAACTAAGTTATTATTTGATGTATGCCAGATTTCATTTCCATCTTTATCAATTGCTGCAGAATAATTATCAAGAAAAGAAGCAAAAATAGTAATTTCATCTCCTTGATAACTCCCTGTAGATGTTGCGTTTGACCTAGAATTACCAATACTAAAAGTTTTATAAGAATTTCCATTTAAATCTTCAATAACAGGCCCTATAGTACCATCTAAATAGTTAGGATTGACGTACCATGTGTAAGAATTATTCCAATTAAAAAAACTTTTATTTATGTAAATAAGAGATTCTACATTTTCTATAAGATATTCACCAGAACTTTCATCATATATTGTGACCGTATAATCTGTTGCTCCTGGAACTTGTTCCCATTCAAAAAGGATGTGTGTCATATTCAATATAGAATTATGTACAGGTTGGATGGTATAAGTATATATCATTGAAAATAAGAAAACTATAATAAAATATTTTTTCATGTTGAATATCTTTCTATGTGTGATTAACTAAAAATTCAGGATTAAGCAAAGAAGATTTATTGTATTTTAATTGATTCATTTTTTCTAAATCATAAATATTTCCACCTGCAAATTTTACTACTGCGTGGGCAGCTGCTGTATCCCACTCCATAGTGGGCCCAAGTCTGGGGTAGATGTGAGCTGTACCATCGGCAACACAACAAATTTTAATTGAACTTCCCATTTTTACGAGCTCATGTTTTGGATAATCCATAAGAAATTCCTTAAGTTTTGGATTATTAGTATGAGATCTGGATGTTACAACTTTTACAGGATTATCTTTTTGGGGTTTAGTAGTTTTAATTTTAAATGGTTTTTTATTTTTTTTGGATTTGAACGAACCCTTTTTCATATCTCCATACCAAATTGTATCTAGTACAGGTGCAAATACAATACCTAAAATAGGCTCTCCATCTGAAATAAGTGCAATATTTACCGTAAATTCACCATTTCTTTTAATGAATTCTTTAGTTCCATCTAATGGATCAATAAGCCAAAAAAGGTTCCATTTTTGCCTTGTTTTAAATTTAATATCTTTACCTTCTTCAGATAAAATAGGTATTGAGGGAGTTAGTTTTTTTAATTCTTTTTCAATGACTTCGTTTGATGCTTTATCTGCTTCAGTCAAAGGAGAATTATCATTCTTAAATGAAATATCAATATTAGTATTATTATATATTTCTAATATTTTTACACCTGCTTTTTTTGAAATTTCAATAGCAGTATTTAAAACAGTACTGTAGTCTAGTCTTCCCACTATTTTATAAATCCTTTTTGTTCTAAATAAAGCATAACTTCTTGAACGGCTTGCTCAGGTGAAATATTTGTTGTATCTATTTTTAATTCAGATGATTCTGGAGTCTCATAAGGGTCATCTATACCTGTAAAACCTTTCAGAATTCCTGCCCTTGCTTTGGCATACAAACCTTTAACATCTCTTCTTTCACATTCCTTTAATGGAGTTGATACATGAACCTGAATGTAAGTCCCCAAATTACTTATAAGTTTCCTATTAAACTGTCTCGATTCTTTGAAAGGAGCAATAGGTGCACAAATCGCAATACCTCCATTTTTTGTAATTTCACTTGCTACATAACCAATTCTTTTAACGTTAATTTCCCTATGCTCTTTTGAAAATCCGAGTTCACTTGATAGATGAGTTCTTACAATATCCCCATCAAGTAAAGTCACTCTTCGATTTCCATGTTCAAGTAATTTAACTAATAGACCATTTGCTATTGTTGATTTACCTGAGCCAGATAACCCAGAAAAGAAAACTGTGAACCCTTGCTTATCTTTTGGAGGATAGACTTTATGTAGTTCATCTACAATATCACTATATGAAAACCAATCAGGAATTTCTTGATTATTTTCCAAACGATGTCTTAGTTCTGTACCTGAAATAGATAAAGATTTATATTTTTTTGGTACTTTATCAATTTCCATATATTTATCTACATCTTTGACATAAACCATCATTTTAAAAGGTACCATTTTAATTCCAATTTCATCTTCATGCTCTGAAACAATTTTTTGTGCATCGTATGGTCCGTAATATGGTTTTCCATTTTGATTATTACCCGGTCCAGCGTGATCCCTACCAATGATTATATGAGTACATCCATAATTTTTTCTTATTAAAGCATGCCATAACGCTTCCCTCGGTCCAGCCATTCGCATCGCTAAAGGCAAAAGGCTTAACATAGTAGTTCCTTCCGGGAAATATTTTATAATTCTTTGATAACACCTTACTCTAGTGTAATGATCAATATCTCCTGGTTTTGTTGGCCCTACAACAGGATGTAATAATAGATTCGCTCCATTTTCTTTAGCTGCTGTAAAAGAAATTTCTTTATGAGCTCTATGCATGGGATTTCTTGTTTGAAATGCAACAACTTTATCCCATCCTAATTTTTTAAACTGTTTTTTCAATTCTACTGGTGAATGTCTGAATAGTTGATAATCATAATGTTTTGGTAATTCATTTAATTCTAAATCTCCACCAATATAATATTCTCCCACTTGATTGAATAAATAATTTACACCTGGATGATTTTTATCAGTGGTATTATAAACTAATTTTGCTTCTTTAAGTTTATCAATTTTCCACATGCTAGATATTCTTAAAGTTGCAACTAGAAAACCTTCTTTATCTCTCAAAGCAATTTTTGAATTTAATTTAAGATTAAGAGATGTTTTTATTTTTTTTGTAACATCTAAAGTTATTGGAATTGGCCATAATTCTCCTGAAGATAATCGCATATTTTTTAAAACCGAATTATAATTTAATTCATCCATGAAGCCAGTGAGAGGTTGGAATGCATCATTAAGTAATAATTCCAAATCACAAATCTGTCTATCATTCATTACTAGATTTTTTAATTCAACTGTCATAAAATCTTTGTCCTTTCAAAACAAATTTTGGAAATAAAAATAAAAAATAAAACATTTATATTTTATCATAATGTAACTACGTAAATTTATGCATGAAATATTTCATTTTTATATTAAATATAGTTTTTGCTCAATTAAGTTAACGAATTTAAAAAGGGATTTTATGTCATTTATAAAAACTAAAACAATTGCTACCTTAGGTCCAATTTCAAAATCTCAATCAATAATTGCAGAATTAATGGATGAAGGAGTAGATGTTTTTAGAATAAATATGAGTCATTTTAAAAATGATATTGATTTTGAAAATACTATTAATATCATTAGAAAAGAATCTAAAGCTAAAAATAAATATATTGGAATACTTGTTGATTTGGCTGGGCCAAAAATTAGAATAGATTTAGGTAATGAAGAAAATTCTATCCATATAAATAAAAATCAAAAATATACTTTGGGGCATTCAAACTCAAACGATATAACAATTAATGCCAAAATAGATTTTAAAAATATATCTTTTAAGGATGCTTTTGTAAAAATTGATGATGGTAAAATAGCTTTTGAAGTTTTATCGAGCAGAAAAGAATCCCTCGTTTTAAAAGCAACTGATGATGGTATAATTTTTAATAAAAAAGGCGTTAATTTTCCTGGTATAGAATTAAATGTTAAATCGTTGACTAATAAGGACAGGAAGCACCTCCATTTAGCTGCTAGAAATAAAATTGATTGGTTTGCATTATCCTTTGTAAGAAAGAGTAAAGATATTAATCCGATTTTAAGAATATATAAAAAAGAAGGTTTTTCGATTCCTATTATTGCAAAAATAGAAAAACCAGAAGCTATAGATAACTTAGACTCAATCATCGATACATTTGATGGCATATTAATTGCAAGAGGTGATTTAGGTGTTGAAATGCCATTAGCTAAATTACCTAGCTTACAAAAGTTAATTATAGAAAAATGTAAAAAAATAAAAAAACCAGTAATTGTTGCTACTCAAATGTTGGATTCAATGATTGAAAATCCATCTCCTACTAGAGCTGAAGTAAATGATGTAGCTAATGCAGTTTACGAAAGAGTAGATGCAGTTATGCTTTCTGGAGAAACCGCAATTGGTAAATATCCATTAAAAGCAGTTAAAATTATGCAGGAAATATTACTTAATGCTGAACAAGAAATTGAAAAAAATAAAATATTAAATGAAGATTCTGTAGATTTAAATAGAAATATTAGATCTGCAATAGGTGAATCAGTTAAATTAATTTCAAGACACTTAGAAATTGATGCAATCGTAGTCATGACTGAATCTGGAAGTACTGCTGTTGTTGTTTCACATTTTAGGCCTAGGAATAATATTTTTGCACTAACTCCAAATGAATCAACATGCAATAAGTTATCTTTAGTATGGGGTGTTATTCCATTGCATACTAAACAATTTTCTTCAACTGATGAAATGATTGAAGAATCAGAAAAAATATTGATAAGTAAAAAGTTATTAAAAAAGGGAGATACGTTTGTTTTAACATCTGGGGTTCCTGTAGCTGTTACAGGGACAACTAATATGTTAAGAATTCATAAAATTAGTTAACATAAGTAAGCCAGGATTCATACTTAGGTTCTTTACCTCTAACAATATTATAATATAATTCTTGAATTTTTAAAGTTAGTTTACCTGCTTTTCCATTAGAAAAAGTATGTTCATCTATTTTACGTATAGGTGTTACTTCAGATGCACTACCAGTAAAAAAAGCCTCATCAGCATTAAATAAATCATCTTTTGTTATGTTAGATATTTTATACTCCATACCTAAATCATTAATTAATTGTAAAACTGTTTCTCTAGTTATACCCATTAAAATATTAGCATCTTTATCATTAGTATGAAATATTCCATTTTTTATTAAGAAAAAATTTTGTCCTGAACCTTCTGCAACAGTATCGTCTAAGTTAAGTAGCAAAGCTTCATCAAAGCCTTTTGATTTTGCATCTTGAACTGCAAGTAGTGAATTTAAATATGTACCAGAAGATTTGGTACTTGCTGGAAACGATTCTGATTGATATTTTTTCCAAGGGCTGATAGTCACCTTTGCTCCTTTACTAAGAGCTTCTTTACCAACGTATGCTCCCCAGTCAAGTGTTCCAATTGCTACTTCTACAGGACAATTCTTAGGGTGAACTCCGAGCGTATCATATCCATAGTATGCAACAGGTCGTAAATAACAATTATTTAAACTATTAGAACGAATTAATTCAATAGTACCATAGCATAATTCTTCAACTGAAAAGGGGATAGACATTTTATAATTTTCAGCTGATTGGTGAAGACGAACCATATGTTCTTTAAGTTTAAAAACTGCTGGACCATTAGGAGTATTATAGCACTTTATACCCTCAAAAACACCCGTACCATAATGGATGACATGAGACAAGATATGAATTCTTGCTTCATTAAAAGGAATAACTTCTCCATTAAACCAAATATTTTGCGAATAGTTTGACATTAAATATTGAATTAATTTACAATTAAAAGCTTGTAAATAAAATATAAATTAGAAATTATAAGATATAATTTCTTTAAATTATAAAGCTATAATTCAAAAAAAATGAGGAAATTGAAATGGAAAATTTACAAGAAATTGCTAATCAAATGGTTTTAAAAGGAAAGGGTATTTTAGCTGCAGATGAAAGTACTCCCACTTGCGATAAAAGATTTGATTCAATTGGAGTAGAAAAAACCTTTAGCAATAGAAATGAATATAGAGATCTTTTATTTAATACTCCTGATATTGAAAAGTATATAAGCGGTGTGATTTTATTTGATGAAACCATTAGACAGTCTACAACTTGTGATAAATCAATTCCATTTACTGAATTATTAAAATCAAAAGGTATTATCCCTGGTATTAAGGTTGATACTGGAGCTAAAGATTTTGCAGGTTTTAAAAACGAGAAAATTACTGAAGGTTTAGATGGTTTAAGAAATAGATTAAAAGAATATTATGAAATGGGTGCTAGATTTGCTAAGTGGAGGGCTGTGATTACAATTGGAGAAACAATTCCATCTGATGCTTGTATTCATTCTAATGCTAATGGATTAGCTCGTTATGCTTCATTATGTCAAGAAAATGGTTTAGTTCCAATTGTAGAACCTGAAGTTTTGATGGATGGTAGTCATACTATTGAAGATTGTTATGATGTTTCACAAAGATCATTAAATGTAACTTTTGAACAGTTAATTATGCATCACGTTGATTTGAGCGGCATAGTATTAAAGCCTAATATGATTATATCAGGAAGTGATTGCGATACACAGGCAGATATTGATAAAGTTGCAGAACTTACTTTTAAGTGTTTAAAAGATAATGTTCCATCTGATGTACCAGGAATAGCATTTTTATCAGGAGGACAAAGTAGTGATTTAGCAACTGCGCATTTAAATACAATGAATAAAAAATATATGAGTGAAATGCCATGGAATTTGACTTTTTCGTATGGAAGAGCATTACAAGAAGATGCGCTCAAAGCTTGGGGTGGTACAAATAGAAATGAAGGACAAGATGCATTAATTTTTAGAGCTAGGACTAATAGTTTAGCAACGAAAGGTGAAGCAAAAGTTTAAAATTTTCTTATGAAAAATATTAAAATTCAGGCGCCTGCTACAGTTGCAAATTTATCATGTGGATTTGATATTTTGGGTTTATGTCTCGATAAGCCTTTTGATGAGGTTGAGGTAGACAAAATAAATCAAAAAAAAGTATTAATAGAATTAGTTGAATCAAAATATTCTAATATTCCTACTGATCCACGAAAAAATACCGGAGGTTTACCTGCGATTCAAATAATTGAAGATTTTAAGTTAGATTTTGGCTTCAAAATCAAAATTAAAAAAGGAATTCCGCTTTGCGGTGGAATGGGTTCTTCGGCAGCTACCGCTTCAGGAGTAGTATTTGCAATTAATAAAATATTAAATGAAACACTAACTGATAAGGAAATGTTAAAGTATGCTCTTATTGGAGAGAGTGTATCAGTTACAAATCCACATGCAGATAACATTGCTCCATGTTTATTTGGAGGTTTAACTATAATTAGAGATACTAAAACTCTTGATATAATTAATATTAATATTCCAGATTTATATGTTTGCTTGATTCATCCAGATATTTCAGTAAGTACTCAAGATGCTAGAGATATGCTGCCAAACAAAATTAAACTTACCTCTGCAGTTAAGCAGTGGGGCAATATAGCTGGATTGGTTACTGGTTTTGCAAATGGAGATTTTGAGTTAATTAAAAGATCAATGCAAGATGAAATCATTGAACCTGTAAGAGCTCCTTTAATAAGTGGATTTTACGATGTAAAAAATAAATCAATGGATTTAGGAGCTCTTGGGTGCGGTATTTCTGGTTCGGGACCAACAATTTTTGCGATTTGTGAAAATAAAATAACTGCAAAAAAAATTATGGATTTTTCTAAAAATTTTTATAGGAATTGTGGTATTGATTGCGATGTATATATATCAAAAGTTAATCATTCTGGTCCGAACATACTCAAATGAAATTCTACAGTACAAATAATAAAGATTTAAATGATAATTTTAGAACAGCTTTATTTAAGGGAATGCCATCAGATAAAGGTCTTTATATGCCTCGACTGTTACCTGATTTATCTAAGTTGTTTAATCAAGAAAGCAGAATGTCTTTTCAAGAGATGTCTTTTGAAATTTCAAAGAAATTTTTGGATGAAGATTTATCTAAAAATCAAATTCAAAATATTATTGAATCATGTATAACATTTGATGCACCAAATAAAAAAATTGAAAAAAATCTTTATTGTTTAGAATTATTTCATGGTCCTACTCTAGCTTTTAAAGATTTTGGTGCAAGGTTTATGGCACAATGTATGCAAAGTTTGAGAGATAATTCATCAAAGGAGATTAATATTTTGGTTGCAACATCTGGTGATACAGGAGGTGCTGTTGCTAATGGATTTTATGATGTTGATGGTATTAATGTTATAATTTTATATCCGAAAGGAAAAGTAAGTGAAATTCAAGAAAAACAATTGACAACTTTAGATAGAAATGTTTTTGCTTTAGAAGTTGATGGTACATTTGATGATTGTCAAAAACTTGTTAAAAAAGCATTTTTAGATGATAAATTAAATGAGCAAATTAACTTATCATCAGCAAATTCTATTAATATTGCCAGGCTAATTCCTCAGTCCTTTTATTATGCTCATTCATATATGCAATTAGATAATAAAAAACTCCCAACAATATTTTCAGTTCCATGTGGTAATTTTGGGAATATAACGGCAGGTTTGATAATTAAAAAAATGGGTCTACCTTTTAAAAAAATAATTGCTTCAACTAATTCCAATGATGTAATTCCAAAGTTTTTAGAAACTGGTAAATTTTCACCAAAGCCATCAATCCAAACAATTTCAAATGCGATGGATGTAGGAAATCCAAGTAACATTGTTCGAATAATGGATTTGTATCATACATTAGAAAAGCTTAAGATGGATATGATTAGTTGGTCATTTAATGAAACAGAAACTTCTAACCTAATAAAGGAATTTTTTTTAGAAAAAAAATACCTATTAGATCCTCATACATCAGTTGCTCTTCTTGGTATTTTGAAATATGAAAAAGAACAATCACAAAATTTTAATAAAATTTTTCTTGGTACAGCTCATCCTGCTAAATTTTTAGATGTTGTAGAAAAAAATATAAATTTTAATATTAAGCTACCTAAAAGGCTAAACAAATTATTATCTTTAGAAAAGAAGTCAGTTTTATTAAAAAATAGTTATGATGAATTTTATGATTATTTATTGTCAAGTTTTCAATAAATTAAATACAAGTTAATTTTTAAAATGAAAGGAATTTAAATTGAAATTAGATACAAAAATTGTTAGAGCGTCTACAAAGCCTGATGAAGCAACTGGAGCTGTAGTTCCACCTATTTTTCAAACTGCCACGTATGTTTTAGAGGAAGTTGGTAAAGACAAGGGGTTTGATTACACACGAGCATCAAATCCAAGTAGGCAGTTACTTGAACAGCATCTTGCAGAGATTGAAGGTGTTGATTATGGTGTATGTTTTTCTAGTGGAATGTCTGCAGTCGATAGTGTTTTAAAATTATTAAAAGCAGGTGATCATGTTGTATGTTCAGATGATGTTTATGGAGGTGTATCAAGGCACTTTAATGAAGTGCTGATTCATTATGGACTAGAATTTACTTATGTCAATTCGTCCAATCCCGAAGAAGTAGAAAAAGCAGTAAAAAGTAATACTAAATTATTATGGATAGAAACTCCAACAAATCCTTTATTAAAAATTACAGATTTAAATGCGATGAATGATATTGCCAAAAAAAATAATCTATTATTTGGCGTTGATGCAACATTCTCTACACCTGTTTTCTTAAGACCAATTGAGTTTGGTGCTGATATTGTGATGCATAGTACAACTAAATACCTTAGTGGTCATAACCAAATTATTGGTGGTGCAATTTTAACGAATGATAAAAAGATTTTTGATAAAATGAAATTTATTCAAAAAACTATTGGAGCAGTGCCTAGCCCATTTGACTGTTTTTTAGTAATGCTCGGTCTTAGGACATTACATTTGAGGATGGAACGTCACAATTCAAATGCGCAATCAGTTGCAGAATTCCTTGAATCTCATCCTAAAGTATCCAGAGTTGCATATCCAGGTCTGAAGTCAGACCCGGGTCATCTTATAGCAAAAGAACAAATGTTAGGTTTTTCTGGAATGATTTCATTTGAGTTAAAAGGAGGTATACCATCGGGTAAAAATTTAATGAATGGCGTTAAATTATGTTTGCTTGCTGAAAGTCTTGGGTCCGTTGAAACTATGATAACACATCCTGCAACAATGACTCATGCTGATGTTCCTGCTGTTGAAAGACATGCAAGAGGTTTAACCGATGGTTTAGTTAGGCTTTCAGTTGGAATTGAAAACAAAGAAGATATTATAGATGATTTAAAACAGGCTTTAGAAAAAGCATAATCATTGATTCATCAATATAATAAAGATTTAAATTATTTAAATTCAATATATGATGTTATATAAAAAATATTTACAAAAGTTTTTTTTCAATTATTTATTTCTAATTCTAATATCATTCATTTTCCAATCGTGTAATCTTCAGGAAAATATTTCAGAAAGTCAAAAATTAAAAGAAAAATTTCAAAAAGCTAAAATTAGAAAAGATAGAAAATCTAATAGTAATTTTTTTGCTTACTATAATAGTTATTATTTAGCAAAAGTAAAGTTTAGAGATGCTTTAGAACTTAGCTATCAAGAAAAAGTCTCAGGTAATCAAAGAAACTCTAAAGCTTCATCTGAAAAGCTTTTTGAAGATGCTATTAAATATTCTTTAATTGTTATAAATGATTTTGAAAATTCCAACCTTTATGAAGATGCTGCATATATTATTGCAAGATCAAGTTATAGTAAAAATCTTTTATCACCAGCTACTTACTATTTTAAAAAAATTACTAATAATGATAAAAGTCCTTATTATTATGATAGTTTGATAAGATTAGGTTTAATTTATTTAGAATTAAATAATAAAGAAGCATTAGAATTAGTACTAGATAAACTTGATAATAATTTTGATAATTTCAATAAAAATATTTTTGATTTAAAGAGGAAGATACCATATGTTTTTCTTCTAGAAGAACTTCAAAATTCTAAATCAAATTATTTTATTTTAAAGGCAAGATACTCATCATTAAAAGGCTCGTCAAGCCCAATTATTGAAGAATTTTATTTAAATGCAATAAACAATGCAATTAATGGTACTCAGAAGAAAAATATATATTTTAATCTAATTGCTTTTTTTGAAACATTGAATGATGAAGTTAAAGTCCTAAACTACTTAAATGAATTAAAAAATCAATTTGAAGTTGATAAAGAAGTTGTTGATTTAATGCAAAATTGGTTTGATTATAATAGAAAATTAGGTTTTTATAATGAAATTTTTGATTATATCGATTACAAGTTAAATATTGATTTAGAGGATGATAAATATATCTATTACAATATAGAGAAAGCAAAAACTCTTATAAGTAAAAAAGATTTTTCAAAATCAGAAATTCTATTAAATGATTTATTAGATAAATTTGAACAGAAAATAAATTCTCATAAGATATCTTTTTCAGAGGTTTATTCAATGTTAGGATTTATTTACCTTAGTGAATATAAGGATTATGAAAAATCTTTGGGCTATTATAGCTTAGCTGTTGAAAAAAATCCATCAAATATAGATTTAAAAAATAAATTTATTGCTTTGCAAAGTTTTGTTGAAATTTATAATCAGTTTTTAGTTTTAGATTTATCTAATAAAAATGACTCAACTTTTGTTAATGATTTGGAAATTGATTCAACTGCTAATAAAAACATTTTGTTGCCAGATGATTATCCGTCTGATTCAACATTGATTGATAGTCTGATATTTGATATGAGTTCTATTCTTTATTTTAATTTAAATCTTCCTGAAGATGCATTAGAAAATCTTAATTTAATTAATAAAGATAATAATGCAGACTTCATGAAAAAAGTTTTTTACTTTAAATCAGAGCTTGATATAAATTTTAATATTGATAGTACTTTAATATTTAATGAACTATTAACAGAAAAAACTAATTCAGACTCAATTAATAAAGAGGCATTTACAATGATGGATTCTTCAATATCAGATGCCTTAGACTTATTCAAAAAAAATTATGAAAAATTTAATGATCCTGTGTCAATATACATGGCTGGATTTATAAATGATTATTACTTAAATGATATTGAAGAAACTATTCATTTTTATAAAAAATATATTGATTTAGATAATGGAGTATATGCTTCGGAGGTTTCTAAAAGATACAATGAAATTAAGAAAAATTTTGAAGATCAAATACAACATAGAAAAAATCAATTAATTTTAAATCAAAGCTTGAATTATATCCAAAATATTACTGAAATACTGCCCAATGACTCTCTTTTAAAACAAATAAACGAAATTGAAAAAAAAGTTCAAGGTAAAGATAAAGGTTATGTGAATGATTTTTTGAAAATACTTAATTTTCCATCACATATTATGTTGCGTGATACACTTGTTCAAAATGAGAATTATCATTTTCAATCATATAGTAGAAATAGAAAAAATATGATTAATCTACTAATAGAAATTGCAGATATTTTATATAGAAAATATAATCCTAAATTAGGACGTGAATATTTTCAATTAATTGCAGATTTTTATAAAGATGAGACTTTTTATGGAGAAGCTATGTTGTCATTATCTCAATTAGATGAAAAAAGAGATAGAGTTTTAGAATATGTTGAAGTTGAAAAACAGAAATTTTTAGAATTGGATAAACTAAAACCAAGAAATGGTTCTGAAGTTATTAATGCTGTAGAAAGTTTACCCCAACCACTGGATATTGAGTATGAGATAATTATAAAAAGTAATCAACTAGACTCTCCAAAGATAAATAAAAAATTTAATGTTAAATATAAAAATGAATTTATGTCATATGATGAAGAAGTTAATGCAAAAATAGGATTCTTAGATACAGGTAAAAATATTCAATACTTTATTTCAGATAGTAAAATTTTTAAAAACAAGAATTCAATTATTGCAATAAATCCAGATTATTCAAATACCATAGAAATTTCAGAGGATAGCTACTATTTTGATAAGGATTTACCAATTATTTTTCATGAAATATATGATGAAATAAATAATAGTAAATATAGATATAATATAAATAATTCGAGTTCTGATTGTGAATATCTAGGTCAAAGTTTATCTTGTTATGAAATTGATTATATTCCATCTGATGGAAAAAATCCCAAAACAGCATGGATATTAGAAGCTGACGATAATATTTTTATCAAAATCAAAGAACTAGAATTTGATAATAATGGTTCCTTATTATTTGAGAAAAATTATGAATATTTAGAAGTTGATTTTTACAGGATAATTAACAAAATTAAATTGAAGGATTTTAATTCAAAAACAGAAAGAGTATTTTCAAGAACAAATATTAAAGTTAACCAAGGAAAATTTGGTTTAAATAAAACTCCAATTATTAATAATAAAAAAATGGATTACTTAAATAATTTTTTCTTTAAAAAATCTTCGAAAAAAAATAATTTCGTTAATGATTTTCAAGGTATTGAAAAACTAGAAATTCAATATAAAAAATTATTTTCTAACAAAGAAGTTAATTTAGAACAAGATAATCCATTCAATTATGTCCAATCTATTAATCAATATTTTTATTTTGTTGAGGATGCAAGTTTTAATGGAAATGAATTATCTGAATCTGACTGGTTAGTAGCCTATAATGGTGATGTAATAGTTGGTGCAAGGAAATATATATTAGGTGCAAAAATAGATATACCAATTATGGGTTATGATAATTCATCAGAAAATACTAAAATATCAACAGAAGGGTATTGCAAAACAGGNGATTTGCCAATAATTAGAGTGCATAGGTCAGATGGNACAGTATTAGATTTAGATGTGATTTCTGTGGAAGGAGATCTTGANTTTAAAAATATTGGCCATTCAACAGTTATAATTAAATAATTANTAAATGATTATAAAAAAAAGAAAATCTAAATTCAAAATAATTTGGTCAATGAGAAAATGGTCATATGATTATATCAATTGGAGATTAGTTACTGCATATCCAGGTGGTATGAAATATGCCATTAAACATCCTATTGAGTTAATAAAGGATTTATGGAATTATTTAAGTTGGTGTCAAAAAGTTGATCAGGATATAAGTTAAAATGCTTAAGACAAAGATTAGAAATATAGAGTTTAATTCTCCTATAATTGCTGCAAGTGGAACATTTGGATATGGAGATGAAGTGAAAAAATTTGTTGATTTATCTAAATTAGGTTGNGTTATTACNAAATCAATAACTTTGGAACCNAGNATAGGAAATCCTTCNCCAAGAATATTTGAATCAGAATCGGGTATGATTAATGCTATTGGTTTAGCAAACTTGGGAGTGGAAAAGTTTTGCATAGAAAAATTACCTGATCTGAGAAATATTNNTACAAATTTTTTAATTAGTATAGCTGGTTCAAATTTTGATGATTATGTTAAAGTAATGGAAGAAATAGAAAATTGCGATGGTAGCCACGTAGGTTATGAAATTAATATATCATGCCCAAATGTTAAAAAAGGTGGAATGGAGTTTGGTGTTGATCATAAAGTAACTTTAAAATTAACCTCTGAGCTTAGAAAATTAACAGATAAAATTCTTATAATCAAACTTAGTCCAAATGTTACAAGTATTGAAAAAATTGCNTTAGCGGCTCAAGATGGAGGAGCTGATGCAGTTAGTGCTGTAAATACTTTTGTAGGAATGGGGATTAATTANAGAACTGGNAAAATGACCTTGAGTACTAAATTTGGAGGAGTTTCAGGCCCACCAATAAAGCCATTAGCACTTGCTAAAATTCATAAAATATATAATGAAGTTGAAATTCCAATTATTGGAATGGGNGGNATATCAAATTTTGAAGATGTTGTAGAGTTTATCAGAGTCGGTTCAACTATGGTTCAAGTAGGNACTCTGAATTANAGAGATCCATCACTTATATCTAAAATGANNGATAAATTGAAAAATTTTTTAACAATCAATAAAATAAATAATATTTCAGAATTGATTGGCAATTATTGTGAATAAAATATTAATTCAATTTATGTGTTTGNTATTNTTNTCTTCTTGNACTGTATCTCCTAGATANTCCTCATCNAATCAGTCAATTNATAGTGGTAAATTAGAACAAAAAAAATATACTNCNAGANCTTCNAAAAAAAATGATTTTAAAACAGGTGATGTTTTAAAGGGCATTTCATCGTGGTATGGGCCTAACTTTCATGGAAAATTAACAGCTAATGGTGAGGTTTATGATCAATATGGTGTCACAGCAGCTCACAAAACATTACCTTTGGGAACAGTTGTTAGAGTTACTAACTTAGATAATCAAAAATCAATAATTTTGCGAATTAATGATAGAGGACCCTATGTTGGAAATAGGATTTTGGATTGTTCATATGGAGCCGCAATAAAATTAGGGTTCAAAGATTTAGGTACTGCAAGTGTAAAAATTGAAATAATTGAATTAGGAGATGGTGTATACATGCACCACAATAATTAAATGAATAAAAATAATGATTCTCGCCTATTAGTTAATCTTATTGGAATACCTTTGCTTTTATCAGCTATCTATTATGGAGGATTATTTTTTCAATGTTTAATATTTATATCTATTTTCTTTTCTACATATGAATTAGAAAAAATGTGCTTATTAAAAAAAATTAATATTCATATTATTCCACTTTATCTTTTTTATACTTATCTTTTTTTAAATCATTTAATTGAAATAAATTTATTTAATAAACAAAGTTTTACATTAGAAATAATTATAATTTTATCGATTGTAATTCTTGCGTTTGAATTGTTTCGAGATAAAGAAAAACCAATTGAAAATTTAGGTGTTACATTATTGGGTGCAATTTGGATAGGAGTTTTTTTAGACTGCATAGTCAGTATCAGAAACATGGAGTTTGGAATGAGTTGGATTTTTATAATGTTTGTATCAGTTTGGATTTGTGATTCAGCAGCTTTTATTTTTGGTTCTAAATTTGGTAAAAGAAAAATTTTAGAAAGAGTAAGCCCTAACAAAACATGGTTAGGGAGTATTTCTGGCCTATTGTCCGTATTTATTTTCATTTTTATTATCTCAATAAGTCAGAATCATGTATTTGAAAAGAATTTTGTTAATTTATTTTTTTTGACAATAATTTTTGGTATGATTAGTCAATTTGGAGATTTAGTGGAATCTATGATTAAAAGACAATTTGGAGTAAAGGATTCAGGTAAATCACTTAGAGGTCACGGTGGATTTTTAGATAGGATGGATTCTTTGATGTTAGCTGCTCCAATCTTGTATCTATATTTGAGTTGTTTATGAAGACTGAAAAAATTAAAACTATACTTGCAACAGATTGTGGTTCTACTACAACTAAGGCAATTTTGATTGAATATGTAGAAAATGAATTTCGTTTGACTTTCAGAGGTGAATCCCCGACAACAGTTGAGGCACCGTTTGAAGATGTTACGAAAGGTGTAATTAATGCAATAGTTGAGTTAGAAGAGCTTTCAGGTAAAGTAATTTTAAATGATGATAAAATTATTTCACCATCACATAGAGGTAAAGGAGTAGATATTTATATATCTACCAGTTCAGCTGGTGGAGGTCTTCAATTAATGGTAGCAGGTGTTGTTAAAAATATGACTGGAGAAAGTGCTGAGAGAGCAGCATTAGGGGCAGGTGCAATTGTTATGGATATACTTGCATCTAATGATAAGAGGCAGTATCATGAAAAGGTTAAACGAATTAGAGAATTAAGACCAGATATGCTACTTTTATCTGGTGGAGTTGATGGAGGAACTAAATCTCATGTTGTAGAAATTGCTGAAATAGTTCAGTCAGCTAATCCAAAACCAAGGTTAGGAATAAATTACAAATTACCAATAATTTTTGCGGGAAATAAAGATGCAAGACCTGCAATTAAAAATAGATTATCTGATATTTCTGACCTTTCAATTGTTGATAATATTAGACCCACATTAGATGATGAAAATCTAAAGCCAAGCAGAGATAAAATTCATGATTTATTTATGGAACATGTTATGGCACAAGCACCTGGATATAAAAAATTAATGAGTTGGACTCATAGTCCAATAATGCCTACTCCAAGAGCAGTGGGAGAAATTATAAAAAAAATAGCTTCAATTGAAAAAATATCTGTTATTGGAGTAGATATTGGAGGAGCAACTACTGATGTTTTTTCTGTGTTTAATAAAAAATTTAACCGAACAGTTAGCGCAAATTTAGGAATGAGCTATTCAATATGTAATGTTCTAGCTGAAACTGGTGTAAAAAATGTTTTAAAATGGGTACCATTTGAAATTGAATCTGATGAACTTACAAATAGAATTGCTAATAAAATGATTAGACCAACAACTATTCCTCAAAGTTTAGATGATTTACAAATTGAGCAAGCTTTAGCAAGAGAAGCTTTAAGCTTGTCATTTATACAACATAAAGAGTTTGCAGTATCACTTAAGGGAGTCCAAAAGAATAGAACAATATCTGATACCTTTGATCAATCAATCAGTGGAGAAACATTAGTTGATATGATGAAATTAAATTTAATTGTGGGTTCAGGAGGCGTTTTATCTCATGCTCCAAAAAGAATTCAAGCTTTTAGGATGTTGATTGATTCTTTTCTGCCAGAAGGAATAACAGAAATTGCAGTTGATTCAATTTTTATGATGCCACAATTAGGTGTTTTATCCTCTATTCATCCTGAAGCTGCTGTTGAGGTTTTTAATAAAGATTGTTTAATAAGATTAGGTACATGCATCGCTCCAGTAGGAAATTATGTCAAGGATAAAGAAATTCTTAAATATAAAATTAAAACTAATAAAAAAAATTTAGAAGGTGAACTTCATTGTGGTGAAATAAAATTAATTTCTTTAGAAGAAGAAGAATGTGAGATTATTTGTCATCCAAGTAAAAATTATGATGTAGGAGTTGGAAATGGTAATTCAGTTACAAAAATAATTAGAACGGGAGAAGTTGGAATAATATTAGATGGCAGAGGACGTCCTGTAATTTTTAATGATAAAGAAGATATTATCAAATGGTCAAAATTAACTGGAGAATTCGATTAATATGTCAAAATCTTTTAC
>PBFG01000019.1 GCA_002718585.1 Fidelibacterota bacterium | reverse complement strand
GAAATTCCAATTATTGGAATGGGTGGAATATCAAATTTTGAAGATGTTGTAGAGTTTATCAGAGTCGGTTCAACTATGGTTCAAGTAGGAACTTTGAATTATAGAGATCCATCACTTATATCTAAAATGAATGATAAATTAAAAAATTTTTTAACAATCAATAAAATAAATGATATTTCAGAATTGATTGGCAATTATAGTGAATAAAATATTAATTCAATTTATGTGTTTATTATTTTTTTCTTCTTGTACTGTATCTCCTAGATACTCCTCATCAAATCAGTCAATTAAGATTGGTAAATTAGAACAAAAAAAATATACTGCTAGATCTTCTAAAAAAAATGATTTTAAAACAGGTGATGTTTTAACAGGTATTTCATCGTGGTACGGGCCTAACTTTCATGGAAAATTAACAGCTAATGGTGAGGTTTATGATCAATATGGTGTCACAGCAGCTCACAAAACATTGCCTTTGGGAACAGTTGTTAGAGTTACTAACTTAGATAATGAAAAATCAATAATTTTGCGAATTAATGATAGAGGACCCTATGTTGGAAATAGGATTTTGGATTGTTCATATGGAGCTGCAATAAAATTAGGGTTTAAAGATTTAGGTACTGCAAGTGTAAAAATTGAAATAATTGAATTAGGAGATGGTGTATACATGCACCACAATAATTAAATGAATAAAAATAATGATTCTCGTTTATTAGTTAATCTTATTGGAATACCTTTGCTTTTATCAGCTATATATTATGGAGGATTATTTTTTCAATGTTTAATATTTGTATCTATTTTCTTTTCTACATATGAATTAGAAAAAATGTGCTTATTAAAAAAAATTAATATTCATATTATTCCACTTTATCTTTTTTATACTTATCTTTTTCTAAATCATTTAATTGAAATAAATTTATTTAATAAACAAAGTTTCATGATAGAAATAATTATAATTTTATCTATTGTAATTCTTACATTTGAATTGTTTCGTGATAAAGAAAAACCAATTGAAAATTTAGGTGTTACATTATTGGGTGCAATTTGGATAGGAGTTTTTTTAGACTGCATAGTAAGTATCAGAAATATGGAGTTTGGAATGAATTGGATTTTAATAATGTTTGTATCAGTTTGGATTTGTGATTCAGCAGCTTTTATTTTTGGTTCTAAATTTGGTAAAAGAAAAATTTTAGAAAGAGTAAGCCCTAACAAAACATGGTTAGGGAGTATTTCTGGCCTATTGTCTGTATTTATTTTCATTTTTATTGTTTCTATAAATCAGAACCAAGTATTTGAAAAGAGTTTTGTTAATTTATTTTTTTTAACAATAATCTTTGGCATGATTAGTCAATTTGGAGATTTAGTGGAATCTATGATTAAAAGACAATTTGGAGTAAAGGACTCAGGTAAATCACTTAGAGGTCACGGTGGATTTTTAGATAGGATGGATTCTTTGATGTTATCTGCTCCAAGCTTGTATTTATATTTGACTTATTTATGAAGACTGAAAAAATTAAAACTATACTTGCAACAGATTGTGGTTCTACCACAACTAAGGCAATTTTGATTGAATATATTGAGAATGAATATCGTTTGACTTTCAGAGGTGAATCTCCAACAACAGTTGAGGCACCATTTGAGGACGTCACAAAAGGTGTTATTAATGCAATAGTTGAGTTAGAAGAGCTTTCAGGTAAAGTAATTTTAAATGACGATAATATTATTTCACCATCAGATAGAGATAAAGGAGTAGATATTTACATATCTACAAGCTCAGCTGGTGGAGGACTTCAATTAATGGTAGCAGGTGTTGTTAAAAATATGACAGGAGAAAGTGCTGAGAGAGCAGCATTAGGGGCAGGTGCAATTGTTATGGATATACTTGCATCTAATGATAAGAGGCAGTATCATGAAAAGGTTAAACGTATTAGAGAATTAAGACCAGATATGCTACTTCTATCTGGTGGAGTTGATGGAGGAACTAAATCTCATGTTGTAGAAATTGCTGAAATAGTTCAGTCAGCTAATCCAAAACCAAGGTTAGGAATAAATTATAAATTACCAATAATTTTTGCGGGAAATAAAGATGCAAGAACTGCAATTAAAAATAGATTGTCTGGTATCTCTGACCTTTCAATTGTAGATAATATTAGACCCACATTAGATGATGAAAATCTAAAGCCAAGCAGAGATAAAATTCATGATTTATTTATGGAACATGTCATGGCACAAGCACCTGGATACAAAAAATTAATGAGTTGGACTCATAGCCCAATAATGCCTACTCCAGGAGCAGTTGGGGAAATTATAAAAAAAATAGCTTTAATTGAAAAAATATCTGTTATTGGAGTAGATATTGGAGGAGCAACTACTGATGTTTTTTCTGTGTTTAATAAAAAATTTAACCGAACAGTTAGCGCAAATTTAGGAATGAGCTATTCAATATGTAATGTTTTAGCTGAAACAGGTGTTAAAAATGTTTTAAAATGGGTACCATTTGAAATTGAATCTGAAGAACTTACAAATAGAATTGCTAATAAAATGATTAGGCCAACAACTATTCCTCAAAGTTTAGATGATTTACAAATTGAGCAAGCTTTAGCAAGAGAAGCTTTAAGCTTATCATTTATACAACATAAAGAGTTTGCAGTATCACTTAAGGGAATTCAAAAGAATAGAACAATATCTGATACCTTTGATCAAACAATTAGTGGAGAAACATTAGTTGATATGATGAAATTAAATTTAATTGTGGGTTCAGGAGGCGTTTTATCTCATGCTCCAAAAAGAAATCAAGCTTTTAGGATGTTAATTGATTCTTTTCTGCCAGAAGGAATAACAGAAATTGCAGTTGATTCAATTTTTATGATGCCACAATTAGGTGTTTTATCTTCTATTCATCCTGAAGCTGCTGTTGAGGTTTTTAATAAAGATTGTTTAATAAGATTAGGTACATGTATCGCTCCAGTAGGAAATTATGTCAAGGATAAAGAAATTCTTAAATATAAAATTAAAACTAATAAAGAAAATTTAGAAGGTGAACTTCATTGTGGTGAAATAAAATTAATTTCTTTAGAAGAAAAAGAATGTGAGATTATTTGTCATCCTAGTAAAAATTATGATGTCGGACTTGGAAATGGTAATTCAGTTACAAAAATAATTAAAACGGGAGAAGTTGGAATAATATTAGATGGCAGAGGACGTCCTATAATTTTTAATGATAAAGAAGATATTATCAAATGGTCAAAATCAACTGGAGAATTCGATTAATATGTCAAAGTCTTTTACCCCAGGTTTAAAAATTTTGAAAAAATTTACAATTCTAAAAGATCGTATTTTACCCATAAAAGGTAGTACCAAAGTGTCATTGAATGAAATTGTATCATCAGATAAAATTGTAGCTTCTTCAAAAATTCCAGGGAATGTGAGAATGGTTAATATCGCAAATGAATTAAATATAGATTCAGACAACATTAATCAATGTTTAACAGTTAAAGTTGGTGAAAAAGTAAATAAAAATCAAGTTATAGCTCAAAGTAAGGGGCTTTTTGGATTATTTAAGACCGAAGTTAAATCACCTATTGATGGAGAAGTTTCACAAATATCAGATGTAACTGGTCAGTTAGTGATTTTAGAGCCTCCAGAACCAATAAATATTGATGCTTATATTCCTGGTAAAATTTGTAAAATATATGAAGAAGAGGGTGTCCAAATTAAGTCTAATGGTACATATGTTCAAGGAATTATAGGAATAGGTGGTGAGAAGAAAGGAAAGTTAAAAGTTATTTCTAANCCAAANGAATCTGTTAGAATNGAAGATATAAATTCTNANCANAAAGACTGNATCTTAGTAATAGGTTCTTTTTTNGATTACNAAGTTTATNANAAAGCAANAAGNGTAGGTGNATCAGGTATAATTACAGGTAGTTTNAGTTACAACTCATTATCTNAAATTTTAGGTTATCCTCTTGGCGTAGCAATTACTGGTACAGAAGAGCAATTAACTNTAATTATTACTGAGGGTTTTGGTCATGTNGAAATGTCTCAAAAAACATTTNATNTACTATCAGNAAACGATAATAAATATATTTCTATAAATGGTTCAACTCAAATTAGAGCAGGTGTTTTNAGACCAGAAGTTTTNATTTANGACGANAAAATTCAAGATGATGAATCAAATCAAAATATTGATGATTTAGTNATTGCTTTAAACTCAAGGATAAGAGTTATTAGAGAGCCTTTTTTTGGAAAATTAGGTACNGTAATAGATTTACCACATGAATTGCATAAAATGGAGTCAGGAACTATGACTCGTGTCGCAAAAATNAAATTTGATGATANAACTGAAGAAATNATTCCTAGAACGAATTTAGAAGTGATTTTATCTAATTAAAAGTATTAATTTAGATTATGGATAATAATACAAAAGTACAACTAGAGAAAGCTGCACAATTTATACATANNAAGGGNATGAGTGTTCCTTCAATATTTATNTTAGAAAGTACAAAATATTTATCTTTCNTNGGAAANCAATTTCTTTATGCATGTGGTCCTTTNTTTACTTCATTTNTNAACGAAACGAAATATTATAATATTGCAAATATTATGGAAGANAAACAAAATATTGAGTTTTTGATTGAAAAANTTGAAGATTTAAATTCNAAAGATTTAAAATGATTTTTTTCTTATCCATATTACCATTTTTAATGATTCTATTTTATTTATTNTTAATGTTATATTTTGTAATTGATGATAAAAANATATTTTATAAATATTTTCTTTTTCCANCANTAATAATATCAATTTATCTTATNAATCCNTTNTCAATNTTTATCATTGGAAATGANTTATCTTTTTTTTCAATCATTGTATCTTGTTTTNTGATAGAATNTTTCATTCANAAGGCTGCAAATGGAGAAGAAATTTATTTGAGACCAATTGCTGGAATCAATGCNATGGAAGAAGCTGTTGGNAGATCAACAGAAATGGGNAAGTCAGTTCTATTTGTTCCTGGAATTTCAGGATTAGATCAAATTGATACGATAGCTGGTTTGACTATTTTAGGGCATGTNGCTGGAATGACTGCAGATTATGAAACAGATTTGCATGTNCCTGTTGCCGTACCNATTGTNATGGAAACAGCTAAGGAAGCTTGNAAGGAAGCCTATTTAAAAAAGAATAGAACAGATTTGTATAGAGAAGACATGGTNCANTATGTAACAGATGATCAGTTTGCATATGCAGCTGGTGTAAATGGAATTATGCTTAGNGACAAACCTGCTGCAGTTTTTTANCAAGGTAAATTNTATGCAGAGTCCCTAATATTAGCTGAAACTGGTAATTCTATTGGNGCAATCCAAATTGCTGGNACAGGTTCTTCTTCTCAAATTCCNTTTTTTGTAACTGCATGTGATTATACTTTNATTGGAGAAGAATTTTATGCNGCTAGTGCATATTTATCTGGNAGNNCTGAAATGATAGGTAGNGTCAAGGGNCAGGATTATGTTAAATTAATTTGTATGATTTTTATTTTTTTAGTTATCAGTNTTTCTATTTTGGGCTTTTTANAAATNAGTCCATTNNCAGANNCGGATTTTTTNAATAATNTNTTTAGAATAAATAAAATTTAAGTTATGATNTTTTTTAAGCGACAATTTGCNACNTTTGTATTAATGATNATGGGTTTTTTNGCTCTNATNGGTAATTTTATNAATAATAAAAATCTNAATGANTTCATTGATAAAGATGCAACTCAATGGTATGANATAATTGCTGGCTTTGCAGCTTTNTTAGGTGTNTTAAACTTAATGAAATTACATTTAACCAANATATCGTATAAGAGAAAAAATTGGGAGTATAGTATNCTGACTTTNTTATCATTTTTCATNATGATTTTCTTTGGATTCTTNTNCAATGATTCACAAGTNCCATTTGGTTCTCATTTAAAAGATGAAAATTCTACGTTTTATTGGATTTTTGATTATGTATATCTACCTCTAGCATCAACAATGTTTGCATTACTCGCTTTTTTTGTTGCTTCTGCTTCTTACAGAGCATTTAGAATAAGAAATTTTGAAGCAACACTATTGCTTNTNTCTGGTATACTTTTAATGATTGGAAGGGTACCAGTAGGTGCTTTAATCCCTTGGTATGTTGTTAATTTAATGTATGTNTTTTTGATTTTTATTTTNCTTGGTCNTNATATNAAAACTAGACGAAATTATTTTTTATTATTTNTANTCCTNAGCTTNTTGTCATTTNTCCCAGCAATTTATTTAAAATGGTATTTAAATCCACCTGCATTTNTNTCAATACCATTGATACAAGAGTGGATTTTTGCAGTNCCAGCTACNGCAGGNGCNAGAGCNATAATGATAGGTATTGCACTNGGAACAGTTGCCCAATCTTTTAGNATAATNACNGGNAGAGAGAAAACAATTTTAGGTGATTAATTTAAATCTTATGAAAAATATTTTTATTAAANTTGGTGAAATNGATAGAAGATATATATTTGTCTTGATAGCNTTNTCNGTTCTNATTCCACTTGTGAAGTCTGATTGGATTAAAATGCCTATAAANACTACTCAGAATACANAAATTGTTTTTGATGAACTTTCAAAATTAAATAGAGNTGATAAAATATTNGTTTCTTTTGAGTATGGAGCAAGTACAAAGCCTGAAATACACCCTATGGCAATTGCATTATTAAATCAAATGTTTTCAAAAGGAATAAAAGTATATATTATCTCTTTGTGGCCAGAAGGTGTTATTATGGCAAAAGATGTNNTTACAAATGTTATAGATTCAGNGATTTTTNAATTAGTTGATGGNGTTGATTATGTTATGTTTGATTATAANGTAGGAGGTGAAATNGTNATTAAAAATATTGCATCNGATTTNAGNGGTGTTTATATGCAAGATATTAACAAAAAATCAATTTCTCAAATTCCTATGATGAAAGATATNTNTAGTGTTGAAGATTTTGATTTTGTNTTTGACTTNTCTGCTGGNGTTCCAGGAAATGCNGAGTGGGTNCAATATGCATGTGATCCAAAAAANGTTCCTCTTTCATCTGGNTGNACNTCNATTATGGTTACAGATGCNATTCCATATGTTGAATCAGGTCAGTTNAAAGGAATTTTNGCTGGTATGCCTGGAGCTGCAGAATATGAAAATTTAGTTTANAANTNTATGAAAANCGANCTNGAAAATGAAAANATTNTNAATTNTGAAAATATTTNACCNGGTAAAGCAACATCAAGAATGTCAGCTCAATCTTTAGCNCATATTGTTATGGTATTATTTATNATAGTNGGAAATNTTTCNTATTNTTTATCNAGNANAAAAGGAAATAGGATTTGATTTTAAATTTTGAANTAATTGGTGCGTGGTTNGTNGTTTTGATGACTTTAAGTATTTTTAGTTATTTGTATGGAGATAANTTCTTTTATAAATCAGCTGAACATATTTTTGTTGGAGTATCNGCTGGNTATATTTTTGCAATAACNTTTTGGGATCAAATNTATCCNAATTTACTTGGTAGNTTNTTNCCNTCATNNATTGATGNAGGTTATGATTTTGATATATCTTANATAATNCCTTTGATTCTTGGAATNTTTATGATTCTTAGATTGGTTCCGAGTCTCAGTTGGTTAGCTAGAATATCNATAGCCTATATTGTGGGTATGGCTGCTGGATTAAAATTTTATGTNTTTATAAATTCAAATATTCTTTTTCAAATAAAGAGNTCAGCTATTGATTTTAGTCTTTCTTATTTTGAAATATTNAANCAATTTATAATTTTGATAGGCGTTATTTGTGGGCTTATATATTTTTTTTTCTCAAAAGAACACAAGGGCACTATTGGTAAAATTAGTAAATTAGGTGTTTATTTTTTGATGATAAAGTTTGGTGCGTCTTTTGGTTTTGCTGTAATGGGAAGAATATCATTGTTAATTGGAAGATTTGATGAATTGATAGAATATTCAAGTGTTGATTATAATTACGCAACTCCAATTATATTTATTATAATGGTTATAACATTAGGTTATTGGTCATTTAGAGATAAGAATAAAGTATTAGATGATAATTAAATAAGCGAGAGTAACAATGAAAGATTTATTAAAAAAATTAAAAATTAATGAAGAAAATTATGGTTGTTGTGTTGGTGGTAAAAATTGGCTTGAAACAAAAAATGAAGGTGTGATTGATTCAATTAATCCATCAAGTGGTGATTTAATTGCAAAAGTTTTTAAAAGTTCTGAGCAAGATTATAATAAAGTTATTCAAGCTTCAAATGAAGCATTTGAAGAATGGAGAATGGTTCCAGCACCTAAAAGAGGTGAGTTAATTAGGTTAATGGGAAATGCATTAAGAGAAAATAAAGATTTGCTTGGAAGTTTAGTTGCTCTTGAAATGGGTAAAATTAAAGCTGAGGGAGATGGTGAAGTACAAGAAATGATAGATATTGCTGATTTTGCAGTTGGATTATCCAGACAGTTATACGGACTAACTATGCACTCAGAAAGACCTATGCATAGAATGTACGAGCAATGGCATCCACTTGGCAATGTGGGTATAATTTCTGCTTTCAATTTTCCAGTTGCTGTGTGGGCTTGGAACGCATTCATTGCCGCAGTATGTGGAAATATTTCTATTTGGAAACCCTCATCTAAGACTACCTTATGTGCAATCGCAGTTCAACATATATGTAATGAAGTTCTAGTAAAGGAAGGTTATAAAGGGATTTTTAGTTTAGTTATAGGCAGTGGTTCAGTAATAGGTGAAAAAATGATTAATGATCGAAATATTACCTTAGTATCTGCAACTGGTTCAACTAAAATGGGTAAAAGAATTGGTGAAGTTGTAGGATCTAGATTAGGAAAAGTAATATTAGAACTTGGTGGAAATAATGCAATTATTGTGGATGAAACAGCTAATATGGATTTGGTTGTACCTGCGATTGTATTTGGTGCAGTTGGAACTGCTGGACAAAGATGTACTTCAACAAGGAGAATTATTGTCCATGAATCAATTGAAAAAACCTTAGTTGAAAAGCTAATTAAAGCATATAAGCAAGTTCAAATTGGCAACCCCCTAGATGAGTCCACTCTCATGGGACCATTGATTGACCAAGGCGCTGTGGATGATTATTCAAATGCATTAATTAAAGCAAAGGAACAGGGTTGTGAAATATTGTATGGTGGCAATGTAATAAATGACAAAAAAGGATTTTATGTTGAGCCAACATTAGTAAGAGCTAAAAATCATTATGATATTGTCCAAGAAGAAACTTTTGCTCCAATTTTATATTTAATGAGATATTCTGATTTAAATGAAGCAATTGCCATGCATAATTCTGTACCACAAGGTTTATCATCTTCAATATTTACAAATAATGTAATTAATGCAGAAACATTTTTATCTCATAAGGGCAGTGATTGTGGTATTGCTAATGTTAATATTGGAACTTCGGGCGCTGAAATCGGTGGTGCTTTTGGTGGTGAAAAAGAAACAGGAGGAGGTAGAGAATCAGGTTCAGATTCTTGGAAAGCCTATATGCGTAGGCAAACCAATACAATGAACTGGAGTACAGATTTACCTCTCGCACAAGGAATTAAATTTGATTTATAAGGAAAAAATATGTCTATACAAGCAAATAATGTAAGAAAAATTTTGGCAAGAAATATTTTAGCCGATGGCTTTGAGCCAGTTCTAGATTTAGAAAAAAGTCATGACTCATGGATTGTCGACAAAAGAGATGGTTCCAAATATTTAGATATGTTTTCAATGTATGCTTCTGGATGTATAGGATATAATCATCCTAGAGTTTTAGAAAATAAAGATTTACTTGCTAAAGTTTCTTTGTTTAAGCCAACTTTATCAGATATTTATACAACAGAATATGCTAGTTTTTTAGATACTTTTAATGAAATAGCTATACCAGATTATCTTAAAAAAACTTTTTTCATTGAAGGTGGATCACTTGCAGTTGAAAACGCTCTTAAAGTTGCATTTGATTGGAAAGTTAGAAAAAATTTATCAAAAGGAATTAAAAATAAAGGGTATCAGGTTATACATTTTAAGGAGGCATTCCATGGTAGAAGTGGTTACACAATGTCTTTAACTAATACTGATCCAATTAAAACTAAATATTTTCCTAAATTTGATTGGCCCAGAATCGATAATCCTTATTTAAATTTTCCACTAACTGATGATGTAATAGATAGTGTAAAAGATAGAGAAAAATTAGCGGTTAAACAAATTGAAAAGGCTGTTAAGGAAAATCAAGATGATATTGCAGCTTTAATCATTGAGCCAATTCAAGGTGAAGGTGGTGATAACCATTTTAGGTGTCAGTTCTTCCAAAAATTAAGAAATTTAGCTGATGAGCATGATTTTTTATTAATATATGATGAAGTTCAGACTGGAATTGGTATAACTGGAAAAATGTGGGCACATCAGCATTTTACACCAAGTTTGTGTGAGTGCATACCTCCAATTAAGAAAAAGCCTATTCCGGATATAATTTCATTTGGTAAAAAGACTCAGGTATGTGGAATTTTAGTTGGTGATAGAATAGATGAAATTGATGATAATGTTTTTAAAAAATCTAGTAGAATAAATTCTACTTTTGGTGGTAGTCTAACAGATATGGTTAGATTCAAAATCATTCTAGAGACAATTAGAGATTTTGATTTACTTGAAAATGCAAAAAATAATGGATTGTATCTACTTAATAAACTTCATGAATTAGAGAAAGAATTTCCTGCATTTGTAATAAACACTAGAGGATTAGGTTTGTTTTGTGCTTTTGATCTGCCTTCTGGGACAGAAAGAGATAAGCTAACCGCTGAAGCGTATAAAAATAAACTATTAATTCTTGGTTGTGGAATTAAAAGTATTAGGTTTAGACCTCACTTAACTGTAACCAAAGATGAAATAGATTTTACAATTGATGTTATTAGAAAATCAATTAGTAATCTTTTAAAATAGTGCCAGGCACTTTATATATTGTTTCAACACCGATTGGTAATTTGTCAGATTTATCTTTTCGTGCTATAGATACTCTAAAACGTGTTGATTTAGTTGCAGTTGAAGATTCCAGAGTAACTGGCAAATTGTTTAAAAATTATAATATTAAAAATAAATTTTTTATTTATAATAATTTTAATGAAAACAGAAAGTATTTAGATTTATTAGAAAAATTGATAAGTGGTATTGATATTGCATTAGTTTCAGATGCTGGTACTCCTAATATAAGTGATCCTGGTTATAAAATTATCAGTGAATCAAGAAAGTCTGAAATAAGCATTATATCAATCCCTGGTCCTTGTTCAATAATAGCAGCTTTATCAATTTCTGGTTTACCAGCTAATAGATTTTTTTATGAAGGTTTTTTACCAAAGAAAAAAGGTAGGAAAAAAAGGTTTGAATTTTTGTCTTTAATTAACACAACAATTGTAATACTTGAATCACCATTAAGGGTAAATAAGACTTTAAATGATATTTTAAATCTTTTGGGAAATAGAATAGTAGCATTGTGTAAAGAAATTACTAAAATTCATGAAAACGTAAAGTTTGGCTATGTTAATGATATTATTAATGAAGAAAATATGAAGTATAAAGGAGAGTATGTTATTTTAATAGCAAACGAGAAATATGAGTTATAATGAATAAATTTATAACATTTGAAGGAATTGATGCATGTGGTAAAACAACACAAATAAACCTTTTATCTGATTTTTTAAAATTAAAAAAAAATAAAAATTTAATTGTTAGAGAACCTGGAGGTACTCAAATTTCTGAAAAAATTCGTAATATATTATTAGATAATAATAATAATATTTCAGATGAAACTGAAACTTTACTGTTCCTATCTGCAAGATCACAATTAATAAATGAAATAATTATAAAAAATATTAATAAGAATAATTTTACGTTATGTGATAGATATATTGATAGTACTATCGCATATCAAGGTTATGGTAGAGGATTGAGTTTAGATAAAATTCAAACATTGAATAGTTTTGCTACTGGAGATATAAAGCCTGATTTAACTTTCATCCTCGATATTGAAGTCTCAGAATCAATAATCAGACTTGGAGGAGAAAAAGATAGAATGGAAGAGTCAGGAATGGAATTTTTAGAAAAAGTGAGGTATGGTTATCAAAACTTAGCAAAAACTTCTGAAGATAGGTTTAGATTTATTAAATGTATGAATCGCGATATAAAAGATATAAATGATGAAATTATACATAATGTAAAAGATTTTTATAAAGGAGCATTGGATGAGTAAGTTTTTATTATTAATGACATTTTTATTTGGAGTAATTTTTTCACAAGAAAATATTAATAAAATAAAATCTAATAACAATTCTTTATCTAGAGAATATATTAAATTATTAGAAAAATCATTAAAACTATTAAAAACCAATTATGTGGATTCAATCAATGAATCTGAAGTTATAATTTCTGGTATAAAAGGTTTAATGAAAGAGTTAGATCCGTATACTAAACTACTTATGTCTGATAGTAAAGCAAGCTATGATCATTTAAGAAAAGGGAAATATGGAGGTATTGGAATTCAGATTGGGATGAGGAGAGATACTCTAACGGTTTTAAGTACTTTTGAAAATAGTCCAGCGTATTCTGAAGGTATACAAATTGGAGATAACATTTTAATGATTGATAGTACTTATACTAAAAATTTAACTTTGAAAGAAAGTTCAAATTTGATTAAAGGAGAATTAGATTCAATTGTCACCTTATCAATTTACCGTTCAGTCACCAAAGAAAGATTAAAATTTGAATTAATAAGATCTAATATACCATTAAAAAATGTTCCCTACTGGGGATTAGATGATAATGGTGTAGGTTATATAAGAATTAATCGATTTTCTAAAAATTCAGATAAAGATTTTAAACAGGGATTAGAAGAATTATCCAAAAATGGACTAAAAAGTTTAATAATTGATCTTAGGGGAAATTCAGGTGGTTTACTGAGTACTGCCATAAATATTTTAGATAACCTAACAAACAGGGGTGATGATTTATTATCACAAAAAGGAAAGACTTCTAGGTCAAACAGAGAGTGGAAATCTAGAAGAAATCCAATATTGAGCCCTGAAATTCCATTAATTATATTAATTAATAGAAGGTCAGCATCTGCAAGTGAAATTGTTGCTGGTACTATTCAAGATTTAGATAGAGGAATAGTTCTTGGAGAAAAATCTTTTGGAAAAGGCTTAGTCCAACACATGTATGATTTAAATGATTCAACTACTTTGAAGGTTACTACTGCTAAGTTTTATCTTCCATCAGGTAGGTTAATTCAGAAACAAGATTATTTAGATAATGGTTTTTTAACTGATGGTTTGGATAAAATAGATTCAACTTTTACAACCAAAAATGGTCGGGAAGTTAAAGGAGGTGGGGGTATTATTCCAGATATTAAAACTTCCAAGAATAAATATTCTCCTTTTGTTAACGCACTTTACAAAGAAAAAGTTTTTTTAACTTTTGCAACTGATTTTATACCAAGAAATCCAGATTTAAAAGAAAAACTTGAAAATAATTTAGTTTTGCCAAATCAAGTTTTTAATGAATTTAAAAAGTTTTTGATCGATTATGATTTAGAATACAAAATTATTGGTGAAGTTGAATTTGAAAAAATGAAAAATAACCTATTGAAAGAATCAATTTCAATAAATAAACATAGTAGATTAATAACGTCTAATCCAGATTATAATATTATTAGAGATATTGAAAATTATTTTAAAAATATCAAACAGATTCAAATAGATTTATCAGATAATAAAAGAGATATTAAAAATGGTTTATTAAGAGAATTCTGCAGATTATTATTTGATGAGAAAAAGAGAATTGCAGCAAGTCTCAGAAACGATATAGAATATAACAAAGCAGTAGAAATATTGAATGAAAAAAATGAATATTATAAACTATTAGGTTATTGAATAAATAATTGATTTTTTTTATAGGAAAAAATTATTTAAATTTTCCGGCTTTAAGATATATGTATTAAATGGTCGGTTAGCTCAGTTGGTTAGAGCGCTACGTTGACATCGTAGAGGTCACTGGTTCAAATCCAGTATCGACCACATCAATATTTTTAGCTAGAATTTAATGAATAAAACAAGGAGTAATAAAATAGCAAATAAAACAGATAAAGTTAGAATTAATAATTCGATAAAAAGTTCAGAGGTAAGATTAATAGATGAAAATGGTAATCAATGTGGTATCATATCACTTGAAAAGGCTCAAAAAATGGCTAATGAAGCAAGTTTAGATTTAGTTGAGATTGCATCAAATACGAATCCTCCTGTTTGCAAAATATTAAATTTTGGTAAATATAAGTACGATAAAGAAAGACAAAAAAAAATAAATAAAAAAAAGCAACATGTTGTTAATGTAAAAGAAATTAGAATAAGGCCTAATACTGATAAACATGATTTGATAATAAAAATTAATAAAGCTCAAAAATTTTTACTTAAAGGTGACAAACTAAAGGTCACAATTATGTTTAGAGGTAGAGAATTTTTGAGGCAAGAGGCAGGTTACGATTTATTAAATAACGTTAAAGATGTTTTAAGTGAAATATCTGTTGTAGATAAAGAACCTAATATGCAAGGAAGAAGACTCTCATTAATTTTGAGTCCTAAATAAGGAGAAAAAAGATGCCTAAAATGAAGACAAAAAAAAGTGCTGCAAAGCGTTTTAAGGTAACAGGCTCAGGTAAAATTAGTTATAACAAAAGTGGAAATAGACATTTATCTACGAAAAAAAGTCCAAAACGGAAGAGGCGTCTCCGTAAGGATACTACAATAAGTAGTGCAATGAGTCGTAGAACGAAGACTATGATTCAAGCATAGTCTAAATTAAGGAGATAAAGAATGCCAAGAGCCAATAGTAGCGTACCTAGACATAGAAGGCACAGAAAAATAGTAAAACAAGCCAAAGGTTATTATGGAGTAAGAAAATCAAATTTTAGAGCTGCAAAGGATGCAGTTGAAAGGAGTTTGCAATTTTCTTACAGAGATAGAAGACAGAAAAAACGTACAATAAGGTCTTTATGGATAGTACGAATTAATGCTGCAGTTAGAGAACATGGGCTAAATTATTCAACATTTGTTAATTTATTAAAAAATAAAAATATTATGATGAATAGAAAAACTTTAGCGTATCTTGCTGTAAATGACAAAGATGCATTTGATGCAATTGTGAAATCTGTATCTTGATATAGAATTTACGTGTCTTTATCTGAAAAAATACAAGAAATCAAGTCTACATTTGATTCTGATTACAAATCTGTAAAAAATAATCAATTAGATAATCAATTAATCTATAATAAGTATTTAGGTAGAAAAGGTTTGATGAATACTCTTTACCCACTTCTAGCTGAGGTTGACGCAAACAAAAAATCTGAATTTGGGAAAAAGATTAATGATTTAAAAAATCATATAGCTTCAAAGTTAGATGACAAGCAATCAACTACAAACAGCAGCAAAAATAAATTAAAAGTTGATTTATCATTACCGAAATCTTATGATTCATTTGGTAGTATACATCCAATAACATTGATTATTGATGAAATTAAAAGTATTTTTAATAGAATTGGATTTTCTTCAGTATACGGTCCAGAAATTGATACAGATTATTATAACTTTGAGGCATTGAACATACCTAAGCATCATCCCGCAAGAGATATGCAAGATACATTTTACATAAATGATCAAGTGTTATTAAGAACACATACATCTGGAAGTCAAGTTCACTTTATGAAAAATAATGAGCCTCCTGTAAGGATTTTATCACCTGGTAGAGTATACAGAAACGAAGACATAAGTGTTAGAAGTTATTGTTTGTTTCATCAAATTGAAGGCCTATATGTTGATAAGAATGTAACTTTTTCTGAATTGAAGGGTACTCTAGAATATTTTGCGAAAGAATTTTTTGGTTCAAATGTTAAAACTAGATTTAGACCCAGTTATTTCCCATTTACTGAACCTAGCGCTGAAATGGATGTTTATTGGGGATTAAATTCTGAATCTGATTATAGAATAACTAAAGGTACTGGATGGTTAGAAATTTTAGGATGTGGTATGGTAGACCCAGAAGTGTTTAAATCAGTTGAATATGATTCTGATAGATATAGTGGTTTTGCTTTTGGCTTAGGAATTGAGAGAATTGCAATGCTTAAATATGGAATAGATGATATTAGGCTTCTGTACGAAGGAGATTTTAAATTTTTGGAGCAATTTAAAAAATGAAAATATCAAGAAATTGGTTAAACAATTATATTGAATCAGATAAAACTAATTCAGAATTAGTTGATTATTTTACACACCTGGGATTAGAGTGCAATTATCATTTAATTAATTCGTTAGATTCTAATATAATCGTTGGAAAAGTTGTAGAATGTATTAAGCATCCGGATGCTGATAGATTAAAAGTCTGCCAAGTAGATATAGCAAGTGAATCCAATTTGACTATTATATGTGGTGCTCCCAATGTGAAAGAAAATATTTTAGTTCCTATCGCAAAAATCGGATCTCATATAAGTGATTTTAAAATAAAGAAAACTAAAATAAGAGGTATTTATTCATATGGTATGATATGTTCAGAAAAGGAATTAGGCTTAGGTGAGAATCACGATGGAATTATGATATTGGACAATAATTTAGAAGTTGGACAAAAATTAGCTAGTGAACTTGAAATTGAAGAAGATTCAATTTTTGATTTTGATATCACTCCTAATAGAGGTGATTGCTTTAGTCACTTAGGTATAGCAAGGGAACTTTCTATTATTGAAAATTTAAAAATTAAAAAAGAAAAGTTTGATTTTAAAAAAAGTAAACTTGATATTTTAGATTATGTTGACGTTACTATTGATGATTATGATCTTTGTCCAAGATATGCTTGCAGGTTAATTAAGAATGTGGAAGTTAAAGAAAGTCCATTGTGGCTGAAAAAAAGTATCGAATCTATTGGTCAAAAAAGTGTCAATAACATTGTTGATTTGGCAAATTATATTATGTTTGATTTAGGACAACCATTACATACATTCGATTATGATAAATTAAACGGAAATAAAATTGAAGTTAGAAGAGCACATGAAAATGAAAAAATTATTTGTTTGAATAATGATGAGAACAAATTAACATCAGATGATATTGTTATAGCTGATAATAGTGGTCCTGTAGCAATTGCAGGTGTAATCGGAGGTCTGGAAAGTCAGGTTACATCAAAAACAACTAATATATTACTTGAAAGTGCTGTATTTAATGAAATTAATATTAGAAAAACATCAAAAAAATATGATTATGCTAAGGAAGCATCTAAGAGATTTGAGAGAGGTATCGATTACGAAAATGTTATTCATGTAATGGATAAATTTACTTATTTACTTTTAAGTGATTGTAAAAAAGCAGTAATAAGTTTTAATTATATAGATAAATGTAAAAGTAAATCAAATAAATGTATTGAGTTTGATGTTTCGAAATGTAATAGTTTTTTAGGTACTTCACTGGCTAACAAAGAAATCAAAAATATTTTTAATTATTTAGGAATAAAATTTTATGATAAAGAAAATTATTTTAAATGTTTTATTCCCTCTTACAGGAATGATTTGGAACGAGAAGTAGATCTATTTGAGGAAGTTGCAAGAGTTTATGGCTATGATTCTATAGAATCTAATATGAATTTCAAATTTTCGATAAATAGTTTACTCAGAGATGAAAATCTTATAGAAGATAAATTAAGAACAATTTTATCAAATAATGGTTTTAATGAACATTATTCTAACAGCTTATATAATAAAAAAGAAACAACTTTTTCAAATGAAAATGCAATAAGGTTAATGAACCCATTAAGTAAAGATATGGAATATTTAAGAAATACCTTAACCCCCGGAATTCTAAAAGCATTATCTTTTAATGAAAAGAGAGAATCCGAATTTTTGAAGTATTATGAAATAGGCTCAATAAATGTTTATAGTAAGAAAAAATATAATTTATCTACTGAAAGAAGAATTTTATCTTTAGGATATTTAGGAGATAAAATAAAATCCTGGAGCGGTACAAAACCTTTTAACTTGTCCAATGTAAAAGGTGATATTTCGATGATATTTCATAATTTAGGATTCAATAAAATTAGTTACAAAATTGATACTATCGATAACAATTGTAATTATAAAATTTCAATAATTTTAAATGGACAAAATGTAGGCGAAATCATAGAAATTAATGATAGCGTTAAAAGTTATTACGATCTAGAAAGAAGTGTAATAATATGTAATATTGAATTGGATAAAGTAAATGTTTTTTATGATAAACTTAAAATTTCTTATAAGAAAACTATTTCATATCCATCAATTAATAGAGATATTGCAATTTTAGTACCACATTCAATTACACATGATGATATAATAAATGTAATACGTAAATCATCAACTAAAATATTAAGAGATATTAAACTATTTGATATTTATGATGATAAGAATTTTGATAAAAATACAAAAAGTATGGGTTATTCTTTAAAATTTCAATCAACTGAAAGAACTTTAAAATCTAGTGAAGTAGATAAAGAAATTAAATTAGTACTTGATAATCTATTAAATAAATTAAACGCTAAACAAAGATGAGAAACTATGCAAAAAAAATTAAAAGTACATAAAATAAAACTTCTGGGTCAAGATTACCTTCTCAAAACATCTGGTAATTCTAATATGGTTGAGATTACTCAATATGTTGAAAAGAAAATGCAGGAGGTTATCAATAGTGGAATTGACAGTAATTCACAACAATTAAGAATTGCAGTTTTTACTTGCTTAGAAATTGCAGGAGAACTTTTTCTTCATAAAAGTGATAATAAAAAGAAAATTGATAAAATTGAGAAAAAGTCCAAGTTAATTCTCGATTTAATCGAAGATAAACTTGATAAAATTAAATGAGTGTAAAAATCTTAAGTGGTCATCCTGTCGCTGAGAAACATAAGCAGCTTATAGGTAAAAGAATAGATTTATTAAAAAAAGAAAATATTGTACCAACCCTTGCAGCTATTTTAGTAGGAGATGATCCGGCTTCCAAAATTTATGTCAATACTAAACATAAAATTTTTACTAAGCATAATTGTAAAAGTATAGTTTATGAAAAAAATAGTGTTATAACAGAGTCAGATTTAATCAGTTTTATAGACTCACTTAATTTAGATTCTAATATACATGGTATTTTGGTTCAATTACCATTACCAAAACATTTAGATGAGAAAAAAATTCTAAGCTCAATAGACCCTAATAAAGACGTTGATGGTTTTCATCCAATAAATGTTGGTAAAATATTGATTGGTACTCCAAATTTTATACCTTGCACACCTTATGGATGTCTTGAAATTTTAAAATTTTATAAAATTAATGTTAGGTCAAAACATGTTGTTATCTTAGGAAGAAGTAACATAGTTGGTAAGCCATTAATGGCTTTATTATCTCAAAAATTTGAAGTTGGAAACGCAACAGTAACTATATGTCATACAGGAACTCCAGATTTAAAATTATACACCCGCATAGCAGACATTATAATTGTTGCAATAGGAATACCTTTATTCTTGAAATCAAATATGGTAAAGAATGGTGTTGACATAATTGATGTTGGTATCAATAGATTAAAAGATGATTCAAAAAAAGGATATAGGATAGTCGGTGATGTCGATTATGAAGATATAATTGGTAAAGTTAATTCAATAACCCCTGTACCAGGTGGGGTTGGACCAATGACGATTACAATGCTTTTAAGTAATACAGTTTTAGCGGCCGAACGAAAATTACTTAAAGAAACTTAATCTTACTATTGGTATTTCTTAATGAGAAAATAATTTGCTTATATCCACTAAATTTATTGTTTTTTATTATATTTGAAAGTTTACATTTAATTTATATAAATATTAAATTAAATATGAAAAATTTAAATTGATTTATGTCACTTGTTCCCAAACATATTAAAAATTTATTACCCTACAAGCCTGGAAGAACTATTGATTCAGTTAAAAATGAGTATAATTTAGAAAAAATTATAAAGTTAGCTTCAAATGAAAATCCTTTAGGACCTTCATTGAAATCCATTGGTTTATCTCTCAATGATTTAAAAAACTCACATAGGTATCCTGATGCTTCTGGTATGAAATTACGCAAAAAGTTAGCTAAAAAGTTTGATTTGAAAGTTGAAAATGTCATTTTGGGTAGTGGAAGTGAGGGTATTATGTCATCAATAATGAGAACTTTCTTAAAAGATAAAGATGAATTAATATCTGCTGAAAAATCGTTCATAGGTTTTAAAGTCCTAGCTAATGCTAGCGGAAAAAAAGTTATATGGGTTCCAAAAAAAAATTACAAATATGATTTAGAATCTATATGCAGTCAAATTAATGAGAATACAAAAATCATTTACATAGCAAATCCTGATAATCCTACGGGAACTTATATTAATAAAAATGAATTTGATAATTTTATTAAAAAAGTTCCCAAAAGAGTTTTAGTTATTTTAGATGAGGCATATTTCGAATATGCTGCACATGTATATGATTATCCAGATTCAATGGAATATAGATATGATAATGTTATAACTTTAAGAACTTTTTCAAAAGTACATGGTTTGGCGGGATTTAGAGTTGGTTATGGTTTTGCTCACAATGAACTTATTAATAACCTCATGAAAGTTAAACTTCCATTTGAACCATCATCAATTTCTCAACAAGTAGCATTAGCTGCTTTAGAAGATGAAGGTCATTTGTTGCAAACTATTGAATTAAATTTAAGAGAATTAGAATTAATGACTAAAAATTTAAATAAATTAGATATAAATTACATTCCATCAGTTGCAAATTTCATTACAATAGTATTAGATAATAGAAACGAAGTTCAAAAATTAGTTCAATTTTTATTAGAAAATGGAATTATTATAAGAGACTTGATAAATTTTGGCCTACCTAAATGTATAAGAGTTACAATTGGTTTGAAGGAAGAAAATTATTTTTTTATGAAAAAAATTAAGGAGTATTACAGAAAATAATGGCATATTTTACTAGTGAATTTAAGGGCGTCGATTATTTTGAAGATATTGATTTTCATCATTTGGAATTTTATGTTGGTAATGCAAAGCAATCTAAAGAGTTTTATAAAAAAATTTTTGGATTCACTGAATATGCATATTCAGGTCCTGAAACTGGTGTAAAAGATAAAGTATCATATGTTTTAAAAAAAAATAATGTTTTTTTCGTTCTTACTTCTCCTTTAAAATCTAATCACCCTATTTCATCGTGGTTAAAAAAACATGGAGATGGTGTTTATGATGTTTCTTTTAAGGTTAAATCTGTTAGAGATGCATTTGAAGGTTGTTTAAGAAGAGGTGGAATATTAGCTGATGATTTTAAACACATTAATGATAAAAATGGTTCATTTACTAAAGCATCTTTAAAATCTTATGGAGATTGTATACACTCCATTATTAATAATGATGATTATAATTCTTGGGCTCCAGGTTTTATTTTAAAAAATAAGCAGACCCCAGCAAATGATACTAAAATTGATTTAATCGATCATGTTGTTGTGAATGTAGAATTAGACAAGATGGACTTTTGGAAAGATTATTATGAGAAAGTTTTTGGTTTTTTTGCATTTGTTAGATTTGATGAAACAGATATCTCAACAAAATATTCAGCATTGAAAAGTGTTGTGGTAAGATCTGCTAATTGGAAGGTCAAATTACCTATTAATGAACCTGCTGAGGGTTTAAAAAAATCTCAGATTGAAGAATATTTAGATTTCAACGAAGGTCCAGGTGTTCAGCATATTGCTTTATTAAGTACAAATATTCTAGAAACAATTAAATCATTGAGAGAAAATGGATTAGAATTTTTAAAACTTCCGGATACGTATTATGAGCTTTTAGCAAAAAAGAAAATTATAATAAAAGAAGATATTAAAATTATAAAAGATTTGGGTATTTTAATTGATAATGATGAAGAAGGATACTTATTACAATTATTTACTCAGCCTTTACAAGACAGACCAACACTTTTTATAGAAATAATTCAAAGAAGAGGATCAAAAGGTTTTGGTCAAGGAAATTTTCAGTCTCTTTTTGAATCAATAGAATTAGAACAGTCTAGAAGAGGTAACCTTTAAAGGAGAAATTATGCCATTTTATCAAACACGAGGAACTATTCCAAAGAAAAGACATACCATCTTTAAAAATCCTAATGGAGGTATATATTTTGAGGAGCTCGTAAGCAGAGAAGGCTTTTCATATGTATATACAAATTTATATCACCTAAACATGCCTACTCAGGTAAAAGAATTAGGAGAATTTAAAAGTTGTTCTGAAAAATATAAGTATAAAAAAAATGATCATAAACCCTATCATTTTTTATCAAATAAGTCTAACCATACATTACTCTATAATAAAGATGTTGAAATCTCAAGATTATATTTAGAATTAAAATCAGTTAAATCAGATTTAAATGGAAATATTTTTCGCAGAAATGGTGATAGTGATATGTTAGTATATATTCAGTCTGGAAATGGAATAATTAAAACAAATTATGGAAATATGCAATTTGTTGAAGGAGATTATATCGTTATACCTAGAGGTGTAATTTATCAATTTGAACTCAAAACAAAACATGTTTCAGGGTTAACTATTTGTTCTAAATCACCAATAGAGACTCCAGCAAAATATAGAAATAGAGTTGGACAGCTATTAGAACATTCTCCTTTTTGTGAGAGAGATATAAAAACTCCTGTTCTGAAAAATCCTGTTGATAAGAAAGGTAAATTTAATATTTTAGTTAAATTTAGGGAAGGAACTAAATCATTTGTTTATAATAATCACCCATTTGATGTTATTGGCTGGGATGGCTTTTATTTTCCATGGATATTAAATATAAATGATTTTGAACCTATCACAGGGAGCATTCATCAACCTCCTCCTGTTCATCAAACATTTCAGTCTAAAGGTTTTGTTATTTGTTCTTTTGTATCAAGATTGTTTGACTATCATCCTGATGCTATCCCTGCGCCTTATCCTCATTCAAATGTCGATTCTGATGAAGTTATTTTTTATTCAAAAGGAAATTTTGTATCTAGGTCAGGAATTAGTTTAGGATCTATTACTTATCATCCAATGGGACTTCCACATGGACCACAGCCTGGTAAATACGAGGATTCAATAGGGAAAAAAAGTACTGACGAACTTGCAGTGATGGTTGATACTTTTAATCCTTTGTATGTATTAAGTGATACAGAAAGTAATATTGATAAAGATTATCCATATAGTTGGTTAAAAAAATAATGAATTTTAAAGAGTTTAATTCTAAAAAATTAGATATTAAAAGTATATATCATCTTCTTATTTCTGGGATTTCTCCAAGGCCAATTGCATTGGTTGGTTCTGTTGATAATAATGGTAATTCTAATTTAGCACCTTATTCTTTTTTTAATGCCTTTGGGGCTAATCCACCAATTGTTGGTTTTTCTCCTGCATTGAGTGGAAGGACTGGATTGCCAAAGGATACTTTGCTAAATATTAGAGATACTAAAGAATTCACCATATCCATTATTAACAGTCATATGGTTGAACAAATAAGTTTATCATCCTGCGAATTTGATAAAGGTATTGATGAATTTATAAAAACTGGCTTGAAAAAATACGAATCTAAAATAATAAAACCTTTTGGCGTATCAGATTCATATTTTATTATGGAATGTAAGTTATATGATATTATTGAACTTGGTGGTAAAAAAGCAAGTGGTAACTTAATTCTTGGAGAAGTTGTCAACTTTCATGTTTCTGAAGAGGTCATTGATGATAATAATCAGATAAATCCGTATAAATTTGATGCAATTGCCCGTAATGGTGGAGGTTGGTATACAGATTCTAAAAAAGGATTGTTTGAAGTCAAAAAACCAAAACATGAAGGTATAGGATTTGATGAATTGCCAGATTTTATTCTCAAATCTAATCTGACTGGTAATCAATTAGCAAAACTAGCTTCAATTAACAAAATACCTGCATTTCAAATTGATGAAAATAAAATATCAGAAAATGAAACTTTAGAATTAATAAAGTCTAGTATAGAATCAAATAATATTGAAGACGCTTGGCAGTATGTATTTCAATTAGGAAAACTAATTAATGATAAATAAAATTTTGTGGAAACCCTCTGCTCAGAATATAAAAGAATCAAACTTATTTAGATTTACACAAAATATTAATCATAAATATGGTCATAATTTTGATAGTTATGATGATTTATATAAATGGTCTATAAGTGAACTAGAAAAATTCTGGGAAGAAGTTTGGATTTTCTCAAATATTAAATATTCTCAAAAATTTACAAATATCATTAAAAAAGATAAAAGAATTTGGAAAACAAAGTGGTTTTTAAATTCAAAGTTAAATTATGCTGAGAATCTACTTAAAAATAAAGATGATAATATTGCTATACATTTTTTCGGTGAGAATAAAGTAAAAACTCAGATAACATTTAATGAACTTTACTCTGAAGTAGCAAAAGTTGCACATAGTTTTAGGAGCCTGGGAATTAGAAAAGGAGATAGGATAGCTGGTTTCATTCCCAATTTACCTGAAGCAATTATATCAATGCTTGCTGCAACTAGTATTGGTGCTGTTTGGTCTTCCTGTTCTCCTGACTTTGGAACTGATGCGGTTCTTGATAGATTTAAGCAAATAAATCCTAAGATTATTATTGCTTCTGATGGATACTATTACAAAGGTAAAGAAGTTAATTACAATAATAAATTAAATAAAATAGTAAGTTCTCTTTCTTCAATAGAAAATGTATTTATTGCAAATTATCTAAATATTGGATTATCTAATTGGGATAAGCTTACAGGTAATGATTGTGATGAAATAAATTTTGAGCAAGTTGATTTTAACCACCCCCTTTACATAATGTATTCATCTGGAACAACAGGTAAGCCTAAAAGTATTGTTCATTCAGTAGGTGGTACTCTAGTTCAACACAATAAAGAGCATCTTTTACATGTAAATTTGAAAAAAAATGATAAAATTTTTTACTATTCAACTTGCGGATGGATGATGTGGAACTGGTTGGTAAGCAGTTTAGCAGTTGGTGCTTCAATTGTTTTATATGACGGTAATCCATTTTATCCTCATAAAGATAGTTTATTAAATAAGTTAGATGAAATTGATATAAATGTTTTAGGAACTAGTGCAAAGTATATATCTGCATTAGAGTCTTATAATGTTAACCCAGGAAAGTTTCCTTTTAAGTTATTGAAGTCAATATTGTCAACAGGTTCAGTGCTTTCTTCAGATAATTTTAATTATATATATGAAAAGTGGAGTGATAAAATTCAATTAAGTTCTATTTCTGGTGGCACAGATATTATATCTTGCTTTGCTTTGGGAAACCCTATTTTACCTGTAAGAAAAATGGAATTGCAATGTATTGGTTTAGGAATGAGTGTAAAAAGTTTTGACAAAGATGGATTTCATCGATTAAATACAAAAGGTGAATTGGTATGTGATCAACCTTTTCCATCAATGCCAATTGGATTTTGGAATGATTTTAAAAATAAAAAATTTATATCAACTTATTTTTCAGATTATAAAAATATTTGGAAACATGGAGATTATATCTCTATTAATGAAAATGGTGGTGTAATCATCTATGGGAGGTCTGATACTACATTAAATCCTGGAGGAGTTAGAATAGGAACTTCAGAAATTTATGAAATTGTTGAAAAAATAGATTTTATTGATGATTCCCTAGCAGTAGGTAAATTATATGATGATGATGAAAAAATAATTTTATTTGTTAAGATGAAAAATAATATAGTTCTGAAAAATGATTTTATTAGTAAGATAAAGAAAGATATAAAAAATAGTTGTTCACCCAGGCATGTACCATTTAAAATTTTAGAAGTAAAAGATATTCCGTACACAATTAATGGGAAAAAAATAGAAATTGCTGTAAAGCAAATTATAAATGGTCAAGAAATTTCAAACAAAGATTCAATTGTAAACTTTTCTTGCTTAGAAGAATATGAAAGTAAAAGATTATAAATATGTTATTTAAAGATATTTTGACCTTGATTAAAGTTAGAATTACAATTTTAGTAATTATAACTGCATACTTAGGTTATTATCTAGGTTTGAGGTTTGTTGAATTACAAATGATAGAATTATCAAGTATAATTATTTTTTTTCATTTGATTATTGGAATTTCACTTACCTCTAGTTCATCAGCTATTCTGAATCAATTTTTAGAATCTGATCTTGATTTGAAAATGAAAAGAACAGTCGCTAGACCCTTGCCTCAAAATAGAATTAATAAAAATTTTGCTCTTTTTTTAGGATTAGTTCTTGGGATTACTGGATGTCTTTATCTCTATTTTTTTATTAATTCTGTAACATCACTAATTTCTTTTTTAACAATATTTAGTTATGTATGTATTTACACACCATCGAAAACAAGGTCAAAATGGAATACAGTTATTGGTTCTTTTCCAGGGGCATTACCTCCGGTTGGAGGATGGACAGCTGCTACTGGAGAAATTAATTCGCCTGCATTAATCCTTTTTTTAATATTGTTTTGTTGGCAAATACCTCATTTTTTATCATTAGCAATAATATATAAAGATGATTATAGGAATGCTGGATTTAAAATGCTTCCTTCAATAAGTAAAAATTTAGATTCTACATTATTCCAAATTGTATTTTTTGTTATGGCTTTAATCGGATCCTCTATTGGTATTTATTTATTAAATCTTACGTCTTTTATTTATATGTTTGGAGCAGTGATTTTAGGAGTAGTTTTTTTAATTCATTCAGCAAATATTTTATTTGAACAATCAAGTAGAAAAATTAAAAAACTTTTTATTTTTTCAATTATTTATTTGCCGTTATTAATGTTATTAATAATTTTTGATACACTTTTTTTATGAAAAAAAATAACTTACATATAAAATTTTGGTTGAATTCATGTCTTATCTTAATTTTTATAATGATTTTAATTGGAGGAGCCACTCGTTTAACCCAATCTGGTTTATCAATGGTAGATTGGAAACCTGTTATGGGCATAATTCCTCCGATAAGTGAAAGTCAATGGATTGAATCATTCGAAGAGTATAAGAAATTTCCTGAATATCAAAAAATCAATAAATATAGGCAGATGGATTTATCAGGTTATAAAAAAATATTTTTTTGGGAATATTTGCATAGGATTTTTGGAAGAATCATTGGCTTAGTATTTATAATTCCTTTTCTTTTATTTTTATATAAAAAGAAATTACCTGATAGGCTAATAAAACCAATGTTATTTGCAATCTTTTTAGTGATTTTTCAGGGTATTTTAGGTTGGTTTATGGTTAAAAGTGGGTTAGTAAACAACCCTCATGTTAGTCATTATCGTTTATCAGCACATTTGATTTCTGCTTTTTTCTTATTTGGTTATACCCTATGGATAAAACTTACTTTAAGTCATAAAAGTGCTGGAAGAATAAATAATCACTACCTATCAAAGCATATAAATGTAATTTTTATTTTATATTTGATTCAGGTTCTTTTTGGTGCTTTTATTGCAGGAACTAAAGCAGGATTATTATGGAATACTTTTCCTTTGATGGAGGGTAAGCTAATACCAGACGGTCTGATGGCAATTCAACCATTTTATATGAATTTTTTAGAAAATATGAAAACTTTTCAATTTTCACATAGATTTTTAGCAATAATTATAATGGTATATGCTGGTTGGTATTTTATAAAAACACAAGAGGAATTTTATAATAAGTTTACTGGTATGCTCTTTATGGCTTTTATTATTCAGTTTTACTTAGGTATAATGACCTTGCTGTTGAAAGTACCTGTTGTTTTGGGTGTTATTCATCAAGGTATGGCAGCATTAATTGTTCTGATTTTAGTTCAAATAAAATTTTCAATTACCCACGCTGAGACCATTAACAGATAAAATATATTCGATAGCATCTAATAAATCTTCATCTGAACAATCAATGCATCCACCTTTATAAGGCATTGGTCCTTTCTCACCCATATAACCATTATAAACATTGGAATAAATTTCAATTTTATTTTTTTTTGATATTACTCGTGACCATGAAAGACTATCATTAAGCATAATGGAACCTCCACTACCATAAAGATGACAAGTGATACATGCTTTATTGAAGACTTTTCTTCCATTTTTTAAATCTGCGGAGTAGCTATTAACAAATGGAAAGTTTTTTTTTGTGTCTTCCTGATTATTTTTACTGCAACTCAACACTAAAATGAATAATAGAAAAAATAGCTTTTTTATCATTTAAGTCCGATTTCTTTTAATCTTTTAAACAAATATTCATCAGCAGTATATTTTTTTGATAAAACAACATCTCCTCTAGGGTGAAAAAATAATGGAATAGAAAACCTAGAAACATTTTTTTTAATTTCTGGATTTATTACACGATGGACAGTTGATGGGAAATAGCCATTTGAACATTCTTTTAACATATCTCCAGTGTTAATTACAATCTGTCCTTTTTTAGATTTAATGTCAACCCAATTTTTATTTTTATCCATAACTTGCAAGCCAGGTTGTGAACCTGAGATTAATAAAGTAATTAAGTTTATATCCGTATGTGCAGCTGCCCTTATTTCATCTGGGTGGTCTGAATCTCTAAGAGGCGGATAATGAATAACCCTCATAAGATTTTGATCACTACTTTTTGACATTTTATTAAGAGGCTCACTGTAATGTTTTCTTATTTCATTAGGTGAAAAAATATCTAAAGCTTCAAGAAGAATATTACCAAATTTTGTTATTTCTTCAAAAAGCACTAAACTTTTTTTACTCAAAAAGTCAGGATATCTACCCCATAAAGGATAAATATGGTAAAATTCTTTTAAATCTTTTCTTTCACTATCATTTGCATTTTCAGATTTGAAAGGAAAATAGCCATCCTGTTTCTCATAATCAAATAAATAATCATGCTTTTTCTCAGATTTAAAAAAAATAGACCAATCATCATATACTTCATTAATTAGGTTTTGGTCAATTGGATGGTCATTAATGACTGCAAAGCCAGTATTATGTAATGAGTGAACGAATTCTTCTCTAAAATTTTTGTCATTATAATTTATTGTAAGTGTATCCATAATCTATCTAAATTTAAATATTAATTTCATTTATAATAAAGCATATTCTTTGTTAAATCGAACAATTGCCATATTAATTTGTACTTTATTGACCATCGCATATTTTGTTGTGGTATTTGTATATTTTTAAATGAGAAAAAAAGCTTATTCACATCCATGTATTTTTTTAAAAATAGTAAAAAAAAATAACTCTGAAGTTACAGTTGAATATATTGATAATGAGTTTGACGAATTTTTTGAAAGAAAAGTTAAACAACGTAAAATTAAATTACCTGAAAATTTTGATAATTTATACGATGATTTTAACCAAATTATTAATAAATTAAATAAGCAGGAATTGATTAAAACTAACAATTATCTCAAAACGCAAAATAAGATTTTAAGATATCATAAAAAAAACAATAATATAGATTCAATTAGAGTTGTTGAAGAAAGTATAAAGCTAGTTGAATCATTTCGAGCAAAACTAAATAATGAATTTTGAATGGTTGACACTAATTTGGCTTATGGAAAACTTAAATTGGATAATATTGTTTTTATCCATAAGTATTGTGATATTGTTTTTATTTCCAGTTTTACTGGGATATGATTTATATGACAAGGAAACTAAAGATAAGTGAAGTCAAATTTAATTCTACTATTATCTTTATTGGGGTTTACATTTCTTTTTTTTGTCAAAGAAATAATAAATCTTAAAAAGGAAGTAAGAAAGTTAAATAAAATAGTTAGCCATTTACTTAAAAAAAAAGAGTAATAAATGAGTGAGAATTTAAAAGATAATATAAATGAGAATCCGAGTAGAGTTTATGCTCTATTTTATTCTTTTTTTCTTATTCCATTTATGATAGCTATTTTTGGAGCTTTATTCTTTTTTATGTTCCAATTTTTGACATATGAAAAAAGTACTCCAATTGACCTATTAGATAATATACAATCGGGATCTTCTACCAAAAGGTGGCAATCTGCTTTCGAATTATCTAACATGCTTGATAAGTCTGAGGTCATTAATAAAGAACTTTTTAATAATAAAATGATTTTTTTGTATGAAAAATCAAAATATGATGATTCAAGAGTTAGAACTTATTTAGCTCTGGCAATGGGAAAGACTAAAGACTATTCTTTTGGTCCCTATTTGTTAGAAGGATTGAATGAAGATGAAGATTTAACTAATCGAATAGCTGCAATTCAGTCATTAGGAATGTTACAATTTAAAGAAAGTTGTTCGACTTTAGAATTGATAATTAAGAATTCGATTCATGATTCTGAAAAACTTGCTGCAATCATATCATTAGGAGTAATTGGTGATTCGAAATATAAGCAAATATTAATTGATATGCTAGATTACGAAGAACCCAATATAAGATGGGATTCAGCAATTGCTCTTGCAAAAATGAACGATGATTCAGGAATTAGTATTATTATTAATCTCTTAGATAGAGATTATTACAGTTTGTTTCCATCCAAGGCCAATGGGACTGGAGTAAATGTAGATGAAGTAGATAATTCTATCTACATAGCTATTGCAGTAACTCAAAAACTAGTAGATGACAGATTCAAAGATAAGTTGACTTTTTTATCAAAAAATGATAAAAATATACAAATTAGAGAATTTGCATTGAAAACACTTACTAATTATTATAAATAATTATTAAATTTGAATAGTTGATTTTTTGTTAAAATTTAATTTACGGTAAAAAAATAAATAAATGAAACTTACAAAAGAAGAGAAACAATCTCTGATTCAAGCAAAAAGTGAAACAGATTGGTACTCTATATGCGATGATATCAAATCAAAGCGAAATGGTATTTATCCAAATTATTTAGCCAGAGAAATTTTAGAAATATTCAATAATAAATTTCCTGTTGATAAATATAAAGACTTATCTTTTGGTCAAATAATTAACAGGAAATCTTTTTTAAATTGGTTGACACTTGGATGGTTAGCATTTGCTGGGGCGACAGGAGGATTTTTTACTGTCATAATAAGATTTCTGTTTCCAAATGTTTTATTTGAGCCACCCCAAAGCTTTAAAATAGGTTTTCCAAATGACTTTGAAGCTGGTAAAGTAGACCTAAGATTTAAAAAATCTCATAATGTTTGGATCGTAAGAGATGATGAAAAAATTATTGCTCTGTCAACAGTTTGTACTCATTTAGGGTGTACTCCTAATTGGCTGGAAGCAGATAGGAAATTTAAATGTCCATGCCATGGTAGTGGATTTCGTTCATCAGGCATGCATTTTGAAGGCCCAGCTCCAAGGCCACTAGAAAGATATAGAATTGTTTTATCCAATGATGGTCAAATTTTAGTTGATAAAACAAAGAAATTTAATTATGAAAAAGGTGAATGGAATAGAACAGAATCATTTTTGAAAGTTTAGTGAATTTAAAGGAAAAATATGCCAGAAGATAAGAAAAAAGAATCATTATTAGATAAAGTAGGAAATTCTCCTGTATGGAAATCTATTTTTAGATCAGGAGTTCCTAGAACCAGAAGGCAAAGAATGTATGCTGTTTTAGGAAATGTTTTTTTACACTTACATCCAGCACGTTTACCAAGACATGCAGTAAAGGTTGGTTATACATGGTGTATGGGTGGATTATCCTTCTTCTTATTTGTAGTTCTTACAATTACAGGAATTTTATTAATGTTTTATTATAGGCCTACTGTAGAATATGCATTTACTGATATTATAGATTTAGGTGAACAAGTTCCTCTAGGTATAATGAGAGAAATTCACAGATGGGGTGCGCATTGTATGGTTTTGACAACATGGCTTCATATGCTCAGAGTTTTTATGACTGGATCTTATAAGCCACCAAGGGAATTTAATTGGGCTGTTGGTGTTATATTAATGACTCTTACTCTCTTGCTAAGTTTTACAGGTTATCTTCTTCCTTGGGATCAATTAGCAATTTGGGCTGTGACTGTTGGAACTAATATGGCTAGAGCAACACCTTTCCTAGGTTCTGAAGGCCCAGGTGCTTCTTTACTTGCTATTGGAGATATAAATTTAATTCATTCTGCTTCTGACGTTAGATTTGCATTATTAGCAGGAAGATTTGTAGGTGAAGCAACTTTATTGAGATTTTATGTTCTTCACTGTATTGCTGTTCCATTTATTGCAATGATTTTTATGGCAGTTCATTTCTGGAGAATTAGAAAAGATGGAGGAATCTCAGGACCTTTATAAAATATGATTGAAACGTTAAAAAATACAATAGATTATTTATCTACTCCAACAATATCATTTACTTTAATTACAGCTATATTTCCATTCGTTTTTCCACCTACTGATTGGTTTGATAGAATAAATAGAAAGCTAAGAATTGATAAGCTTTGGACTAACACAGGTGGTTTGATTCAGTTTATTCTCATCACAGGTTTTTTTGTTTTAGGTTATCAAGATCCTAATTTTAAAATCATATTAATGAAGGGCGATAATTTCCCAATTGTTCTTATGGTTTATAGTATGGCATTTTTTACTTGGTATGCTATGAAAAAATCTTACATAAATGATGCAAGACTTGATGAAGGTAAAAAACCAATGGAATACCATGATCCTGAAGATAAAGTTTTGGTTTGGCCTGATTTGGTATATATTGAATTTATATGTTTGATTTTATTTATGGTTTTTTTAATTGTTTGGTCCATATTAGTACCAGCTCCTTTGGAAGAACCTGCTAACCCTGCTGCAACTCCTAATCCTTCCAAAGCTCCATGGTATTTCTTGGGATTACAAGAGATGCTTGTTTACTTCGATCCATGGTTGGCTGGAGTTATTTTTCCCACATTGATAATTGTTGGTATGTGCGCTATACCTTATGTAGATATTAATAAAAAAGGAGATGGCTATTATTCTTTTAAAGAACGTAGGGTAGGATACTTTATTTTCATGTATGGATGGGTAGTTTTATGGGTCTATTTAATTATTATCGGTACATTCTTTAGAGGTCCTAATTGGAATTTCTTCGGACCATTTGAATATTGGGACCCTCACAAACTTGAAGTATTAAATAATGTTAATTTATCAGAATATTTTTGGGTTATTGGTTTGGGCCAACCTTTACCAAGTAATATATTGCTCAGAGAGTCAGTAGGTTTCTTGGTTACGGGTATTTACTTATTTGTCGTACCTGTTTTACTTGCAAAAACAGTTTTGAAAAAGATGTATGAAGCATATGGTCCTACTAGATATACGTTTTTGATGATTTTAGGCTTATCTATGTTGTCCCTTCCTATAAAAATGTACCTTCGTTGGTTTTTTAATCTTAAATACATAATCGGAATCCCTGAGTGGTTCTTTAATATTTAGTATGGCTCATAAGAACGACGAAAGATACTTCAATATAAAAAAATTAAATAAATGGTTTGCAATATCAAGCATTCTATTTTTTTTATCATACGTATGGATATTTTATCATGATAATGATGATGAATTTAAAAGGTATCAAAGAGAGTTTAGAAAACTCGAAATAGAAGTATCTAATAAAAAACTTGAATCAGCTTTATCTGATGTTCAAGATCAACGCGTAGAATTCGAAGAAAAATATAATCTTGAGCTTGATAAATATAATGCTCAAATGGTTGAAATTGACTCCCTTGAATTAAATTTAGAATATGTTAAAGGCTTATTTTATAAAGCAAATATGGATTATTTATTTAAAAAAGCGGAAGCTGATGAACTAAAATATCTTTATGAGGACGAAATCGTTCACTCTAATAATTACCATCATGATTATGAAGATGAAAATACATCCAAAGAAGATAAAAATAAACATCATCACGGTCATGAATTTGAGTATAAGGAAAAGTATTATGAAACATTAGAAGTAATGAAAAATCTTAAAATCACTAAAGAGAAATATGAATTGCAAGTTCTTGATATTGAATCTACAATTAAAAATATGGGCTTGGAACTTAAAAATAAGAAAGACGAATTAAATGAATATTTAAAAGAAGTAAATTTAATAAATAATAGAATTTTAAAACTTGATAGAACTAAAATGACATTTATGAATCAACTCGGTGATTTGGTAAGGGATTTACCTATTTTAGATTTTATGGATCCTTATTATAAGGTTAATCAAGTTGTTGCTCACGATATAAAATATGACGTTAATTTTGCTCAAGTACCAAGTGTCGATAGATGTACAAGTTGCCACTTAGGTATAAGTAATCCAGACTATAAAGATGCACCTCAGCCATTCACTAGTCATCCTAATCTTGATTTATTTGTATCTAGTTCATCACCTCATCCATTTGAGCAATACGGTTGTACGAGCTGTCATTCTGGTAGGGGAAGAGGTACGGGGTTTGTATCATCAGTTCATATGCCTGGTTCTCCAGAACAAAAAAAAGAATGGGAAGAAAAATATGATTGGAAAAAAATGCATCATTGGTTACAACCAATGTTACCAACAAAATACACTCAAGCAGGTTGTTTTAAATGCCATGAGGCCGATCCAATTCTTGCGGGTGGTGAGAAACTAGCTTTAGGACTTATGTTAATTGATCAATCAGGATGTAATAATTGTCATCATATTGAGTCATACCAAGCAATGGGGAAAAGTGGTCCACCTTTAACTCATTTAGATGAAAAATTAGATAAAGATTGGGTAAAAAAATGGATTAAAAATCCGCAAGGTTTTAGGTACAATACGTGGATGCCACACTTCTTTGATCAGTCAAATAACTCAGATGAAGAATCTGTTAAAAGAAGTAATGCTGCAATTTATGCAATAACTGAATATTTATATCCTGATGGTGATAAAAAAGATTTTGATAATTCCAGTGAATTTATTGGAAATGCAGAAAATGGTCAAAAATTATTTAATGCAGTTGGATGTCAAGGATGTCATGTTATTAACACAGAATCTACAGAATTAGGAGACGTAGATGTCCCTTACGAAATGTATATATCTAATCATGGCTATGAACCTGATACATCTGGTGTTGGGTACGAGAAAATGGATAGATATACTCTATTAAAGTATCAAGGTCCTAATTTGATTGGTATGGGATCTAAATCTGATGCAAAATGGATTTATAATTGGATTAAACATCCTGAAAAGTATTGGCCTGATACGAAAATGCCGAATTTAAGACTAACCCATGAAGAGGCAAAAGACATAACAGCTTACCTTTTAACCTTCAAAAACGAAGAATTTGAAGATGAAATTGCAGTAGTGGAAGATAGAGAAGAGCTAAATAATATTGCCAGAAGATGGATGATGAAATCATTTCCTAAAGTTGAGGTTGATGCAAGATTGAGTAGCATGAGTGATGCTGCAATTGATGAATATGTAGCTAAAAAAAGTATAAATTATTACGGATGCTATACATGCCATGATATGGATGGATATGAAAATGGAAAGCCTATTGGTGCTGAACTAACTTATGAGGGATCTGTCCCTGTTAGTAAATTAGATTTTGGTCATATCCATGATATTGATCATACAACTCACGCATGGTTTGAACAAAAGTTAGCTAATCCTAGAATTTTTGATAAACATAAAATTGTTGCACATGAAGATAAAAGTCGAATGCCTAACTTTTATTTCAAACCTGAAGAAATCGAAGCAATTGTAACTGCAATTTTAGGTTTTACAAATGTAAAAATTGCGGATAGTAAAATTACTTATAATTTAGTTGATGATAAGTCAGTTTTTGAAGGTTATAAATTAATTAACCAATATAATTGTCAAGGATGTCACGTTATAGAAAACTTTGGTGGTCACATGGTTGATGTTATTGGTAAAATAGAAAATGCGCCACCCAATTTAAATACCCAAGGTGCTAAAACTCAGCCTGATTGGTTATTTAATTTCTTTAAAAATCCCGCTACTATCAGACCTCATTTACAAGTAAGAATGCCTGCTTTTAAATTTACTGATGGCCAATGGAATTCAATTATCAAGGCTTTTCAGCACCTAGATGAAAGAAGCCTATTAATTGAGGATTCATTCGCTGTTGATATCAATTCAGCTAAATTTAAAGCTGGAGCTAAGTTACATGAATTTGGAGCCTGTAATAATTGTCACTTTTATGGAGATCAGTTTCCAAAACAAACTCCTGAGACTTGGGCACCAAATCTTGCAATGACAAAAGAAAGGCTACGACATGATTGGGTTGTTAGGTGGCTCGATAATCCACAAGCTATAATGCCAGGAACTAAAATGCCAGCTCCTTACATACCTGATTCTATAGCTCTATCTCTTGATAATGCACTAGAAACATGGGGTAAAGATCTCATAAGCTTAGATGGAGATAGACAAGCTATGCTTGAAGGCTTGACAGATTATATTTATAGTATTGAAGGACCTACAGATATATCTACAATTGTTAAAGAATATTTCAAAATAAATGGATATGAATTCGATGCTGATGAAGAAGAGGATGATTTCGAAGATGAGGAATGGTAATTTTTAAATAGATCTATTCTTTTTTAAAATTATAAAGGTTGCATAGTATGAAAATAATCCAATTATGATTAAACCAATTAAATAATCAGGCCAATCAGAAAATAAAAGCGTTAAATTTTTTCCCTCTGGTCTACTTACAGTGAACCAGTAGTTAGAACCAAAAATTTTATTAAATATTGCAGAAAAAAAGAACACAGATCCATTAATTAAGATACTCGTAGAAAACATTTTTTTATTAATTGTAAATCTTTCTTTGTATACAATTATAAAGAAAAAAATTAGATTAATATGAGATAAATATAAATGAGAAAATTCTATCCAATAAGAATTAAGTACTAAATTAGAATTAGTTAAGCCGCTAATACCACCTCCTAAGCTATTTAGAGCAAGAATTGGATAAAACTTTTTATTTTTAAAAATTAAACTAATTAAGATACCTAATTCTGTTAAATAGCAAAGATGAATTGGTAGATGAATAGTGAAGTCAAAAAGATTATTGGAAATTAGAGTTAAGTAGAATGATAAGAAGTTGATTAAAAGAGAAAAAAATAATATTTTGTATAAAGTGGTAGTTTTTTTAACTAAAAACAAGATTACTGAAATTATTATTAATAAAATACCTGATACCAGTAAATGGTTGTCAAGAAAAAAGGATTTGTCCACTAGTTTAAATTTATAAAATTTGTTAAATCTCTTTTAAAATTTGAAGGCTTCCAATCAATACCCTGATATGATTTTATTAATTTTTTATTATTATCTAAGATTAAAGTAATCATTGTATGTCCAATATTATTATCTTCAACACCACCAAAAGAAACATTAGATTGTTTTGTCAGTTGTATTAAATCATTGTAGTGATTGGTACTTGATAAAAACTTTATATTAGGAAATTTATCTTCAATTGAACCATAATTTTTTTTGAGAATTTCAGGCGTATCAAACAAGTAATCAAAACTTAAAATTAAAAAATCAATATTACGGTTATCAAATTCTTTAGCTAAAAATTGATTCTTTGAAATAACGGCAGGACACATGTTAGGAATTGGACATCTAGAAAAAATAAAAGAAATGATTGTATAATCTTTATTGTTACCATAAAGGGAGTACTGCTCATTATTAGTTTTAGAAAATGTAAAATTATCAAATTTTGTACCAATTTGCTTTGGTGAATACAAATCATCTTGCCATAGTTCTTCATGATTATCAGATTCTATTCGAGTGCCAACTTTTTTAAAGTTTATTGTATAATGTGAATCATCAGTCATAATTAGGTTAAAACTTACGCTATCAAGTATATTAAAATTATCCATATCAACTTTTTCATGAACATTTAAGTCCATAATCATAGGTTCCATAAAACCTGGAATTTTATCATGATCTATTTTAAAAACTCTTTTATTTAAGTTTTTATCTAATATAACACCTGTAACATTATAATTAGGGTTTGTTTTACACGAAATAATACACAAGACTAACGATAAGATTAATCTTTTTAGAGAAAAATATTTCATTATTAATTATTTTTTCTTTTTAACGGGTTTTTGAAACTCAAAATCTGCTACTGTTGAGCCCTCATCTAGCACTTTTATCTTTAAAGTATTGTCAGCTTCGACATATTTTTTCTTTGGTAAATTTGAAAGTTTTTCTTGCCAAAATATGATTTCATATTCTCCAGCTGGAACATTATCTATTTTAAAGTTTCCATTTTCGTCTGTTATTGCAAAGAAAGGATGATCAGCAACCATTATCCATGCTTTCATCCATGGGTGAACATCACATTTTACGTAAAATGGTTCTTCAGCTTTAGAAAAAGTTTTTTCAATCTCAGGTACGCCAGCTGGTTGAGCCGAATTAAAGCTTTCGTTGACTTTTGACTGAGAATTAACATTGTGAAGAGTTTTATCACTATTTTTAATTAAAACTTTTTGACTTGTTGTAAACGCATTGACATGGGGTGTATAAATACAACCTACTTGATCAATCAAACCAGTATCGTTAGATAGTTCTCCATCAAATTTTATATCCTTGAGCCAAACAATTACATTTTTAAATTTATTTTCTTCATTCAATATAAAATCTTCTTTAACTGGTGCGATTTTATGTGAAGAGCCACAGATTGGATCTGAATCCATTTTCAGAGGTTTTGCTGCTCTATTTTTCCCAGCATATGAAACAGTGCCTTCTATTGTTCCAGCAAAAAAGTTGAAAGAAACTACAGATATTAATATTAAAATTCTAAACATGATTTAAATTCTCCATTAATTATATAATAATTTACCAAAATATATACTACCATTACAACTTTATATATTAAATTTACGTATGATTATTTTTTATATATTAATGTTTTTATCTTTTATTTCATTATCTCTAAATGGCTTTCAATGGATTTTTCGATTTAATGTTTTAAATGCAAACTATATTTCGTTTTCTTTTGTGTCAACTATATTATACATGTTTACACAAACTCTTATTATGTTTTATCTCATTGGAGCAGGAAAAAAAGTTAAAGAGTTAATAATAAAATATGATTTAAACAAGGATACTTATAAAGACGTCTTGAAAATTAAGAGTGATTTATTTCCTCCCCTAACACTAAATATTCTTTTGGTAGGAACAGCTTTTGTGCTTGGAGGTGGTGTACAAACAAAGGTTTTAAGTAAGTATTGGCATCATTCTATTTTTCTCCTTAGTCTAATACATTTTTTAAAAGTTATTTTGTTATCTCATAAGTCACTTATTAAAAATTCTGATATACTATCCATTGTTGGTACTGAACTGGATAATAAGTTAAAAAATAAGGATAATTAATATTTTTTATGTTGCAAAAATATTAGAATTTACAGGTATGACCATTATTGGTGTAAGTTTATATATATCATTTCCAAGTAGAATGAGTTATGAAAGTTTTATCATAGGTATAGCCTTTTTTATGATGGGCTATATGATTGAAAAGTTTGTTTTAAAACAATAGAAATATTATTAAATTATAGCAATGGCATCCAAAGTATATGATCACTTAAAGCAAGTTCCTGAGTTACCCCAGAAGGTAAATACTAAGAAAACACGCCCAAAAAAAATTGCATGGGTAGATGAAGATAATTGCACAGGTTGTCAGGCTTGTATCCCTTTTTGCCCTGTAGATTGTATTGAACCTGTTCCAGCTGATAAATACACATGGCCTCCAATTCCTCCAGTACATGTTAGAGAAAATGAGTGTATAGGATGTCAGATTTGCGCAAAAGTATGTACCAAGTTAACCTGGGACGCCATTAGAATGGTAAATACTAATGAGTACGAAGAAAGATTTGATACAATAATTGATTGATTTAATAGGAGAATTATGAGCGACGAGCACCACCAAGAAAGTTTTTGGACGAAATATATATTTTCACAAGATCATAAATGGATTGGAATACAATATGGAGTAACTGCATTATTTTTTATGTTGTTAGGTTTTGTACTAATGATTGTCATGAGATATCAACATGTGCATTCAGGAACAATTTCTCCAGATACATATAATTCGTTTGGTGCAATGCATGGAACAATTATGGTTTTTTTAGGAATTGTACCAGTTATAGTTGGTGCATATGGTAACTATTTAGTTCCTTTGCAAGTAGGGGCTCCAGATATGGCATTTCCTAAGTTAAACATGGCTAGTTATTGGACCTATTTTTTAGGTGGCGTTACGATGCTTTATGGTTTTACTTTACCTGGAGGTGCTGCAAATTCAGGTTGGACTTCGTATCCTCCATTGGCTGATATTGCAACTACGGGTCAAACTGTTTGGCTCATTGGCATGATATTTCTTATAACATCTTCTCTATTGGGATCTGTTAATATTATCGTTACTATTGTCCAACTTAGGGCACCTGGTCTTACTTGGATGAGATTACCATTTTTTGTTTGGGCTCAACTTGTAACATCTTTTCTTTTACTTCTTGCATTTCCCCCACTTGAAGTCGCTGGAATATTTCAATTAATGGATCGAGTTGCAGGTACCAGTTTTTTTCTTCCTACAGGTTTAGTGGTTGGTGGAGAAATGATGTCAAATTCTGGAGGAGGTAGTCCTCTTCTTTGGCAGCATTTGTTTTGGTTTTTAGCACACCCAGAAGTTTATGTTTTAATTTTACCTGCAATGGGAATAATTGCTGAAGTTATTTCAAATAATATAAGAAAACCTTTATGGGGTTACAGTTTAATGGTTAAATCTGTTATATTTTTAGGTTTTATGTCATTTCTTGTATGGGCGCATCACATGTTTTTAACTGGTATGGGTCAGGGGATGAGTAATTTTTTTGCAATAACAACAATGATTATTTCTGTACCATCAGTAATACTTTTAACGTGTTTTATTTTATCTTTATATGGTGGATCTATAAGATACAATACTCCTATGTTGTTTGCTTTAAGCTTTATACCAATGTTTGGTATTGGTGGATTAACAGGTTTACCTCTTGGTTTACCATTATCAGATATTCCATTGCATGATACATATTATGTTATTGGTCATTTCCACTATGTTGTTGCTCCAGGTACAATTTTTGCAATTTTTTCTGGTATTTATTTTTGGTTTCCTAAAATTACAGGTAAACCTCTAAACGAAATTCTTGGTAAAGTACATTTTATTTTCTCCTTCATTTTTATGAATTTATTCTTTATGCCAATGTTTTTTCAGGGTTTGGCAGGTATGTCAAGAAGGCTTGCAGATGGAGGCCAATCTTATGCACATACACAAAATGTTATTCAATATAATGATTTTATGATGTATGCATCGTGGGGACTAGCTATTGCACAGTTGCCTTTTATAGTCAATATTGTTATGACTTTACTTAAGAAAACAGAGAAAAACCCAGATCCAAATCCATGGGGATGTACAACTTTAGAATGGGTTGCTGCACCTTCTCCTCCTATTGGACATGGAAACTTTGAAAAAGTTCCAAATGTTTACAGAGGTGCATATGATTACAGTGTTCCTGATTCTGAGACAGACTATTTGCCACAAAATGAAAAAGATTAGGAGTTATATTAATGCAAATCCCATATAACGAAGAATTAAGACCTGATACTGGTCTATATAATGCCAAGTTAGGAATTTGGTTATTTTTAGCATCTGAAGTAATGTTATTTGGTGCATTATTTTCTGCCTATATAATGCTTAGAACAAGTAACCCATACTGGTTCGATATTAAAACTGTATTAAATATTCCTTTAGCTACATTAAACACTGTCTTATTAATTACCTCTAGTGTTACCATGGTGATGTCATGGGTTGCTCTAAAGCTAAAAGATTTAAATAAATTTAAGTTATATCTTGGAATAACTTTGCTTTGTTCTTTTGGTTTTTTGATTGTTAAATACTTTGAATATGCTTCAAAATTTGAACATGGTTTATTCCCCTCATCAAGTACATCTCTTGCTTGTTATTTTACTATGACTGGTTTACATGTTCTTCATGTACTAGGTGGAGTAGCAGTTTTTTTGTATCTAATAGGCCCAGGAATAAAAATGTGGGATAGTGAACCAGAAAGGTTTACAAATAGAATTGAAGTCATAGGTTTGTATTGGCACTTTGTAGATCTTGTTTGGATATTTTTATTTCCAGCACTTTATTTATTGTAATAATTGAGGTATTCTTATGAGTGAAGATATTAAACATCATATTAAAATTTATAGAAATGTTTTTATAGCATTATTAGTACTTACAGTAGCGACTGTGGGTGTATCCTACATCCATTTTTCTTCGCATGCAATGGGCTTAGCAGTTGGCTTATTAATTGCATGTGTTAAAGGATATTTAGTTGCATCACATTTTATGCATTTAAATGATGAGAGAAAATGGATTTATGGTACTCTGATATTTACAATGTTATTCTTTTTTGTTTTATTAGCTATGCCTATAATGTGGTACAATAATAGTGTTGGATATGGAAATGGTTCTTATGAAAATGTGCAACACCTTGATTCCGACGAATTAGACTATAACAAAAAAGGAGGGCATTAAAACTTGTCTCTAAGATTATTTCATATAATTTTTGTTTCTTTTGCAGTTTTATTAATGATTTACTTTGGTTCTTGGTCTTATTTAATGTGGGACTTTTATGCAGATAGTGCTTATATATCCTACATAGCTCTTAGTATCGTTAGTTCAATACTATTAGTTATTTATGGAAAAAATTTTATTAACAAATATAAGAATCTTTAATATGAAATATATAGTTTTATCAATTTTTTTAATTCAAAATATTTTTGCATGTGCTGTATGTTATGGTGCACCTGAACATCCTGTTACTGAAGGTATGAATAATGGTATTTTATTTTTATTATCCATTGTTGTTTTTGTTTTATCCAGTATTGCTGCTAGTATTTTTGTTTTAGTTAAAAGAGCAAGAGCTTATGAAATAGAAGGCGGAGTTAAATGAAAGAAGTAGAAATAAACATAATAGATAAAATTGGTCAGTTTATAAGTGATACATTTCTTAGCTTTCCATATGATGGCTCAATGTTTGGTTTTAAAACTGATGTTTTAAATGGATGGGTTCATATGTTGATGTTGATTTTATTTGTTTTTTGGGGTGTTTTTTTGGTTTACGTTTTAATAAGATTTTCTAGTAAGAATAATCCAAAAGCTTCTCATCAAGGGTTGAGGGGTAAATTTTCTAAGTATGCTGAATTTGGGGTCATAGGGTTTGAGCTATTCTTATTATTTGCTTTGGCTATCCCTGGATATTATGATTTAAAGTATGAAAAATTAGAAGTAAAAGATGATTCTGAAATAGAAATTAGAGTCATAGCTCAACAGTTTCAGTGGAATATCCACTATCCAGGCGAAGATGGCGTTTTTGGTCAAACTTATGCTGATTCAGTAGATGATGGAGCTCAAAATTTTATTGGGCTAAGTAGGCAAGGTTATGGTGCTGATGATATCGTTACAATGAATCAGCTTCATATACCCAAAGGAAAGCAGATAAAGATAAGATTATCGTCTAGAGACGTTATTCATGGTTTTGCTTTACCAGAGATGAGAGTCAAACAAGATGCAATTCCTGGAATGGAAATACCTATTTACTTTACGGCAACAAAATCTAGTGATGAATACTTGGAATATTTAAAAGAAAATGATCCTGTTCGTTATAATAATAAATTAGATAAAGATCAGGATACTTATGATATGCTTCCTGAAAGTGTTAGAGATTCTTATTATAGAGGTTATCAAATAGCATGTGCACAATTATGTGGGAATTCTCATTATTTTATGAAAGGTTATATGCAAGTTCATGAACCTGAAGATTTTGAGGAATGGCTAGTAAATAACAAGCCTGAGGAAGAAGAAGAAGAAGAATGGTAATTAGTTGAAGCAAAATTAATTAAAAAAACCTCTTTTACAGAGGTTTTTTTTTATAATTATGAAAGATTTAGATATTAGAAATAAGTCATTTTTAGAGAAAATAAAAATATTTTTTTTTAGTGTAATAAAACCTTTTTCTGCAATTATACTTTTTATTGTAGGGCTATATATAATTGGTTACGTGATTGTATTTTTCTTAATATTATTTATATTAATATATATTTATAACAGAATAAAGAATATTGGAAAAAATTAACTAATCAAGGATTAAGTTAATAATCAATACAACATCTAGGACATTTAGAAAACCATCTAAATTATAATCACCAGAGTTGAATTCTGCATCACTAGGATTAACTGAACCCAAAACAAAGTTTATTAACATTACTACATCTAAAATGTTAACTAGTTCATCAATATTAATATCACCTGGTAGAATAGGAGATCCTATTTGAATAAGCTCAGAATGTTCAGCACCTGTTTGTCCATAAATATTAGTAACTGTAAGTTTTACTTCATATTCTCCAGGATTAGAATATGAGTGTTCAGCATAACTATAGCTATTAGAAACGCTATTGCCATCGCCAAAATCCCAGTTCCAACTACTTATTTGGGTTTCATTAACAAATTCTGATAAGTCTATAAAAATAGCAGTCATCTCGTCAATTTCATATTCAAATAAAGCTAACGGATTAGTATATGACTGAGGAATTAGATTAATCAAAGCAGTTTGGTCTGCTTCAAAACCACCCATAGTATTTAAATTAAAATATCCATTATTAGAACCACCCCAGCCCCAATTACAATGAACACTATTACCTTGATATCCATCAACATTCCAAGCATGTCCACCATTTCCGTAAGTATCACTATAACCACTATATAAAATAGGTCTATTGTTATCTAGCTCATTAATAAGAAAATCTCTAAATTCTGAGGTTGTATAGCTATCTTTTGTTACAGCATAAACTCCATCATCATATAAAAAATAGGTTTCTAATGCATACTGAGCTGAGGGATAAGAACCAGTTACATATGCTCCAGAACCCGAATTTGCATAGTCCATATTAACCGAAATTCCTGAATGATGAAGTAGTAATTGAGAAGCAGAAGTAGCATAAGTATTTGCCATGCTACTGTAATCATAGAATGCTTGACCAAAATTTGCTTCAAGAATACCATAATCATCTTCAACATATGAATTAGAACCTGATCCTTGCTCTGGATATTCCCAGTAGTGCATAATTTGGGCCATAGATACTGCTACACATCCAACAGGACCATTAAAGCCAAATTGTATTAAAGCATTATTCCAAGCACCACCTTGATCAAATCTAGCATCTATAAGTGGACTTACATTTCTAGAACTTTCTCTATCAATTTCATTATTATTTGGTGTAATTAGTGAGTTCCATTCTGATTCTATTTCTTGTGATCTGACAGAAATAGAGTTTCTAGCATCTATTATTTGATTTTTATATAAATTAATGATGTAAGATAAGTTATCTGGCATATCAACCAATTTGAAATTAGATTCAAAACCATATGCAAGAACAGGAAGTGTCTTATCTTCTAGAGATACCATTATAAAACCTGTAGGGTTTAATTGATAAATTTTAATTAATGAATCATCTTGATTTTTAATGATATCAATACTCTTAATATTAAACTCATCAATATTTTTAGAGGGGTGGTATTTTATAAAAGTATTTTGAGCTACTTTTAATGAGATTTCATCATCTACTAAAGCAGCTGATAATAAAGAAAAACATATAATTGTATTTAGAAGTAAAATTTTCATATTTTAATATAATATTTATTATCTAAAGAAAAAAAATATGAATTTGTAATAAATTGTATAATATGATAACCATAAAAAATATAATACTAGTATTAATGTCAATATTTTATGTTAATGTTGGAATCAAACATTTTTTAGAACCTAGATGGTTTTTACATATTATACCTCCGTATTTAAACTCTGTTGGATTAGAACTAGTTTATCTGAGTGGTTTTTTTGAAATATTTTTGGGATTATTGGTACTATTTAAAAAATATAGAAAATATGCATGCTATGCATTAATTATTCTGTTAATTGTAGTTTATCCAGCTAATATATACTTGGCATTTAATGAAGTACCTCAGAAACTAATCAATATTACTCCATTTATGGCTTCATGGGTAAGGTTACCACTACAATTTGTTTTGATCGGATTAGCTTATTATATCAGTAAAGACTAATAAGCTTTTATTTTTTCATACAAGAAATCTAAAATTATATGAGGTAGAGTTAATGCAGCTAAGCCTGGAAAAATTATCTTTAATAGAGTATCATCAACGTAAAGTAGATTTGAACTCACATACATGCATGATAGAAAGATAAAGGATGAAATTAAAGTTAACTTTAATGCATGCTTATAAAAATTATTGAATATATTAAAAACTGAAGTTTTTGGTTTTTTATTTTTTGGTTTTAATAAGTTTAAGCTTTTATTCAAGACAATTATATGCCTCATTGAATGAAGAAAACAAAAATATATTGTAAATGCTGCATAGGGCTTAAATAAATAGTTTAAAAGAATAATAGATGTAAATTCAACGTACAATAAAAATTTAATTGAAAAATCTCTTGGAAGATATATTGAACTGATAAAACCAAATAATACAAAAAATAAAATTAAATTATTTTCATTTAAGTATAATAATGATGATATTAAAAAATTTGAATCTGATGAAAGTATTTTAAATATATCAATTGTTTCATTAAAATTAAACAGAAGTGGGGCACTTATAACTACAGTGCCCTTAACAAAAAAAATTATATTTCTAAAACTAAATTTATTAATCTTAAACAGATCACAATCATCCTTACCAAAGTGATAGGGTCCAATAATTAATAATGTCAGTAAGCTTATCGTTGGAAAGTTATACCAGCAACTGATTGCAATAATTGAAAAAGCCACATAAGCAATATAAAACAGCGACATTTTATTGGATTTAAAAAAATCTAAGACAATTTTACCTTTTTGGTTATCTAAAGCTCCATGAGATAATCCAATTGTCAGTATGAGAAAGGAACAAAAGTAGTCGTTAAGTATTAAATTGTTAAAATTAGGTGCTACAGCTGCAATGGCAAATAATAGAAAAGTTACTCGAAGAAATATAAAAGAAATTTTTTGGTTTAAAATCTTATAATTCATCGTTAAGTGAAAAAGGGAATTCAAAAAACGAATTCCCTTTTTCGGTGGCGTTTATGATTTATCTGATTTAGCTGCAGCCCAAATTACAAGGCCAAAAGCTGCTTTATTAACTAAGTCAGCAAAGTTATAAACGATATCTGTTGTATGTCCTGTACCATCTAAATAGTAGCCGATCGGATACATTGCCCAACCAACTAGTACAATCCATTTTAAAGCACTAAATGCTTTTTGTCCAGCTTCATTACCACTGGCGTCGTTAGCTTTTGCTGCCTCACCCATGAATATAAGGTATAAGACTCCAAACCAACCAAGCATTCCTATTACAAAGGCAGGCATTCTAGCCATTAATCCTGCTTCTCCTAAGAATCCACCAACTAACATCACAAGTGATGCTACTAATAATTGCCAGAATAATGATTTTGATACTGTAGTTACTGCTGCAAGTATCAAGTAAAATTCTACAATTTGTAATGGTACTGTTATTAACCAATCAACATATCTTAAGACGATTGGTGAGTTACCTGTTGCGAAAAAGTAATCTGTCATATATAAATAATGCCAAAATGCGATTCCTGTAACAAGCATTGCTACTGTAAGTGAAGTTTTCCACTTAGCATTAACGTCCCTTCTCTCAACGTAAAAAAAGGCTGTTGCGGCAAGCATCATTGCTGTTGCAAACCAAAATGAGAAACTTACTAAGAAATTTTCGTGGCCGGGAACCAGCCATGTTAAATATTCCATTAAGTTTACCTCCTAAATTATTTAGTAATTACTATGTGCACGAAAAGCACGGCGTAATTTAAAAAGATTAAAATTAAATATGCAATAAAAAAAAACGTGCATAGCGTGCAGTTTTAATTATTTTTTTATTTATTTGGATAAATAATAATTGCAACTTAGTTGCATAAACTTTTAATTTAAATATAATTTTTTTTTAATAACCTGGAGGTATTAATGGAGAGATTACCTGTAACTGTTCTATCAGGATTTTTAGGAGCAGGAAAAACAACAGTATTAACCAATGTATTAAATAATCGAGAAGGAAAGAAAGTTGCTGTTATAGTGAATGATATGAGTGAAATTAATATAGATCAAAGTATGATTCAAAAAGATGTTTCACTTGATTACAAAGAAGAAAAATTAGTAGAAATGAGTAATGGTTGTATATGTTGTACCTTGAGAGAGGATTTATTAGTCGAAGTTTCCAAATTAGCTAAATCTAATAAATTTGATTATTTATTAATTGAATCAACGGGTATATCTGAACCTTTACCAGTTGCAGAAACATTTATATTTGAAGATGAAAATGGTACATCGCTTTCAGATGTATCTAAATTAGATACAATGGTAACTGTTGTAGATGCAGTAAATTTTTTGAAGGATTATGATGAAGCAAAATATCTTCAAGAAGTTGGTGAGTCACTGGGAGAAGATGATCATAGAAGTGTAGCGGACCTATTAGTCGATCAGGTTGAATTTGCTGATATAATTCTAATTAGTAAAATTGATTTAGTGAATCAGAAAAAAATAAATAAATTAGTTTCTATTTTAAAAACTTTAAATACAAATGCTGAAATCATTCCAATTTCAAACGGAGGAATTAAAATTGATAAGATTTTAAACACTGGATTATTTGATTTTGAAAAAGCTCAAAAAGCACCCGGATGGATGCAGGAAATGAATGGAGAACATATACCAGAAACAGAAGAGTATGGCATAAGTAGTTTTGTTTACGAAGCTCGAAGACCCTTTTATCCTGAAAAATTTCATAATTTTTTACACAGTAAAGATATTGCTGGAAAATTAATTAGATCAAAAGGTTTTTTTTGGCTCGCATCACGGCCCATGTTTGCGGGAAGTTGGAATCAAGCGGGGGGAATAGCTCACCATGGTTTTGCTGGAATGTTTTGGAAAGCGATACCAAAAGAACGTTGGCCTGAAGACCAAGAAACATTAGATTTTATAGATGAAAAATGGGTAGAACCATTTGGTGACATGCGTCAAGAATTAGTTTTTATCGGTCAAGGTTTAGAAAAAAATAAAATTATTAAACTCCTTGATGATTGTTTATTATCTACGGATGACTTATTAATGGGTAGAAAACATTGGGAAACATTTAATGATCCATTTCCTGAATGGAATGAAATTTCGTGATTAATAAAACAATTTTAAGAAAAAATATTTTTAACAGAAAATCCATAGTTCTATCAGAAATTTTTGATAACAAAAATAATATTTCATTATGGAAAAGGAAATTGGATGAATCAATATCTTTTGGTGCAGAAGAAATAATTAATGATAATTTAGAATTTGACTTTTCAAAAGTTCTCAAGTATAACGAAATAAATGAAGCTCTAGTTAATAGATTAGGTCAATCTCAAAATAAAATATTTTTATTTAATGATATATCTAATTTATCCGAATTATTTTGTAATATGTTTGAACTGAAGAAAGTTTGGTTAAGAATGGGTATTTCAACAAATGCAACATGTCCTAGATTTCATGTTGATTATTTAAAATGTAGATTGCTGACAACATATTATGGACCAGGTACAGAATGGCTGCCAAATGATTTAATTGATAGGAGAAAACTAAAATTTAATCAAAAATTTAGTAAAGACCAAGATGGCTTATTTTCGAGTAAAACAGATATTAAGCATTTAGCTATAGGTGATGTTGCTTTGTTAAAGGGTGAACTATGGTCAGGAAACAAAGGTCAGGGACTCGTACATCGATCTCCATATTATGATGAGAAATACAGAAGATTGTATATAACAATTGATTTCAGTGATCTAAACAATCAATAAAAATATTAGGATATTATTAGATTAACTAGCATTACAATATCTACTACATTTAATAAATTATCACTATTAACATCAGCAATCTCATTATATTGATTAGTTAAAACTAAATTAATAATTGAAACAACATCTACTACATTTAATACTCCATCTTGGTTAAAATCACCATTAATTATTTCGTTTGGTATATCGCTTATTAGGTTAATGATTAGGGATTCAAGATTATCAGGTAATCCTCCAGAAATATTTTGTTCCAGGACAAGATTCTTTTCGTGGTCTAAAACATAAAAATCTCTTTGACTCGCTCCCCAGCTATTAAAAGTAGGATTGTTGCTATCATCATAACAAACTGATGAGAATTCATTTGAATTTGACCAATTACTGTAAGAATTAGATTGATAACTGTAGCCTATTCCAATAAGTTTAACTTGGTCATATCCACTATCAAGTAAGGACTCATATAAGGTGTTTAATTGCGCGAACCGCGAATTACACAGACCTCATGTAAAGCTTCCAAAATAATGCATGGTTATTTGATTTTCAAAATATTCTGGACCGACATTTTCTAGGTAATAATCAGATGAACTATTATTATCAGTTAGACTGTAAGCGTATTGACTAAAACTAAAAGATGTTATTAATAACATTAAAAAAACTCTCATATAAAATTCTCCATAAATTTTTAATTGCACGTTTTGCACGTTTTAATTTAAGGTGATAATTGAATTAAATACAAGAGATTTAATTAAATTTTAAAAATTAGAATAAAAAATTGATTCAATTTAAAATAATATTAACTATCTGTATAACATCCAAAATATTAGTAGAGCCATCTCCATTTACATCTACATTATCAGATGAATTACTAAGTATCATATTAACGAGTAAAATGACATCTTGAATATTAACGAATGTATCACCATTAACATCACCCAAAACTATTTGGTTGTAATTATCTTCTAGTACGTCGATTATATAATTTTTTTCAATATTTCCTAAACTTAAAAAGTTAATGTGATCTAAATAATTACCATCATAATCGACAATTATAAAATCATGTGATTCGCCATAAGGCGAAAATTGTTCTCTAATTGGAAGCTCAGGAAATTCATCCATGACTAGAGGTAAATCAGAATTTGCGCAAAAACTATTATTAAAACTACTAATATTAGTTTGGCCAATTGCTATGATTACAACATTTTCGAAGCCATAATCGTTTTTTAATTCTTCTTGAAAGTTGGACAACTGTCCAAATGTTGCGGTTCAGCCCGCTCATCCTTGAGTTGCAAAATAATGCATTGTAATGTGATTAGAATATTCCGGGTACCAAACATCTAGTTGATGGGTAGGGGATGTCGTATTGTAATCCAAAAGTGAATATTCAAATACATTTGCAAGTAGATTTGAAAATAATAATATCAAAATATATCTTTTCATAGATGAAATATAAATGATTATTTGAGAAAAACAAAATTAATTTAACCTAGTAAATAACTTTTATAAATTGTTAATTTATTGAATGACTAAGTTAATAGTAATTATAGCTTTTATTGCCGTAACAGGCTTGTTTATAGAATCTATCAACCAAGTTTGGAAAAAAAATGTTAAGTTTCCAAAATATGTACAGTTTTTAGTTACAGTCGGTCTCCTTGCAGTTTTCATAATAATAGTTTACCTGATGTCTAAAAGCTTTCTTTAGATAGCTTTACCAAAATATAAAATGGACGTTTTAGTTTCAGCAAAAGGATTTAAGGTATTAAGCTGGTTTATAATTTTTGCAGGTTTTTTTATTGCAATTGTTAGCCAGTTATTAATTAAGTCTGTAGGAGATAAGTTTTCTAAAAATGCCTTAAGATTGATTGGAATAATATCAGTATTTTTAATGTTTATTGGTTACATTATTCTTGATGATATAACAAAGTTAATCATTAACTAATATTTGAAATTATGTGTTTGTCAATACAAATTATTTTAAATCATTAATAATTTTTAAAAAACTATTTTTTGAACAATCGTGCAGTATTATTTCTTTATTTTTAATATCAACTATTGATGTATGTGACCTATGTTTAGTTCCAAAATAACTTTCATACCAATCTAATTCTTTTTCACTAAAATAATTTTTAACAGCATAATCCATTAAATCTGTATTGTAAGATTCAAATCCAGACATAAATAAACCTAGAAAAGATTTATTTTTTAAGAAATTTATATCCTCGATTTCAATATTTTTAGAAAATATAACATTACTTTTTTGATCATAATGTAGTTTCAGAGGTATATAGATACTTGACCACGTTCCACCTTGATTCCAACTCTGTTTAGTGTAATAAAAATTCAAACCATTTGTTGTTTTTGAAAATTGAAATGAATTACTCCAAATTTTAGTTTTTGACTTTACATAGTTATTTTCATTCTTTGATGGTATGATTATTGTGCCCCAATCTGCACTGGAAGAAGCTCCACAGTAATATGGTGAATATATAATCCAACCAATGTATTTTTTATCATCTTCTATAAGCTCAATAGAATATTCACCACCATTCAAATTATTACAGTCTCCTTTAATTGTATTATCATCTTTAACGATATCATTTATCAGTTGATTGTTTTTATATACTTTGTAAGTAATGAATAAATCATGAGAAATATGAAAATCATTGTATGTGTCAAAAACATCAACAATTAGTCTATAATTATTATTTCCAAATTTAAATTCTGATACATCTTTTGAGATTTTAGTTTTATATCCTTCACATTTTTCATAACTGCAGCATTTATTCGAAGAAAATAATATAGAAGGAATGAAAATAATCATTGAAATTTGATGTATTAAATTCATAATTGATCCTTTCAAAATAAGATATATTATTTGTACTCTTAATGATAGGGATAGTTTCTATTTTTAAAATTATTTTTTATTATAGGAAATGAAAATATAAAAAATAAAGCCAGAAATTAAGAACCATATTGGTGAGATAAGTATCATAGCTAAAGAAAATGGAATACCAAACAACAATAATATAAAAATATTGCCTCTATGAACTTTTTTTTGAAAGTTTAAGTACTCAGTCTTCTTATCTATTAATTTAACTGAAAATTCATCTTCTTTAGTTAAAAGGCTTTCAAGTTCTTTAGTAATAGATTTTAATTTTATGTAGTTGAAAAATAATTTTACTAAAAAAAAGAATGTAATCGCAATTAAAAATAAAATTATAAAGTAAAAAGAATCATTAAAAATCATTAATAAAATTAAGAAAATGCATAATTATTTACTAATCAAAGGTTACTTTAAAAGTATAATTTTTCAATTTTGTTTTTGAAAATAATAAAAAAAATGGTTATTTATTATCTAATAAAAAGGTTTATATAATCATTATAATATATATATATTATTGATATTTAAATATGTTTATTAAATTAAAATTCATTTAGGATAAAATTATTTATAATATTTATTTATTAATGTTTAAATCTTTTTTAATTTTAGATATGTTTGACTTTTACAAAGAACTTAATACTGCACAGAGGCTATCTTTTATTGGTGGGGTTTATTGCATTGTTAAGGCACTTCAAAATTTAGATAACGGTGGATTTATTTGGATTGCTGTTTCTTTAGTTTCTTTTTTTGCAATCTATCTATTTAAAGATAAAAAATGAAGTTTTTAATAATAATACCAATACTTGCTGTATTATGGATTTTATATGTTTTGATATCTGGTATTGCAGTTGCGAAAGATCGAATTAAAAAAACAACAGATCCTCAAAAATATATCTATTACAGACGAAGAATGAATTTAGGTATATTTATATTAACTTGTTCTATGTTATCACCTATAATTTTTTATTTGTGGCTATTATCGTGAAAAAACTTAAAAAAGTTATCTTATATATGTTGAGTTGGTTCGCTTTATTTGTTTTTCTATTTCTTTGTGTGTTAATCATCAATTATATTCGCAATTTAGTTTGATTGTCTATTAAATCGTAGTTTATAAACAAAAAACCCCTCGCTATTACAAGGGGTTTCTATATGCTCCGAGCGGAGAGTGCGAGATTTGAACTCGCGCGTGATTGTTACATCACGACGGATTAGCAATCCGCTGCATTACCGCTCTGCCAACTCTCCATTGAATTATTGCGGAGAGGACAGGATTCGAACCTGCAACCCCATAGGGGCGACGGTTTTCAAGACCGCTCGACAGCCGTTGTCCACCTCTCCGAAAATTTATATTTAAAAAATCTTTATATTTCTTTTCTAGCTTTAATAAAACTTGAAACAAAACATACAATTGCATAAAGCGAAACCAATTGCATCAAGAAAACTCTAACAATTCCAAATAGATCATTTTTATCAATTTGGCTAGTAAGAGGCTTGAATAAACTGATAAATACTAATAAAATTAGTACAACACCAATATGAGCTACTAATTTATTATTTTTATCATACAAATATGACAAGATTAATAACAAAATACCAAATATTACTGGTATTAAGGCGGTTGGTGTGAAATTGTTCACAACATAACTCAGTAGTCCTATGACTATTAATACAAACGCATTTAATGATAAAGCTTTTTTAGGAGCAAGTAATTTCATTTATTTCCTTTCTTATTGCAATTAAACTTTTCTTTTTAATGTAACCAAAGTTATGGCTGTCATTACTAGATTCGTAATTGGTATTATCACCCTGAACGAAAATTTTATTATCTTTGGTTATTTTTTTTATTCTTTTGATTAATTTACATTTTTTTTTGAAAGGGTGTTCAAAAACGACAATATCATTAACATTAATATTAATATTATTATCAAATTTCATCATTTTTATCGAATCACCATCTTTCAGGGCAGGTAGCATACTATTACCCTTTACAAAGAAATGTAAAAATTCAACCATTGTTTAATCTATCCAGCAGTATACCAATCAATTTTTCTATTTTTTACGGACCAAAATAAATCATGAATCTTATGAACATGATCTAATAATTCATTTGCATGATCAATGGAAATCTCCACCTTACAAGAACTACATAATTTAGCTGTATTCCAAAATAAAGTATGTAAATCTGGATGAGAACTTAAATGTTCAGGTTTAAAAAAATCTGTCCAAAGAATAAGTACTTCGTCCTTACATTTTTGAGCTTCTTCTTCTTTAATACTAGCATATCGACTCATTGTATTTGTATAATGAGCCATGGCTTCAGAATCTTCTGGAACTTTTAGTTCTAACATTTTTTTTGTCATTGATAGCACAGCTTCGGCTGCTATTCTAGCACTTGCAGGATCGTAAATTCCGCAAGGTCCATCACAATGTGCATATACTATTTCTTTTTTCATTAAATCTCCTTATAAATTATCTGCGTTATCAGATAGGTAACTTGAAACTCCATCTGGGGACTCTTCCATGGCGTTATCACCATCTTTCCAACCAGCTGGACAAACTTCACCATGTTTTTGATGATGAGTTAAAGCATCTACCATTCTAACCATTTCATCAATATTTCTTCCAAGTGGAAGGTCATTTATCACTGCGTGCCTAACTATTCCTTCTTCATCAATTAAAAATGATGCTCTAAGTGCAACACCACCCCCAACAGTGGTATCCACTTCTGTATCCTGAGTGTACACTGTAGCAGGAGTTGATCCAACTAAAACATCAAAACTTCTAGCGATTGATTTATCTAAATCTTGTAATATTGGATACTGAACATTACCAATACCACCTTTGTTTACATCAGTATTTTTCCAGGCAAGATGACTCCATCTGGAATCAACAGAACAACCTAAAACTTGAACGCCTCTAGATTCAAATTCAGAAAGTCTTTTATCAAATGCTAATAATTCTGTCGGGCAAACAAAAGTAAAATCTAAAGGATAAAAGAAAAGAACAACTTTTTTGCCTTTATAATCAGATAATTTTACTTCTTGTATTGAATTGTCAGGCATAACAGCCTGTGTCTTAAATTCAGGTGCTGGTTTAGTTACTATCATATTTATTATACTCCTTTAATACTTAAATAGGTTAATTCGGACTGGTTAATCTAAAGTTTTATAAAGGTAAAAGACAATAATTATCTGTTGCGGGCTGAAAGAATTAAATCTTTAATTTTTTGATAGTTACCAGTACATTCTCCAATTTCAGTCGGATCAGGGTTGTTATAAGTCAAGTTAACTCTTGCAAATTCATTTCCATTTCTATCAACTATAACAAAATCTCTTAAGGTAGCATCCATTAATTCCCAAACGTCACCATCGCCATCTAATGCTTCGCATATACCTTGATTTTCATCTAAACAATTTAATCCATCATCATAATCTTGAGACCACGATAATACTCTAGGTCCCGATGAACATGTATTAGAGGTACACTCATCATTACATATCATACAATCAACACTATCTTCAATGTACTGAAAGCCATTGATACCCATTATCTTAACATCATCTATACCTTCTGCAAGTAACTCATTATATAAATCATTAAGAATCCCGAACCGGGCTTTACATGTAGTTCAGCCTTGTTTCCCAAAATAGTAAGCTGATACTTGTCCTGAAAAAAATGAAGGTCCAATTTCTTGACTATAGTAATTTGATGCAGGATTAATGTCTTCCAGGTTAAAGTCAGATACTTGGAGTGGTGGACTCAAAACAATGCTAACCATTGCAACAATATCAACTACATTAATAAGACCGTCTCTATTTTAATCTGCTATTATTAACTGTTCTTGATCAAATGAAGATTCTCCAAGTACGTAGCTTACAAGTGAAACAATATCTACAACATTTGTTGTAAAATCTGAATTCAAATCACCCTCTGATGATTCTTGAACATATATTTGTTCTCCAAAAATTGAACCAGCACCAGCATAAGAAACATCAGTTTGCCATGAAATACCTGAATCTTGGCTTGATGCTATTTGATATAAAGGAGAATTTGAATATATCCATGAAACTTCAGTTAAATTGTCAGCTGCCTCTATAACAAACCAATAGTAATTTCCGCTATCTAGATAAACGCACAAATTTGTGGTTTGAATAAGATTGTAGTTAAATGGATGATCAAAATCAATAGTATAGTTCCATTCAGAAAATTCAGATACAAGTTCACCAGGTATTCCGTTTAAATCTTCCCTAATTGATATATGAATATTTGAATTTTCCTGGTTTTCTGATGTCATGAAAAAATTCATAGCCTCTAAAACAAAATCTACATTAACGGAGAATCTATTTGCATAAGAATTAGTATTATCAATTAAAAACCCAGATGTTGAATCAGGTGTACCAGTACTAAAAATAATACTTCTATCTTGTGAAAAGACCAATGAAGTAAGTACTATAAATAGAGAAATAAGTTTATTCATGTTAAAAATTTATATATGTTACTATTAAAAGTCAAACAAATTTAATTAATTATAATTTGATATGGCATAAGTAATTGTAGCTCATTATCTATTAGAACAGGTAATAAATTAAGAGTACTAAGTTTTGTTGCTAAATCAATTGGTAAAAAATCATCAAATTTTAAAATGGAGACAGATTTTTCATCATTAAAAAGTTTTAGAAAACTAAATGGTTCTGATTTTGGAAACTCTTCGATATTTATATCGGAAGTTAAACTAATATTTGCAAGTTCTTTTGCTGATTCTAATGCTTCTACTATACCTCCAACTTCGTCAATTAGTCCATGTTGTTTAGCTGAATCCCCAGACCAAATTCTACCTAGTGCAATTTCATCTAATTGATCAATATCATTAAGGTTTTCTCTACCATTTATGACTTTTTCTTTAAAATCACTATAGGATTCATTTATTACATTAAAAATTTTATTTTTTTCTTGTTCAGTCATCAAATGAGAACCACTCAAAAAGTCTGCATTTTTATTACTTTTCAAGCCATCAAATTTTATACCTATTCTTTTTAATAAATCAGAAAAGTTTAATCTAACCCATATTACTCCGATTGAACCTGTAATAGAGGAAGATTCAGCTAAAATTTTATCTGCTTCACATCCAATATAATACCCCCCAGAAGCTGCGACATCTGACATTGAAACTATGATCGGTTTCTTATTTCCTGATGTATCATTAATTGTTCTATTAATTTCTCTCCAAATCATATCAGATGCAAGTACAGAACCACCGCCACTATCTATACGTAAAATTATAGCTTTAATATTTTTATCTTCTCTGGCTTCAATAATTGCTCTTCTAATTGTCTTATCACCCATTATAGAAGAACCTAAAGGACTGGGATTACTATCACCTGATACTATTCCTCCAACAGCATAAATAATTGCAATTTTGGGCGTATCTTCTGGAGTCCATTCTTCAATGTAGTAGTTATTAGGTTGAATTTCAGACCATTTTATTTTATTTATTTTTTTTAAATTTATTAACTCATCAAACTGATCTGGATATAATGACTTGTTTATGAGACCAGCATTTATAGCTTCTTTGTTGGAATAATACGGACCGTTTTCGATAATTTTTATTGTTTTTTCTTTTGACCAATTTTTGGATTTAGACAAGTCATTTGTTAGAATAGAGTAAAAGTCATTCATGAGTTGGCCATAGTTCTCTTCCATTTCTTTTGACATTTTTTCATTAATTAAGGGGTCACCAGCAGTTTTGTAAGGACTTATTCTGACTACTTCTGGAACAATGGAAACTGTATCTAAAAGTCCTCTTAGAAAAGTCATTTCCATATTTATACCTTTTAAGTCAACTGATGTATTCGGTGTAGTATAAATGTAGTCAGCCATTGAAATAATATAGTAATCCATATTACTTATATCATTTTTTTCACAAAATACAATAATTTCTTTGCCAGATTCTTTTAATCTCATTAATGATTTAAAAATTTCCTTTCTCTTTCCAAATCCTGCTTGAACTCTACCCAAATTAATTATCAAACCATTAATATTATCTTTTTTAATGATTTCATCAATTTTTTCTATGAAATCCCTTAATTGAATAGCTTTTAAATTATTATTTCTAAATGGAAGAAGATTAATCTCAAAATTTAAAGCAGATTTTTTAACAGGTTTCTCTTCTATAAAAATGCCTTGAAGATCTAATTCTACATAATTATTAATTTTAAGATTTATTAAATTAATATCTGATTTTTGTTTTTGTGAGTAATTGAAAAAACCTATACCATTAGCCGTTATAGAACTTGTAGATTGATTTGGTGAATAATTATTTATAACCACTCCTTTATTTCCGAGATTTATAGATAAACTTAGAGAATAATTTTTTCCTTCATATTTATTTATTCCAATATTAAAGCCTTTTGCAATATCAAAGTTTATAAAATAATAATCAGTAGAATTGTCTTTTTTCCAATCATCATTATAATTGATGAGTTTATCAAATCCTAAAGTGAATTTTGGTGAGTATGGTCTAATAGCAAGTCCATATCTAATTTTTCTAAAAGTGTTTTTATTATTGGAAAATAGTGTAAATCCTGTAGATAAATTATTTGAATATCTATATAGCATTCCGAATGAATAATCATCGGATTTATTAATTGTAAAACCAGAATATAATTTATCTAAAATTTTTGTACCATATCCTAAGGACCAATGATATTTATTAATCTCATCATATCTACTTTCAAATCCAAAGCCTGATTCCCATCTATATATTGATGAAAAAATATGATAGTTAGTATGGTTGCTATTAAAGTTTCCTTGTTGAATATTAAAGCCTGATTGCTTGCCTCTATCTACACCAAATCCCGCTGGATTTAAATACATGGCATCAAGGTCATCTGATAAACTAACTGAAAGTCCTCCCCAAATATTTGAGTAATCATTTAAACCAAAAAGGGAAAGATTCATTATTAAAATAAGATTTAAAATTATTTTTTTCATTGAGGAAGCCTTTATTTATGTTTAAAATTAATATAATAAATTTCATTCTAATTTAATATATATCAAAAAGTTTATGAAAAAAAAATATTGTATTATAGGAACCGGTCGCCAAGGTACTGCTGCTGCTTATGATTTATTAGTTCATGCAGACGTTGAAACATTAACATTATTAGATTGTAATCAAAATTCTATTGATGAATGTTTAAAAAAAATTGATTCAGTTTCGAATGGTGTAAAAATTCAACAATCTATAATTGATTTTAATAAAATTGATCAATTAAAACTATTACTTGGTTCAGTTGATATTTTTCTTAGCTCTGTACCTTATAAATACAATCTAATGCTTACAGAATTGGCAATTGAAACAGCATGCTCGATGGTTGATTTAGGAGGTCATACAGGTAATGTAATTAAACAACTTAATTTCGATAATGAGGCTAAAAAGAATGGAATAACTATAGTACCAGATTGTGGAATGGGGCCTGGAATGAATGTTTCAATGGGATTACTTGCAATTGAGCAATTAGATGAAGCTCATGAAGTTCGTATATGGGATGGAGGATTACCTCAAAATCCTCTTAGGCCTTGGAACTATTCTTTATTTTTTAATATTGCTGGACTCACAAATGAATACGATTCTCATGCATTTTTTATTAGAAACGGAAAAATTGAACAGGTCAATTGTTTTGAGGATTATGAGGTAATAGATTTTGGAGCAGATATTGGAAGTCTTGAAGCATCTGTTACTTCAGGTGGATTATCCACGATGCCATGGACTTTTCAAAATAAATTAAAGGTTCTTGAAAATAAAACACTAAGATATTTGGGGCATTGGGAGTGGATGAAGGCATATAGAGAATTGGGTTTATTTAATGAAGATGAGATTATTTTTAATGGACATAAAATTGTACCTAGAGATTTTTATCATCATTTACTTGAACCTCATTTAGATACTAAAGATTATAATGATATATGTATAATGCGAGTAAAAGCCAAAGGAATACTAAATGGTAAGAAAGCTGAGGTATTGATTGATGCTTTAGAAACTTACGATGATAAAACAAATTTAATGGCAATGGAAAAATGGACTGGATGGCATGCTTCAATTGTAATGCAACATATAATGAATGGTAACTTAAATAGCGGAACTTTTCCTATTGAAAAAGCATTAACAGGTAAAGAGTTTTATAGTCAAGCTATGAAAAGAAATTATAAAATAACAATTAGTAAAAGGAAAATTAATTAATATGATTAATAATTTTAAAAATTATGATTTTCATAATTTATTTTTTTCATCAAGATCAAAAAATCTAATTGAAAAAATAATATTGAACATTGCGTTATTCAGTTTTATTCTTCATCTAGGTTTAATAATCGCATCACAAAATTCACTATTGGGACTAAATTTTTCGTCTGATCTATTAAATAATGCTATTGTTGCAATTTATACGCCATTTAGTTTTATACTTCTATATGAGGTCTATTTATTAGTTTATTATTTACCACAATCATTCACTTTTTATCTTTCCAAACAATACGAGATTATAACATTAATCGTTTTTAGGAGATTTTTTAAAGATATTGCTTCATTTGATACATCAAATATTAATTTAAATACCGTTATTAATTCTCAAATATTTTATGATTTAATAGCCTCTTTAATTTTATTTTTTATAGTTTACTTATTTAATAGAAATGTTATAAGAAACAAAAATAAAAAAATATTAATAGAAAATAAAGGCCTCCGAAGATTTGTTGCTCAAAAAGAGTTTATTGCCGCATTATTAATACCTTTATTTTTCTTGATGGCTTTGTATTCATTCTACTCCTGGAGTTTGGGTTTATTTTCAATTGGAAATAGCTTTCAAATGACCGATTTAAACCAAATCTTTTTTGAAGACTTCTTCAATATTTTAATTTTTGTAGACATTATAATTTTATTACTATCATTTTTTTATAGTCAAAGTTTTCACAAAATCATTAGAAATTCAGGATTTATTGTTTCCACGATTATTATTAGAATTTCTTTTGGTGTGACAGGCATAATAAATCTATCATTAATTATTAGTGCATTGCTTATTGGATTATGTGTTCTTGTCATACATAACTTATTTGAAGAGATTGACAATAAAAATGATTTTTGATTGAATTTTAAATTAAAAATATCAGATAATTATATTTTTTCAAGGACCAATCTTCAAATCCAAAATCGTACAGTCCTAGCAGCTATGACCAATATGCAAAGCCATGATGATGGTACTTTATCAGATGATGAAATAACCTGGCTTTTAGAACGAGCTAAAGGTGGATTTGGAATAATAACAACAGCAGCCACTAATGTATCAAAAGAAGGAAAAGCTTGGAATGGTGAATTTGGAGTATTTGAAGATTATCAAATCCCGCAATTAAAAAATCTTACATCTTTAATACATGAAACAAAAAGCATTGTTATAGCTCAATTATTTCATGGTGGCATGAAATCTCCTCAAAAGATTACAGGATCTGTACCTATATCTGCAAGTAAGTTAGACTGCAGTGAATCAAACACTGGGAAGACAAAACCTGCATCTCATAATGATATTAAAAAAATAATTGATGATTTCAAAAATAGCGCATTAATGTGTTATGAATCTGGATTCGACGGAATAGAACTTCATGGAGCTCATGGATATCTGATATCACAATTTTTAGGTAAGAAAACTAATCTAAGAAAAGATGAATGGGGTGGTGATTTAAAAAATAGATCAAAGCTATTAATTGAAATTTTTAATTCTATTAGAAATAATGTTCCAGATGATTTTATTATTGGTGTTCGTATTTCACCAGAAATAGATAGTATCGGTATTGAATTAAAAGATACTATTGAACTGGTGGGTATACTAAAAAAAATGAATTTGGATTTCATTCATATATCATGTTGGGATGTATTTGCTAAATCAAAGTCCTTAAAGAATAATAACAGAACATTAACTGAGGTAATAACTCAAAGTTATACAGATTTACCAACAATAATTAGCACAGGTAGCGTATGGTCAAGCTCTGATGCACATAAACTATTGAGGCAAGGAGCAGATCTTGTAGGAGTAGGAAGAGTTGCAATTGGACATCCCAATTGGGCTAATAAAGTGTCAAGTTTAGATTATAATCCTAAAAGACCACCTTATTCGATTTCTAGATTATCTAGAGCAAAATTAAATCCTCAATTTATAAATTATATGAAAAATTGGAAGGGCTTTGTAGAATAATTATTTTTTTTTAAAATCTTTCTCAAAACTTAATGCATTTTTTAAAACTTCTTCCCAGGAAAAGTTATATTTGATTGGATCAATAAGGTTTAGTTTGTGAAATGCAAGAATCCTTTCAACATCAGATGCGGTTTTACCATCTGATGACCCAGTTTTATCTGGACTATAACTTGTTAAGGTATTATTAAAAATTGTATTAAAATCTAGTTTAAGTTTTTTGCAATTTTTTAATGCATCATTAATAATATCTGACTTTGAAAAATCTAAATAGGGTAAATAATATTTTATGTTATGAGAGTCCCAATTACCAATTTTAAATGCTTCGAATAATTTTTCATAAAATTCTAATCTACAGTCAGGATAAATTTCATGATCTCCTGAATGAACTCCAAGTGCAATATCTACATCTACACCAAGTTTTTTATGTATTGATAGAGCACATGCATAAGAAAAAGAGCTAAAAATAGCATTTCTATTTGGTACAACTGTACTCTTCATATTTTCATTTTTGTAATAACCTTTTGGGATTTTTTCTTTATAATTAGTCAGAGAAGATTGAAGGATATCAAATGAATCTGAAATATCTAAAATTTTATGTTTAATCTCAATTCCTTTTGATTTAAAATATTTAATGTTTTTTTTTGCTTTATCTAATTCTAATATGTGTTTTTGACCGTAATTAAATGAAAGAGCGTAGATATCGTATTTTTTATTAATTAGATGCAGAAGTAATGATGTTGAATCAAGCCCACCACTAAAGCTTATTACAGCAGTTTTATTCATTAGATGGTTGATAAATTATACCTGTACCAAAATCTTCTGAAACTTCAATTTTATATAAGTTTGGAAGATGAGAAATTAGATTATTCCAAATCCATTTTGAAAGATTTTCGCTTGTAGGATTTTCCAGTCCATCAACATCATTTAAAACTTTATGGTCTACATTTTTATGTATGTATTTTTTAAACATTACATCTATGTCATAAAAATCTATAACAAAGCCTGTTTTTTCATCAATAAAACCTTTAATATAAACTGTGATATTAAATGTATGTCCATGCATTTTTTTACATATATGATCATCATCTAAATTTGGTAAGTAACGAGATGAATGGATCCTAAAAGATCTGTAAACTATCATTTATTTTTTTTCCTAATTGTTTTCTCTATTAAGCTCCAAAGCTTTGAAGGTATTTTATCTAGTCTACTAAACTGACCTGCATTATAAATCCATTCTCCTCCATCAATTGTAATTATTTCACCAGTTATATAAGCAGAATAATCAGAAAGCAAATAAGAACACAAATTAGCAAGTTCAGCGTGTTCTCCAACTCTCTTTAATGGAACTCTCTTTTTCAAATCTATAAATTTCGAAAATCCAGGAGGAACAAGCCTGCTCCAGGCTCCTTTCGTTGGAAAAGGTCCTGGCGCAACAGCATTACATCTTATGTTATATTTTGCCCACTCAGCAGCAATTGATTTTGTAAATGTTAATACTCCACCTTTTGCAGCTGCAGATGGAACAACGTAACCTGACCCTGTCATGGCATATGTGGTTGCAATATTTAGAATATTACCATCTATTTTATCCTTAATCCATTTTTTGCCAAGTGTTATTGTAAAATTACAAGTTCCCTTTAAAACTATATCAATAATAACGCTAAATGCATTTGTTGAAAGACGTTCTGTAGGGCTAATAAAATTACCAGCAGCGTTATTAATGAGCATATCAATTTTTCCAAATTTAACAAATCCCATATTGATAACATTTTCAACATCATCAATTTCTCTAACATCACCAGCAACAAATAATGTAGAATCAGGATATTCTTTGTTAAACTCATTTGCAGTTTTTTCAATTACTTCTTTTTTTCTGCTTGTAATAATTAGTTTTGCTCCTAGTCCCAATAAATGATGTCCAATGGATTTACCTAAACCAGTTCCTCCCCCAGTTATCAAAACTACTTTATTTTTAAAGGTATCTGATGGTAACATTTTATTAATATTCATATTTGCTCCAATTTCAACTTAATATGTTGTATTATAGTATAAATAATAGATAGATTTCATAAAATAAATTATGAATAATATATCATTTTAATAAGTGGAGAATTAAAAAAATGCAAAATCTTATCAATTTTACTAAATCAACTGAAACTTTAAAATCACATAAAACAGATTTAATAGTTTGTGGACTATACAAGAATGAAAAATTTACAAACTCTTTTGGTAAAAATTTAGATGATGCTATTTCAATTGAATCATTTAAGGGCGATTACAAGAAAAAGATTTTAGTTTATGGAGATAATTTAAAAAGAATTTTAATAATTGGTCTTGGTAAAAAGAAAAATGCCACTAATTTAAGATTTAGAGAAATAGGTGCAGCTGTTGCAAGTTATGCTAATCAACTTAGTGTAAAAAATATTTCATTGGATTCTAAATCTTTAAAACTTGATAAAAATGAGTTTGCAGGTTCATTATATGAAGGCATTGTCTTAGGTAATTATCAGTTTCTAGATTACAAAACTATGGATTCTAAACCAAATTCATTAAAGAAGGTTACTGTCTTGGGTACATGTGATAAGAAAACTTTAGAAGCTTCAGCAGTTATTGCAAATAGTGTAAATTTTGCAAAAGATTTAGGTAATCATCCAGCGAATATATTAACACCTACTTATTTAGCTAATGAATCAAAAAGAATTTCTAAAGCAAAGAATATGAAATGTACGATTTTTGATGTTAGCAAATTTGAAAAAATGGGGTTAGGTAGTTTTTATGGTGTAGCTAGGGGAGCAAAAGAACCTGCAAAAATGATTATTGTTGAATATAATGGTGGTTCTAAATCTGATAAGCCGATTGCTTTAATTGGAAAAGGTTTGACATTTGATACTGGTGGAATTTCTTTGAAACCAGGTGCAAGAATGGATGAAATGAAATTTGATATGTGTGGAAGTGCAACTGTTATGGGCGTAATGAACGCAGTTTCCATACTTCAGCCTAAGGTAAATATTCTATTTGCAATAGGATCCACAGAAAATATGCCTGGAAGTGATGCTCAAAGACCTGGTGATATTGTAACTGCATATAATGGAAAAACAATTGAGGTTTTAAATACAGATGCTGAGGGCAGATTAGTTTTAGCTGATGTTTTATCATATGTAAATAAAAATTATAAACCAAAGTTTATGATAGACTTTGCTACATTGACAGGAGCAGTTTTGGTTGCACTTGGTCATCGAGCAACAGGTTTAATGGGAAATGATGAAAAATTAATTGGTAAAATTAAAAAATCAAGTGAAGCAACCGATGAAAAAGTTTGGGAACTTCCACTTTGGCCTGAATATTCAAAAGATATCAAAGGTAAATATGCTGACATCCAAAATTTAGGTAAAGCTGGTGCTGGAACAATTACTGCAGGTGCTTTCTTGAAAGAATTTGTTGGTGATACTCCATGGTGTCACTTAGATATTGCTGGAACAGCTTGGGGACCAACAGAACCTAGTTATCAACCGAAAGTTGGTGCTACTGGTGTTGCAGTTAGATTAATTTATCATTTATTAAATAATTAATTTCAAAGGCGGCGTAGCTCAGTTGGTTAGAGCACCGGAATCATAATCCGGGTGTCCGGGGTTCGAGTCCCTGCGCCGCCACATTTTTTGTATAAAAATCAACTCGTCAGTTAGGAGAATATTTTGAAAACATTTTTATTAGTTTCTATCATTCTATTATTCTCATGTTCAACAAGTCCAAATATCGAAAAATCTTTTTACGATAATAATCAAATGAGATATTCATTTGAGAAAGAAAATGGTAAAAAGCATGGATTATCTAAATATTGGGATGAAGAAGGAAATATTATTAATACTGTTGAATATTTTTACGGAAAAATACATGGTGAGTGGATAAGATACTATTCAAATGGAAGAATAAAATCTATAACTATCTATGAATTTGACAAAAAAAATGGGTTCGAAAAAACCTTTTATGAAAATGGTAATATAAAATCAAAAGTTTTATACAAAGATGATAAAAAGGTATCTGAGATGAGTCGTTGGAATGAAAACGGAATTTTGATGAATTAATACTATCTGTATAGTAACAATCATATGAAAACAACAAACGAAAACTGGAGCCTTCAAAATAGTTATATAGAACTTCCAAGTTCATTCTATAAGAAAATTAAACCTATTAAAGTTAAAAATCCTAAATTAGTATATTTTAACGAAAAGCTTTCAAAACAGCTAAATTTAGAATTTCTAAATAATGATGTTAGTAAGATTACTGGTTATTTGTCAGGAAATATCCTACCAAATAACTCAAATCCCATCGCACAAGCTTATGCAGGACATCAATTTGGTAATTTTACAATGCTTGGAGATGGTAGAGCAATCTTACTTGGGGAACAAAAAGCTTTAGATAACAGATTTTTTGATATTCAGCTTAAGGGTTCTGGCCAAACTCCCTTTTCTAGAGCAGGTGATGGTAGGGCGACCTTGAGTTCAATGCTCAGAGAATATTTAATGAGTGAGTCAATGTATTTTTTAAATATTCCGACCACCAGAAGTTTAGCGGTTATTAATACTGGTGAAAGTGTATTTAGAGAAACAATTAATAATGGAGGGATCCTAAGCAGAGTTTCATCTAGTCATATAAGAGTGGGAACTTTTGAATACGCAAAACATTTTTGTTCGCAAAAGGATTTTAAAGATTTTATCGATTATGTTATCAAACGATATTATCCAGATATATCTGGTAGTGATTCACCATGCACTGATTTATTGAAGACTGTTATGAGAAAACAAATTGATTTGGTTATTAGTTGGATTAGAGTTGGATTTATACATGGAGTCATGAACACAGATAATATGATTATTACTGGAGAGACAATTGATTATGGACCTTGCGCGTTCATGAATAAATATAATCCTAAAACCGTTTTTAGTTCAATTGATAGACATGGTAGATATGCTTTCGGAAACCAGCACAAAATAGCTTATTGGAATTTATCAGTTTTTGCAGGTACTCTTTTACCTTTCATTCATAAAGATCAGAATAAAGCTATTGATTTAGCTCAAAATATATTAGATGAGTTTTCTGCTTATTTTTCAAATAATTGGTATAGCATGATGTTTAGTAAAATTGGAATAACAAATCCTGAAAAATCAGATGAGCAATTTATCAACGATTTATTAGAACTCATGGAATTGCATAGGGCAGATTATACGAATACCTTTTTAAGTTTAACATTAAATAAATCAAATAAAGATTTATTATTTCAATCTTCTGATTTTAAAAATTGGTTAAAAAAGTGGAAAGAAAGAGTTAAAAATGATAAAAATAGTCTAATAATAATGAAAAAAAATAATCCCATTTATATTCCAAGAAATCATTTAGTAGAATCTGCTTTAAATAATGCAATAAACGGTAATAAAGAGGAATTTGATAAAATATTACATCAAATGGCTAATACGTATGAATATGGTGTAAATCTTGATAGGTTTCAAACTACTCCTGATGGCTTTGATGAAACTTATAAAACATTTTGTGGAACCTAATGATATAGATTCAGTATCTTTGTTTAATTAAGATAGATATTTTTTTATGATTGATTTTCAAGAACTAATTAAGTATAAAAAAAATAACAAATTTTATAGCTCAAAAGAAATCAGTTTTATAGTGCAGTCATATTTAAATGATGAGATAGATGATAAAAATATGACTTTATGGCTAAAAGAAATTTTTGAATATGGAATGAATATTGATGAAACAGTGCTCTATACTGAATCAATAATTAATTCTGGTGAAAAAGTTGAATTTGATAACCTTGATGGATATGTCATTGATAAACATTCAACAGGAGGCGTAGGTGATAAGGTCTCTTTAATTCTAGGTCCTATTTTAGTTGCATGTGGGTGCTTCGTACCAATGGTAGTCGGTAGACATTTAGGTCATACAGGTGGTACTTTGGATAAACTTGAATCTATACCTGGATATAATGGCTTAATTGATTTAGATAAATTTAAAAAAATTGTTAAGAAAGTAGGCATCTCTATTATAGGGCAAACCAATGAAATTTGTCCTGCTGACCGTAAAATATATTCGTTGAGAGATAAAACCAATACTATTGCATCCTTACCTCTCATATGTGGAAGTATAATGAGTAAGAAAATATCTGAAGGTATTCATGGTTTAGTGTTAGATATTAAATATGGTAATGGTGCTTTTTTAGAAACTAAAAAAGAAGGTCAAAGATTAGGAGAATTATTATCTTTGATTGGTAAAAACTTTAATGTTGATGTGAAATATTTAGGTACCGATATGACTCAACCTCTAGGAAATTTCTCTGGACTAAATTGCGAAGTAATTGAATCAATTTATTGCTTAAGAGGTAGGGGCCCCGATGATTTAATGGATGTTGTTTTCAAACTTGGTAGGGTTGCATGCTCGTTAGCAAAAATAGATAATTCAAAACAAAAAATGATTGATGTTATTAATAATGGTAAAGCATATGAGATTTTTGAAAAGATGGTATATGAACATGGTGGAGATATTAATAGTATTAATTGTGACTACACAGATTGTATAGAGATTAAAGCTTATGAATCTGGAAATATTAAATTTATAGATACAAAAAAAATTGGAGATGCTGTTAATTATATTAATAAATTAAAAGGTACTAGAGATAATAATTCAGGTGCAGAATTTTTTAAAAAAAATAATGATAAAATAAGTAAAGGGGATGTAATATTAAGGCTCTTTTCCAATGATTTAAATAATTTAAAAATTGGAGAAAGATTAGTTAGAGAATCATATATAATAAAATAATAACGATTTATTTATTAAATCCATGTTTCTTTATCAACTGTTAAATCACCACCTGCGTCACCAGTATTAATTACACCTTTAGGTTCAATAATAAGAATTTTACATTCTTTTTCTGCATGAGGCTTATGTTCAACTCCTTTAGGGACAACATACATTTCACCTTTAGATAATTTCACCTCATGGTCTTTAAATTCTATGAACATTTCTCCTTCAATTACTAAAAATGTTTCATCTGTATCTGTATGATTATGCCATGTAAATTCACCTTTAATTTTAACGACTTTAAACTGATAATCATTCATCTGTGCAATAATTTTTGGTGACCAATATTCTGTAAATTTTGAAAATTTTTGTTTTAAATTGATTTTTTTTGAGGACATTTTATCTATTTTAAAATAATTATTTTCTAGCAAAAAGATTATATAGATTAGTTTTTTCAAGTGCAGGTTCTTGAATGATTTTGATTTTAAATCCTAATTTTTTTAATTTGTTTTCAATATATTTCAAGCGACCATCAATATCATTTATTTCAATAATTAACTGATTTATTATTAACCAATTTTCTTCTTTGATTCCATTAATAACTTTATGTTCATTCCCTTCGCAGTCAATTTTTAAAAGATCTATTTTTTTTAGTGATAATTCTTCAATTACTTTAGAAAGTGGTTTAAGTTTACAGGTAATTTTTTTCTTATTTCTTATAAGATTTTTTACGAAAAAAGCATAGGTAAATTTTGGTATGAACTTTTTCCACCACCAATTAGAGGGAGCATTCTGTATGCTACCATCAAAGGCCTCAATTAAATCTTTTTTAGAGTTCCATATTTCATCATTTGCACTTGATAAAGCAGGAGCATTTGGGAAATACGTTAACTCAATTGATTCACTTTTATCAGAAATTCCAAAGTTATAAGATTTAAAGTTTTTATTCTTACTTAAAACTGTATTTGCCTTAAGGACTGAAAAAATATCATCAATAGGTTCAAAGGAATGAATGTTAATCATTGGATATTTTTTAGATAAATCTAAACCAAGAATACCAATATTTGCTCCTATATCAAGTATTATATCTGATTGTTCTAGATTAATAAAGTCATCAAAATAGCCTGTAATATGCTCATGGAGCATTTGAGCTTCTAAAGAATTTATACAAAAAATGGTATCACCATTAATTAAAGTTGTTTTTTTCAACTTTTAATGTACAAATCTGTAATTGTTTTTGTTAGAACTTCCGAGGCATTTGCAAAAGTTTCACTTAGTGTAGGGTGGGGGTGAATTGTTAAACTTATGTCTTCAATATTTGCACCCATTTCAATTGCAAGCATTGCTTCTGATATAAGCTCGCCAGCATTACTTCCTGATATGCCTACACCAAGTATTCTAGAATTATCTTCAGATGTTAGTATTTTTGTTTTTCCTATTGCATGACCATTAGTCATTGCTCTCCCGCTTGCTGACCACGGGAATATACCTTTATTATACTTAATTTTCTTATTTCTTAAATCTGATTCAGTATAGCCTGCCCATGCAATTTCTGGATTTGTGTAAATTACAGATGGAATTGCAATTGGATCAAAAACTGAGTTATGTCCAGCAATATTTTCTGCTGCAACCTTACCTTCGTGAGTTGCTTTATGAGCGAGCATTGGATCACCAACAATATCCCCAATAGCATAAATATTGGGAGTTATTGTTCTCATTTTATCATTAACAGGTATAAAGCCTCTCTCGCTTAATTTAATTCCTGCTTTTTCTAGATTTAAAAACTTTGTATTAGGGGTTCTACCAACTGAAACTAAAACTTTATCAAACGAATCTTGGAAAATTATATCATTATTTTTGAATTCAACATTAACCATATTCTTAACTTCTTTCAAATTAATAACTTCTGTTGATAAAAATATATTTTCAAATTTATTATTTAAACATTTAAATAAAGGATTAACCAAATCTTTATCTGCCATTGGTAAAAGTCTAGATGAAAATTCAGCAACAGTAATCCTACTTCCAAAAGATTGGAAAGCACTTCCTAACTCAAGGCCTATATATCCTCCACCAATTACTAACATTTTTTTTGGAATTTCATTAAGCGAAAGTGCTTCGGTAGAATTAATCACATTAGGAGATTCATTAGCACTAAAATTTAGTTTTGAAGGAGATGATCCAGTAGCAACTATACAGTAATCAAAATTAATATTAATTATCTTATTTTGATTATCTTTCACTGATAATTTATTTGCAGATAAAAAAGAAGCAAGGCCATTGATAACTTTGATATTTCTTTGACTTGCAAGTGTTTCTATTCCAGAATTAAGATTATTAACTATGGAATTTTTCCATTTAAATATTTTTTTGATATCTATTTTTGGCTTTTCAAAAGTTACACCAAAATTTTTTGATTCATCTGCTTCATGTATTACGTTTGCTAAATGCAGATAGGCTTTGGATGGGATACAGCCTCTATTTAAACAAACACCTCCTAAATTTTTATCTTTATCTATTAAAGTAACATCTAAACCCAAATCTGCAGCTCTAAATGCAGCGGTATATCCACCTGGTCCAGAACCAATAACTACAATTTTTCTTTTTATATTGTTAGTGTTATTCAAATTTAGAAAAGTCTATTTTAAAAGAGAGGTTTTATTAATAATTTCACCAAAAAGTTTTGTGAATTTAGCTGCATCAGCTCCATTAATAACTCGATGGTCATATGATAAAGATATTGGCAGCATACTTTGAGAACGTAATTTTCCATTCCGTTCAACAATTTGTTTAAATATTTTCGAAACTCCTAAGATAGCAACTTCTGGTGAATTAATAATAGGTGTGAAAAATTTGCCTGATATATTGCCGAGACTAGAAATAGTTATACAGCCACCGGTCATATCATCTATTGTCAATTTATTATCCATAGCTTTATTAATTAAACTATTAAATTCTATTGTTATTTGTTTAATACTTTTTTTATCTACGTTTTTAATAACTGGAACAAAAAGACCTCTGGGTGTATCGACAGCAAAACCAATATTATAATAATATTTTTTAATAACAGTATTTCCATCATGGTCTAATGATGAATTAAAAATTTCTAGTTGTTTAAGTATTAAATAAACAGCTTTAATAAAGAAAGGAATATACGAAACTTTTGATTTTGGATTTTTGTTGATTCTTTTTAATAACTTTATCAAATCGCTCAGATCATCTATTTTAACTTCATCAAATTGAGTTACATGAGGTATGCTAGTCCATGATTTATGTAATCTAGTAGCAGATGTACTTTGAACATTATTTAAACTAACTTTTTTAATTGGACCTAAAGATAAAAATTGATCTGTTAAACTTTTCTTAGGAGTATCTTTTACAATGGAATCATTACCATTAGTATAGTTTAATACATCTTCTTTAGTTATACGGTTATTTGGCCCAGAGCCAGAAATATTTTTAATATTACAATTTAATTCTCTCGCAAATTTCCTAACTGATGGACTTGCATTAATACTATCACTCGTTTCCCTTTTTGTTTGTGAAGGAATTACATTTTCTAATCGAATACTTTTTTGTGATATTGAATCATCATCTGATAAATTTGATGTGCTTTCAGTATCAATTTTATCTGTTATTTCATTCTTAGATTGATTTTCAAAGTTAGATGGGGGAGTGTTTTCTTTAGAGTCTAAAGATTTAGATTCATCTTTTTGCAATATATTCTTTTCTTGATATACAAGATCATTTTTAATATCAATATTTTTTATTTCAAGTATTTTTTGTCCTGGAGAGATAGTATCCCCCTCTCGAACTAAAATTTTCTCAATAATGCAATCCTTGTCAATGGGTATTTCCATTGATGCTTTGTCCGTTTCAACAAGTAAAACTGAATCATTAGCTTTTATTTTCTGATTTTCTTCAACAAGAATTTCGCTTACTGAAATATTATCAATACCTTCACCTATATTTGGTAGAATAAAACTCATATAATTTTATATTAAATTGTTTCCATAATATACATAAAATCAAACCTTATTTGGATTAGGTTTATCAATGTCAATTTTATATTTTTTTATACATTTAGAAACTAATTCTTTATCTATCTTTTTATCAATAAATAGTTTGTCTAGTGCATAAAGGATAATATAATATCTGTTGACTTCAAAAAAATCTCTTAATTTATCACGGGTATCACTTCTCCCAAATCCATCAGTTCCTAAAGCAACGAAAGGACAGTTTATATAAGGCAGGATTTGTTCAGCTACAAGTTTCACATAATCGCTCGTTGCTATAACAGGACCATTTTCATTTATAATTTTTTTCTCAATAAAGGATTTTCTTGGTTCTGATTCTGGATGTAAAATATTCCATCTTCTAACATCTTCAGCTTCTTTATGCAATTCTGAATAACTTGTTACACTCCAAACACTAGCATCAATATCCCAATCTTCTAATAAAAGTTTTGAAGCTTCAATTGCTTCATTTACCATCGGCCCAGAAGCTAAAAGCTGAACTTTTAAATCGCTATTTCCTGAGTGAGGCTTAAGTTCATATAAGCCTTTAATTATTCCATCTTTATCAGCATTTCCTAGTGGAGGGTGTGTATAATTTTCATTTTCAACAGTAATGTAGTATATCATGTCATTTTGCCATTCGTACATTTCTTTCAAGCCATGATGAATAATTGTAGCAATTTCATATGAAAATGCAGGGTCATAAGCCCTGATACTTGGAACAGCAGATGCCATTAAATGACTATGACCATCTTGATGTTGTAGACCTTCTCCCGATAGTGTAGTTCTACCAGCAGTTCCTCCAATTAAGAATCCTCTTGTTCTCATATCTGATGCAGCCCAAATTGAGTCACCGACTCTTTGGAATCCAAACATTGAATAGTAAATGAAAAAAGGAATTAAATTAACTTCATAATTTGAGTAAGCTGTTCCTGCAGCAATGAAAGATGAGATGGCACCTGCTTCACTTATACCCTCTTCAAGTATTTGGCCATCTTTTGCTTCCTTATAATATAAAAATTGTTCAGAGTCAACCGGGTCATATTTTTGTCCTACATGAGAATATATTCCCAACTCTCTAAAAAGGGGATCAATACCAAATGTCCTAGCTTCATCAGGAATAATTGGTACAATATTTTTACCTAAATCATTATTTTTAGATAGTAAGGTTATTAGTCTAACAAAAACCATTGTAGTAGATACCTCACGATTATCCGAACCCTTCATTAATTCTTCAAAAATATTTATATCAGGTATTTTCAAAGACTCTGCATTATTAGATCTCTGTGGTAAAAAACCACCAAGTTTTTCTCTTCTTTCTTTTAAATAAATTATTTCATCACTGTCCAAAAGGGGCTTGTAAAAAGGTGCTTTTATGCAATCAGTATCACTTATTGGAATATTAAAATGTGTTCTAAAGTTTAATAGTTCTTTTTCATTAAGTTTTTTTTGTTGATGAGTAATATTTCTTCCCTCACCAGCCTCTCCCAATCCGTAACCTTTAATTGTTTGAGCCAATATCACAGTAGGTTGACCTCTATGATTAATTGCTTGATGATATGCTGCGTATACTTTAGCTGGATCATGGCCTCCAACTTGTAATTCTTCAAGTTCTTTATCAGATAAATGTTCAACAAGCTTAAGGAGTTCTTCATTTTCAGACCAAAAATATTTTCTATAATACTCTCCACCTTCAACAATATATTTTAAGAAATCACCATCAACACATTTATCTAATCTATCTCTTATTAAACCTTTATGGTCTTTTTCAAATAATTCATCCCAATTAGAACCCCATATGACTTTAATGACATTCCAACCAGCGCCTCTAAATGCACCTTCAAGCTCTTGAATAATTTTACCATTGCCTCTGACAGGACCATCTAATCTTTGTAAATTACAGTTTATGACAAAAATTAAATTGTCAAGCTTTTCTCTTGATGCTAGAGTCAAAGCACCCAATGATTCTGGCTCATCCATTTCACCATCACCCAAAAATGCCCATACCTTTCTACTTTCACTATTGGTGATTTTTCTATCGTTAAGATAATGCATAAATCTTGCTTGATAAATTGCCATTATAGGTCCTAATCCCATTGAAACAGTTGCAAACTGCCAATACTCTGGCATTAGCCATGGATGTGGATAAGAAGATAAACCCTTATCTTTACCACTTTCAAGTCTGAAATTTTCTAAATCTTTTTCGCTTAATCGTCCTTCTAAAAAAGATCTCGAATAAATACCAGGTGAAACATGCCCTTGGAAAAAAATAATATCACCTTTATCATTATTAGGGCCTTTAAAAAAGTGATTGAAGGCTACTTCATAAAGTGTTGCTGAAGATGCAAATGATGAAATATGACCTCCAATTCCATCATTTTTAATATTAGCTCTTACTACCATTGCCATAGCATTCCATCTAATAATAGATTTTATTCTTCTTTCTATTGCCCTGTCGCCTCCAAATGGTTCCTGTTCATCAAGAGGAATTGTGTTTACGTAATCAGTATTAGCTTGGAAAGGCATTCTAATACCATTTCTTCGAGTATAAGAAATTAACTTATCTAAAATAAAATGAGCTCTTTCTGAGCCTGAATGATGAATCAATGATTTTATTGAATCAATCCATTCTCGGGTTTCAATTGGATCTAAATCAGTTTTTTTATCGGAATTTTTCATTTAGCTAGTTTTTATTAAAAAAAACATATATAAATTTACAAAAATATGTATATAATCTTTTGATTAATTATTACATAAATCATAATATTAATTAAATTTAATTAAAACTATTAGGTAATTACATGAAATTGAAAATAGGTTTCTTGACTGCAGGTGGTATTGCGCCTTGTCTTTCTTCATCGATTTGTGCTCTTATCAGTGAATACAATAAAATTGAAAATGTAGATTTCGAATTTATTGGATATTTAAATGGATACAGAGGACTTTTAACAAATAATAAAATAAATATACCAAATAATTTTAATTCAGAGGCATTGTATTCCTTTGGAGGGTCTTTCCTTGGTAATAGTAGGGTAAAATTAACAAATATTAAGGATTGTGAAGATAAAGGTTACATTGAAAAAGGACAAAATCCACTTGAAGTTGCTGCTAATCAATTAAAAAATGATAATATCGATATTTTACATACAATTGGAGGTGATGATACAAATACAACAGCAGGAGATCTAGTTGGTTTTTTATTTAATAATAATTATAAATTAAGAGTTATTGGAATGCCTAAGACTATAGATAATGATGTTTTTCCAATAAATCAAACACTTGGTGCTGTTACAGCAGCTGAACAAACAAAATTATTTTTTGAAAATATAGTAAATGAAAATACGACCAGTACTAGGCAATTAATTATTCATGAAGTTATGGGGAGAAATTGTGGATGGTTAACAGCATATAGTGCATTTTTATATCAAGAGAGCTTAAAATATAAAGTATTTATTCCAGAAATATTTATTGATAAAGTTAAGTGGGGCATTCATGGCATATACATTCCTGAACTTGATTATGATTTTAAAAAAGAATTCATTAGGCTAAGAAAAATTATGGATAAATATGATTGCGTAAATATTTTTTTTAGTGAGGGTGCTGGATTAAATGAAATTATTAGCGACATGAAATCAAATAAAAAAGATATTAAATACGATGCATTTGGGCATGTTCGTTTAGATGAGATAAATCCAGGGAAATGGTTTTCAAATATTTTTAAGAAAGAGTTAAATGCTGATAAAGTTCTTGTGCAAAAAAGTGGTTATTTTGCAAGATCTGCAAAGCCAAATAAAGAAGATTTAAAATTGATAAAAGATAGTGCTTCTTTAGCAGTAAAATGTGCCATTAAAGGAAACAAAAGTGGAGTTATTGGCTTAAAAGATCAGTTAGAACTTATTGATTTTAGTTTTATAAAAGGTGGTAAACCTTTTGACTATAATGTAGAATGGTTTAAAAAACTAACTGAGGAAATTAATCATATTGGTTAATAAAAATTTGAATTTGTTCAATTCTTCTAGCTGTTGCTTTTTTAATTATTATATGACCTATATTTAAAAAGATGTGCTCATTTTCATTTGGGATTCTATCAATTTCTTTAATGATATACCCTCCAATAGTTTCGTAGTCACCATTAGGAATAATATTATTATATTTTTTATTAAAATCTTCAATACTTATTTTAGCATTGGTTGTTATTGAACCATCCTTATTTATAAAAGATTGAATATTCTTATAATCAAATTCATCATCAAACTCTCCAAAAATTTCTTCGTAAATATCCTCAATTGTGATTAGTCCTGTTGTATCGCCTTTGGAGTTTATTGCTATAGCTGTTGATTGATTGTTTTTTTTGAAAATTTTCATTAAATCTTCAATTAATTTATCCTCTGAAATAAAGATAACTTTCCTAATTATATCTTTGAGGCTTATTGGTTTAGAGTAGAGGTCGTAAATATAAATGATTCCCTTAACATTGTTTAAATTTTCATCAAACACAAGAAGTTTTGAGTGACCAGAATCAATAAATTTATGAGCTAAATCATCTAGGTCAGCATTAAATGAAATACAAGATATTTCATCCGTAGGAGTCATAACATTTTTAACAATTTGGTCCCTATAATCAAAAATTTTTGAAATAATACTATGTTGCTCTTTATCAATATTGATAGATTGGTCGCCTTTATGAAATATACCCTCAAATTCATTTCTTTTTTCTTCAATAAGGTCTTTTTTACTTATTACAACATTGTTATTGACTACATTAATTTTATCGAATACATAAACTATAGGGTAAAATATCACATAAAAAAAATAAAGAATCGGGGAAAATACTAACAGCATTATGTTAGAATATTCTCTAATAATAGTTTTTGGCAGGATTTCACCAAAAACTAAAATAATTAATGCAATTGGTAAAAAAACTATATTTTCATGTAAAATATTATATTTACTAATAATCTGAATTAGATAAACAGTAGCAAATGATGATGCTAAAATATTTGCTAAATTTGTACCAATAAGAGCAACAATTAAAAATTTTGATTTATTTTTAATTATGAAGCGTGTAAGGTTAGCAAATTTATATTTCTGTTTTATCCAAACATCAATTTGCAATTTATTCGCAGATATAAGTGCTATTTCTGAGCTAGAAAATAAAATAGAAAAAAACAGACCAGTTATTGCTAAATTTATTTCTAACATTTTTGTAATAATTGTAATTTAATAAACACATTATAATTTAATGGATAATATAACTGAAAAACAAAACTCAAAATCAGAAAAATTAAATCAATTAAATTCATTAGATATTTTGAATTTAATAAATGATGAAGATTCTAAAATCACTTCATCAATAAAAAAAAATATTCCTAAAATAAATTTCCTTATTAAAGATATCATCAAAAAAATGAAAAATAATGGAAGATTGTTTTATATTGGATGCGGAACTAGTGGAAGATTAGGAGTTCTTGATGCATCTGAGTGTCCTCCAACTTTTGGTGTTTCAAAAGATACTGTACAAGGATTAATAGCAGGTGGAGATTTAGCTCTAAAAGAATCTGTAGAGAATGCTGAAGACTCATCGCTAGATGGATTAAAAATTATTAAGGAAAAAAAAGTTAGTAAAGATGATACAATAATAGGAATTAGTGCATCTGGTTCAGCAAAATATGTTCACGGTGCACTAAAAGAAGCTAAAAAAAGAGGTGCAACTACAGCAATTATATCATGTAATAATATTAATAATAGAAAATATTTTGATCATTTGATTATTGTAATTCTTGGACCTGAAGTAATTACAGGATCAACAAGAATGAAGGCTGGTACTGCAACAAAGATGATTTTAAATATGATTTCTACTACAGTTATGATCAAATTAGGACACGTTTATAATAATTTGATGGTTGATTTAAAGTTAAAAAATAAAAAATTATTTAATAGAGCATTAAGTATTATTATGAAGATAGCAAAAGTGGATATAGAGGTAGCAAAAAAATCACTTAGCGAATCAAAAGGCAATATAAAAATTGCAATCGTTATCTCAAAATTTAGTAATGGTTTTCATGAAGCTGAAAAATTATTAAAAGAAAATAATAACAGCTTAGATGGGATTCTTAAAAGTAAATGATAATTTTAGGTGTAATGTCTGGTACTTCAATGGATGGACTTGATTGTTGTTTAGCGAAAATTTCAATAAAAAAAGATAATCTCGATTTTGAAATAATTAAATCAACTACATTTAATTATACTGCTCAAACTAGAAAAGTTCTTTTAGAATCAGTTTTTGATAAAAAGTACAATAAGAATTTTTTAGATAAATATTTAGGCAAAGTTTATTCTGGATTTATTGATATTTTTATAAATTCAGAAAGAGTTGATTTGATAGCAAATCATGGTCAAACTATATCACATAAAGACAAAGTCTATTCAACCCAAGTATGCAGTCCCTCAATTTTATTTAATACTTTTAAAATACCAGTGGCTTATAATTTTAGAAGTAATGACATTAAGGTTGGAGGTAATGGTGCACCATTAATGCCATTATTAGATTGGTATCTATTTAACAAAGAAAATGTTATAACAATAAATATAGGAGGTATTTCTAATTTATCATTTGTATTTTCAAATAAAAATAAAAATTCTGTAATTGGTTTTGATACTGGACCAGGTATGTGTTTAATTGATTTGTATGTAAAAAAATATTGGTCAATCGATTTTGATTTTAATGGAGAACTAGCATCAAATGGTGAAGTAAATAAAATTTTATTGAATTATTTGATGAGTAGAGAATTTATAAAACAAAAATATCCCAAATCTGCTTCAACAGAGATGTATGATCTTAAATATTTGACTAAAATTGAATCTAAATTTTCAAATATTAATAGTTACGATTTTTTGAGAACTTTAGTAAATTTCACTGCGGAATCTATATCTGAAAATTTAAAAAAAGTTGTTAATTTATCTGAATTGAAAAATTATAAGATTTTAGCAAGTGGTGGGGGAGTTAAGAACAAAGTTTTACTCAATGATTTAAATAAAAATCTTTCTGATAAAGTAGAATTGCTTAATTACATGAATTTGAATATTGATAATAAGGAATCTTTTTTAATGTGTTTAATGGGATACACATGTTTTAAAAAAATAAACAACAATATGCCCTCTGTTACAGGTGCAATGAAATCAGTTGTTTGTGGAGAAATTTATGAATAATAATATATTTAGAGAATATGATATTAGAGGAATTGTTAAAGATGATTTTCCAGATGAAGTGGTATATTCTATTGGAAGAGCTTTTGGTCAAATTTTAGTAGGAAACAATCAAACCAAAGTTTCCACAAGTGGAGATATCAGACATTCTACGAAACATTTAAAAAATATTTTAAATAATGGCTTGATTGATGCAGGTTTAAAAGTCTTTGATATGGAGATACTTCCTACACCTATTAATTACTTTAGTTTATTTCATACGCATATTAAAAATTCAATTCAAATTACAGGAAGTCATAATCCTAAAGAATATAATGGTTTTAAGTTTTCAATGAATGGGAAACCATTTTTTGGTCAACAAATAATGGAAATCAAAGAAATTATTAAAAGTGAATCCATTCAAAAAAATAAGCAAAAAGGGAATATCGAAAAATTAGAAATAATTGATGATTATATAGAAATGATTCAAGAGAATATAAATATTGATAAAAAAATAAGATGTGTTATGGATTGTGGTAATTCTGTTGCAGGGATTGTAGCTCCAAGAATTTTCAAAAAATTAAATATAGATTTAAAGAAAATCTTTTGTGATATAGATCCGGATTTTCCTAATCATCATCCAGATCCAACTGTGGATTCAAATTTAAATGATTTAGTTGAATGTGTTAAAAAAGGAAACTTTGATTTAGGTATAGCCTATGATGGAGATGCAGATAGAGTAGTAGTTGTTGATGAAAATGGGGGGATTATAAGGTCTGATATTCTAATGAGTATTTTTGTAAAAAAAATAATATCAAAAGAGGATAGCGTAATTTTTGATGTTAAATGTTCCAAGGCATTAGAATCAACAATTAAGAGCGTAGGTGCCAAGCCTATAATGTATAAGACTGGACATTCATTAATCAAAAATAAAATGATAGAAACAAATTCAAAATTCGGAGGTGAAATGAGTGGCCATATTTTTTTTAATGATAAATTCTATGGTTTTGATGATGGGATTTATGCTTCATTGAGAATTATTGAAATCTTATCTAAATCTTCATCTAGTCTTTCACAATTAGTATCAGAGATACCTAAATATTGGTCTACTCCTGAAATAAGATTAGATTGTGATGATAATAAAAAATTCGAGATTGTAGACAATATTAAGAAATTTTATGTTGAAAAATATGATTGTAATTTAATTGACGGGGTCAGAATCGAGTTTGATTACGGATGGGGTCTAATAAGGGTATCTAATACACAGCCAATAATAGTATGCAGGTTTGAGGCAAATTCTGAAAAAAAACTTAATACTATAAAACAGATTATCTTTGAGCAATTAAAAAAACATGGGGTCATTATTAAAAATGAAATTTAAAGATGAAATAAAACTTTATAAAAGTATGATAGATGAAAACTTGAAAAAAGTTTATGAATCAGGACCTATTAATATCAAAGAACCAATTTATCATATTCTTAAAGGAGGAAAAAGAATAAGGCCTATTCTTTCTTTAATAACTGCTGATGCATGTGGGCTAAACCCAGAAGAGGCTGTAGATGCATCTATTTCTATTGAGTTATTACATAACTTTACTTTAATTCATGATGATATCATGGATAATGATGATCTTCGTCATGGGAATGAAACAATTCACAAAAAATGGAATGATTCCATAGCAATTTTATCAGGAGATGCAATGCTAGCAATAGCATTATTAAAATTAAATGAAATCCCAAAATATAGTTCATCAATTATAAAAAAATTCAATGAAGGATTAATTGAGGTATGTGAAGGTCAAGCATTAGATTTATATTTTCAAGATAAAGAAATTATTACTGAGAATGATTATCTGAAAATGATACATAAAAAAACTGGTTTTATGATTGGTCTTAGTGCAGAAATTGGTGCAATTTTAGCAAATGCAGATAAAAATACTCAAAATGAAATGAAAAAGTATGGTTTTTTAATTGGTAGAGCATTTCAAATTCAAGATGATTTATTAGAAATTATTTCTAATAAAAGTAAAATGGGGAAAACATTAGAAAGTGATTTTTTACTTAATAAAAAAACTTATTTGAGTATTAAGTCTAGATTAATTGATAATGAAATAATTAATACTTTTATTGATATTGCAAAAAATGATTTTGAAAAAGGATTTATGCATTATAAAGAATTTTTGCAAAGAAATAATATAATCGAAGAAACTGAAGAGACTATATCAGAGATACTTAATAAGGCAGATAAAATCCTAATTGATTTAGAAATTAATAGGAAAAATTTGTTTGATTATACAAAATTTATTTTAAATAGGAAGCATTAATGGAAAAAATTACTAAATATTGTTTAAAAAAATATGATTTAAATGACTTTTTAGGAATGCTGAAAAGTTTTCCTACTCAAATTGTAAATACTATTGAAAATGATGAATTTCTCAATGATTTTACACAACCAAAATCAAATATTAGTAAAATTTTGATTTGCGGTATGGGTGGATCAGCTGTTGGTGGAGATCTTTTGAATTCACTAATTTCTAATAAAAATTATGATAAATGTCCACCAATTTATGTAAATAGAGATTATTCTGTACCAGGATGGGTGGACTCAAATACACTAGTTATTTTTTCATCTTATTCAGGTAATACAGAAGAGGTGCTGAAATGTTTTGAAAAGTGCAGAAATAAATCAGTGATATCTTTTATAATCACCTCTGGTGGTAAGCTTCTTGAAATTGCATTACAAAATAAAATAACTTATTCTTTGATTCCTAAAGATTTTATGCCTAGACAAGCATTAGGTTTTTCTATAACTATTTTATTAAAATTTTTAAATAAAATTAACTTAATTAATCAAGATTTAGTTGATGAAGTTTATGAATCTGCAAAATATCTTGATGAACAAGCAGATTGTTTTTCAGATTTAAATACATCGAATGAGTCTATAGATATGGCATCAAGAATTTATAATAAATTTAATATTATTTATACAAGCTCAAAAATGGAGGTAGTAGGCTCAAGGTTTCGTGCTCAGTTAGCTGAAAATGCTAAAATTTTATCTACACATTTTACTTTTCCAGAACAAAATCATAACGAAATTGAGGCATTTGAAAATCTTCATGTTGGCAATTTTAATATTATATGGATTAATGATTCCGGAAATAATCTTCAAATTTCTAAAAGAATGAATATTACAAATGAGTTATTAAAAAATATTGAACATGTCAAAGTAAGCTATAATGATTCTAGTTATACAACTAGAGTTCTAAAACTCATTAATTTTTTTGATTGGGTTAGTTACTATGCATCAATAATGAATAAAACAAACCCATACCCAGTAAATACAATAACAAAACTTAAAAAATTACTTTGAAAATTATAGAATTATATAAAGTTATATTTTGCTCAGTAAGTAAAAAATATAAGATTATTTTTAGAACTTTAGAAAATGATAAACAATTTACTTTATATTTTGAATCTCAGTATGCAAAGAACATAGCAATGGCATCTGAAAATATAATGAGTATATCTCTAAGTCAATATGAATTATTTATAAATCTATTAGATGAATTAAAATTAAAAATTGATAAAATAGTTTTTAAAGAAAATAAAAGCAATGGCAATGGTAGTATGAATTGCTTTTTAAAAATAAGAAATAGTAATAATGAATTTATGGAAATGTACTCCTTTATTGGAGATGGAATTATTATAGCATTAAAAACTTTTTCAAACATTTATATTCAAGAAAAATTTTTAGAAAAAACTTCTGATGTCAACAATAAAGAATTTTTCAATGATGTAGATTCAAATAAAATTTTTAATAAAGAAATTTTAAACAATAAGGAAACAACTAAAGAAAAAGTTTACAGATTGAAATCAGCACTTAATGAAAGTATAAATAATGAAAATTATGAAGCTGCAGCTTTTATAAGAGATAGAATCAGAGAATTAAAAAAATCATGAAAATTTTTTTTTTAAATACTTTTTTATTACTAATATCATGCTCAGAATCTGATAGTAATATAGTAGGCACTTGGATTCAAAACGATTCATTATTTGATTTAGAATCAAAAAAAATTAATAGACCAATGGGAAATTTGTCACAAGCATTTGGAGAAATAAAATTAGTTTTCAAAAATGATTCAACTTTTAAAGCTTATTTTGATAATCAAATTAATCCTGGAAAGTGGAAAATTAAAAACGATTCAATTTATATGACACAATACGATAATGAAACAATTTGGAATTCATTTAGCTATAAACTGGTTGATAATGAATTATATATTTATTCTGATCCCTGGTTAATGGCTCTTAAAAAACAAAATTAAATTTATAAAATTATGGAAAATGTACTTATTCAGCATTTGGGATATATCTTTACATTCCTTGCTCTATCTGTTAAAGATGTTTTATGGTTAAGAATCATTCTAGCAACTGCTCAAATTACATTGGGTATATACCAATTTATAGAGCAAAGGATTGATGTCGTATTTTGGAATGGGGTATTCACTTTTGTAAATCTTTACCATATTAATAGAATCATTAATGAAAGAAAGCCTGTAGTCATACCAAAAGCAATAAAAGATATTTATGAAAATATTTTTTATAATTTAACAACTAAAGAGTTTATGAAATATTGGGAATTAGGAAAAATTTCCAAAGGAAAAGATGAAAATATTATTAATCAAGGTGAAAAACAAAGTAATCTATTTATGATTCTTGAGGGAGAGGGTTTGGTCACAATTAAATCTAAGCAAATTGCTAGTTTAAAAAGAGGTGACTTCATAGCTGAGATAAGTTTTTTAACAGAACAACCAGCTACTGCAGATGTTTTTTTATCTAAAGACGTTAAATATATTAAATGGAATCAAGATTTAATTAGAGACTTTCAGTCAAGTAATATAGGATTTTGGTCTAAAATACACCATGTACTTAGTAGAGATTTAATAAAGAAAATTAAAGTATAGATTTTTTATAAAAATTATATGCTAATTGCGCCGAATTCATTTCAGCATTTTTTTTACTTGTATCGAAACCATAGAAATAGAATCCATTCATTTCAATTTTTGATACATATATTTTCTTATCTTTTTTATAAATGATTGTATCTAAAAAAAAATTTTTAATTTTTCCTTTTTTAAATAAAGAAATTAATGTTCCTTTGAAATCATAAATAGTATTTGTTTTGATAAAATAAAAAGAAATATAATTCATAATTTTTTTTACTTCACCATAGCTTGAATCTAAATAAATTGCTCCAATTAAAGATTCAAATAAATCGCAGTGTATTCTATCTGAGATATTAATGTTATCGTCAATTTTAATACTTTTATGTAAATTTAATTTTTTTGAAATTTGAGATAAGTTTTTTTTACTAACTAGTTGAGATCTCCTTATAGATAAATTATTTTCCTTTTCATTGTTAAATTTTTTATATAACCAATCAGTTATGTAAAAATTTATTATTGAGTCTCCGATAAATTCAAATTTTTCGTAATTTATTTGTGTATTTACTGATTTATGTGTGAGAGACTGAGTAAGTAATTTTTTATTTTTAAATTTATAACCAATAAATTTTTCAACTTCATTCATATTGTTTAAAAATTAATGATGCATTATGTCCTCCAAATCCAAAAGTATTGGACATAGCATATTTAACTTTTTTGTTTATAGATTTATTAAAATTATAATTTAAGTCACATTCTGGATCAGCATTTTCAAAGTTTATAGTTGGTGGAATGAAAGATTCATTAATTGCTTGAATACAGCATATGGCTTCAACTGCTCCTGCAGCTCCAAGTAAATGGCCTGTCATTGATTTAGTTGAACTAATACTTAATATGCTTGAGTGATTTTTGAAAGTATTTTTAATTGCCTTCGTTTCATTTTTATCATTAAAAGGAGTTGAAGTTCCATGGGCATTTATATAGTCAATTTGAGTTGCTTTAACATTATTTTCTTTAAGCGCAATTTCCATTGCCCTAGAGGCACCTAATCCATTAGGTACAGGACTCGTTATGTGATATGCATCAGCAGTTGCACCATAACCCACAACTTCGCCCAGAATTTTAACATTTCTTTTAATTGCAGAATGTTCATTTTCAAGAATGATGATTCCTGCACCTTCTCCCATAACAAATCCATCTCTTTGAAGATCAAAAGGTCTGCAAGCTTTACTAATATTAGAATTTTTTGTTAGTGCCTTCATATTTGAAAAACCTGCGATAGACATTGGAGTTATAGGGGCTTCAGAACCACCACAAAGTATTATATCAGCATCTCCATATTTTATTTGTTTGTAAGCATCCCCAATTGCATGACTTCCAGTAGCACATGCTGAAACGATACCATAATTTGGACCTTTAAAACCATGTTCAATAGAAATTTGCCCAGCAGCAATATCAGAAATCATTGATGGTATAAAGTAAGGACTTACTCTCTTTGGGTGCTTTAGTAATCTTTTATGTTGAACCTCAAATGTATTAATTCCACCGATACCTGAACCAACAATTACTCCTATATTGTTATCGTCTTTAGGATTATTAAGTTCAGCTTGTTTTACTGCTTGTCTACTAGCAATTAAAGAAAAGGCTGTGAACCTGTCGAGTCTATTCAACTCTTTTTTATCAAAAAAATCCTCAAGTATAATTGATGATTCAGCAGCAATATTTACATTAAAATCGTTAGTATCAAATAAAGATATATTACCAACACCATTTATACCTGATTTCAGAGAATCAGTAAATGATTGAAGTTTATTGCCAATAGGAGAAACAATCCCTAAACCCGTTATAACAACTTTATTAGTCAATTTCTATTTATTATTTTCGATATAATCTACTGCTTGAGAAACAGATAAAATTTTCTCAGCATCTTCATCTGGAATTTCTAGACCAAATTCATCTTCAAATTCCATTATTAACTCAACTGTATCAAGTGAATCTGCACCAAGGTCATCAATAAATTTAGCTTCTTTGGTTACTTTAGTTTCATCTACACCTAACTTATCTACAACAATTTCTACAACTTTCTTCAATGTATTGTCAGACATAATATTATCTCCTTATTAATTTTAATTTATTCCACCATCAATTGTTATTGTTTGTCCAGTAATGTAAGCCGCATCATCAGATGCAATAAAACTTACAAGTTTTGCAACTTCATTTGGAGAACCAAATCTTTTTAATGAAATATTATTAAGAAATTTTTTTTTATTTAAATCTTTAAGTTCTTCTGTCATATCAGTTTCAATAAAACCAGGAGAAATTGAATTAACAGTAATATTTCTAGCACCAACTTCCTTAGACAGAGATTTTGTTAAACCTTTTAGACCTGCTTTTGATGCAGCATAATTAATTTGACCAGTATTACCATTTGAGCCAATTACAGATGAAATATTAATTATTCTTCCATATTTATTACGTATCATATTTTTAATAATATGTTTACAACAATTAAAATATCCTGAAAGATTTGTTTCTATAACATCTTGCCAATCATTTTCAGTCATTCTAGCTAATATATTATCTTTGGTTATACCAGCATTATTAATCAGTATATCAATTTTATTTTCAATATTAAAAATTTTGTCAAATGTATTTTTTACCTCATTAAAATTTTTAATATCAGCAGAAAAAAAATGAACTTTTACATCGTAAATTTTCAATATTTCTTTTTTGGTTTTTTCCAAATCTTTTTCTGTCCTACTTACTAAAAATAAATTGCACCCATTCTTTGCTAAATCAAACGAAATTGCTTTTCCGATTCCTTTTGATGCACCTGTGACTATAGCAGTTTTATTTTGTAAAAAATTCATACTTAAAAGTTAATCATATTAAATGTTAAAGTTTTTGATTTTTTTAAAATTTTATCATTAAGTTTTGTTAGTACTTTACCATTTCCAACTTCAATGAAATCTAAATTACTATTATCCTTTTCCATATTATTTATCGTACTTACCCATTGTACAGGATTTTCTATTTGATTAATCAAATTTTGTTTTATTTTTCCACCAATCTTTTCACCTACTGGATTTGTATTTTGATAGATCGGTATGGTTGCATCGTTGAATTTAATTGAATCAATTATTTCTTTTACTTTTTTACTTGCAGATGACATTAATGGTGAATGAAAAGCACCTGAGGTTTTTAAAGGTATTGCTCTTCTAACACCAATTTCGTTACAATTAATTATTGCTTTTTCTATTGAGTCTTTATCACCTGATAAAACTACTTGGTCATATGAATTATAGTTGGCAATTACTAAAATTTTCCCTTGATCACATATTTTTTTAATTTGTTTATGAGTTGCACCAATTAATGCGAGCATTTTCCCAGGATTTTCTATGCCTGCATTTTGCATTTCATATGATCGTACTTTAATAATTCTTAAGGCATCTTCAAAATCTATTACATTAGCTGAAACTAAAGCAGAATATTCTCCTAAACTATGACCAGCAACAGCATTTGGAAAAATATTGTTTGCTAGTAATAAAGACTCCTTAACTAAACTATCGATAAAAATTGAAGGTTGAGTATATAAAGTTTCATTAATTTTTTTTCCATCATTTCTAATAACATCAAGAATATCATACCCAAGGATTTCACTTCCAACATCATAAAAAGTTTTTAATTTAGGGAATTTATCTAAAAGCTTAGTTCCCATACCTAAAGATTGTGAACCTTGACCAGGAAATATAAATAGCGATCTTTCAAGTCCTTTATTATTCATTATCATCTAGGTTTAAACTATTTAGTGAAATTTTAATTTTTTCAATAAAATTATTTTCTACACATTTTTTAGCATGAAGAAGTCCATTGTAAATTGCTTTATCACTTGATGAACCGTGACATTTAATTACAATACCGTTAACACCAAGTAATGGAGCACCACCGTGTTCCTCGTAGTCAAAGTTTTTATTGATATCTTTGAAAACAGGGTAGAGTAAGGGTTGAGCTAATTTTGATACTGAATGATTATTAATACTTTTCTTAGTCCATTTTATCATTTTATTTACGGTTCCTTCAATTAACTTTAAAACAATGTTTCCTGTAAAACCATCACATATAACAATATCAGCTTTATTTTCCAAAATATATCTTGCTTCAATATTACCTATGAAATTTTTTGAGTATTTTTCTAAAAGTTCATAAGTTTCAATTGTTAGGTTGTTACCTTTATTTTTTTCAGCTCCTATGTTAAGTAAGGCCACTCTCGGATTTTTAATATTTTCTAAATATTTAATATAGGCTGTTGCCATTAGAGAAAATTGTAATAAATGTATTGATTTATTATTTGAATTTGCACCAACGTCACATAAAACGAATCCCCCTTTTTCAGTTGGAATAAATGCTCCTAATGCAGGTCTTTTTATAGTGTCTATTTTACCTAAAATCATTAGTGATGAAGACAGAAGTGCAGCAGTATTTCCTGAACTTACAATAGCATCTACGTATTTATTTTTTAATAAATGGATACATTTTATTAAAGATGACTCTGGTTTTTGTTTAAATAGTCTAGTCATTGAATCTTCATCTGATATTTCTTGCTCAGCATAAATGAGTTCATAGTTTGAAATTTTTTTTGATGAAAGAATTTTTTTAATTTGGTTTAGGGTAGATTTCTTACCAACTAGAAAAATCTTGTCATTTGGATTTTTTATCAGATATCTTATTGCACCATTTACGTTGGATGACGGAGAATTATCTCCATTCATTACATCTATTGCAATTTTCATTTTAATGGGTTAGCTATTTTTTGCTAAAATTTTTCCTTTATAATAAAGAACACCATCTACTTTGTATGCTCGATGTCTTAAATGAGATGTGCCAGTTTCTTTGCACGTGGATATACAAAGATTATCTTTTAGTTTCCATTGAGATCTTCTTTTTTTACTTCGAGCTTTAGAGTGTTTTTTTCTTGGTACTGCCATATTTTTTTAAACTCCGTTAATATCAGGCGCTAATTTATTATTAAAATTTTGTATAAAACAAACAAAAACTATTTGATATATGCTATCCAAGGGTCTTCCCCTCTAAATTTAGATAATTTATTTTTAACTTGAAGGGCTAGTTCTTTATTTTTGAAGCTTCCTATTCGAACTCTCCATCTTTGAACATCATTCTTATTATCATAAAATTCTTCAATATATGCGTCAAAACCAAGTTCAATAAGTTCAAACATATCTTTTTTAGCTTTATCCTTTGATGTCCATGATGCAACTTGAATTGTATAAACATTATTAATTATAATTTCATTATTATTTTTTTTATCATTTACGTCTTTATTACCTAGTGCATTCTTTTTCTCATTTATAACATTGAAAAAAAATATTTCTTCATGAACTTTTTCTTTCATCATGTTTTCTATTTCAAGAGTAATACGATATTCACCATTTGAGATAGGAGTAAATAATAATTTATCATGATTGATTCTATAATCCATTTTTGATTCATTTTTTCCGATTGGTTTTGACCATTTATAAACATAATTACTTGAATTAGTTATATTAAATTTCTTCGGAAAAACTTTTATGGTTTTACCTGACTCAATTTCTTGCCATATTTGTTGTTCATTACAAGATAACAAAACAAACATTGAACAAATAATTTTAATTATTTTCATACTTAATTTTTTTTTATGCATTTAATATAAGTTCTGAATCAGAAAAGAAAAAAGCAATTTCTTTTTTTGCGTTTTCATCTGAATCTGAGCCATGAACTGCATTTTCACCAAGACTATTTGCATAAAGTTTACGAATTGTTCCTTCATCTGCTTCAGATGGATTAGTTGCACCTATAACATTCCTCCATTCAGATACGGCATTATTTTTTTTTAATGCTAAAACCATACATTTACCAGAAGACATAAATGATGTTAATTCTCCAAAAAAAGGCTTATCACTATGAATTTCATAAAATCCTTCAGCTTGTTTTTTTGTCATTTTTATCAACTTAGCTGATAATATTTCGAATTTTTTTGATAAAATATGATCATAGATTTTACCTGTATAATTATTTTTGACTGCATCAGGTTTAATTATTGCAAAAGTTAAATTACTCATATTATTATTCCTTATATAATTTCTTTCATTTTTTTTCCAATTTCCGATGGAGATTCACAAACATTTATACCACATTTTTCCATAATATCCATTTTAGCTCTTGCAGTTTCATCTCCTCCAGAAATAATTGCACCTGCATGACCCATTCTTTTACCAGCTGGAGCGGTTTGACCAGCAATAAAACCAACAACAGGCTTTCTTACATTATCTTTTATCCACATTGCTGATTCTATTTCCATAGTGCCTCCAATTTCTCCAATGATAACTATTCCATCAGTTTCTTTATCTTCTTCAAATAGTTTGACAGCATCTTTCATGTCCGTTCCAATAATTGGGTCGCCGCCTATTCCTAGTGCAGTAGTTTGGCCAAGATTGTTTTGAACTAATTGATAAATAGCTTCGTATGTTAAAGTCCCTGATTTTGAGATGACTCCAATGTTACCTTTTTGGGTTATGAATCCAGGCATTATTCCAAGCTTACATTCATCAACGGTTATAATTCCGGGGCAATTAGGACCAATTAAACATATATTTCTTTCATCAACTATATGTTTAGCCTTAATCATATCTCTAGTAGGAATTCCTTCACTGATACAAACTATCGTCTCGATTCCAGCTTCTGCAGATTCTATGATTGCTGATCCTGCATAAGCTGGTGGAACAAATATTATGGAAGCATTAGCATCAGTTGCTTCTTTAGCATCAAGAACACTGTTAAAAACATCAACTTTACCATCTAATGCTTTTGTACCTCCTTTACCTGGAGTAACACCAGAAACAATATTGGTTCCATATTCAATCATTTGTTTAGAATGAAAAGTTCCTTCAGAACCTGTAATTCCCTGTACTAATACTTTCGTTCTTTTGTTCACAATTATAGACATTAATTTTTCTCCTTTATTGCAACATTTACAACTTTATTAGCTGCATCTTGTAAATTATTAGCTGGAATAATTTCGACATTTGAATTTGATAGAATTTCTTTAGCAATTTCAGCATTAGTACCTTCTAGTCTAACAACAACAGGGACATCTAAGCCCAAGTCGTTCACAGCTTGAACAACACCATTTGCTACTCTATCACATCTCACAATACCACCAAATATGTTTATGAGTACTGCTTTTACATTTTTATCTTTTAATATTATTTTAAAACCATTTTTTATGGTATCAGCATTAGCTTTTCCACCTACATCTAGGAAGTTTGCTGGCTTACCACCAGATATCTTAATTATATCCATTGTAGCCATTGCCAATCCAGCTCCATTTACCATACAGCCAACATTACCTTCTAGTTTAACATAGTTTAAATCGAATTCACTAGCTTCTAATTCAGCTGGGTCCTCTTCATCTAAATCTTGCATTTTTAATACATCTTGTTGTCTAAAAAGAGCATTACTGTCAAAATTAAATTTAGCATCTAATGCGACTACTTTTTCTTGCTCAGTAACTACTAAGGGATTAATTTCTAATAATGTAGTATCCATATCCTTGTAGCATTTATACATATTTTTAAAAATTTTTATCGCATCTTTCTTTAAATTATTACTTAGATTTAATCCAATTGCAAGTTTTTCAGCTTCCTTAGTACTTAAATATTCCATTGGATGAATCCAGGTTTTAATAATTTTTTCAGGTGTTTTTTCTGCAACTTCTTCAATATTTACTCCACCTTCTGTAGAAACCATAAAAACATCCATTTTTTTACTTCTATCTAGTGTAATTGCCGCGTAATATTCTCTCTTAATATCATATGCTTCTGTTATAAATACTTTTTTAACTAGTTTTCCTTCAGGCCCAGTTTGATGAGTTACTAAATTCATACCTAGAATATCTTTAGTATATGAAAGCGCTTTTGTAAAGTTAGATGCGTATTTTACACCACCACCTTTTCCTCTTCCACCAGCATGGATTTGTGCTTTAACAATTACATCTTCAGTATTAAAGGTTTTTTGTACTTTTTGTATAATATTTTCAGCATCTTTAATATCATTGATAATAAAGCCATCCTGAACAGGTACATTAAATTTTGATAGTATTTTTTTCCCTTGATATTCGTGAATTTTCATTGATTAGTCCTTTATAATTTGTGTTCCAGCATTTCCATTAATTGCTTCTTTTAATTTATCAATTGATGTAATAACAACTTTTTTACCATGATGCTTAAGAAAATATAATGCTGACTTTATTTTTGGTTCCATCGAGCCAACACCAAATTGACCTTCTTCAAGCCATTGTTTGACCTCAGAAACTTTTGCTTTATTAATTTTTTTCTGTTTATCAGTTTTGTAATTTATAAAAATATTATCAACATCTGTTATAATAAAATATTCATTTGCTCTTATTATTCTTCCTAGAAGAGCTGCAGTTTTATCTTTATCTACTACTCCATCAATTCCTTTCAGACTACCATTTTCAGTATTATACGATGGAATTCCACCACCACCACCAGCAATTACAATCGTTCCAAAATCAACCAAATGTTTTATAGATTTTCCATTAAAAATATATAATGGATTTGGTGATGGAACAACTCTTCGCCATTGACCTGTTTCTTGTTCTTTTATAGTCCAACCATATTTCTTTGATAGATCAAATGCTTCTTTCTCTGAAAAAACTTTACCTATAAATTTTGAAGGATTTTTCAACGAAATATCATCTTTATCTATTTTCATTTGGGATACAAAAGTTACAACTTCTCTATTTGTTTTTTCCATATATAAAGCATTCTGTAGAGATTGTTGAATCATATATCCAATTGCCCCTTGTGTATTAGCTACCAAAACATTAAGTGGAAGTGGGGGAATAATATTCATTGATAATTCATTCTTAGATAACTCTGCACCTACTTGAGGTCCATTACCATGCGTGATACATATATTGTAGTTTAGTCTGACAAAATGCATCACAGCTTTTAAGCTTTCTCTTGTATGCTTGAATTGTTGTTCTATAGTTCCAGATTCATTTTTAGGAGATATTGCATTTCCTCCAAGTGCTATGATTACAGTTTTTTTCATTTTTCTAACCTGAATAATGGCAGAGTCAAACACCTCGGACCACCTCTGCCTCTCGATAGTTCTGAACCATTAAATGTTATGATTATTTTTTTCTTAGATAAATTATATTTTTTATAATTATTAATATATTTAAATGCATCTATTTCAATATAGCCGGCTTTTTTTAGCTCTTCAATCGTTCTCTTATTACAGTCATATCCAATGATTTTTCCAGGAGAGAGAGCAAATGCATTTGCTCCGTCTGTCCATTGTTCCCTAAGCTGATCTATTATTTTATTTGAGCCACATTTTATAAAATTCATTGACAAACCGCTATCTAAAAGTACATCTAAAATATTTTTTGATATTTTTTTTGGCTCAAATTCACCGTCCGAAAATTTAAAAATCGTATTGAGTTTATTTAAGTATTTTTCTTCTAGTATAGGAGGAAAGATTAGCGCTTCATTAGTATTGATTTTAGTAAAAATTGTATCTAAATGCATAAGAGCCCTTTTTTTTGGTAGGTCTATAGCAAAGATTGTCGAAAAATTTTCTTCATAAAATAATTTTACTAATTTTTTTATAGATTCTAAAGGTGTTCTCTCACTAATTCCAATACAAATCCTTGATTCATCAAAAATCAAAATATCTCCGCCTTCGATTGTTAAATCAGGAAAATTTTGATGAAAATCAAAGACTCTCATTGATTTGAAAAAAATATGATTTTCAAAAACATGTTTAGCTAGAATGTTTTCTCTCTTTCTCACATCCTTTTTGCTCCATGTAATTAAAAGAGTATTTCCTATACATACAGCTATATCTCTAGTAAAAATTAAATTTGGAATAGGGTTTTTAAAAATTTTTTCATTGTTATTATATCCAGTCAGTAAAACTTTAATTAGATCGTCTGGTGTTAAAGAAATTAATATGTTAGGGTCAATTTTTGAATCATATATATCTTCTTCAAGTTTAATGCAATCAATTATTAATTTTTCTTTAGTTTGTTTATCTGATATTACAACTTTTAAAAGGTCTATAAATTCAAAACAATTTCCATCTGTAAAGTGATGTAAAATATTATAAAGTTGTCGATGTTCATCTCTAGCTTTATCTGTTTGAATAAGATCATCAAATAGTAAGTAGTTATCGTTATTTTCATTTAGGTTTTCAGGACTAACATAATCATGTTCAATTCCTGGTGAATGAGTAATTACAAATCTTAATGGTCCATCCTCTGAATTAACTTTATATTGCATCTATTTTTTTTCCATAAATGGATATCTATAATTTGTTGGAGTATTAAAAGTTTGTTTTACGGTTCTTTGAGATGTCCATCTTAACAAATTAGCTGGAGCACCAGCCTTATCATTTGTGCCAGATGCTCTAGAACCACCAAAAGGTTGTTGCCCTACAACTGCACCTGTAGGTTTATCATTAATATAAAAATTTCCTGCTGAATGTTTCAAATATTTACGACCTTTTTCTATAATTTTTTCATCATTAGCAAAAATTGCACCAGTTAATGCATATGGTGATGTTGAATCAACTAGTTTGCAAATATTTTTCCATTTATCATCGTAAATATAAATAGTTAAAACAGGTCCAAAAATTTCTTCAACCATCGATTTAAAGTAAGGGTTCGAAGTTACTATTGTGGTTGGTTCAATAAAGTAGCCTTTTGATTTATCATATTTTCCTCCAGTAATAATAGAGGCATCTTCTGCAGTTTTAGCATATTCAATATAATTTACAATATTATCAAATGATTTTTCATCTATAACCGCATTCATAAAATTAGTAAAATCTTCAACATCGCCAATTTTTATTGAATTTACATCCTCTACATATTGATTCTTAATATCGGACCAGATATTTTGAGGTATATAGCACCTTGATGCAGCAGAACACTTTTGTCCTTGATACTCAAAAGCACCTCTAATCATTGCAGTACGTAAACCATCTCTATCGCATGATTTATGTGCTAGAATAAAATCTTTTCCTCCTGTCTCTCCAACAATTCGAGGATATGATTTATAATTATGAATATTATTCCCAACTGTTTTCCACATATTTTGAAAAACTTTAGTTGAGCCAGTAAAATGTATCCCTGCTAAGTCTTTATGAGATAGAACTTGTTTACCAATTTTACTACCTGAACCAGGTATAAAATTTATTACACCATCAGGAAGACCTGCTTCTTTAAATAATTTCATTAAAAAATAACCTGAATAAACACATGAAGATGCAGGTTTAAATAATGCTACATTCCCAAGTAGGGCAGGAGCACATGAAAGATTTGCGGCAATAGATGTAAAATTAAATGGAGCAACTGCGAAAACAAAACCTTCAAGTGATCTGTATTCCGTACTATTTTTCATTCCTTTAGGAGAATATTTAGGTTGCTGTTTATGAATATTGTATAAATATTCACAATTAAAATTAAAAAAATCTATAAGCTCACATGCAGCATCAATTTCAGCTTGAAAGACATTTTTACTTTGCCCAAGCATTGTAGCAGCATTTATAATGTCTCTTTGTGGTCCTGCAAGTAGATCTGCCATTTTTTGGAATATTTTTATTCTTTCTTCTAAAGATGTATTAGACCAATCATCCCAAGCCATTAAAGCGCTATTAATCGCAAATTCGACTTCTTTCTCACTAGCTTTATGGTATTTTGCTAAAACATGGTTGTGGTTGTGTGGAATAACGCATTTACCTAAATCATTTGTTCTGATTTCCTGGCCATTTATAATGATTGGAATATCAATAGTTTTTGATTTTAATTCAGAAATTTTTTGTTTGAGTGAAATTTTCTCTGGACTTCCTTCAAGATAATCTTTGATTGGTTCATTGATTGCATTTCTAATACTAAAATTTAATTCTTTAATCATTTTTGGCCTTTATTTTTGTGAAATTATTTATATAATTTAATATTTATAATGTTTTAAATGCTATTGATTGTTTATTTGAATTTAATATTTTGTTAAACTTAAATTATGATTATGTTTAAATCAATTAATCCTTCAAATGGTAAAGTACTAGATAAATACAATGCATTTAGTTTAAGTCAAATTTTATGTTTAATAGATGATGTTAATGATGAATTTTTAAGTTGGAGAAATACCTCATTCAAAGAAAGAACAAAGGTTTTGATAGCTATTGCTGATTCATTAAAGCTAGATTTAGAAAGTCATGCAAGAATGATCTCACTTGAGATGGGTAAACCTATTAATGAATCTAGGCAAGAAATTGAGAAATCAATATGGGTTTTGAGATACTACGCAGAATATTCAAAAGAATTTCTGAAAAACGAATACATAAATACAGAATATTCTGAAAGTTATATAAAGTATGAACCAATTGGTATAATTTTTGGTGTTATGCCATGGAATTTTCCATATTGGCAAGTTATACGTTTTTTAGCACCTATACTAATGTCTGGAAATACTTGCATTATTAAGCATGCTCCAAATGTATTTGGTTGTTCATTGAGAATTGAAAATTTGATTAAAAAAAATTCACCTTTTAAAAATATTTTCAAATCAATTATTTGTGAAGAGAATAAGGTTGAGTCTATAATTAAAAATAAATTTATTAAAGGTGTTTCATTAACAGGAAGTGATCGGGCTGGATCTATTGTTGCTTCATATGCTGCAAAGGAAGTTAAAAGAACAGTTCTTGAACTAGGTGGTTCTGATGCATTCATTGTTTTAGAAGATGCAGATATAAAAAAAGCTTCCAAAACAGCTGTTATGGCACGTTTTTTTAATTCGGGTCAAAGTTGTATTGCAGCTAAAAGATTTTTAGTTCATGAAAATATTTATGATGATTTTATAAGCAATGTAGAAGAAAGAATTAAAAATTTAATTGTGGGAGATGCCCTAGATGAAAAAACACAGATCGGCCCTTTAGCAAAAATTGAATTTGTAGATCAAATCAAAAAAATTGTTAATCTATCACTTGAAAGTGGTGCTAAGTGTGTAATTGATCCAATTATTAATAATAATTTTTTCCATCCTGTACTTCTTGTTGATGTAAATGAAAGCATGTCTGTTTTTCAGGAAGAAACATTTGCGCCTGTATTTTGTGTATCAAAAATTAAGAATGAAGAAGAAGCCATAAGTATAGCAAATAATAGTAAATATGGATTAGGTGGAAGTATTTGGACAAGTGATATCGAAAAGGGAAAGTATATTGCAAGCCAGATTAACACAGGTGCGGTTTTTATAAATGATATGACTAAGTCAGACCCTAGGCTTCCTTTTGGAGGTGTAAATAAATCAGGCTACGGAGTAGAGTTATCTAAATATGGTATTAGAGAATTTGTGAATATGAAAACAGTTGTAGTAAAATAATTGTTAAAATTTTTGAAAAATCAGAATATTACCATGGCTAAGTTTAAAACTAATTTTTTGTTTTATTGATTCATTTAAAGTACCGTAAAATAATGTACTTAGAGTATTTTTATTAATGTTATACTTTAACCCACTTGTAGCAATTTTTATTGTATTGTCAGGTGAAAAAATTGATATTTGTTGTCCTTGAAAACTTTTTACGGATTGATTGTCTTTAATAACTCTGAATAAACCTGAATCAGTATAAATTTTAATATCATATTCTGGATATTTAATGATACTAAAGATATTTCCTATTGTATGATCTTCTCTCAAACCAGTAGCACCAATAATATTTATTTTTTTAAAACCCAATTCAATAGAATGATTTATAGCTTTTCTTAAATCATTTTCAGATTGGTCACTAATAAGTATAATTTTTTCTTTATACAGTTCTTTAGATTTTTCTGAAATTGAATCTAGATCACCAATAATGAGATTGGGTTTATATCCCTTTTTTAAAAGTAAATCAGTTGCTCCATCACAAGATATTATAAAATCTGTATTTGATAGAATAGTTAGCGGTATATCGTGAAATGGAAATTGTCCATTTGCAATTATTGTTACAGTTTTTTTAAGATTTTTCATTTAAACTAAAATTATTTTATAAAAAAATATATACATAAATTAACAATATGAAATCTAAAATTAAAAGAACGAATGATGAATTAAAAGCAGATAGACCATCTTTGGAAGAAATAAAACAAATTCCAAGGTTGCCAATTTCAATTTTAGTAGAAAATGTTCGTTCAGTTCATAATGTAGGCTCAATTTTTAGAACTGCAGATGGATTTGGTGCTTCTAAGATATACCTTACTGGATTTACAGCATATCCTCCAAGAGAGGATTTGTCAAAAACAGCTCTCGGTGCAGAAAATTCTGTTCCTTGGGAACATTTTGAAAATCCAATAGATGCAGCAGAGCATATTCTGAAAAGTGGGCAAGAGTTAGTATTGCTTGAGCAAACAATGAATTCAAAAAATTTATATGATTTAGATTATCCATTTCCATTATGTTTTATAGTTGGGAACGAAGTAAATGGTGTTTCTGAAGAATTGTCAAGCCTTGCAACAATTCATGTTGAAATACCTATGAGAGGTATCAAGCAAAGCTTAAATGTTTCAGTTGCAACGGGTGTAGCTGGATATGAGTTTTCTAGACTATATTCATCATTTAAAAAGTAATAAAAAAAAACATATTAAATATGTAATTTTAAAGTATGATTAAATTATTATTTTTAACCATCTACATTATATCTCTTTCATTCTGTGAAAGGGGTGATTTGGTTTCATCATATTTTATTGATTCAAAAAGTCCCATTGAAATTCAAGATTATTTAGATTCTAGTATTGGAGATTTTGGATTATCTGCTTCTTATGGTGCAAGATTGTTTTCAATAGTATATGAAACAGTTGATCAATTTGGAGATATTGTTATTGCATCAGGTATGCTTGTTATTCCTGATGATAGCAATCATGCATTTCCTTTGACATCCTTTCAGCATGGAACTCAGGTAAGAAGAGCGAGTGCCCCTTCTATGAATGGTTTTAATACTTTATCTCAGGTAATGGCAAGTTCTGGTTTTATATATATGGAGCCAGATTATCTAGGATTGGGACAATCAGATATCTTTCATCCGTATCATTTGAAAGATGTATCTGCTTACACAGTAATTGATATGCTTAGAGCTGTGAAACATTTTTGTAATCAAAATAATTTTATTCAATTTAATGAACAATTATTTTTAGAAGGTTATTCAGAAGGCGGGTATGTAACTATGGCGGCAGTAAAAGAAATTGAAGAAAATTTAACTGATGAATTTAATATTACAATGTCATTTCCTATGGCTGGAGCCTATGATTTATCTGGAGTAATGGTAGATTTAATGTTATCNGAAGAGGTTTATCCTGATCCATATTATNTACCATATTTTATTTTGACTTANATNGAAAAATATGAATTAGGAGAAATTGAAGATTTTTTTAAATNAGAATATGCTNATATTTTACCTGAGTTATTTAATGGAANTCATTCAGGAGGATATATTAATTCTCACCTACCTTCTATTCCTATACAAATGATGACTGATGAAATGGTAAATGATTTCACAAATAATNCTGANTTNCCATTTAGGTTAGCATTACANGAGAATGATTTATANGATTGGANTCCTCAGTCAACAATGTATTTATTTCATGGTATAATAGATGAGAGTGTTCCTTATCAAAATTCTGTTGTTGCNTACAATAAATTCGTTGAAAACGGTTCAGAAAGCGTATTTTTTGAAACCTTAGAAGAATCTTATGGTGGTCATGCAGAAGCNGCTCCATANTGTCTNNTAGGTGCTTATAATATTATNTCNACAGTTCATATGATAAATGATTTGGGAGATCTTAATCAAGATTCAGAATTAAATATTCTTGATATAGTTGAATTATCAAATNTTATTACATCNAATGGTTTTATTTCTAATTATCAAAATTGGGCAGGTGATTCAAATCAGGATTNTANTCTAAACGTATTAGATATTATAAAAATTTTAAATANAATTNTAAACTAATGTTTCAAGAAAANAAATATTTGAATAATCATGAAGATTACATGAACCAAGCTATTAATTTAGCTAAAAAAGGTTCAGGTAGAGTATCACCTAATCCACTTGTAGGTTGTGTTATCGTAAAAGAAGGTAGGGTAATTGGGGAAGGATTTCATGAATTTTTTGGAGCNGATCATGCAGAAGTATCAGCTCTTAAAAATTGTATTGAATCTCCTAATGGTGCTTCCTTATATGTTAATTTAGAACCATGTAGCGTTTATGGAAAGACACCACCTTGTGTAAAAAGTATAATTGAAAGTAGTGTTTCAGAGGTATATATTGGAACTAGAGATTATAATCCTGATGTAAATGGTTCAGGAATAATTGATTTGGAAAAAGCTGGTATTAAAGTTGAATATGGTATTTTAGAAAAAGAGTGTTATGATTTAAATAAGTTTTTCTTTAAGTGGATTAAAAATAAAATTCCTTACGTTATTTCTAAAGTTGCTCAATCTAAAAATGGTTTCATGGGAGTTAATAATTCATCATCAATTTGGATCACAGGTGAGAAGTCAAGAATGCATTGTCATAATCTTCGTTCATTAACTGACGCAATTCTAATTGGTAGAAATACAGCTCTTGTTGATGATCCAAGTTTAACTGTTAGAGAAGTTTTAGGTCACAATCCCAAGAGGATTATACTTGACACTAATAGATCTTTACCTCTTGATCTTAAAGTTTTTAATGATAATGAAGCTGAAACGATTGTAATGTGTTTGGATAAAAATTTTAGTAGTACCTCAACATCATTTTGTAAATATATTCCAACTAAATCTAAAAATAATATGTTATGCCCTAATGATATATTGAAGAAACTTGGTCAATTAGGAATCACATCAATTTTAATTGAAGGTGGAAAAATGGTTCATCAAAGTTTTAACGAAGCAAATTTAATAGATGAATTATATGTTTATACCTCCAATGAAAATTTAAATGATGCGGAATTAGATAATCCATTAATAATTGATGAAAGTTGGGATATTCAAGAGCAAATTTCACTGGATGATGATATTTTAAAAATTGCTAAAAAGAAAAATTTATGTTTACAGGAATAATAGAAGAAATTGGTCAAATTATATCAATTGATGATAGAAAAGATTTTTTAGAGCTTGAAATTGAATCTTCATTTTCTAATGAGCTTATCCTAGGTGATAGTGTAGCTATTAATGGTGTTTGTTTAACTGCTGTAAAGGTAAAGAAGAGCTCTTTTACTGTAAATGTTGTAGAAGAAACACTTAATAAAACCAGTTTAAAGGATATTCAATTGAAAACTTTTGTTAATTTGGAGCGAGCTGTATTGGTTTCCTCTAGATTAAATGGACACATCGTACAAGGTCATGTTGAATCAGTAGCAAAAATTATTCATAAAAAAGAAACAGAAGAGCAAACAGATTTGACAATATTTATTGATGATGAATTTTTAAAATATTGTATTTATAAAGGTTCTATTGCTTTAGATGGTATTTCTTTAACTATTGCAAATATAAATCAAAATGAAGTGAGTGTTGCAGTCATTCCTCATACTTTAAATAATACAATCTTGAAGTATAAAGATGAAGGAGATATTTTAAATTTAGAAACAGATGTTTTTGCAAAATATGTTGAAAGCATTATTGCAAACAAATAATATTGAAATATAGCGAAGGATATAATGGAAGATACAAATAATAAAATTTTAAAAGCAATTGATGATTTTAAAAAAGGCAAAATGGTTATTGTCGTAGACGATAAAGATAGGGAAAATGAAGGAGATTTTATAATATCTGGTGAGCTTTGTACAGCTGATGACATAAATTTTATGATGAAAGAAGCTAGAGGTCTAATTTGCATGTCAATTTCAAATAATCGTGCTCAAAAATTAAAGCTTTCTCCAATGGTTTCATCAAGTACGGCTGTTCATGAAACTAATTTTACAGTAAGCGTTGATGCAATAAAAAATGCAACGACCGGAATATCTGCTAATGATAGATGGCAAACGGTGCAGGTTTTAATGGATGATAATTCAAAGCCAGAAGATTTAGGGAGACCTGGNCATATGTTCCCATTAATTGCAAAAGAAGGTGGAGTTCTCCAAAGAGCGGGACATACTGAAGCTGCAATGGATTTATCTATATTATCAGGTTTACAACCCGGTGCATTACTCGTTGAAATTGTTAATGATGATGGTACAATGGCTAGGATGCCAGAATTAAAAATAATAGCAAAAAAATATAATTTAAGTTTAATCAGTATTTCAGATCTTATTAAATACAGAAGAGAGAATGATAAAATAGTAGAAGAGATTTCAAGAATTCCATTTCCATCACAGTTTGGAGATTTCGAATTAAGATTATTTGAAGATAAAATTCATAATGATCACCATGTTGCAGTAGTTAAAGGTGATATTTCAGCAGACAAGGAAGCCCTTGTACGTGTTCATTCACAATGTTTAACTGGTGATTTGTTTGCATCATTAAGGTGTGATTGTGGAGAGCAATTAAATCAAGCATTAGAACAGATTAATGATTCGGGTCATGGTGTTTTAGTTTATTTGAGGCAAGAGGGAAGAGGTATTGGTCTTAAAAATAAAATTAAGGCATATCAGTTACAAGACCAAGGTTTAGATACAGTAGAGGCAAATCAAAAATTAGGATTCAAAGCTGATTTAAGGGAATATGGTATAGGTGCTGAAATTTTAATAGCTTGTGGCGTTTCGAAAATGAAAATTTTAACTAATAATCCTAAAAAAATAATTGGCTTAGATGGATTTGATTTAAAAATTACTGGAAGAGAACCAATTGAGATTAAATCAAATCAAGTAAATGAAAAATACTTAACTACCAAAAGAGATAAACTAGGTCACTTAATTTTAGGTAATAATAAAGATAAAAAAATATGAAGATAGCAATTGTAATCAGTGAGTTTAACAATGATATTTCACAAAATTTATTAAATGGTGCTTTTTTGAGATTTAAAAATAATTTCTTAAAAAATGAAGACATGAAATTTGAGTATGAAAAAGATTACTATTTTACTGAAGATAATAGTCTAGCTATTTTTAGAGTACCTGGAGCTTTTGAGATACCTGCAGCCGTAAGTCAAATTTTAAAAAATAATTCAATATATGATGCAATTGTAACATTAGGTTGTGTNATTAAAGGTGAAACAGCTCATTTTGAATTTATTTCAGCTTCAGTCACAGATTCAATATCACAAATATCAATTCATAAAAAGACAAANATACCAATTATTTTAGGTGTATTAACAACATATGACTACGAACAAGCCTTAAAGCGCTCTAATCCCAAAGATAAAGATAAGGGAGGTGAAGTAATGCAAGCCGCAATCGATACAATCAAAACATTCAATAAAATTAAGAAATAACTATTTTGATATTTTTTAGAAAAATTAGTTTTTTTTTATTTTTTATATCTAGCCTTCTTTTTTCCTTTAACATTCAACATATAAAAAATATTTCTTCATTAGTTAATTCTACATCAGTTGAGCAAGTTAGTGATAATCAGCTCTTGGTTTCAACCAGTGGTGGAATATATTCAATTGACTTATTAGATCATAGTATAAATGATTATACAGAAAATTTAGAATATGCTGGTATTAATACCATTGCATTGGATGAATCATTTAATCAAGTCTGGCTCGGAGGTGAGGATGGTAATATTCAGGTAGTTGATAGAGATTTTGGCTTAATTAGTACAATAGATTATTTGCCTTTTAATAGTATATCTGAAATAATATTTTATGAAAATTATGTTTTTGCGATTGCGACCTATCAAAATCAAGATGTGATTGTTCAATATTCTAGAGGCGATTCACCTTCATATTTAAATTATTTTACGTTTAATAATTTTCTGATTAAAGCAGAGAATAATGGTAATCTATGGTTCGATACAGATTTTGATACTGAAAAGATAATTAATGTTAACAGAATTTATGATATTTATATTGCTATAAATTGGTTGTATTTAGCGACNAATGAAGGAGTATTAAGAGTAGATTTGACAAATTATGAGAATAATTTATTATTACTTCTTGATTGGGATTTATATGATTCGTCATGTGCTGCTTCATCATTTATTGATAATTCGTTTGAACTAGAGTATACTAATAATGATTTTTTATTTACTAATCCATTAAATTTTTGGCTTACTTCAGATCAGTTACAATGTGGGACAGGTATAAATGAATGGTATTTATATGAAAATAATTTAGAAACCGAATTAATTAATCCAGAAAATCTTGAAGATATAATTAAATCAGAAATTATCAATCAAAATGGAGAGTTATTACATTTTACTCTTAGAAGTGATATGCTTTTAATACAAGAAAATATACCTGCATCTTTTCCACATTATAATAAAGTTTTTAATATTCCTGATGAAATTTTTTCAAATTTTACTGATTTGGAAATAATTAATGATAATATTTATTTATCACTAGAAAACCATGGTGTAATAAAAACTTCAATTTCAAACTTAGATTATTACGAATATATTATACCCAACACAATTTTTACCAATAAAATAACAGCAATTGATTTGAACGAAAAAAAACAATTGGTCGGTTTGGGTGGTGACCCAGATATTGGACAAGGTGGTTTTTTAATAGATGATGTATTGAATAATCATAATGTTAGAAATTTTTATTCAGATGGTGATAATTACATTGACTTAAATAATAACGAATATTTTGAAACGTATAAAAATAAATATCCACTTGGTAATGGATATGAGANAGTAAACTCATATAAAGGTAAAAATTTATCATATATATCAGGTGCTAAGAATTCTGAGGGTGTTAAATTTGATTCGTTTGATAATTTTTATTTTATAAATAATTCACTCTACTTACAACCAGATATTTATCATCCATACTCACCNTACAATCCAATTAAAGATAACGTGCAATTTTTAAGTGGTTTAATTCATGTTAATTCTTCAGATNTNGAAATAATNAATGGATGGGATTCAGTTTTTACTGGAATTAATTATCAAAATAATGGATATAATTATGTTACTCTTTCTGGACTTTATGCAATAGATGATAATTATTGGGTAATAAATCCCCAATCTGAAGGCGAGCAAAATATAAATAAACCGATTGTAGTAAAAGCTGATAATCAATGGAAATTTATTGAAGATAATGGNAGTAGTTCGTATTATCTNCCTGAAGAAATTGCTTTTGATGAGTTTTCAAATGTTTGGATATCATATCAGAAAGATGANGATCNTGATTATTCACCTGGGGGTGTAAAATTATTAAGACTAAATGGAGATATTTCCCAAGAAGATTATTCTTGGTGGTCAACCCCCTTAATTAGTGTAAATCAGTCTGGATGNTNNCANTATAATAATGATTTAGACTTAGAAAACATTTCTGTATGGTCAATNGATATAGGANCTGATAAATATGGTAATACAATATTATGGACTTTGAGTGATTATGGTATAATGGGTTATGTTATTAAATATACNTTNTCAGGNTCTTTTGGGTTTTTGTCAATTNANGTAGAACCTATAAATTGNAATTTTTATTTTTCTTCAGATTCTTTTGATANATTNTCAAAGATNNGNGTNGATAGGCAAAATAATGCATGGGTTATNTCNANANNTGGAGTAANGGTTATTACNAGTAGTGGTGCAGTNCTNATTCNAANTGAATCATTTGGTGCTTCAAACTCTAATTTATTATCTAATGAAATTTATGATATTAAATTTGATGAACTTGGTAATGTATATTTTGCAACAAATATGGGGTTATCCATTTTTAAAACTGAATTTGCTGAATCTCAGCCCGTATCTAAAATTTCTGTTTCTCCCAATCCATTTGTAGTTCATAATCATGCAAATATTACTATTAGTAATTTACCTGCTAATTCAAAAGTACAAATTATGAATTTAAGAGGAACAGTTTTAAAGGAATTTGATTTAATTAATCAAACAATTATTATGAATTGGGATGGTAGAAGCGATAAAGGTATGTTTCTTGGTACAGGTGTATATTTAGTCGCTGCTTTAGATAAAAATAACAACACTATAGGTGTTACAAAAATTGCTATTATAAGATAGAACATATACTTAATAATCAAATCTATTTTGTATAATTAATTTTTTAAGATGATTAAATTATATTATAAATATGAATCAATATTGTAAAAGTTTAAATAAGTATCAAAGATTTAGGTCTAGAGAAGTATATATAGGAGATATACCTCTAGGTTATAAGCATCCTATTAGAACTCAAAGCATGACAACAACAAATACAATGGATATAAAGTCTACTGTTGAGCAATCTATAAGAATCGCTAATGAGGGAAGTGATTATGTAAGAATTACTGCCCCAAGTATAAAAGAAGCTAGAGCTCTTAAAGAAATTAGACATGAATTAAGAAAAAAAGGATATAAAACGCCTCTAATTGCAGATATTCATTTTACTCCGAAAGCAGCTTTAGAGGCTGCTCAAATTGTAGAAAAGGTTAGAATTAATCCAGGTAATTATGCTGACAATAAAAAATTTAAGGTTTTTGAATTTACTGATGATGAGTATCAAAACGAATTGCAAAGAATTTATGATAGATTTTCTCCTCTAGTAAAAATTTGTAAAGAAAATGGTACTGCAATGAGAATTGGTACAAATCATGGTTCACTATCTGATAGAATAATGAATAGATATGGAGATACTCCCCTAGGAATGGTAGAGTCTGCACTAGAATTTTTAAGGATTTGTGAAGATCATAATTATTACAATATTGTTTTATCAATGAAATCAAGTAATCCAATTATTATGGTACAAGCATATAGATTACTTGTTAATAAAATGATGAAGGAAAATATGTTTTATCCACTCCATTTGGGCGTAACAGAAGCAGGTGAGGGAATGGAAGGTCGTATTAAATCTTCTGTAGGAATTGGATCATTATTAGAAGATGGACTGGGAGATACTATTAGAGTTTCATTAACTGAAGATCCTGAATTTGAAATTCCAATTGCAAAAAAAATAGTTTCGAGATACGATAAAAGGCATAATCATGCCAAAATTAATATTAATGATAGCATTATAGATCCATTTAATTACTCAAAAAGAAAAACTCTTCAAAAATTAAATATAGGAAGAGATAATGTTCCTGTTGTGATTACTGACCTGTCATATTTCAATAAAATTAATCATAAATTATTAGAATTATGCGGTTTTTCGTATTTAAATAAAATCGATAAATGGAGTATTAGTGATTTTGCATCAGATTATATTTACATTGGTAAAAATAAATTAGATATAGAGCTACCTCTGCAGTTAAAAGTTATTTGTGAGTACGAAATTTGGAAAAATCATAATGATAAAAAAAATATTTATCCCAAAATGAATATTCAACAATATTCTAAAGAAAATCATGATGTTTCAATAATTTTTTTAGAGATTAATTCTAATGAGAAAAACTTGATAGACAAATTAAATTTAGTGAAAAATGATAGACGTATTATTGTAATGCTTAAAACTAACAATTTACATGGCATGGTAGAACAAAGAAATTTTATATGTAAGCTAATTAAAAATAAAATAAAAAATCCTATAATTATTTGTAGAGATTATGATGAAAGAGATTTAGAGAAGTTTCAAATTGATGCATCTATCGATTTTGGAGGTTTATTAATAGATGGATTAGGAGATGGATTATTTATTAGAAATTCAAAAGTTGATTCTGTTAAAAATATTAATGAGTTGTCTTTTGAAATATTGCAATCAACTAGAACTAGGATAACTAAAACAGACTTTATAAGCTGCCCATCATGTGGAAGAACCCAATTTGACTTAATGACAACTACAGCTATGGTTAGAGAAAAAACTTCCCATTTAAAAGGATTAAAAATAGCTATCATGGGATGCATAGTAAATGGCCCTGGTGAGATGGCTGATGCAGATTATGGGTATGTTGGAACAGGTTTAGAAAAAATATCATTATACAAAGGTCATGATGTGATAAAACGAGGTATACCATCTGAAGATTCTGTAGAAGAATTAATAAATTTAATAAAAAAATATGGAGATTGGGTAGAACCATAGAGAGGACAAAAATGAAATTATTAATAAAACCCTTAAACAATGAGTCAAAAGAGATGTATCAAAATCATGGTCATTTTCATAACGGTGATGCTGGACTTGATTTATATGTATTAGATGATATAGTTTTTAAACCAGGTGAAACAAAATTAATTAAGTTTGGTATATCATGTGAACCTGTTGATGGTAAAGCCTATTATCTTTTTCCAAGATCGAGTATATCTAAAACACCGTTAAGGATGTCAAATTCAATTGGCCTTATTGATGGAGGATATAGAGGTGAAATAATGGCTTCTTGTGATAATATTAAATCTTCTGAATATGAGGTTAAAAAAGGAGATCGTTTATTTCAGATAGTTGCATGTGATAGTTCTGAAATTTCATATAGTATTTCAACTGACTTGTCAACTTCATCTAGAGGTATTGGAGGTTTTGGCAGTACTGGTAAATAATCTATGACTTATTGTCAGTTTAATCTTATTTGGCATTAAATTTGTAATTTATCAAAACATAAAATTTTATTAAGGAGAAAATAAAAATGAGTATAAAACCTTTATCAGATAGAGTAGTTATTAAGGCTCAGGAAGCTGAAGAAAAAACAGCTTCTGGAATCATTTTACCTGATACAGCTAAAGAAAAGCCTCAGATAGGAGAGGTAGTTGCAACAGGACCAGGTAAAGTAAATGAATCTGGAAATTTAGTTAAAATGAGTGTTAAAAAAGGCGATAAGGTGCTTTATGGAAAGTATTCGGGTACTGAAATTTCGCATAATGGTGATGACTTATTAATCATGCGAGAATCAGATATTCTAGCAGTAGTATAACTAATTTATAAGGAGAAAATATAATGGCAAAAAATATTGATTATGATATTAAAGCAAGAAATAATTTAAAAAAAGGTGTTGATTCATTAGCTGATGCTGTGAAAGTGACGCTAGGACCCAAGGGAAGAAATGTTGTTATTGATAAAAAATTTGGTGCACCAACTATAACTAAAGATGGAGTATCTGTTGCAAAAGAAATAGAATTAGAAGATTCAGTTCAGAATATGGGTGCACAAATGGTTAAAGAAGTTGCATCAAAGACTGCTGATGTTGCAGGAGACGGAACTACTACAGCAACTGTACTAGCACAATCAATAACTGCAGAAGGGCTTAAAAATGTAACTGCAGGAAGAAATCCAATGGATTTAAAAAGAGGGATTGATAAAGCATCTAGGCAGGTTGTAGATTTTTTACAAACCATGTCTAAAGAAGTGAAAAATAAAGAAGAAATTAAACAAGTTGGTACAATTTCCTCTAACAATGATCATTCAATTGGTACTATTATTAGCGATGCAATGGAAAAAGTTGGTAATGAAGGAGTTATTACTGTTGAAGAAGCTAAGGGTATAGATACTTATTTAGAGACAGTAGAAGGGATGCAATTTGACAGAGGTTATTTGTCACCTTATTTTATTACCAATCCTGACACAATGGAGGCTGAGCTAGAATCACCAATGATACTAATTCATGAGAAAAAAATAAGTAATATGAAAGAATTATTACCAATTTTAGAAAAGGTAGTTCAATCAGGCAAGTCTCTACTTATTATAGCTGAAGATATTGAAGGAGAAGCTTTGGCAACATTAGTTATGAATAAACTAAGAGGAACCTTTAAAGTTGTTGCTGTAAAAGCTCCAGGGTTTGGTGATAGAAGAAAAGCTATGCTTGAAGACATTGCTATTTTGACAGGAGGCCAAGTTATTTCTGAGGATTTAGGAATAAAACTTGAAAATGTAAAATTAAATGATCTTGGTTCAGCTAAAAAAGTTAAGGTTGATAAAGAAAATAGTACAATTGTTAGTGGATCTGGTAAAAAATCAGATATAGAAGCTAGATGTGCTCAAATAAAACAACAAGTAGAAGAAACTACTTCAGATTATGACAGAGAAAAACTTCAAGAGAGATTAGCTAAATTAGCTGGTGGAGTTGCGGTAATTAAAG
>PBFG01000018.1 GCA_002718585.1 Fidelibacterota bacterium | reverse complement strand
TTTATATGTATTGATAAAAAAATCGAAATAATGTCCCTCTTTAAGTTGAGAAATTGACATACCTCCCCAACCTGTATTGGCAAATATGACCTTTGTATACATATTTTGTTTAATTAATTTATTACCAACAAGGCCCCAAACTGAATCATAAACACCCGTTGCACCTAGAGAGGGATTTTTATACTCATAAACTTCTCCAAGAAAGAATTGATAAACNTTAGGATAGTAATCAACATTCACTCTTCCGTGATTTGCTGAATTAGATTGCCCNTATGTTAAAAAAATACCTGTATTTTCATCAGNATTCAAAGATATCTTTTTAAAGTTACTANCGTCAGAAAATCTCTNGCTATCCCATTCATTAATCGTAGCATAAACAANATCTTCATTATTTGAAGGCCATAATATTGGTAAGTTTTGTTTGTTAAAGTTGCCTAAAANAATGCCTGCAAAAAAAACTANAACTATCGCTAANACAAAACCTAACCTAGACTTACTNATCATTAAGCTATTTAATTAAAGAATTATCTATTACTTTCCTATTAATATCCTTTAATGAACGACATCCAGTTAATGTCATCGCAACAATCATTTCTTTGTGAATTANATCAATTACGTGCTCTACCCCTTTTTGTCCCTTAGCNGCAAGTGCATAAACCCAACTTCTTCCAAGCAAAACAGACTTTGCTCCCAGTGCAAGCATACGAACNACATCAAGTCCTGAGGTTATACCCCCATCAACNAAGACATCGAGTTTATCTCCAACTGTNTCTGCAATNCTNGGTAAAGATTTAGCAGATGAAATNACTCCATCNAGNTGNCTGCCTCCGTGATTAGAAACTATGATTCCATCAACATTCAANTTAGCNGCTTGCANTGCGTCCTCTGGATCAAGAATGCCCTTTAGAATAATTGGGCCATCCCAATTNTCTCTTACAAANTCTATATCTTTCCAAGAAACTGCTGGATCNAAATTTGAACTCATCCAGCCCATAAAGTCTTCAAGGCCACTATTCTTTTTTAANACAGGTGCTACATTTCCTAATTTNTGNGGCATTCCAAGNAANCCAACATCNAATGCCCAAGATGGTTTCATAATTGCTTGTGANACTCTTCGTAAATTTCCCGAAAGCCAACTTTCTCCTGCTAAGCCAGAATGGTAGTCACGATATCGTGAACCAGGGACTGGCATATCAACTGTAAAAATTAGTGCAGAACATTTTGCCTCNCGCGCTTGNGTTAACAAATCAATCATAAATGATCTATCTTTTATCATNTANAACTGAAACCAAAATGGCTTATTNGANACCTTTGCAACCTCGTCTATAGGACATACGCCTACTGTTGACAATGCAAATGGTACTCCNGANCTTTCTGCTGCTTTTAAAGCTTGGCATTCTCCTCGNCGTGCATACATGCCCGCCAATCCAACCGGACCAAGTGCAACAGGTAAATTATAGTTNGAGCCAAATAATTCTACTTTTGTATCTATATCTGGAGAACCACTTAAAACTCTCTGCCTTAANGANAGAGCTTGCAAATCAGCTATATTCTGNTTCATTGTNACCTCAGAATATGANCCNCCAGCTAAATANTCAAATAAAAATTTAGGTAACCGCTTTTTNGCAAGCAATTTGTAATCTCTAACACANGCTGCTTTCATTTNATTTCNCCNATTGCTTTNAACCANGAAGATANATANAAATCTAANCCTTCAACNTTGTATGGTTCACATTTTTCAAGCTCTAATNTTGGCNATTGAGACCATTGAGTTANTTGNGCAGCGCCCTTAACTGTTCCAGCCTCATCATTTGAAATATAAAGATTTTTNNTGCCACAAAGTCGTGCCACTANTCGACAAAGTATTGGGTTTTTTAAAAAGCTNCCNTCCATAATAACATCGCCCTGCGTATTTAATTTNTTTAAACAGCAGCTTATCATGAGTGCNCAATATATTGTAGCTAGAGCGGCGCCATTTTTAGGGNNGCCNAGAATTTCTGATCTATTNTTNCCATANGGGCCATTGCCATTACTAAAACTNGGTAATGCCATTACTNCATCNACAATAATTTGTTTNATATCATCATCNTTNACAATTTGGTCNCTTGAACAGTTTGTTAAAGNACAAATCATTTCATATTCCCTNCCGCCCATAAAACGAATACAAGGAACTGGNTGCCCCTCAACATTTATATTCGCCAGCATATCCTTAGATGAATCCAGACAANTGAGTGATTCTTGGNTTGACATNCANACTACCCATGTNCCTGTTGATATCACACAAAATTCATCATTNCTTTTTGATANNAAATACCTCAAATAACTTGCATTACTNTCATGNACGCCCACATGAACAACGCATGAGCTNTTNAGTCCAGTAGCATCAGCAACNTNTTTAGAGACTGTTCCAATAACATCCCATGCATTTGCAAATGGGGGGAANAACTTACTCCAAGACTGTTCTACTACAAGNCTTGAAAATTTTTTTGANCTTGGTGCCCATAAGTCAGTNTGNCANCCAATTGANGAAANTTCTGAAGAAAGATTCCCCGTTAANCGCCATGACCAATATTGNGGATACATTAATATCGNATTCGCATTTTTNAATTCNTCTGGAAAATTTTNTTGTTGCCAAAAAAGCTGCTTACCAAAATTTAATCCAGCAGGAAGGCTTGGAGAAAAAGTCTCTTCAAAANANGGTCTAATGCCTTCATACTCNNCATTAANAGACTCTAANCCATNCCACTCATAATCCATTATTGGNAAAACAAGACCATCTTCACCTTTAGNTGTNTCNATAAGTGCTCCAGTAGCNCCATGTCCAGAGACTACTAAAGAATTTATTTGAAAATTTTGAGAGCANNTTTTAATGGTCTTAATTATCCATGNCCAAATCCCNTCAACATCNACAGCATCGTAAAAAGANTTATGANAAACATTATTTTTTTTATTGAAAGTAGCTAAATTATTATGAGATCTATCAAGAACATGAATCTTTATATTTGTTTTACCAATATCAATAACTAAAGAAGTTGCATCAGCAGCTGTCATGATTTTACTAACTCAATTTTTATACGATACCTGATGAATTTGAATTTGTTGAAGGTCTTGCTGATTCCAAATTTTTTCTATAATTAGCAGATCTATAAGTTGCTATGGGATCAATTGCACCACCAGCGCGCATTCTGTACATTGCTAAAATTGGTGAAACATCTGTATTGTAGGCTAGTTTTAACTCATTCGATGCCATTAGTGCATCATTTTCATCTTGATAGTCCTGTAATTTTTCACGATTAACTAACAGTGCCTTTAAGTATGATCTTTGCACCTCAACTGAAGAATTAATTAAGCTTTCAATTGGGTCAGTAACATTGTGTGATTGATCTAACATGTAAGCAGGATTAAATCCTTTGGCCTTACGGTATTCCGCATCAACAAGTTCGTTTAGTATCAAAAACTGTTGGTATGTATTAATACTTCCACTATCCAGATCATCATCACCATATTTACTGTCGTTAAAATGAAAGCCTGCTAGCTTTTGGAATTGAATCAATCTTGCAACAATCATTTCTATATTCACGTTTGGAGCATGATGTCCTAAATCAACTAATGATTTTGCTTTTGGCCCTAATTCCATTGCACAAAGAACACTTGTTCCCCAATCTTGAATTACGGTAGAGTAAAAAGCTGGCTCAAACATCTTATGCTCCAGAAACATCTGCCAATTATCTGGTAAAGATTCATAAATCTGACTACAACTATCTAAGTATCTTTCAAGAGCATGAGTAAAATGTTGTTGTCCGGGTAGATTGCTCCCATCTCCAATCCAAACGGTTAAAGAATCTGAACCAAGTACTTTTCCCCACTCTATACACTCAACATTATGCTTGATAGCTTGATTCCTTACCTCTTTTGAAACATTAGTTAAACTTCCAAATTTATAAGAATGTGTTTGTCCTGGTTGGTCTTGGAATGTGTTGCTATTTATAGAACCAAAAGAAAGTTCAAGATTATCTGCAAATTCCTTTAGCTCTTTTAAATCATCAACTTTATCCCATGGAAAATGAGGTGAAACCATTGGGCAACATCTAACTAATTTATTTATTGTGCTGCAATCTTCTAGCTTTTCAAATGTATTCCTAGGTTCTGCTATGCCTGGAAAACGAGCAAATCTTGTTCCTCCTGTACCAGTTCCCCAACTCGGAATAGCTATCATAAATGAGTCCAGTTTTTGAATTATTTCTTCAATCCTTATGCCTCTTTGTTGAAGTTGCTCTCCCAAAAATTCAAAATCTTTTTCCAAAGATTTAGAATTTTTTAAGTTATGATCGTGTATCAGATTTTGATCAATTATTTCTTTCATTTTTTATCTTTAAAAATCATTATCATCTTGTAAATGATGGAGGGTGTCCTGCATCAACATTAATTATGTTTCCAGTCGATTTAGAGGATTCATCAGATGCGAAAAAATACAAAGCTTCAGCTACATCCTCGGGATATACATTTTTCTTTAAAAGACTGCGTTTTCTATAATGTTCTTCCAGTTCTTTACTATCTATTTTATATGCAGCTGCTCTTTCCTTTCGCCATTTTCCATCCCATATGCTAGAACCTCTCAAAACTGCATCTGGATTAACTACATTACAACGAATATCAAATGGTGCTCCTTCCAATGCTACTGCTCGAGATAACTGTAGCTCAGCTGCCTTAGCAGTGCAGTAAGCGGATGCATTTGGNGAAGCNACTAGACCATTTTTACTAGCTACAATAATAATTGAACCTCCAGTTTCTTGAGTTTTTAAAACTTTAAAACCTTCTCTGCATACGAGAAAATAGCCTTCGGCTAAAATAGAAAAGTTTTGATTCCACATTTCAACACTTGTTTCTTCAAGTGGAGCAGAACTAGCCATTCCTGCATTAGATACAAGAATATCTAAACCACCATACTCTAAGGAACAATATCTAATTGCATTTTTTATAGAAGCCTCTTTAGTTACATTACAGACAATGCCTCTTGCTTGGTCTTCACCAAACTTACTCGATAACTCATTTACTGTTTTTTCGAGTTGTTTTTTATTTATATCAGCCAAAACTACGCAAGCATCCTCTTGCATCAACCTTATTGCAGATGCTTTTCCAATAGCNCCTGCACCGCCAGTTATAAAGGCTACTTTTCCTGCTAGACTTTTAGGAGATGGCATTCTTTTTAATTTTGCTTCTTCTAATAACCAATACTCAATATCAAATGCCTCTTGTTCTGGAAGTCCAACGTATTGGTCAGCTCGATCTGCGTCTCGCATGACATTGATTGCATTTACATAAAACTCACCAGCAATGCGAGCTGTACTTTTGTTCTTTGCAAAAGTAATCATTCCTACTCCAGGTATTAAATACACAACTGCATTCGGATCACGCATGGGCGGACTGTTTTTGCGCTTACATTTTTTATAGTACTTTGTGTAAAGNNTGCGATATGAGTTTACTTGGCCATCTAGCTGATCAATGGTAGATGTAATAGCTTTATCCAAACTTTTTAAATTTGGGTCAAAATTTATAACAAGAGGACACATTTTAGTCCGAAGAAAATGGTCAGGACATGAAGTTCCAAGATCTGCAAGTTTGTGTAGTTTTTTGGAATTCACAAATTCCAAGACACTCTTATCATCTATAAAGTGCCCAACTTTATATTCATCTGTTTTAATTTTCCCTCTTAGGTGAGGCATTAATTTAGATGCNACCTCAATTCTCTCAGATTGACTTAGAGTTTTTTTATATTTGGCTCCACCAAATGCNTCTTTAGTCTTATTNTTTTCAAACCAATCAGCAGCACGCTGAATAGTAGATAATGTAAGCTCATAACATTCTTTTGATGTTTCGCCCCATGTAAATAATCCATGCTGGCCTAATATAACTCCTTTTAATTTTGGATTGGANTTAGCAATTTTCTCCAGCTTCAATCCTAAATCAAAGCCAGGTCTTTGCCACTCAATCCAAGCCATATCTTCCCCAAAAATAATCTTTGTCATTTTTTTGCTGTTTTTCATACAAGCAACAGCTATTGCTGCGTCTGGATGTGTATGATCAACATGCTTGTTCGGAATAAAAGCATGTAATGATGTATCAATACTTGCTGCCCTTGGATTTAAGTTAAATGTGCAATGAGGCAAATAATCAACCATTTCATCTTCATATTTCAAACCTCTATACAGTTCTTTTAATTTATTAAGCTTATCCATATACAAAGTTGAGAAGCCATCTAAATTCATACTTCCAAGATCTCCACCAGAACCTTTTACCCACAAAACATTCTGATTTTTTCCAGTCAGAGTATCAGGCATTTCTATTTTTGCTGAGGTATTTCCTCCCCCAAAATTTGTGATTCGAAGATCTGATCCCAAAAGATTTGAACGATAAAGCAGCAGCTCGGGTTCNCTCATTTTTGAAGCTAGTTTNTCATTCCATTTGTTTTGAAGNTTTTTTGTCATTTACCCNTCGTTGTAATTTNTTTACTACTCAATTAGCTTAAAAATTTAAACCTANATTTANGANTATCATTATTTCACATTTTGTCTACTGCATAAAGTTACTGCTTTGACAATAAACGTAAGAGCATATAGTGGTAAAAAGGGTTATGCGGAGAAATTTATATCAGTCTGAAGACTTCGTGGAGTTCATCTGATTTCGGACTGTAATCTGGGTTAGCTGGCATGATGTCACTCATATATTTCCACCATTTTTTGCAAATATCAGTATTAGCTAAATCATTCCACTTAACTTCACTTTCTATTTCAAGATAAGCAAAAAGTTTACTTGAGCTAGAATCTAAAAATATCGAATACTTTTTAACCCCATGTTCTTTTAACGCTTTTACAAGTTCAGGCCAAATATTATCATGCCTCAATTTATATTCATTTTGTTTATCTGGAGCTACAGACATTACAAAAGACTTACGTATCACTTCTTTAGCTAATTCTGTTTTATTTTCCATCTGAGGATATTTAAATTATTTTAGCCAATGGGATTCAATTCCTAATATTTTAGAAAGCTTTTCTAGTTTATCGCCTATGTGGCCAACTCCAATAGCACAGTGATGTGAAGGACCACCTATAGACCATTCATTCATAAAATCTCTTGCTCCCATTGGAAATTTGTATCTGCTATTGGTGTTACCTATTGCAAGAACAGGACCCTCTACTGATTCTCCTTCAACAAATTGAAGGGAAATTTTACCATTTCGATGCTGAACAACTGAAAGAATAGTGATCGGTCCATGCTTTACCGTCATTTGAATAGATAAACCATTTCCAGGTTTGCCATGATATACAGGTAGTGGGACAAGGGAAACTTTTCCCTCTGCAATTGCAAAATGTGCAGGTCCATCATGTCCAAGATATACAACATCATCAACATAATCTGATAAATAAAATTCAGAAAAAGATCCACCAGCACCGAATAGATCCATTATTTTCATTGCTTGAACATTTTTAATTTCACACTCACCGGCACTAGGTACATTTCTTCCTGTAAGAAGAGTATTTCCAGCAATAAGTGAAGTTACAATATCTTCATATTCGCCAGAGCCCTCATAATAGTAAGCTAGAGAACCAAGTTTATGCTCATTTATTAACTTATCTAAAGCTACTGAAGTCTTTGCAGCTCTCTCTATTTCTGAATGATCACACTCCTCTGATACATTAAATTTGTTTCCAAATTCATTTATCTTATCTTCCAATTCTTGCTTTGTTACAGATTTACGAAATTGAAACAGTTCACACATCTCAAGCATTTCAAAATGATTCCCAAATACAGCAGATTGTTGGGTAAGGTCGCTGTAAACATCAAGCATTCCGCCGTAATAGTTACCTAAAACTCCTACACGATTTGTTCTCATAGCCAAAGCAACCCTCGCAGCATCAACCCAATCATTTATCTCTTGCCAAACATAATCTTCTTGCAGGTACCCAGAAACTATTTGATACTCTACTCCAGCTCTATTAAATACTGATGCCAGTTCTGGCAATGAACATGATTGACAATGCTCTAACCACTTACCTGTCATTACACCTCTGTCACCAAGAGCATTAAAAGATTTGTAATCTAATTGTGCGACGGGCTGTAAATTAAGTATCACAATTGGAACTTTTGCCTTTTGAACAACAGGCAAAACGGTAGATGATAAAGCATAGGTTGAAACGAAAAGAAAAATAATTTCTACGTCAGCTTGTTTAAACTCTTTAGCTGCAAATTGTGCCTTTTCAGTATTATCTACCATGCCTAAATCAACGACATCTGCACCCATACCATTTAACTTTTTGCTTATTTCGCCATGATATCCCTCTAGATTATTCAATAATCCATCGAATTGATCCCAATATGTATCAAGGCCTATAGAGAAAAGTCCAATTTTCATATATCAATAAAATACAGTCTTTTTTTCAAATTTCAGTTTACCAAAGCATTTGTCGAAAGTGTATTTCCCCAACCAATCACGATCATGCTCAAAATTAATACAGACAAACCTGCTATATTCCAGCTTTGAGTTTCTCTACTTACACCTTTCCACTCACGAAGGGCTAAGCCCCAAAAAGTGCTGAAGATAATTATACTTGCCATATGTAGACTCCAACTAGAAAACTCATACTCACCCATTAATGTTGTTCCTGCACCGTAAAAGAAAAATTGTAAATACCATGTAGTTCCAGCTATCGCACAAAAAATGACATTTACAAAAATCGTAGACGAAGTAAGTGTTAATACACTTCCATCCTCAGATTTTGATACGCCAAAAAATTCTTTCCAGGTATTGTTTCTATAAGATAATATTGCGCACCAAATTAAATTTGTTACAAACCCACCGGCAAGAACCACAATCAAAACAGGTAAATTTTGCCATAATGAAGGTCCACCAAATTCAACTGTTAAATCTGCAATTGGTTTTCCTGCTACAAATGCGTAAGCCATAAATGAACTCATTATCCCTGAAAATAAAGCAATCAATGCACCTTTAATGAAACCAAATTCACTACTATCGACAATTTCTTTATTCTCTGAGAGCTCTTTTTCTTTTCTAATGCCCGATTTTCCACTCAATGCAATGCCACTTAAGCAAATAAAAACACCAAGTAACAGAACTTGGCCAGATGTTGTTTTAACTATAATAAATAATTCTCCACTGAATAATGGTGGAACAAGCGTTCCAAGGACAGCACTTATACCTAATACTAAACAGTAACCTAAACCAATACCTAAATAACGTAAAGTTAAACCAAAGGTAAGTCCACCAACACCCCATAACATTCCAAAAAGAAATGTCCAAAATACAGAGCTTAAATCAGCTTGTGCTAATACTTCTAAGGTTTGCGGAACAATAATTAATGCAAGTGCCCAAGGCGCAGCAATCCAACTAAAAAAACCACCTATGATCCAAAAAGTTTCCCAAGACCAACCTACAACCTTTTTAAATGGTATATAAAAACTTACTGCAGCCAAACCCCCAACAGCATGGAGGGGAACCCCCAAAAATGGAGATGACTCTGCTGGTGTTAAAGCATCCATTGTTTCTTTTTAGAGTTAATTAATAATACGTCATCATTTTAATCTGCATGACAATCTATGAAAAGGTTTTACTTAAACAAATTATTTGTCTGAGCAATTAATTCTTTGCTGAAATATACTCCCTGAGATCACTGAGTTCACTTTGACTAACAATCCAACGTTTTAATCTTATGCTGTCTTGATGATAATGACCTTTAATCATGGTCCCATAAGTAAGATTCACTACATAATTACCTTTTTCTTCATTCACAATAACTTCTGGCACCATGATGCCTTGCCATCCATCATCTGTTTCCATGTAACCAACTGGCTTCCAGTCTTGTCCATTTAAAGAAACAGCCCAAGTAATTTTTCTACTTCCCCAACCTTTTTCGGGAGCTTCAGGATGCACTGGATCTCCAAATCCTAAGTAAAGTTCTTCAATCTTAACAACATCTGGATTTGGAAAATTTTTTAATGCTGGTTTAGCCATGCCTCTCTTTATGTTCCAATCATTTTTTTCCATAAAATTTTCACTATTTTCTGCATAGAGTGTATGGAAATTGTCTTTTACATATGCATCAAACCATAGTTTGAATTTACCATCTTCAAATATTAGAGAAGGGCGATGGTATGAACCAAGCTCGTGCATATAATCTCCTTTTTTCATTGGAGACTGACCCCATTGAGGATCGTAAATTAAAATTGGTTCCTCAGACTTTATCCAGTTTATACCATCTTTTGATATTGCACCCATCACAACACTTATATCACTATCAGTATCACCAGATTGACCGAATGGTATGCCATCTCTGTTATGGCCAGTTGCGCTGTAAGCCATATAGTAAAGGTCATTATGACGTACTACTGATGGATCTCCATTATGCCAATTGTCATAATTATTTGGCCCTCCAGCTAAAACAGGGACCCATTGATCTATAAACTTATCGGTTGTCCATTTTGTAGATCCATCTAAGTTATTACCACTGTATACCAACCATGGACCAGTTAAAGTTTTCGATTTTGCAGCATAAATAGCATCACAACCTGCATAACCTTCATTGCACTGGTCTCTTACCCAGCCAAAAAACCACCCTTTAAACGGATACTCTGCATCATCAGGTTCATGATTAATATGCAAATTGTACATATTGATAAAGTTTGTAATTAATTTATCGCCAACCTGTTCCCACTCAGCAGTCTTATCAACTGCAAAACCATACACAGTATTGTTGATTTTTTCTGTGGACAAATCCCCATATATTTCTGCAAATGTAAGATTTGACTTCTTACTTNCAGGGCTTTCACATGAAGATAGAAGTAATAAAAAAATGAAAAATGAGAAGCATCTCATCATTGATTACTTTCATCTACTTTAACGATCTTTACAGGCCCAATAAGTCCAGATGACTGGAGTTTTGGCGGCTCCAGTTTAATATCACCAAAGTCAGATGCCGCCTTTAGGTATGTAGTAAAAGTGTAACGACCTGCNTTATATTCTTTACCTTCTAGAAGACCTGAAGACCATTTCAATGTGCGGACATCTTTATCCTCAGCCAAGGTATCACCAATTAAACGATTTTCCCAAGAATTGGCNACTTCGACTTTAAGAATATTAGCTTTAGATTTAAGAGCAGTTTTAGTAGGCACCCTCCATGGCGATGTCCAAACAGTACCTAAGTCTTCACCGTTAAGGGTAACTCTTGCCATTTCATATGTTGGGCCAAGCTCTATAAAGTAGTTATCTTTTGGTTTTATTTCTGCTTGTACATCGAATGTTTTGGTATATGTTGCTTTGCCTGAGTAATGTTTTACCCCAGGCTCTGTATGATCCTTCCAATCAATCAAGCTCTCAAAAATAATATTTTCCGGGCCACCACGTTTAGGATCAAATGAAACAGACCACTCTCCATCAATAAGTTTTACATCATTAAAAGTTTGGAAATTTTTACCGTTAGATGGAAACCCTTTATCATCTTTTCCAAAAACAACAAAATAGCTTTCATGCGCTTCAAATTGCAATGGTATAGTTGTTTTGTCCCCTCTATCAATAAAGTTTGGTAGACTTCTTCTTTCACCTGTTTCAGAATGCCATAATTCTGGTGTCATGCCAGATACACGAAAATCAGCATCAACACTTATTATGCTGTCGGAAGTATTTGCGACAAAATAAATATCTCGGTCATTTGTTTTTCGATGAGTAAATCTAATGGGTGCTCCTCCAACTGAAAAATCTTCATCAAGTCCGATCTCTTTTAAAAGATTAGCTGTTTTAACATATGAAGGATAAAACTCCTCTTCATCATCTGTCTTGAGGTAAATATCTTGTCCCCAATAAACTGTACCTTTTCCTACTTTTCGCGCCGTTAAAGATACAGGCAGATCTAGACTGCCCCATAACTCTGTTGCAAGCTCTACCACCTTTGCATCACTATCGGGATAATTAACAAGACTAGGTGATTTAATTGGTGGATTTCCAATTATGGTTGCACCTTCTTCAACAAAACCAATGATTGCCTCAAGAGTTTCAGGTGTCATAGTATCCAATTTAGGTAAAATCATAACTTTGTAGCTCGATGCATTCTTGAAAGCAATTTGACCATCTTTAATAGAGGCTCGGTTGATTAAAATACGTGGTGATACAGCGTCAAATCCATAGCCACGTTTATCCTTCAATAGTCCGGTTCCCAATAATGCATCTGCGGGTGGCCAGAAGATATGTGGTACGCCCTCTGGTGTTAAATATAAGATATCTGAAACAGTAACTCCTTGCTGCAAAAGGTATGATGAACGACTAATGTAATCGTGATATGCAGGAAGCATGTCCCACCAATTTTGGTGACGATGCCAATTTGATCCATGAGGCCCCATTGACATTCCAGGCAATGCCTCATTCCCTAGAGGCTGATGTTGGAATGTATGAAAAATAAAATTAGTTACTCCAAATGCGAGCGCCCAGTCAGTTTGATTTTTCATTTGTCCGGGATATGCGTGAAAACGATTTGGTATTACAGAAGTGAAGGCTTCTACTGGCACCTCTGACTTACCCATTGTATGAGCGATACTTGTTGCTTCAATACAACTATAAAGACTATCAACCAAATCACTATTTCGGTAATCCCAAAATTCGCAACTTGGAATATCAGCAACTGAACCAAGATCAAGATTTCCTGCTGGATTCATATCGTAAGGTTGGTTTGAGTACGCCATATCATGCTCATGTGCCTTTGCTTTGATTACCTCAACATAATTTTCAATGACTAGCTCCTGTGCAGTTTTACGTAAATCCCATAAGAACCTCTCTGTTTTCTCTAAACTTTCTACTACCACGCCTGCATAAGCTGGGTAAAAAGGTTTTGGATCATAACCTCTGCGATTAATGAATTCTTCCTGAAATGATTTCGACCAATTTTGAGAACTCATTTCCCAACTATCTAAATGAATACGAGTCCAACTGCTACTTAACTCTCTTGGCCCTATACGATCTAATAGCTTTTGTTGAAAGTTATTCCAATGTTTCTCATAAGATTCAGGATTAAATTTATCAGTTTCAAAACCATGTCCTGGTGTAGGAGCAGGTCTTGTAGTTTGGCCTGTGGTGCGTGAAACAAAACGCATAATTGTCCAATTTCCTTCTGGCACTTCCCATTCTAATGTTCCATCTGCTGACATCAGATTAGATAAATCAATAATCATATCTTGATTAATAACACTTTCTTCTTTGAGTTCCTTGTATGTTGCATCTGAACGTACATATCGAGGAATATGTTTCCAAATTGAATAAGGCTGTGTCTCTTTTAATGTTTTCAGATCAAGTTGATCAATAACTACATCATCTGATGGTGTGGGAAAAGCAAGAACAGAAACATCTTCATACCAATCTTCACGAACCTTTATCCATTGTTCACTCATACCTGCAAAATAATTTGGTTTAGGAGGCTTTGGTACAGCAATTTTACTTTTAAAACTTTTTGGACCAGAAATTTCTGTTACACCAGCAACTAAATGTTGCATTGAATCTTCAGGTTTCACCCATGGACCTCCACTTCCAGCCCATCCAGGCCCTGTACCTAAAATAAGTTCTATTCCTAGACGTTTTGTTGTTTTCACAGCATGAACAAAATTATCTTGCCATTCTTCACTCATAAAATTTACGGGACCTCTAGGCACACCAATATTTACCTCAAGAAATACAACTTTTCCTATGCCCGCTCGAGCCATAGCCTCAAGATCAGCAGTCATTTCATCACGATTTTGGTTGCCATCCATAAAATACCAATACACGCCAGGTCTTGTGCTGTTAGGAGGAATAAGAAAATTTTCAGCAAGAGCATCACTTTCAACAATGGGTTTATTTGACTCTAATTTTTGAACATTAGGTTGGCATGCTGTAATTGAAAGGGTCAAAATTAAAATTTGCCAATTGACCATTCGGGTTTTCTTGTAGCAGTTTATTAAGTATCTTTTCATTTTCTTACCTCTCATTATGATGTAGTTCTATTTATTCTTGCCCAAATTACTGCAGAAATAAAATAAATAACCGTAACCATAAATAACATTGATTTAAATTGACCAGTATCTCCTCCGATGTATGCAAAAAAAGCTAGCACCACACAAATACCTAAAGCCAAATATGAAACAATTTCACAGAATCGAGACGATAAATTTGCTGGCTTAGATTCACCTTGCGTAAAATTAGAAACTTTATTTTCTTTTAAATATTTTGACTCTTCATGTTTGCGATTGAGCTCGATTTTTTCAAACTTAATTGCCTCATCATATTTTTCTTTAGCTCCAAGTTTACTCGCCAAAAATATGTACAAAAATGTTGCGAAAATCCATATTGGTATTAATAAAAAGAATAAATGAATGATGCCTGCTCCCTCTAAATATAAAGCAAGAATCATAGACGTAATCCATGTAAATAATGCCGCATAATTTGTAGAGTTGCCTTTATATTTTGACCAATAACGAGTTAGACCCAAATAAGAGAAAAGCCAATGTTCGGCCACAATTACAGCTCCGATTGGTGCTAATAAAATTCCCATAAATCCTACAAAATCAATCAATTTTGTAAAAACAAATGGAAAGCAAGCAATGATAGTTGTGATCACACCTACTATAGTTGTGGCTTTTTCTCTACTTAACTTTGGAAATAGTGATTGAAATGCAAGACCAGCTCTGTATATAGTTGGATTAGAAGTAGTCCACCCAGCTATAACTACTGCAATAATTCCTGCAGAACCTAGAGATTGAAATGCCACCCCACCAGCATCAAGTTGTGAGATGCTTGTTCCAAGAAGTATGGCAGCACCAGCACCCATTATGCCTGCACAAACCCATGCAATGTAATGTCCAATAAACATCCCAAGAGCTGAGAAGTATCCATAGCTAGATTTACGTGCATACCTTAACAAAGTCATGTCTCCCATTGCACCATGCATGCTTAGATTACAAATCCAAGCAAAAGCAGCAACGTGCCAAAAACCGTATTCAGATTCTCTGGATACATATATATGCTCATTAGCCACAGTCAAAAAATCTGAAAATGAAACAATTTTTTCCACTCCCTGCGTTGCATTTATAAGAACTGGTAGAGTAGCTATTGCCCCAACTATAAACATTAAAATCATCCAAGGGGCGCAGATCTCAGCGAATCTTGCCACTCCTCTAAATCCTTTAACAGCAACATAGACAACTATAGCTCCAACTGCTAGTGCAACAAGAACAAAGGCACTACTTGTTGGGTACCATTCAACTTGTGCGGGTATACCAAATGGAATCCGAATCGCAGATGCAGAAACTGTTATCATCGCGCCAGCTAAAATTGAAAATAAAATGCAATTTACGATGCTATATAATTTTATAGTTCCACGACCAGCAATTTTCTCAAGGTATGCATAGAGAGTTAAGCGTGTATCAGTCGCTATTGGTGCTGTAACAAGAGCCCATGTCAATACCGCTAAAAAATTTCCTAGCAATAAGCCAATCAAAATATCAAAAGTAGACACTCCCCAAGAAACAAACAGAGCACCAATAACAAACTCTGTTCCAGCCACATGTTCGCCAGCATAGTTAGCTGCAAATTTTTTACCTGGTTGTAATTTGTCTGGTGTAATTGGTGAGAAATCAGAAGAATTTGAATCTTGCATGTCTTTTGATCTTTTTTATTTCGTAGTCTTTAGTCTTGCTTACTTATTTATGAAGAAGCCCGCTTTAAAAAGCGGGCACCTTCAAAAAACAAACTTATGGTTTATAAGTTTTTTAAAATGAAACCCTCACGCCAAATTCGTACATAGGTCCCCATGCAATGGTTCCAACGTTTCTATTGAATCCGCCTTGACCAATATGACGAGAATACGAATCTGTAAGGTTTACACCTGAAACAAACACTGATACAGGNATTTCCTGNACATTAAATGAGTAGCTNGTGCTAGCATCTAAAGATGCATACTCATCAGCATAAACCGGGCTTACTAATGGGAACACTCCAGAACCAGTACTTGTTACCAAGTGTTTGTCGCGATAGTTGTATGCTAACCTTGAGCTAATTCCATCTTTTTCGTAAAAAACAGCTACGTTATAACTAACTTCAGACAAACCAGGGAAAGGTAAATTTTCTCCAGTAAT